>JBEDUN010000144.1:0-18710 GCA_040414675.1 Nitrososphaeraceae archaeon | reverse complement strand
CTATTGTCGGGCATAATACCTTACTAACTTAAACCTAAGGTGGATTCTTGAAATTTCACTTGCGTTATTTTAATACAAGAACTATCTCCAAGATTAAGCGAGTACAAGAGGTTTAACCATCAGATTTCAAGATTCGTTGTTAATTAGATCATGACAGCTATGGATCTACTGTTGGAATATTTGTTGTTATTCTGTAAATCGCATGTGCATTTGCGATTCGTTCATTATACCGACCTCAGGGATTGCCAATTCCTTCAACTGAATCATCTTTTCAAACATTGCACCTTCAGCGGAATTAAGTTCTAATGCAATAGATCCGCTCAGAAGCTGTTAAATCTCGATTGAACTTCCATAAACACTTCGTAATCGTTCATAAATACCAGCGCAGTCAGGAGAATCGAATTCGAGTAGTTTGTCACATATCTCACGCTTAAGGACTTGGTTCGTATCAATAATATTCTTGCCGCACATGGCACATTTCGTTAATTGCTTATCCATAGCAACTTACCGAAGATGGTACAGGTTTTACGAATTCCATCATGAACTGTGACAATAATATTAAGGATAGATATAATATTAATACATACGATAGATTCTTCTCTATTTTAATACCCTATCCACATATGATTTTGTTATAAGTTTTAAGGTTAGTTTACAGGAAGGAATATGGTATTTTGGACTTAAACTATCTTTTAGCATTATGGCTCTCGTATTACAATCTTAATTCTTGATGATCGTGATTGTTAGAATAATCGGGAAATTAAATCTACTTTCGAGTCACATTTTAAATATCTAATCTGTGGAGATAGAAAAGTAGAAATCTTCCTACAATGCTCATAGATTGATATAATGCCAATTACAGATCCCACAAAAAAACAGATTGCGCAGCAACGTCGACTCTTCTTTAAAATTTGCTTCAAATGCGGAGGAAGAAACCCAATATCAGCTGCAAGGTGTAGAAAATGTAGAGGAAAACATTTAAGGTTGAAGAATAGGTCGTTAGGTGCTAAGAAATGATCGATAATCAAAGCTTGTTCATTTGACAGTTATTTATTTGCGCGTTGTTCTGAAGTCTAGAGAACTGACTGCATACTAGGAAGTGCGCCGTGAGAATACTCTGGTATTTCGCCAAAAACATTGCAAACGGATTTCAATCAGATTGAAAAACTTAATATCCTTCCGTAATGAAAGCATAAGACTAGAGCGTCCAGAGTTTTAATAATGAAGTATCCAAAAATAGTGTTAACTGCGGATAGAACTTTAATGTCCCCATATCGAGGAATATCTTTAGCATCATTTTTTGGCTGTGCACCCGCGGTAGATATTCACAGAGATCATAGTACATTCTGGTACAAGGTTTTAGGACACCAAGTTACGCCAAAAATACTTTTCGATTTTATATGTAATCCTATAGAACAAAAGAATGGAGTAGCCTCGTATGCACCTTATGGATTAAGAAAGGTGGAGGCAGCTCTTCTAAGGGATGGCTATAAACCAGAAGATGTGGTAGTGGCTCATCCTGACCATATCGAGAAATTCATAGGACCTGGAACTGAGGTTGTAGGAACCTATGAAATGGACCCACTTGGCATGGGCCCAGTAACTATGACTTTTACATACGGAAGAAAACACATGTCGTATGATGAATACTATTGTAGGGATCTTCACCTAAGGATTAAGGCTGCAAAGGAAAGGACAGGAAGCCAAGCTAAAATTATTGCTGGTGCATCTGGCACATGGCAGTATAATTATGATCCAGCAAAGATAGAAGAGTATGGTCTATATGGCGTAGTAGAAGGCGACATGGGTGGCATAGGCCCTGAGATAGATGGTCCAGGGGGTAGATTTTTTGACGCTATTATTAGCGGAGATCTGGATAATATGAACCCATTTAAGAAATCTGAATTCAAAGTTCAGGTAAAAGAATTTCCTCAGAATGACGGGACTAAGCGTTATGGTCGGTTTATCCACTACAATGATGAACCTGATATGGATGAAATACCAAATATAATAAATCCAAGTATGCATGGAATGGTCGAAGTGATGAGGGGTTGTGGAAGAGGGTGCAAATTCTGCGATGTAACGCTAAGACCACTCAGATACTATCCTGTTGAAAAAGTACAAAAGGAAATTGAAATTAATATGAAGTATGGAGGTGTCAAGAGTGCTTGGATACAGAGTGATGATATTTTCGTTTACGGACTTAATCCAAGGACAACAAAAAATATGCAGCCAAATCGAGAGGCGATTGAGGAACTGTTTAGAGGTATCATGGACACTGGTATTGAACATACAAATCCCACACATGGAACTTTGGCTGGAGCCATAGCAGATGAAAGATTGATTCCAAATGTATCAAATATTATTAAGTCTGGACCAGACAATCATATTGGAATTCAATGTGGCTTTGAAACTGGAAGCATTAGACTCATTGGCAAGTATGCAGACAGAAAATTAGCGCCATTCCGGCCCGAAGAATGGCATTGGGTCGTAAAAACAGGAATCAAGACTTTGAATGCTCACTATTGGGTTCCGGCTTTTACTCTCATTATGGGACTGGATAATGATGAGAACGCAGAGGATAGTTGGGAGACGATACGTCTTATTCATGAACTAGAAAATGAACAACCAGATTCAAAATTTACGGTAACTCCTTTAACATTTGTGCCCATAGGACTCTTAGGAAAATCAGAATTCTTTGATATAGGTAATACTATGGACCCTGGGAAGCTCGGCGTTATGTATAAAACTTGGCAGCACAATTTTAAGTATGGAATTCAGAAATTTATGCGCAGAATCGGAAGGGAAAATATAGTAAAGAATATGTTTTTTGCTGGTTTGGCTAGGAGCTTGGGTGGAGTTCCGCTAAGTGCAATGGAAAGGTTTGCAAGAAGATTGGGTCCAGATCATGAAAGAGCAATTGAAAAGATCAAAGTAAGCTATTGGTAATAAACGTACTCCAACTTCTTTTGTTACATGTATTGTAGTGTAATTTTGATTTTTGATAACTTCAAGATATATGATATATATTTAACTAGGGTAAAATTGGACTAATGTGAATTGAGTTGACAATAGGAATATTCGTACCTTCGATGTTAATGGCAATTTTTCCATATGTCTTCATAGGTATGTTTCCAGCATTTGGCTTGCTAATAGTTACAAAGTTACTTGTAAGCGGCAAATATGGAAAGAATCACAATTTTCGAAAGAAAACTGAACACAATTGACAAAAACTGCTCTGATTGGGCTTATCAGCTTGATAGACACTACTAAAGCGAGCTATGGAACCAGACTCATCGAAATGAGTCTTTTCCATGATCTATTCTCAAACACCTCGGGATCATGTCCTTTCATATTAACTTTCATTGATGCTCTCTTAGTCAAGTATAGTGAGAACGAAGCTATTGATCGCCAAAATCTATCGTGACGAGTTGAGAGAAACGAATTAAGGGCCCATCGAACTGCTTTATATGCTCGAGGGTAATGGGTTAAAGAGTAATCAAGTAAGGATTCTTTTGAACTGGCCAAAACATATCTAGCATGTTCATAAAGTTCAGCTTTGGTTGCATATTGCGCAAGATCAATTTTGATTTTACCTTTGCGCATTCCAGCCAAAATTGAATCGATGTTGTTATCTGTTTCGATAATGTTAACGCATCTCCCTAGAGTAGAGGCAACGTGTGAATCGCTACCTGATATAGTTTTCATATTATTATCATGCGAGAATTTTTCTGCTACAACGTTCGAAAAAATGTCGATGTTATTGCTATTAAATGACTCCATCAAATCACACATACGCGCCTTGTTTCGAATACCGTTTGAAACTGCAAATGGGTGAGCAGCGCATGAGATGGCAGATTGTGATCGAATTGCATCTAATGTCTCTTCGAGGCTCATGCCGCTCTTTATTTCATCTGTAATGCCATATGCTAATACATGCCCAAGGGTATTCAAAGTAACTTCTTGTGCTGGATAAACGTTGATATTTCTAAATTTATCGTGATTCTCCTGATACTCAAGCATTTGCTTGTAACCATCAAGTGTGTTGTGATTAGTTATGAACAAAACATCTAGTTCTTGGACAAAAGCTCGCTCAAACTGCTCTTGAATGCTTACTCCACAGTCAAACGGAATTTTGTCAGAGTTATTTCTATAATTTGAATAAACGTTGTGACAATGAAGTTCTGCCCTTAATATATCGGCCGTAGCTAATAACCCAAAAAAAGAGCGGGTGCCGCCAAATATATATATATCTGACAAATTTTGCTATGAAAGGATTCACTAGAAATCTAGTTCATAACGGGTCGATATTATAAATCCGGCACGTGACACTATTCTCTTAACAATTTCATTCTTGCATGATTATAGAAAAATGTTTTGTCTTGCGTATCGGGTAAGATTTTTAAATTAATTAGAAACAGTTTTGTTACTGTAACCATAAAGTTAAATCATCTTGGTCCCGCTTTTTGACTTTTTGAAAAAGAAAAATAAGATTAAAATCGAAGAACCATCACCTATCTCAAAATATAACGATAACGAGTCTGATTATAAAAAAGATTTAGTCGTAACTCATCCGGCTCCCAAATCAGAAAAACCACCTACTCAACAAAGCAAGGTGATTGAAATCAGAAAACAAATTTCAATTCGAGAGGCAGTGGTAATATTGCATTCAAAGGACGAACTCAAAGTCAAGGAATTGGTATCAGACCTAGCCCCAATAAAGTCCTCAGTTGAAAAGATATTGAAGAGTACTGAAAAAATAGCCGATGATCTCGAAAAAGAAAATATTAAGGTTGAAGAACCACGCTTTGAATCAATTGTCGATAATTCGAAAAGAACGATAATCGTAGCGCTGCGGAAGGAGTCATCATCTGTGATTACCGCCATCACGACATTAGATGATGCCATAAAATTTGAAGCCAGGTTGGAATCAATTGTGAACAGATTTAGTGCTCTTAGTAGTTCCCATAGTAGAGTTCTTAATGTGTTTGTAAAAAAATACGCTTCAAAACTACAAAGTGAATCTAATGCCATATCTAATCTATCCAGGAAGTGTAAAGGAAAACTGACAGATTATCAAAAGCTCAAGCAATCGATTGACAACACAGAAGAATTGCTTAATTCTCTTTCAGAACATACTAATTCAATCAAAGTTAATCGCGACACGATTGACAGAATTGAGTCGGAAATTAGAATTTTGCAAAATAAACTTGATATTAAAACAAATGAATTAAGCGAATTACAAAAAAGTAAAGAGCATTTTGAAATCTCTGCTCTTGATGCTGAGATTGTACAACTAGAGACTGAGGAGCATGATATTAATCAACAAACAGTAGATTTATTCGGACATCTTAACAGAGCCATAACTAAATATTCATATGGCATCCCTGCGAAAAGGGATCTTTCTATAAAGCTCCAAACAATGGCAACCGAACCATGGAAGATTTATTATAAAGAGGTTCAGAACGATAAAGTCTCATCTAAACATCGGACAAATTCTCGAGATTTCTCATTGTTCGGGGAATCAGAGAAGCAAGCCGATGCCAATGAATTCTTGAAATATCTCTCTATACTTCGTGAAATACAATCAGCGATTAGAAAGGGTACTATCGATCTAAAAGACTCTGAAAAAATAAGCTACTATCTTGAGCAAGCCATAGAATCTTTGCCTAGGTTTAATTTGAGATTGAGTGATATTGGTTCACGAAGACACTCGCTGATGGAGCAGAAAGCTCGTCTCGAAATCTTATCGAAGATTAATGTGTTGGAGGATTTCATCAAACATGCTAATGATGCAATTATTGAAAAGAGAAAGGCACTAGAATTAGTTCAAGGTGAAGTATCTGAAAAACACAGTAAGATAAATGATCTTATTTCAGAAACTCAAAATGACTTGTTTAAAATTGCAGGTCAACGCTACGATATACTATTTTGAATGTTGCAAACAGAATAATGAATAACTATATCTAACTAACCGGCAAGCGTACGCGGAAAACGGCAGTTATCCAATGGGTTTCAGCTATCGATCTTATGGGCATTCTTTTCGTATAAATAATGCTATTAACTTCAAATCACTCAAGATCCAATCAGAATAACTTTTATCGTTTAACACACATCATTTCATCTCCAAAAAACCGAAATTACCCCAAGACCCATTATCGCTAACCCTCCATATACTACAGGTATTACACCAATTGCATTCGCGCCTATAGAGATTGCAATTCCTGATGCAATCATTATCGCTTCTCCTATACGTCTTTCATGTTTCAAAGGTTGAGAACAATATCTACCCACTAAAGCCGTATAAAAATTTAATTATTCTTTGCAGATTTGGCAAGATGGTGAATGAGAGCCGATAACGCTTCTAGACCCAATTGAGAAGCATGTGAATTTAATGTTGTTAATTAGCAAACTTTGTAACTTGATCTTTATGCCTCATTTCGACAGTATATGTTCCCAATATGGTATGCTAGTTATTAATTGCAATTTGAATGATATAAGTCATAAATAGATGTAGACTTAAAATTTACATGGGGCTAGAGAAAGCCGTTGCACATAATTTTGAGTGGTAGCAGGTCATGTAGACATGGAGATAAATCAAGGAGCTTCCGATTGAACCAGAGTGTTTTCAGATTTTATTTTCCTATCTTCTGTATCTTAACTAGTGGCAAGAAGGGATGCCACTTTTGTGGGAGATAAATTTCTTTGGCCAGCACCAGAAAGCGAATCCTTGTTGTCGATGACGAACCTGACGTAGTTGCATCGTTCAAGGTATCTTTGGAAAATGTGGGTTTTTATGTAGACACATACACAGACCCGAACACGGCAATTTCCAAGTTTAAAGCTAATCGTTATGACCTACTAATCATAGATGTTCGAATGCCATTCATAGACGGTTTCGAACTCTTCGAGCATCTACATAAAATTGATCCTATTCCAAGGGTTTGTTTTATCACGGCATATGAAATTAACTATCATGCACTGAGAGAGATTTTTTCATCCCCTGACCAAACGTGTTTTCTGAAAAAGCCAATAGAGATGAGCGATCTAATAAAAAGAATAAATCTAGAGCTTTCAAATCCAGAATAAATCCCAAAACAAGATAATATTTTCCTAAGATCTGTTGATCAAAACAAAGATTTTCCTATTCGTATCTATAGGGCTTCATATGATTATTTATTGACTTACCTTTGTGGTAAACTTTCCATAGTGCTAATTAATTCATGTACTTTAACAGCAAAAGGGTGGCCTGGATATTGCAATGCAGTCAAGAACTCTTTTCTTACAAATTGAATATCACAGTAGCAGGGAACCGACGATATGATATTCATTCTCAGTTCATCTGACAGCATCTTATTTAGATCACTATTTTGCCCCAGCATTAAACCTGAAATATCACTGCTCTGCTCAGATCGACTTGCTAAATCTGAACCAATCCTTTCAATTGTTGACAAGCTGCGTTTGTCGATCTTTCCTACAGGCATCGTATGGGTCGGAAAGGACTCAGAATGCGCAAATTGATGATCATCTTGTTCAGTTGGATTATGAATTTCATGTGCAAAGGTATGAGGAACACAGTAACCGGAAACTCTATTGAGGAGAAGATACGATCTCGTACCAAATTTTGTGAAAGAAGTATAAATTTCATCTACAATTTTTTTAGTTCCCTCAATATCGAGATCTCCCATTTTAAGTGTCAAAAATAAGATATCCGCAACAGCCAATGCATTTATTGACCAGTATCTAATTCCGGGACTTGTGTCTATCACTATGTAATCTGAATCGTAGCTAGAGATCAATTGTTCCCGTAACAGTATAAATCGTTTGAGAAATTGACGTCTCATATTCTCATTGACGCCGCCCTCTAACTTGAAAATGTCTTCTTTTCTAGTACTACAGAAGCCTACCCACAATTTTCCAGCTTTCATAGAAGCTTTATCTACGCGTCGGTCTATTATATCAGAGCCGACGGCTTCCGATCCTTTATTGGCTGCTCCAGAATGGCCATACTTGCTTACTTTTGAATTTTTTAGACTTGCCTGTTCCAATTTGGCTTCGATTGGGTTAGTTATTTCTGAAATAGAATTGTTTACGAGTGGCGTCATATCAACCATGACATCTTCTACTTCCGCATTCGAATAGAGATAGTCATTGATCGATTTACTAGGTTCAACATCAAAATATGATTGAAGGCTTGGAGCATAGACATCAAGATCGATTAATGAAACTTTGTAACCTTTCTTGGTAAGACAGGCGGCAAAATTAGCCCCTATAGTAGTCTTACCAGTACCACCTTTATACGAATGAAAGGCAATACACTTTGTCAATTTTTCTGCCCATCCGTAATACAAATATTCTCATATAAAGAATTTTACTTTCGGACCTTTACTACCATAATTCAGTTCGATGAGTTGCAAATCGTGCATTATTGCGATACAAGTATGTGTACTGCATCAAGAATCGGATTTGTTAACGCTAATCCTATTTGAGATTTATATAGAAAATGCAGAGAAATATTTACTTATCATCTCTAAAATAAATAAGAGTAGGCTATTTTAAGAGAAAGAACAGCTCGTAGTAACGCTGGGTGTGATCATAAATGGATGAGACTTCCCTGAGCTCCAGTATGTGGTGATTGACCAACAAATTTCCTTCTATAGTGACCAGATGGCCTCTTTGACAAAAGTTCAATGAACCATGCTTCATGTTCAACCTCTTCTTGCATAATCCTTTGTGCTATGTCGTATGTTCTCGGATCTTTTCCAGCGGTCATGTCACAGACTTCACCCCATGATCTTATAGCACATTGTTCTGCTTCTAGCAGCACCTTTAGAATCGAATTTATGTCTTCCCAATTATCAGGCAAATATGCATCTGGACATCCTGCTTGATCAGCAAACTTTCTAATATCTCGGGGAAGGCCGCCTCCTAATTCATACAGCCTAGGTACCATTGCTTCGAAATGATTTCTATCCTCAATACGAGCATCTTCCACTATTTCCTTTATTCCTTCACCTTCTAGGCCAGTACAATGCATTCTAAGTATTGTATAGTAATAGTATGTGGTAAATTCAGCACCAACACCCTTGGTAATTAGCTCCTTTAATCTTTCGACGTTAACCCCATTTTTTTCAAGAACCTCTAGCGCAACAATCTTTGGAATTTTTCCTTTAACCTCACTAGACATATCGAAGATCACCTCGTAGACTATATAAAAGGGTTTTTCAATACTTGAATCCCCTGCAAATGTCGTAGGCCATCCAATTCAGAAATTAATTGCGTGTGTCCCGTCAAATGGCTCATTTCCATTGAATTTGTGGCCCACTCAATATGTGCTTAAACGAGGTTTCCTTCATGTGGTATCGTAATTCTTTGCTGTTAATCCTGGAAACATCTAACTTTGGGAATCTAATTCCTAATCACTCGAATCCATAATCTTTCCATCTGACATCAACAAATTCCTTAGTCTTAGGATCGACCTTTGCTAATTGCTGAATTTCTCTTGAATAACCTTCATCATTCCATTTGGTGGTCGCGTCGATCCCAATTTTTGATCCGAGGTTTAGAATCGGAGAGGCAGGATCAAGAGTATCTGTTGGAGCAAAGTCGATTATCACTACATCTCTTTTCGGATCCATTCTTGTAGTCAATGCCCATATGACATCGTCCATGTTCTGAACATCAATATCATTATCGACAACGACGAACATTTTTGTGAGCGCAAGCTGCCCGAGTCCCCAAAGACCCATCATAACTTTTTTTGCCTGACCTGGATATTGTTTCTTAATTGACACGATAGCGAGACCTTGAAACCAACCCGCTGGCGGCATGGAAAAGTCAATTACCTCCGGTTGAAATAGCTTTATGAGTGGAAGAAATGACCGTTCAATCACTTTTCCAATGTATGCATCTTCTAGTACAGGTTTCCCAACCACTGTTGTTAGATAGATCGGCTTTCTCCTATGCATGATTCCTGTAAGATTAAATACTGGATATGGTTCAGGAGGTGTGTAATACCCGGTGTGATCACCGAACGGCCCTTCAATTTTTGTTTCTTGAGGATCAACATAACCCTCTAGAACTATATCAGCATATGCTGGCACTTCCAAGTCTACACTTCTGCATTTTACCAGTTTTGTGCCTTTTTTTCTAGTAATACCTGCAAATAGAAACTTATCCATACCCTCTGGAACTGGAGCCACAGCAGCGAAAACGCTGGCTGGATCTGCTCCGATAACAATTGCAACCTCAACCTTGCTTTTCAATTCCTTTGCTAACTCAAAATGCTGAGCACCACGTTTGTGAACCTGCCAGTGCATTAGCCCCTTCTTCGAATCGATGATCTGAATTCTATAAACTCCCATGTTTCGTACTCCGGTTTCCGGATGCCTCGAAACAGTCAAACCAAATGTGATGAATTTTCCAGCATCGCCGCTAAAAGACTTCAGGATAGGCAATAAGTCAAAGGAAGCTTCATTTTTGTTCAATATTATATCTGTGACTGGACCGCTTTCGATTGTTCTGGGCCCGTAATCTGCAATCTCTGATAACCTAGGTAACATCTTAATTTTGCTTAGAACACCTGCAGGCATCTTCATTTTTGTAAGATCTGAGATTCGATTACCAATATCAGTAAAATCATCTGTTTCTAGTGCAATCTTGAGCCTTTTCATGGACCCAAAGGCATTGCCCAAAACGGGCATGTCCGATCCTTCGACATTTTCAAACAAAATTGCTGGCTGTGGACTAGTACGATTATACATTAGTCTGCGTAAAATCTCAGCAATTTCCAACTCCGCACTGACTCTAGTCCTTATTCGCTTGAGCTCGTTAGCTTTTTCAAGAGCATCTACAAATTCTGCCAGACTCTCAATTGGCATGGGTGTAATCACTTAGGAAACACTACATAAGGATACCGCCGCAGAAAAAGACGTGTTCTCCGGTTATTTCTTACCAATGATTAAATTTAACTAGATATGAGGCATTGCGCTCCGGTTACATTCTTATGTAGAATTTCTAGCTTGTTCCATTTGACAAATTTGAAAGCGTATGCTAGTACAAATTCGTCATCTCGGCTAACCCAGAAATACATGCAGCAGTCATAGCGGCTTCGAATACCAATGCTATATTGGAATAACTAGCAATGATATGGCAGCGCGCATGGATTGACTTATCATTTTCTCGTTCACATTTGCTACACTTCCATTGAACTGCTTCACTACATGATTTACAATATTCCAAGGGATTCATTTCATTTCCGCATGATCTGCATAACACTTGTTTTCTAACAATCACGTAACCTTTAAATTTTTATTCGCTGTTATCTTTCAGTCAGTCCCAAGCTAAGAACTTTCATATCCTTTTTCACAGCTTGTTAAATATGACTTCTTGTAGAGACGATCATGTAGCTGTTTTAAAATTCGAGATGTGGCGCCCCATATAATTTCGTTATCAAATTTGAATTTGTACATCTTCTCATTGGACATGATATTAGAATAGCGCTGGTCAGTATCTATGCTGTCCAACACTTCATAGAAAGGAGCATCTATGACTCTCTCTACCTCAGGTGATGGATATAAAGGGCTAATTGTAGAATGTTTGATCGTCACAAATGGATATATTAAAAATTTAGAAGTGATCGTTCTTACAGGCTGAAGGCATCCAAGAATTTCTTCTGTGTTTATCACCAGTCCCAACTCCTCGTGAGTTTCTCTTATGGCTGTGTCGAGTAGATTGCGGTCTATCAAATGATCAAATCTACCTCCAGGGAAGCAAACCTCACCAGGATGAGCTCGGATATTACTGCTGCGCTTAGTTAGAATGAGATAAGGAGTACTAGAATTATAGTGAATTATCACTAGCACTGAAGAGGCAATCAGACTATCATCTGTGATGTCATAGTCGATCGGATTTCTTATGAGAAGCCCTTCTATTCTTTGTAATAATTCATTCCGAGTGAGCAATAATTTTAGTAATATGTGGGCAGTTATTTAAAATCAATAGTACACTGCCTTTTCATAATACGAATTGTTGTAGAAGATTTGGATCTAAGACTCTTCGAATTGGAATTGAATATAGTAGCAATCCAATGAAGTCAAATCACAACTCGGAGTAAGAACCAAACCTCATTGAATTGGGTTACTGACAAATGTTATGATTAGTACTTCACATATGCATTATAATGAATTGTTGATTAATTGGAATCGCGATGACGCGTCGCATTTAATAATACGACCAGGAATTTATGTGCTTATAAGTTAGAGTTATGAAGTTGACTTATGAATTAAATCCTCCTAAAATTGAGACAGCCGGTACTGCTAATCTAAATTCTTTAAAGACTATGATGTATTCCTTTCAAAACAGAGCTGGACTGTTACAAAGTTTAGTAGACGGAATCCACCTCACAGATTCAGTATTAGGGATACCACGAGTTTCAGGAGTTGTTGCTGCAGGTCTGATACGAAAGAACAGCGTAATGGAAGCGATTCCGATAACCTGCAGTCTTAGGATCCGTGACCGAAGCCCTTTATCTATAAGCCAGTTTGTAGCAGACGCGCTGCTAGTCGGAATTAAGGGGATCTTATTCGTGGCTGGGGATGACTCAACTCATAGCGGAAAGTTTGTCATTAAATCTAGTCAATTGGTGCAAAAGTTACGCAGCACAGGATATGATAAATGTATTGAATTTTACTTAGCAGTTCCGAGTAGAATGACAAAAAATACAAAAATCCAAGGTAAGATAGATGCTAAACCAGATGCCTTCATCACTCAGTCGATCGATTCTTTAGATGCTTTGAAAGAAATTGTCACTCTCTCTCATGGAAATGAGGTAAAAGTTACTGCATGCATTATGGTACCGTCTGAGAAAAATGAACTCTCGGCAAAGTCCATAGGACTGAATTGGACATCCTACAAAACCGCTCCAATTGAATTCATAAGAGAAGCCTCAAAAATTGCAGATGAAGTATTATTAACATCACCAAATAGTTTTGAGGCTGGATTAGACATCCTTCATCAGCTCAAGACTTGAATTATCAATTTTATCATGACTCATTTCGGATACGTTATTCTGATTCAAAGCTCAAGATCAATGCTGAATTATGTAGAAAAGACACAACATCAATTCATTGTTTCAGGTCATTGTATCGTCCAGCTTCCTGGAAGTAATTATCTCCTCTTTAAGCTCCTCGAGAACTTTTCTCTGATACCGTTGTAGATCAGCGTCCTCTGATAGTCGAGGCCTTCTATGATTGACTGAGATCTCTGCCTTTATTTTTCCTGGACGACTGGTAAAGACAATTACCTTGTCTCCTAGACAAACAGATTCCAATATATTGTGAGTAACAAATACGATGGTCTTCCTAGTTTTAGCCCAGATTAGTTGCAATTCTACTAGTAATAGGTCCCTAGTTTGTGAATCCAAAGCTGCAAATGGCTCATCCATTAGGAGTATTTCTGGGTCAGTAACTAGGGCTCTAGCAATAGCTACCCTCTGTTTCATACCTCCTGACAACTGATAAGTATATAGATCTGCAAATTTCGAAAGTTGCATTAGATCGAGATATCGCATAGAAATTTCGAACCTTGTTTTCTTCTCTATGCCTGCCATCTTTAGTCCAAATTCCACATTGTCGATTACTTTGAGCCAGGGAAACAGAGCATTTTCTTGAAATACCATAATTCTATCTGGACCGGTTTCCGTAACAATTTGTCCATTTAGTACAACTTGTCCATTTGTAGGTCTATCCAACCCTGCCAAAATATTTAAGAGTGTGGACTTGCCGCAGCCTGATGGACCAACAAAGCAAACGAACTGACCATCCTCAATGGTGAGAGTGATATTTTCGATTGCAGAAACTTGAATTCCATTTTTAGTATCAAAGAATTTCTTACTCACATTGACTACTTGAAGTTTCGACAAGTCCTCTTGGATTCAAGCCATTCTAACAGTAGGTTGAATTTATTCCTATCCCAAGCTAGAAATTTCCTACGATCAAATGATTGGATAGATTCGTATCTGATTACTTAGAAGGTATTCGGTTTCGACACAATCCTTCTCTCAATGGTTACTAAATACCAACTTACTGGTAAGAAAATCAATTTAGAGTTAATTGCAAATCCCAATAGACTAAACGGTTTTTTTACAACCAATGTTATCAAAAACGATCAATTCACATGATTCAAGATACGATGAGGCCAATGGAACTGTTGGGAAAAATACTAATCGAGGGTTATCATGCAGATATTCAAACTAATCCTTATGGAACTCTTCTAATTGTGAAACCTCAACAGATTCTTTCATATTTGGTGGGCACTATGATTCGCAAGGCTGGGTTTAGATTCAAAGGTTGTTATTGCGAAGCCAATGGTCGAACAGTATTGTTATTTTTTAAGGATATTGTAAGTTCGACAGGATAGACTATGTTGGCAATCTATATAAAACCACGATAATAACATGAGACGTATATTTCTTTTCTTTATATGTCCATAATTGAATAGTCTAGCGTTTATCAATATCTAATCGAATTAAACCTAAGCGAATGATAATATAGATATTATTAAGTTATAAGATTAAAGCAGACTTATCTCAAAACTTCAATTATCTCTGAAAGGTTAGCATTAGTTTTAAAAGCAGTCGGATTGAGGCTAGTTCTCGAGGAATCGAATCCAGCTGAATTGAGTTTTTCTAATATTGAGGCAATGGGCAAAGGATTTAATCTCATGTATGAAGATATTTCATCAGATCTAAAGTAATATGGGATCGAATCTAGTTCTGTTTTAGCTATGCTTAAAATTCTCTGTACTGGATCATTTCTAAAGCTCCCTTGAGAATTAGTCTCAGAGTAAATTTGAGAATTATTCAAGATTGTCTTATCTTTATAGTGGGATGTAGTTTTTGATTTCAAATTCATTAGCTTAAGAGCACTCATATTTTTAACAAATTCTTTATCAAATATATTACTCGACCACACTGGACCTCCGACCGTGTAGAGGCCATCTGTGCAACGTTTGCATTGCTCAGCTGTTATTCCTGCTTGAACAGCATTTGAATTTGAAGTTACGGCTTTTCTGTCACCACATTTGAAGCAATATTGTATAAATCCTAAATTCTTATACGATGTATTTGCTTTGCTGCTGCTTCTTTCCACGATCAAATATACCCTAAGATAGTGCATGTTTGCGTGTACAAAAAGGGGTTTAATGACGAATTCAAACCTAGCTGCCTCTTTAGAGATGAGCGATAATAATATTCGAATTCCAGTTTCGTTTGAAAAGCCATTATTTATTGGCATTCCAAAGTACTTACGAAGACAGACTTTAGGGTGCACTCCAGCCAATACCGCCGTGTCTGTCGCAGTTACAGAGATCAAACCGCCAGACCTCACCGATCTCAATAATGAGTCGATATATGGAGTAGGACTACCAAATGGATCTAAATCAGCAATAGTGAATCTTTTTGCTCGTCGAGTTTCATGGTCTACCAAAAACTTGTTAACATCGTGATTACTGAAGTGGCATTTATGTATCACATTGTTTATCTTCGCTGAAGCTTTTGATTTTTCTATTGCCACATGATTAATGTCGTTCATATATACTTCAGCAATCTCGGGAGCTTCGACTGCTACTCTAAGTGCCCTAGCACCTGTCCCACTTAATGCGTCGGCAAACTCAATACGGTATTCATCTGATCCATTTCTAGTAAAGGTATTACTTGAATCCTGCTGTCTTCTTTTGGATTGCAAAATGCCCAAAGCAAATGCCCTATATGCTAGGATTGAGATGTCACGATTCAGCTTAGCTAGTCTGTTAAAAAATGCAGGGTTTTTCGAAGGTACGGAGTCGGTTAGCGATGAAAGGGGAACAAGCAGCTTGGTTTCACCTTCCTGTGTTTCCACAAATCCCAGAATGTTGTCTTGTACGTCCATTAGATTTCCTGATTTATCATCATAATCATGTTAAATTATGAGAAGTCTAATAGGAGTAGAGTAAAATCCCTTACATTTGATATATATAATTTCTTAACACAGACATTTACCCGCAAAATATATTTTTCACTTGTCATTTCACATTATCATTCTTTTATATGAATATACCTAAGGGGGATAAGCTTATCGCAGGAGTCGATGAAGCCGGCCGTGGTTCAGTCATAGGTCCATTAGTTGTTGCTGGAGTGGGTATAACGGAATCAAAGCTTCAACTCTTAAGTGCATTAGGGTTGAAAGATTCTAAAAGCTTATCAAGAGAAAAACGCAAGCTACTTTTCAGCAAAATTATTGGGATCGCGGATTATATATGTGTATGTATAATAAGCACACAAGAAATCGATGAGAGTGTACAGGTAAATGGGCTCAATTTGCTCGAGGCTGAAGCTATGGCTGCAGTCATTAACGATATGCAACCCGATAACGTATACGTGGATTGTTGCGATGTAAGACCATTGAGGTACGCCTCTATACTGGAGGCACATATCGTGCGTGGTCGTGCATACAAACTTTATTCTCTTCATCATGCAGATTCTTTAGTTGGTGTGGTGTCTGCAGCATCGATAATAGCAAAGGTCGTTAGAGATAACCAAATTTTCGAGATCCGAAAGTCATTTAGTGATATTGGAAGTGGATATCCATCAGATAAATTGACGATTAGATTTATTAGAAATTGGATTCAGAAGTTTGGCGACGCGCCGACATTCGTGAGAAAATCCTGGAAACCAGTGAAACTGATTCTAATGGAATCTACTCGAACTCCTGATAGTCGATTAGACCGCTTTTGCACTTAATCATAAGTTCCTCTAATGATTGCATGATCTTTGTCATATGGTTCCAAACCAATAACTTGCTTAGTGGTAAATCCACTTGCTTCCAATTTTAGTATTTGATTTCGAACTACTAGCTTTGGATCCGCAATAACATCTATGCTCCTCGATTTCACGATTAGGAATATTGAGCCACCTGTTTTTAGATAAATTTGGCAATTCTGAATAGCAATTTCGGTTTGATCTTGTTGAGCTACATCACAGTATACCACATCAACTTTCCCAAAAATTGAAAAGTACGTCTCTGGTTTTCTAGCATCTCCAAGAATCGGTACGACGTTCTTTCTCTTTTTGGCAACATTTTCTAAAAGTTCCCTAGCCACCCTACTTGCAGATTCGACTGCAAATACCAAACCTCCAGGCCCGACTATGTCTGAGACGTGACTAACTGTAGTACCTGTGGATGCTCCTAGGTACAGGATTTTAGTTCCTTCGTGTATGGTGTCTACTGTCATACCATTTCTTAGAGCTGCTGCTAGCTTACTTCTAAAGGGATCCCACACTCGATATTCTTCATCTTTAAGTTTCACCAATTTTTCACCATATACAGTCTCGCCTGCAACCAGATTAGGCGTAGCCAGTTGCTTCTGGCCCTCAATTCTAACCCAGATGCTCATAGTATTTCCTTAGCATTATACGATATGAGACCAGATGGCAACCTTTCAAAATTCATCGATATTCGCACCACCCAAATCTGTCTAGAACCGTTTCCTCTTTTTGCCATGCTTACGGCGATCTCTTTTTCTATGTCTGTCGTCTTTTCCTCCAATTCTGCCAAAGGTGGTAGGATGACGATCTCGTGTTTGTTTACGATTAGATTTTTGGTAAATACTTAAATCATTTTCATGTGAAGGCGGATCTCTATATTTCTCTTGGATAGCTGCGATCCTCGAATTCATTTTCTTGAGTATCGAATAGTCTCTTTCGCCATGACGGAAGATATCGATCCTCGCCACTATTGAAACTTTTGAGGCCACGGTTCTAGCGATCTTACCTCTCTGCCAACGTGGAGCCGAGTGAATTGAGGGATGTTGAAACAGTAAGCCGTGTTTGGGAGGCCTTGCCCCAGTCTTTAATGATCTAAACAACGCCTTCTCTGCTCCCAGGACCTGGATTGTACTAGCTGGAAGTCGGGAAAACTTTTCGAAACTTCCTGCTTTAGCGATCATCCTTGCGCCGACAGTTGCGGTTAACAATTCCTTCGTGTTCGGAGCCAATTCCGTCATTGCTACTTCCACGTGATTGGAAAGATCATCTCGCAAATCTGATTGAACTATCACTTCACTGGCGAGTTTCCTGACGATCTCCAGGTTAGTATCGGCGATATCGCCTCCTTTGCTCCGATCTTTTGCTTCCATAATAAAATCAACTTTCTTTTCCTGCAATCCGGCACTTTCCAAAACCTCACGAGTTATATCTGCGCGTCGGCCTGCGTCTCGGACAATTAAAGCATAAGCATTCAAACTTTGAACCAGATTATCTAATTCAGGAAAATGCAATCCATACCATTCTCTTAGTCTTGCACCTACAATGTTTACAAGTTTATCAAATTCATCAAGCGCATTAATAGCCTGAATCAAATGCAAATCACGTCGTTCAGAAGTCTCTTTTACAGTACTAGACGAGAGCGAAATTGCAAATTCTCTTAGTCTCGTGATAGCATCATATTCACTCTGCGCCAATTTTGCCTTTACAAGCATTTGCGGTCTATTGATTTGATATTTTGAGATTAGTTCGTCTGACATCATATGTGCATGAATGCCTAGTTTTTCTAAAATCGATATTAATACCTGGTCATTTACTGCTATGGCTTCGTATCTACTCAATTCATCCGCGAACAATAATAATTCCTTAGGTGCTACCGACCTTCTAATCAATTTGTACGATCCTACTGGAT
>JBEDUN010000143.1:0-8708 GCA_040414675.1 Nitrososphaeraceae archaeon | reverse complement strand
GATTGATTCTCAAGGATATTTACGATATGACCACATTGGTGAAGGTGACTATAATCAAATAGAAAAATCGATCAAGTCGCTAGTATCTGAACGCGCTGCTCTAAGTGGTGCAAAAGAAATAAGCTTCGATGCAAATCCGGCAGCACCAATCAAGTCGGGAAGTTTGTATTATGTAGATCTAAGACAGAATATAACACCGGAAATATACGTAGGTTATAATACTGCCAGAGCACCACTTGGAAATCCTGAAGGCTTCAATCCAGAACAGACAGTTTCATATTCGATCCCATCGACTACAAGTTTTAAACCTCATGTCGTATATCTAGCTCCATTGTATCCTGTATTTGTTTTGGAATCAGTATCAATGAGCATTCTATAACTAATCTTTCTGAATGGCTGGTCATAGGCGGGAATGGAAGAATTTTCGAATCCAGAAGCTAACTATATTGTAGAATTCAGATCCTTCCCGTCGCTTTTGTAATTAACTGTTGGCATATCCGTATATTAGATCTAAGGTGTAGATCACTGTTACCATATGTCTGGATCGAACGACGATTTTCATTAGTTACATCTTGAAGACCAAAAGAAGGTGAAAAAGCTATAGACTCTTATAAAATGTATAACAAGGTTAAAGTTTAGCAATGCAAATAATAATAAAGAGACAATGATATTTGAATAAATAAAGAAATATTCTTCCAACTGGGATTTGCATTGCGTATCCAATAATATGAAGTGTTTTGAAGCAAATAAAAAACCTTTCAGTGTCAAGTAATGTTTGATAGAATACTTTGGTTACAGCCTGTAGATATGATTTCTGGTGAACAAACATGGTTGTTTTAATGATAAGCAATTCATGTCTACAATGCGAATCACCTAGCCTATTGTATCCAGATTAGACTATTCTCCATAGTTGAGAGTTATCAACCGTCTATTTTCAATGGCTACTGTAGTCACTCCTATACCTTGTGAAATGAATCTATAACTAGCTTAAGATACTGAAACAGTGATTCCAGTTCAATTTAGACCGAGTCATTTTAACACGGATCTTTAAATAGATCAACTTAGTGTTATATGATAATGAGACAGGAACATGTAACTCTACAAGATATAGATATTACACAACTATACGATGAAATGAAGAAATATCTTAAGAACTTAAAACTGGACATTATCAGTGAAGAAAAAGAAGAAAACTATTGGGACTTAAAGGCTCATAAGGGTACTTTGAGTAGTCTTGTCATTGGAAACGTACGAGATGTCGAGGTAATGATAAGCGGTAAAGAAGGCAATTATGATTTAGTTTTACGAACAGGTGCATGGGGCAAGGATATTGTGATTCCAACAGTTATCGCCGGTGCTCTGACGGCTGGAGTTGCTGCGATTCCTGCTGCCGCAGCATCAAGTTATAGAGCACATTCGTTCGAGAAAAATTTCTGGGATTTTATAAAAAAGACATTATCCGATATCGGAAGTGAAAAGGCAACAATGTCCCAACCCGTAGTAATAACTCATTAAAACCTCTCTAATATTATTTCTTTAGAAAATACTAAGGCACTATGAACTTATACAATCTGTAGACCAATTTATGTGAGCCTGTACGAGTATCTTTGTATACTTGAGAACTGGACTAGTTTGGCGACAACCCTGAAATTACTAGGTTATCAGTTAGCAAGCGACTAAGAACCCATCCCAAAAATAGATAGACATATAGCTTGAGAGGTTTTGTTCATAGATGTGGCTTACGATAGAGTCAAGCATCTTCCAGCTGTCAAGAGAATTCAGGACGAATTATGGAACGAAATCAGGATGATCCTTCCACCAGAAACACCAATTAATACAATCGGACGTCCGGTAGTATCATTTAGAGGGTACTGGAAGGTATTCTATATGTATTAAGAACTGGATGTCAATGGAAGGTGTTGCCAAAAGAATATGGATCTAGTTCTACATATCATAGACGATTCCAACAATGGTTATCATCTAAGGTATTTCAAAAGTTGTGGACTACATTGTTAAGCGTATATGATGCTCTAGTAGTACTGTGGTAACTTCAATTTTCGATTCAATGAAACGAGCTGCATATTGTCTTTTTTCTAATACTGGTGCGACACTATTCTCACATATACTCGTTATGTCTCCGAAACCATGGCCCAGTTTCATTCCGCCCTTTTGGTGCGCGGTCAAGCCACTGGTACATTCCCCAGAGTGCGTCGAGGCCGCGCGCGTAAGTAGAGTAGGTATGGTAGACTATACCGTCGGAGAGCGCAAACGCACTCATGCCCGGTGCCTCGCGAGTATAGGTGGTAACGTCGGTCCCAGTCATGTCAGCGAACACTTTTGGTGTTAGTGCCAAATCTGCTTTATTCTGGTCTTGACCACCATCTGAGTCGACCTCAGATTCTGAGATTATGCCGCCCTTGTGGTAGTTATAGTACATGTTCCCTGAGCGCTGCTGTTCTTCAGTAAAGGATGTGTTGAAGTCGTAGTTGAAATCATTATCCAGCGATGAGACCCATGTGAACGTCCAGCCCATATAGCGCTTGTAGGACTGCAACGCGGAGATCGGAGCACGTGAGACCGCAATCATCGCGACGTCGTGATGTTCAAGATGCACAGCAAATCCATTAAAGCTGTCTGCGATGGCAGAGCATGCCGGGCAGCCACCCGTGTATTCTGGGCCAAACATGAAGTGATAGACAAGAAGCTGCGAGCGTCCTCTGAAGAGATCGGCTAAGGATGCAGTGCCCTCGTCGGTCTCAAAACGGTACTTCTTATCAATCCGAACCCACGGTAGCCTCTGTCGCCACTGCGCCAGTTCATCACTACGCCGTGTCAGCTCCTTCTCGGACCTGAGTAATTCCAGCCTTTCCGCAAGCCATTCTTCACGTGTCCCGATCTTGTGGTCAGTCATTGCTTATCTCCTTCTTGAATGCGGAAGACCAGTGTTTTATAAGCTATATTTCTAACAAATGTACGCTTCTTTACATCTTCCATAAGACCTAGTACAGTTACAAATTATATAAGATGTGCTTTTAGAATACAGAATCATTTGCAGACAAACCTGTGTATTATCTCCTCCTGACTAGAATATTGAATATTGTATTCTAAGTGTTACATTTTATTGCTATATATAGCTTAGAGGCAATGTATTAAACCATAGTAACTTGTCAATTAAGAATCACTGGGAACCATATGTGGAGTTTAGGTAGACGGGATTATTATTGATGAAAAGCCCATTCGGTTATTTTTTACTCATTACATAAGCCTGCTTTTCGTAGATTTGTTTGACTTTTTGCAGTGAATCTATATCTGAGATACTTTTATCTTCCCGTATGTTCTTTATCCTGGGAAAACGTAGTGCAAAACCACTATCGTGTCTGTTGCTCTTCTGGATACTGTCAAACGCAACCTCTAAAACTATTTCTGGTTTTACTATTATTCTAGTTCCTTCATCTTTTATCATAATTGATTTTAATTTTTTTGTAATTTGATGTATCTCATGATCTGTTAATCCGGAATACGCCTTACCTATTGTTCTCAAATTATCAACGTTACTATCATCATCTCTTACTGCAAAAGTGTAATCCGATAATACGCCTGCCCTCTTTCCGTGTCCATATTCAGCAACTACAATAATTGCATCGATTGTATCTAATTCTTTTTTAAGCTTTATCCAATATCTTCCTCTTTTTCCAGGATGATAGTTAGAATCTGGATCTTTTATTACTAATCCTTCATGACCAATTTCTTTGCTTTTTTCAAACATTGCAATAATGTCTTGTTCTGAATCTACAAACCTGTACGTTGAGTTAACGATAGGTTCTTTAAAAGACATATTTGACAGAATCTCTTTTCTTTGTTTTATCGACTTTTTATTCAGGCTTTCTCCATTTAAATACATTATATCAAATACTACATATACAAGCGGGGTTTCTGTCATAATTTGTTCGGTCAGATTCTTTTTGTGAAGCCTTTTTTGGAGTTCTTGGAAATGAAGTGGTTTGCCATTTTGAAAAGCCATTACTTCTCCATCCAAAATAAAATCTTCAATATCCAACAATGAGGTTGATGACAACAGTTTCACATTCGTTACGGCGTTGGCCAATTCAGGAAATGCATTTGTAATATCAGAAAGATTACGAGAAAATAATATAATCTGTTGTCCAGACTTGTGCATTTGTGCTCGTATACCGTCATATTTGAATTCACATATCAAAGGTTTTTGATAATAGTTGATTATCTCCTCTGCAGATAACATCACATCTGCTAACATGTAACTTATAGGCGTAAGTGGTTTGATTAGTGTAGTGTGCAGAAGGTTTCTCTTGGCCAATAATACTACCTTGGAAATATCTCCTGAAATGAGCATTGCATCTCTAACATATCCAAGATCTTGGTGAAACGCTTCTGATATTGCGATTTCAACCAAACCTTCTGTCAAACCAATCCTTAGTTCTCCATTTATGATTTTTATCAGATATTTAGCTTCTGGCGGCGAGATGTCGACAAGTAGTCCTTTTAAGATATTTTTCTTATCTTTACTAGAACCTGAGCCAATGGTGTCTGCAATTTGCTTAAGATGTTCATATATGTATAATAGCGTCAAAGGTTGTTTTTGAAAAAGTGAAACCACTTTCTTTTTTGATACTGCATACTCGCATAATGCACCTATATCTCCATGTTGTAAGTAGATCTTTTGTATTTGATTCGAATCTAAAGTAGCTATTTCGGAGAGTACTTTTATTATTGTACTGAATCCTATATTGATCACAAATTTTGAACCTTTTGGGAATATTCTATTGGAGAAGAAAAGAACAGCAATAGGCAGAGATTCTCTATCGTACTCGTCTAACAAACCGAGGTAGTCGGAAAGGATATTTACTTTCATATTTTTACTCGTGGTTGATCGTATTTTTTCACAGGTATCCGCAAAATACGAAAAACAAGTTGGAGTGTTGTTACTAGAATGAACTGACGTAATACATTTACACCACCTTCTTTCTTTTAAAGAAGTATAGCCCTCAGAGTATAAAAAGGAAACAGTCCATTAATTACAGTTATGGTATAAATCACATTAACTAAATTTCAAAAACATATGATCCTGTGGTGGTTCCAAGTTCTTGTTTTGATTTACTTGATTAATCCTTCTTGTTAGTTCAATTAATTTTTCGATTGGCAAGACATTGTTGAACTAAATATGGTCTAGAAGACATAATAACTACATCTCTTTTAAGTGCCGCTATTGCTAGCAATAGCGGCTCAGGTATGTGTTCTAAAAATTACCTCCATCTCGTATATTATAAGCTGGAAAAATAAGGAGAGTTTTACTAACTAACATGTACTAATACAAATGTAATAATGTAATCATATATTTCTAAATCATCCGGATTGTAGGCGAATAATGGTACCTAAACATGAGAGAATAAAGGACTACCTTTCCCTCTGATAGTATGTCTATAGCCGTTATCTATCCTATATTGTCCTAATTATGACGCAGGGAATAACCACTATATAGGACTTGTCTAATAGGAGAAAAGGCTATTCCATCCTATTCGAAATGTTGCAGACATACAAATTTGGACTCATAATTTAAAAGCCAATCTATCGGTCCAGGAATCTACTTGATTATATAAAGTCATTATGCCTACTTTATTGTATGGTTATGAGCTAGAATACTATTTATTAGTAATTTAATTTTCGAATTGGTCTTCTCTATTAGATGTTAAAGCGCTAGGTAAATTATATGCTAATAATCACTAAACACAGCATTCTGATTTTTGAACTAATGCAGATATTTAGACTGTTGTCCAATACATTACCAAGAATCTAAATAGAGAGCACTTGGATTAGCACGGCCCAAGCATTGCATTTCTGTTATCGGCGGTAGTTCCTATAATAGCTGATCACAACACTTTGGCCTGCTGACATTAGCATAGATCAGTTTGTAAACTAATGACTAACTGACATAAATCCGGAAAAATGATTTGTCGATAGGTCCACCACTTTTACGTGTATGGCTATCAATTAGTGATGCACCTACCAACAAATCAGGTGTCAAAATCTGCGTAGTCACCATACTATAGTCAATATACTATAAGACTGTCGTTAGGGAAAATTCAGTCGTACAAGTAGTGGTAGAGGGGATCAATAAACTATTGATACATGTAGATGACTAAATCTGATAGAAATAATGTAATACCTACAACAATGGTCTGTCGTTGAGCTTGTACTACCCTTAGTATGACAATCAGTAAGATAGAAAAATTCTACCAACATATGATAGGAGACAAGTATGCTCTATCTGTATAACTTGAAGGTATAGATTCACTTGTATAATACACAGCATCACTTAAAAATACACGAAAACCGGTCTTCCATGCTATAACTCTATTCAACTGATAAAAACAGTTAGATGGATTATGCTAGTGGATGCAAACATATAGAATAGATGGCCTGGAGAGTCAGACCCCACATCTGAGTCAATGAGTGTAGAGTATATATCCAGCACCAAAGTGGATAAACCTCACAGTTGTCATAATTGTTAATTAATCGGATTACGAATGTTCTAACATCTTCCTATAGTTAGTTATAATTGCATATGCTCTGTCAGTTGTCTATCCATGCTTAACTTTTGTTATTATGGCCATAGCCGAATTAGTATAATTCCAACCATCTTCACCGTAGACTGATCCGATCTTGACATTTATCGCATCGATGATATTTGCATTTAATTTTTTTATGATAGCAGAATTATTGTATCGTACTGTATTTGTTGTATTTATATCCTGGGCATAGATATCACCAATCGTGGTCGTTGATACGATTACAATCACGATTACAATACAAGCAACTGTTAACATGAAATTGATCATGGAATTTCTCACAGAACTTCGAAGTTACTAAGTATTTATAAGTTACATATAAAAGTACAGATTAGACTCTCTAACACTTTCTATATTCTAGATAGAGAATTCTAATCAGTAAATCTTGTTCGGATGGGTTCTATTGGCCAGTTGAAACTAATTCGATAAGTGGGATAAGTTGATCATAGATTAAATAGGTAATAATATGATTTGTTCAATTGTAATCTATAGTTAATTCATGTATAGTGCCTACTTGGTTCACCACTACAATCAAAGCTTATAATAAATAATACAGTGGAGAGATCAATGCCAGTATAATCCAAGCCATTGGGAGGATTGCAGAGCAAAAAATCGGGATTGCTATTCTTTTCGTTAATGTCTGGCGGCTCCTTGGTTAGAAGTTTGATAGATCGTGATTGAATGGGCTAATCGACAGTTTGATTCCAAATTCACTCTTGCTAATGACTATAATCTAGATTAATATCTGAATAATGTACCCATACCAGTCATAAATAGAACATTATTGTCCAGTATTTGGACTACTGATACCATCAACGATAAATAATTTCATTGTCTAGTTATTGTTATGTCCCAGACAATTTTGGTAACTGATGCAACTGGGAATGTCTACAGTGATGTAGTGAAGCAGTGTTTGACACGGTCTTTTCTTTTCTTTTCTTCGTTATCTTCGCGTCTGTGTAATTTGAGATACAAAAAATCACAAATATTTACTATTGTGACAATTATTGGAATTTGTTCTTCTAGCGTTCTTATTGCACTTACCAATTATACGTTGGCATATGCAGAAAAAGTAAAGCAAACAATAACAAAAATAATGCCACAAAGAGCTAATACTAACATCGATTCATCTTCAACCAAGTCAAGCACAGTTGTAACTAACGTTGTTCTAATTCCAAAAATAAAAATACTAACTCCAAATAACGATCAAAAAGTTTCAGTATCTAATAATAGCCTCATTGTCTCTGGCACCTCATCAGATGATAAATCAAAGGATTGTAAAGTTTCAATACTTTTGAATGGAATAAAACCATATCAAAAGACAATTGCCACAGGAAAAAGTGGAGCCAATGATTACTCTACTTGGAGATATAAATTAGAACCGAGCTATACCGTAATTAGAGATGGATCTAATAAATTAAGTGCGAAAGTTACCTGTTTTGACAGTCCTCACAGTTCAAGCAAATGGACAAGTATACGTCTAACTGGGGCCAAAGAGTCAAATCGTATACACACTACTGGTGTAACCCAGGCTATGCCATTAGGAATTTCAATTAGAATTGATAAAAATCAGATTACCGCGGGAGACATACAGACTATCACGATGAGGGTTTATGATCCAGGTCATCCAAATTCAGCAATTAGTGGTGCTAAGATAAGCGGACAAATTATAGATTTATCATCCTTCCAATTTTCATCTCATCCTTCTAAAAAAATAAACGCGATTGTAGAGCAATTTAATGGTAGTACAAACAGAAACGGTGAAGTTTCATATTCATGGAAAGTACCAGAAAATACTCATATGGGTACACCTTACATTATAAAGGTAGACGCATTATCTGACAAATACAGTGGGAGATCAGAATCAAATATATTTACTGTAAAACCTTCAACTAACGACAATGTCTTTATTTTAGCTCAGGCAAGTAGGAACTTTACTAATGGTTTGAATGATAACATAAAGAATTTTACTAAGGAAGTCTTCGACAAAGTTACAAACAGTTTGGAGAGTAGTTTGAATTAAAGAAGGTTCTAAATTATTGAGCTTGTGCTATTGATGACAGAGTTATTGGAATATATGAGTGATGAATATCTGAGTGATCTGTA
>JBEDUN010000142.1:0-13395 GCA_040414675.1 Nitrososphaeraceae archaeon | reverse complement strand
CTGAGTAAAACTGTTCAGAAGGATATAAGTGGACCAACCACATTAATGATTTACTCAACACATCTTCCAATACAAGATGCAATAGCAAAGCTCAAGCCATTGATCGTATCCTTACCTTATCGTTAGTGTAGGTGCGGAACAAGATCTGATCCTTTTTTCCTTTTGTATGAAGTATCATATATGAACTATATCTAGTTTGGAAAATAATGTGTAAATAGAGATTAGTGGATCTTATGAATGTCACAACTCGCTATGTAAAAATAAATTTTTGATGGCAATACACTGGGTGATGCATATGCACCGATGCAGTTAAGCGTTTTGGTGAATAGCTGAATTACATCTCCCGCAGTTTTCTTGCCCAAAGCATCATAAATTTTGTCGATCGTACATGAATCTTATACAGCTATGATTTATCTTCTTTAAACCTATAAACTATGAAATTAATGTGCCTCTTGCTATATTGTTTCATTACTTAGTATATTTTAATGATTATAATGTATCATTAATTTTTGCAACATTGTCAACGCTTGGATCTACGATTAAGTCAAAGTATTGATTCTTATTTTTTACGAGCTCTATCTCATACACTGATTTTCCATTCTTGATATTGCGTGTAACAGATTGAATATCTGTTGAATAGCCTTGAGACAATAAGATGAATACCACTAGAGATGATATCCACACTCCAACTATCAATAAAGCATAGAATTCATTCATGTGATGTAAGCTCTTGGCAAATGGGTATCAAAATTCCATATTTAATAATTAAGGAACACTTATCAAAGTGATTAGCTTTATCAATACTCTTCTCATCTAATAGTACATATCTCCACATTTAGATATATGTACCACAAATGATAAATAACGAAATTATCAACACTCCATTCTTTGATGATTATTGATTATGTGAATAGATTATGTTAGGATTTAGGTACGATTGATTAAATTTACAATGCTTAGTAACAAGAATGTCATAGGAAGACTAGCATCCGCTAACTTGTGGCGCAGGGTGGTGTTACTAAGGTATATAACAGAGCTTATCATATAATAAAATAACGTTCGTCCTCTTCATGCAAGTATAAATTATGCCACATAAATGAAATGTCGTTTACTAAGATTAACATTTTTAATTATAATGGCGGCGTTGCAAAAATAGTCATGTCTGGATAAAAAATATTGGCAGAACAAAGTTCAGTAAAGCATAATATAAAGGGAATTAGAAATGCATGTTTGATAGTTCGAATCGAACTATACATTACCACGATCATAGGCAAATCCAGTTGTCCTCACTTCTGGATTCTACTATGATCTTCTAGCTTAGTATTATAGATTGTCTTAATTATATTAGTGGTATAGAAGTTTCATATCTTAGTAGTAAGTGTACATTTTGCAACTTTGTTGCTAATCGTCTATATTATGTATCTATCAGATATATCTATATTAATATACACATAGTGAATTCTATTATTGTACATTGTGATAAAATTTGCTTATTGGATTTTTTTACCAAAAAAAATACTGAGAATTTTTCTACTTAACAAGGTTAACTAAGGATTATAAATATATAGCACAGAGCTCACTAAATGGAAAAATACCATAACACTAAAACTGTTTTATCTGTATCTAACAAATCTGCAATATTGGTATACATTGTTGCTGCACTAACGATTTCTACTGCTGCTATTTACTTTATTGCTGCGTCACAAGATTACTCTGATCTTTTGCAATCAGTATCTAAACTATCTAGTAATAGTAACAATAATAATAACGAAAATAAGGATGACGCAGCAGATGCAGTCTCAACCACAAATGAAATGATATTTTTCATTATAGTTGGTATAGCATACATTGCAGCTGGAATATGGATGATGGAAAACAAATATTATAGTAAAATACCCTATGTCATAGCTGCTGTAGGCTCACTAGCACTCATCGCATTCTATATCGCAACAAGAACGATAAACATTCCTACCATAGGAATACAAGATGATGTAGGTACCATAGATATTCTTTCCAAAGTACTGCAAGCTGCTATAGCTGGCTTATCGATATACATAGTCAGAACGTCAACAATAGTATGGAGAAGTGCCACAACATCAAGAGCAGCGCCATCATCTCCGGCTGAAATGTTAGAACACGAAATGCAAAAAATCCGGACTAGCGGCCAAATCTAAAAGTTATCTTACTACATTATAGGATTACGCGGCACAGGATGGCGCCGGCGCGTTAGCTCTTTGTGTGATCTATATTTGCTGTATATTAGAATCACTAAAATAGTTTTTACTTCTTAGATTAGGATGGTTGACATCTATCATCTCCTTACTGGCAAATGAGTTAATGAGTCTAGTTCCGTTTCACAGAAGGAGGGACCTAGGAAACGCGGTCCAATGCCAACCAACCTTAAATTAGTCAACAAGATTGACACCATAGCAAAGACCTTTAGCATGAAAACATAAATGCAGTGTATAGATGAATAAACCAAAAAATTAGTTGGTGAATTTAATCGAATGTCCCAACAAACGTTGCCGACTGACAAGGACATAGATTGTTCAAGACTCCAGAGATTAGGGTTGGTGCCAGTCTATACATTTGATCTCTAATTTTTTACATCATCGAAATATGTGGATCAGAATCTGGTATTGCTGCTTGTTCGACTATTGAAATTCCATAAGCATTTGTTATGATTGGGACAATCTCATTCCTCTTGTTTAGAGAACGACAATTTGTCGTTCTGTCATCCCTCTTAGGTCGAGTCTTTTACTCTCATTCAGCTATCCAGTACAATCATATATTTCGAATTTTATACCTAGTCATCATACTATACATTTGATCTCTCAATCCAGAAAACCTTTTAATGTCATATTTTCACACCATTATTAGAATGCGCTATTTCCGATAAGATCATAGGATTTCTAGGAATCTAGTTTTGTCTGACATTAATTAGATGCTAACTTGAGATTTATCTTTGTGTATGGATGAAAGCTGAATGTAATGGGGCGCACTATAGAATTGTTATCATTATAATATTTGTTTGGTGACGCGTGCCTTATGATAGATAAGAAAATAATATTTACAGCTCTAATCTGCCTAATGCTCACCATCTTAATGCTGAAATACGCGAATCAATATTTTTATAAACTAATTTAAAATAGGAAAGTTGATGTTAATTCAGGTTCAAGAGCAAAAACAGAAACTGCAAGTAAAACTTTCACAAATACTGAAAAATGCCACGGAAGAACACTGTTTTGGACACTTTATGAAAATTTCTGAAATTTCAGACCTCAATGAGGATAACCAAACTAAATCAAGATCAAAATCTGTGAAGGTGTGCGTTAACGGCTTGTTAATGTCAAAGCCTGGAATTGGAGATGAATCTTCGACGCCACTTTCTATATATGAATATGTAGCTGATGATGAAGATGTTTTACGGGCTTATAGAACATAGGAATTGACCCATATTATCGAATTAAATGCAGTAAATGTAACCTGCTTGGTGATGGGTATCATATTTATCGTGTACTTGAACATATGAATCATCGTCCTTCATTTAAAGAAATAGGATCATATCTTGAAATATTGGGGCTTTAAATAAGTAGTAATCAGCCAATGCGGTGGGCTCGCATCCCAAACAATTGTTACCTTTGCAACATTTACTTGATGCGTCATTGTATACACGAAAATAATCTCATCATTATGTCTGGGTAATATTCCATAGATCATGTATCCTCTTTTAGAGAATACTGCATGCTCTCAATGACACAAATGTCACCAATATTCCACGGGTAAGAACTCGAGAAGTTCTTCGTAGAGACTTTATTTATTTATACTTACAATAAAGATTTATCCCGCAGGATAGCAAAAAGAGCGTAATTGAAAAAATATGTTCTTGGTACCTCTCACGAGGAGCTAGAAAGATTAAGAATTCAATCTGCTCTCTTTGAAAAACAAACTATACAGACATTGAATCTTGCAGGAATTCAGAATGGTATGAGATGTCTTGATGTCGGATGTGGGGCTGGCCATACGAGTCTACTTATGAGTCGATTGGTTGGCCAAAGCGGCCATGTTCTTGGTATGGATATAAGTGAAGATGTCGTAAATACATGTAATAGAAAATTAAAGTCTCATAACAGTAATCTGAGTTTTATCGTTGGGGATCTGTATGACAGTAGTTTGGATGTATCTTCTTTCGACTTTGTTTTTTCTAGATTTTTATTTCAACATTTATCTAACCCCATAAAGGCTGTTGAAAGAGCCCTAGAACTAGCCAATGATGGCGGGATAGTAGCATTAGAAGAACTGGACCATGGGTTATGGTTGTCATACCCCACTGATCCTAATTTGAAGAAATTACAAAAGGCATACGTAAAACTATTGAAGATCTCTGGTTCGGATCCCTACATAGCAAGAAAGCTCTACAGAATTTTCCTTGATACTGGTTTAAAACCTAATGTTTCTATATACTCTGTTTGCGTCCCGATGAGTGATAAATCCTTTAATATGCTAGGCGTCTTGATGGCTAAGATTCTAAGAAATGGAATCCTGAAAAATGATCTTATGACACGCACTGAATATAGTCAAATGTTTAATGGATTGAAGAAGTACGCGTTAAATCCAGTTGGTTTGGTCCTTTATGCTATAACTTTTAGAATATGGGTTAGAAAAGACCTAAGCTAAATATTCTTGTCTCGTTCGAATTTAATCGTGTGAGAGATGCGGCTAGCTTTTAATTCTATTAATCCATTTCTTTATTGCAGCTATTACTTGTGTCCTCGAATCCTCTGAATATTTTGCAAGCCTGATATATGATACTGCATCATAAAACCAATGATCACAATCAAATAATATAATCTCCTTATTCGTACTTTTCAATAATTTAAAGAATATTTCAGATATGACTGGATAGAAAATAGAATCTCTTTTACCATGAAGAAAAAGTACTGGCATCTCTCCAATATCTGTAAGTGACTTGACTTTGCTATTGCGAAATGCGATGATGTCCACGATATATCTATATGTATAGTAAAAATTCAAATCCGTTTTTTGAAGCATGAATCCTATCTCTTCTCCACCTATCTTGTTGAGCTGAGGAAGCACCTCTGTCATTTTGACTAGATATTTTGGTGTTAGTAATCTGCGAGCTATAAGGTAAAGAAAATAAAAAATACCTGGCTCCGCGTCGCTTCTCTTTCTAACGCCACTAATACGGATATAGGGAGCCATTAAAATTAATCCATCTACGAATCCTTTAAAATTATGAGCATACCAAAGCGCAAATGTACAGCCTATGCTATGTGCTAAAATGAAAATTTTCGTAGTTCCTTTTATTTTTTCAATAACTTCATTTATTGACGACAGGCAGTCATCAAAATCCATATCGCCAGATATACCATCAGACTTTCCGTGGCCCAAAAGATCCATGCTATAGACATCAAATCCATCTTCAGCAAGTTGGCAGCCCATATAGCTAAAAATTCTCGCATCAGAATACGCACCATGTATGCACAAGATCGTTACATTGCTGGTATTACTCGTTGGGGGAAAGTGCAGTAAGTTAATATTTCCATGGTTAGTTGACGCAGATATTGTGATGGTAATAGATTTTGTTCAAGTTATTGAATATTAAAGATTTGTCTTGTACCATTTTGCATCAATCAATGGAAAGGCAACTAATCATCTCGTGCAGTTCATCCAGTCAGCTCAAAAGACGTTAGATTGTGCTATCTACGATTTAAAGGATCATGATGTAGTAAGTGCACTGAAATCCGTAGCTAATAAAGTGACTCTTCGTATAGCCTATGATGATGGTAAACAAAAGACAGTTACTGGTGGTCCAATGGTAGGATCATTGCTACATTCGAGGAATCTGATCAAGGCCCCAATCTAAGGCATAAAATGCAAGAATCTCATGTTATAGAACAGGTAGATTTGAGAGAAAGAGAGGATCTAATATCATTGTACAAGAAAAACTATTCAATGCATCGAATATTCTACTATCTTTGAATCATACTTAGTGGCCTCCCGTATTCTTCGGTCATGTTCTTATCGTTTAAATCCACAACCAAATCGTTCTCACATTTATTAATAATACACACAATATTTCATAAGCTTTGATTTTAATTTATCATAACAATGCTGTACTTATGTATGATAGAAATTATTTGTGTTGATTATTTGTGACAGCTGATAGAAATAATCAAAAATCTGGAGACAAGGTCCCGTATCTTGTGGATATAGATGATGTTATCAAATCTGCCAAGAAAAAGGTGGACGATATAGGACAAGATAAATAATGACGTTGATATTTCCTGAAATTGTAGTTTTTGAACACAAAAACTTTGGCGGTGCAGAATGGCGCACTAACCTTGGATGGAGTTATGCGGGAGATTTCTGGAATGACAAGATTTCATCCGTAATCGTTATATCTGGAACGTAGCAATTCTTCGAGGACAAGAATTTCCAGCCCGGCCATAACAGAACTGTAGGTCCCGGGTTCTATTCATTTGTTGAAAATGGAGCATTCTTTCCGAATAGAAATGATTCGATCTCATCATTCAAATTACTTTCCTTTAATCCACAGGGGGATAACCCAGTGAATTCCTAATGTAAAACAGTAAATTCCAATTGCTGCACATATTTTTGGAATCCACTCGCATTTTACACCTATTTTATCAGTGTTCTTCAACTCCCTGCTTACTCGGTGCATCCAAGATACAATAAATTGCTCCACCCTTTAGATTGTAGAGGATATTTACTACCTTTACTCCTAGCTCATCTCTTGGAGCATTTTGCGCGTTTATAATCTCCTCCTCAGTTGTTGTTCCCATAGAATGAACGTCTAAGAAAACCGGCAGCGTTGACGTTGATCTTGATTTATCACAGCCAGTCTACCAGTGAGTAATTGAACCCCAGTTAAATCATAATCGTCTTATTAAAAATTATCTAGTGCCCGACATAAACCACACAAAAACTCCTTATAGACTAGATTTGCTAATGAGATAATGCCGCTTCGCTCTTATAGTGGATAATAGAGTCAGACGGTTCTCGACTAATGAATATACCATGGGTTGAGAGTTGAGGGGGGAGTATACTTAACCAGGTACATATCAACTCCCCTTTAACCCTAATACCGGATATCATTGTAATCTTCTCTCTGGCCTTAAACGCTGCGTATTAGTACAATGAGTCTATGGCCTCAACAAATTCAAAGAGAAGATTCTGAACGACTGTGGTTGTCTAATATGATTTTTCAGTTTTCGGTTTGGACAACTATCCATACTAAAAATGAATTCGTCGCTGGCCTGCAATCAGCATGACGGAGCTAGATAATAATAACGCCGATTGCAGTTTATGTCCGCCAGCGTGTTGAAAAGACATGATATAAAGGGATAAAACCATGGCTTAACCTTGTTCGTTAAGGCATAATATGAGCAGTGTATTGATCGTGTGCACTAGTCAACCCGGTTGTGCAAGACAAGTTATCTTGCAAGGGCGATCAGCAGTAGGATCCAGGACCGCTGTAATTCATTCTGGGTTCTACTATGGTCGTCTATGGTAGTTACAATGGTTATTTTCTAGCCATTCGATCCCGTATCTTTAGAGTATGTTGTCATGATGATTTAGTGTGACTGATTCAACTTGTCTAATTAGACAAGTTGGAGATAGAGCTAATGTGCTATCGAAAGAAGGTGCTACAGTTAGCGCAGCGGAAGCAAAGGAACGAAAGAGACACTCCAACAGCGGCGATAATCATCAATGAACCATATCCAATCATTTTGTGTAATGCGTTGAAATTCTGTAAGTTATGTTTTGTGGTAGATTAAAATCGAAGAATTTATCTCCAGATACATTAGTCGCACTTTGTCTTTAACCTCGTCAAGCTGCGCTCAATATCTAGTAAGTAGTAAGTGTCAGGACGACATAGTTCTCAAAGAACATGATCGGTTTCGTTGAGCTCAGCGAACTAGGCACTTTTCCATCGTTTCTAATGTATGATAGTACTAGTTGGCGCGCCTCATGATATACAGCATACATCTAGACAGCAAAATCAGGGTTATAAGCTGGAAGAGCCTTTCTTCAATCTTTCAATAACTGCCAATCCATCTGCTTCAATCTCCATATGGCATAAATAAATTATATTACCATCCCATGATATCAGTCTACATTAGGTGATAATATTTATAACCTGTCACTTCCCATATCGTGTTATAATGTTATGTGCGGTATGATTAGTCCGGATGGGTTAAAAACCCGATGTGATTAAAGTATTGGTTATTAGCTGCTACTATCTATAGATATCAACTTGCAATATCAATACTAAATTCTAAGTCTAGAATTTAACTCTATTAAATAAGTCCCTCAATGCTTCTATCTTGTCAACCTACCGGTAATCCTTCAGAATCACTGGTTTCAATCAGCAATTTTCCAAATCGATCGAAGTCTGCTAGTCCTTGATCCACTATTATTGTTGTTGCGATGTAATCAAATATAATCGAGCAATGTCGTTTGCAGACCCAATTTCTTTTTATTTTCTCCTCTACTTAAATTTGAGATTTTGATACCTACTTTTCTATAGTTAATGGTATCATTATTATTAAAAAAACTAAATCTATCCACCAAGCCCTGTAAAACAGATGCGATGCTTTCCCTGTCATCACGAAAATTTAAAAATGACCTCTCTCTTGTCTCGATCGAAAAGTCAGTTCGAACTAGTTTGACTCCCACAGTTCTAAATTCATAGCCATGTTTTCGTACCCTTTCGTAAACTTCATCGACAAGTTGATTTAGATGTTGTAGAATCTTTACTCTATCACTCGTAGCGCGATCTAGTGTCTGTTCTGTACTTATAGATACATTATCTTCCCGTGGCACAACAGGATCATCACTGTCTCTACCATTAGATACTTGCCACATCCAAAGGCCATTCTTTTTGCCAAACCTGTCCTTTAACTTTTGAACATCATATTTTGCTAGCTGGCCTATAGTTTGAATTCCCATTTCATCCTTTAGGATCTGCTGTGTCTTGGCACCTATCCCAGCTATCCTCTCTACTTCCAAGTTCGCCAAGAATTTGTGCACTTGAACAGGATAGATAACAGTAAGCCCGTCTGGTTTCTTAAAGTCGGAGGCAACCTTGGCAGCTGACTTTGTAGGAGCTACACCGATTGATGACAAAAGCCCTCCACATTGTTGCCTGATTGCATCTTTGATTATGGCGGCATATTCCTCCACATTATTTGCGCCATCAGCAATTTTCTTTGTACAATCCAGATATGCTTCGTCTATGCTGGCCTGCTCTAATACATCTGCATAACCTTCCATCAGATTCATGACCTTCTCTGATATCTGTTGATAATAGGATTTGTCTACAGGATTCAAAATCAGTTGGGGACATAATTGCTTGGCAGCATAAATGGAGATAGCTGACCTAACACCATATTTCCTAGCTTCATAAGAACATGAGGCCACAGCACCTCGGGTTATCTTACCTTTGGTTTCGTCGGTCATAATCACGGCATGCGGTTTTCCCTTTAATGTCGGATCTCTTAACTCCTCACAAGACGGATAGAAAGAATTAAGGTCTACATGCATTATTACCTTGCCAATCCACTGGCTAGACATTATGTTAAGGGTGTAAATCTACTTGAAAGCGCTAGCATAATTTCTTGCGAATTGACTAAAGGTCGTAGGTTTGTTACCAGTAACTTGCTCAACTGCAGTAGATATTTCAGATAGATATCCTGCTCTAGCAATTCCAAATAATTCAATCATGGAGTTAATTGTCCATTCATCTGCACCCATATCTTTCATTCCTTTGCGAGTATCTTCATCAGATATGTTTACGTAATTTACTTTTTTTGCTAATTCCTTTGAAAGTATCTCTGCTGCTTCTCCATATGAAAGTGCTTCAGCTCCGGTAATGTCATAGGCCTTTCCTACGTGTTTACTTTCACCATTTTTGCCAAGAGCTTGTACTGCTACTGCTGCAATATCACGAACATCAACAAAACTAGCCTTTGCGTCTCCAGCTGGCACATAAAAAGCTCCCTGAGTTTTTATAAAATTGCTATAGAAAGTAACAAAGTTTTGCATAAAGAAGTTTGGCCGTAAGAACGTAAATGGTATTCCAGATTCCTCTATTACCTTCTCAGCTTGTCTGTGCAAGCGACTTGGTGTGATTGCCTGCTCAGAATCATCAGCTCCTAGCACTGATTGTTTTACAATGTATTTTACACCGGCTCTCTTTGCTTCATTTACTAAATTTGAAGTCAGGTCAACCATGTTAGATTGAAATGGAGTAAGCAAGAAGAGTTTGTCTACACCACTTAAAGCTGCAGATAAAGTATCTGGCTTGTTATAGTCAAGCTCTAACCCTTGCACACCCAAGTTTCTAAATGTACTGTCATTAGATGAACGTGCAGCCACTTTGATATTTTTTCTCTCTCCTTTAGCTGACAATAACTGCTTTACAACTTCACTACCTACAGTGCCAGTAGCACCTGTAATCAAGATAGTTTCTGCCATCGCTTGTTATCATATTTGTATTATTTTATCATATATTTATGCTCTGAAGTAACCAATTGGTTAGTTATTGGCTTTCCCCAAATGGAATACTACATATTGAATTAGAACTGAGTTTACCATCCTGTGCTCAATCCAAATCGTATGTCATGTAAGGCGTGTTTTTTGCTGGTGGACTATCAATAAATGACAGTGATGACACAGAAGAGGCCACCGTATGGTTACCTGTCATTATTTCTTGTTTAAAAAATTCACGAAAACAAATGGTCTCTTCTCGATGCCTGCTAGTCTTTGCAAATGCATTTTCAGATGATGATCTACTTTCTTACGCATTGTTTAATTCAAGTGGGAACGCCAGAACGTGTCATTGTCATTACTAATTTATCGATAGATTCTGCAGTCTCAGTATTTACTATATGAGTCTCAGTTAACTCTCTCAGAAGGATTAACTTTCGCATTAAATACAACCATAGCGATCCCGATGTTTTTTCTTATGATATATTTCCATCAGTATTGACCAGCAGTTGCGGGAAATCTTGTTGCTCTTGTCTGGAGAACGACAATCTGTCGTTCTTTTATTAGGCCTAAACGTAGAGAGCGGCAACAATTTTTAGATTCAATAAAGGAGAGTATACTAAGAAAACAAAATCACAAGTGTGCGTACTGTAAACGAATTCTTAACGTAGTAGACTGGGACCATAAGAATGGAGATAGATCAGATGATGTCTACTTTGAAAGTGAGATAGTGCTACCACTAATACTGGAGATACGGACATGCCTGCAATGCTGATACAGGCCAGTTGTCAATAGGTAATTGGTCTTTAGGCGGACAGTCTTCCTGTAGTTGGAATTCCAAAACGCAGTCTTTATTGCACCATAACAAGCATTAATACATCGTGTGAATCTGAACTACTATAAGACCTTCTGCTCTAATGAATACGCACTTGCATTTACTAGGATATGATCTCATCTGTAATGAATGTTTATTTTCATCGATTAAATACATAATAGATGGGACTTTGGACGCACGGAATATGTATGGCAATATTAAATTACAGTCACAAAAATATTCGTCTTTAGCATTTGTTTTATTTATTATTACTATTACTATTTTGGTGATGTTGTTTTTATTATCATCCTTGTATACTTCTCACAAGGCTTTTGCTGTATCACCTGCGTTTGACGAAGTTTTGATTTCTGATCAGGAACTCAAAACTCTGAAAAGTCATTGGATTCAAACTTATGGAAATGACAGCACCCATTTAAAGTCTGGTTATGCAAACTTATCTGCAGTAAATTATCAGAGTGATGGAAAAACTCTCGATGCCACTTTCTGGTTGGCATCAAATTCGGAAAATGCTTCTACATACAGTCAACCATTTAAAAAGATCAGGTATGGTATGCTTATTGCCATTGTTAGCCTGCCTCAAAATTCAGGATATAATGGAGCCAATTATGACTATTATGTTGAAGCAGCCAATGGAAAATGGAGCGAATATCTTTATAAATTGTCATCAACAGGCTCTCGTATGCTCTTAACATCTAGGATAAACTATACACAACCTTTTGGTACTCCTACGATAGGACGAGGATATATTAATCTTCGATTAGACTTAGGTTCAATAAAGTATCCAACCAAATATGGTTTGTCATTTTATACTGCAGAATCCTACAAATCAAATGAAGTTAGAGATTATTCGCCCTGGATTGCTGTTCCTCCAGCCACTATCAGTATATTAACAAATCCAAAGAATGTAGCCATAAGGCAAGGAGAAGAGCGTCTGGTTCCTGCCGAGATAGGTACAGAATTTTCTAATAACGTTACTAGCATAACTTTTGATACTCGCACATCTTTCACATCTAGCGGTTTGAATGTGTCAGCCCAACGCATTCAACCTCCATTGTTTAAGATAAATGTTTCTCCAAACGCAACAATTGGCGTATATCGTGTGCCCCTTACTGCTTCACTATTAATATCAACAACATCATCGGCATTTCCTTCGCTTAATGACACAGCAACTGGATATGTGGACCCAGAGTTTCAAGTATCCAAAAAATATCCAACGATTGGTTATATTACTAGTCCTGCAAATCTAACAGTATCTGTAATTCCGGCAGTTACTTTTCATGAAACATTTGTCGCATTTTGGTCTACATACGGAACACCACTAGCTATTCTCGCCGGTGGGGCAGTAGGAGCGTTTTCAACGGTTATAGTTGAATATGCGAGGAGCAGAAGGATTCGCAAACAAAATAAATAGATAAAAATATTCATGTCTGCAACTTGTTAAAGGTATTAGATTGTAGTACGTTATCTACATTGTCAGATACTTCCGGAGTTTGCAAACTTTGATCATTCGTAGTCGTCATTGGAATCATTATCCTCATCGTCGTATTCATCATCGTCATCAGTATATTCTAACCTCACCTTCTTCTTTGCCCACTGAATAGCATGATCTATTCTTGTTTCCATGGGGGCTTTGCCGATAGGCAGCTTCAATAAAATTCAATAGGGTTTTTATAATCACACCAGACGCAAAGTGGCGCAGGTAACCTCAACATATCAGTTTTACACCTTGTATCTAGAATCTGTTTTGTAGTTTGGTGGATCTCTCTATTCTCATTGTGCTTATCTGCGACACTTGCAACATTTGTAGAGAACTGAGACACCTCTAGAGCCTTCTCTATCCCCTATCGCATAGGCTAGGCAATAGAACAAAGTTGACGATTGGATGAAGCCGAAAAAGGGTTATTTCTACCGGTTTTGACCGGAAGAATATGGATATATACATGTACCTTAGTATTGATTAGCAATGATAAATCATCAATACGCAATAACGATTAGCGCAATTGCGGTAATTGCTGCAATGATGA
>JBEDUN010000141.1:0-4343 GCA_040414675.1 Nitrososphaeraceae archaeon | reverse complement strand
ATCAAATCTTACAAAATATGGTGTGCTAAATCTGAACCTACACAAGATCACAAATATAGGGCATAAAAGCCTTGGAGAGGTTGCTTTTGGATTACCTAATAGCAACAAAACTTTTTTTGTTATATCTATTGGCAGAGATTCAGGTAATTTACTATTAAAAGACTATGTTACAGAGGAAACCAATATGTTGAGTAGATATGTAGGATTTAAACCGCTTGAATCTAGCGACATATCGTTGGGAGGGAACACTGCACATAAAATTGTGTATGTTTATGGCATAGTTAAGAATGGTGAAGTCAAGCAGGGAAAAAGTATGGAAATTATCACGATGCACAATACCTGGCCGATTTTCATAGAATACCGAGGTTCATTGAGCGACTATCAGAAATATCTTCCCATTGCACAGACAATCATAAATTCATTTCAATTCATAAATTAGAAATAAATGAGAATGAGAATAAGATTGACGTCAAAATCAGGATCGAAAATAGATATAGATATCGATACTATCTTCTTTAACACTTAGATATTACCTGAATTGCTAGAACAAAATCTACTCTATAATGGTATATTCTATTCGTCTTAGTGAAAATAAATCAGATATAATGAGGTGCATTAGCATTCCTAAATAAAAAATAGTTTAAGGTCAAACTAAGTTTCAAATTATGGAGAACAAAAGCGCAGCAGTGATTATCATAGGACTAGTAGCCGCTTTGTATATCGGAATAATGATGGTTGGGATAATCGATCACGCCTATGCATCAAGCAAGATTCCTAGATCGAATGATCAGCAAAACAGTTGTGGAAATGATGCCCTAATCACAAATATCATATGTCAAAACAACAATTCAAAAGATCATGGTAGAAATAATGCTTGATTTTCAAAGTTTGAAGCTGGAACTGATAATAGCGAACAAATCAATCATTCATTCTTAATTCGGGTTAAGAGGTTATATTCCAATGTTTATCATGTAATATTATCTAATTAACACAAGGTTACAGTAAATACCAAACTTAAGTGATATTGCTTTTTTACTTTGTCCATGATTACTACCGCTAAAAATAGTGAAACTGCCATTTTAGTCACTGGTAAAACTGGAATCGTCGGAAGTGAAGTAATAAAGCAACTTTCACCATCTCTTTTTCAGATATTCAAGTTTAGAGCAGCAGTCCATTCAGAAAATAAAACTGATAAACTAAGGAGTGAAAGTAAACCAATTGAGTTTGTTAATACGGATTATAATAAACCAGAAACTATTATTAATACTGTAAGGGGAGTAGATAAGCTCTGGTATTCATTTACTAATTAATGACAATCAAATTTGGTCTAGTTGTAAATTCACATAATTTGCATCTTTTTTATAATATGTTATCTGAAGTATCTGTATTACTCGATTGACATTTACAAGTATCGCTGTTGTCACAAGTCCTGCAAGAGGATTGATAACTCTGCTGACAGTGTTGGGACTTGTTCTTTTCAGTGTATGGATTAATGCTATATGTATTAGTAAAGCATACGGTCAAACTAAATTTTCACCATCTCCAAATATGCCATTGTCATCCTCATCAAATACATCTGGAACAAAACTAACAACAAAACAGCCATCGCCATCAATACCGCAACCAACATCTTCACCATCAGCTGCAGCATCACCGTCATCAACTAAATCACCATCCTCTATATCACATGGTGTCAGGATTACATCTCCTACCAAGGGCCAACACGTTCCAGTCGGCGCTGTTCTCGCAATATCAGGAAAATCAAAAGATAACGCTACTTCTGATTGCCATGTTCATGTTATCGCAAATGGTGTAAAACCATATCAAAATGCTTCAGCAACAGGTCATGGTGGGGCTAATGATTATTCGAGTTGGACCTATAATCTTACTCCTAAATATACTACACTCAAAGAAGGAGTGAACAATAAAATAGTTGCTAAATTCTATTGCAATCCAAATCCTACTTTAGCATCATTTTATAGCGTAAATGTGACTGGAGTAACAAGAAGATAAGATTGGAGAACAAAAACAGGAGTAATATATTTTTATTTTGAGCACTAATGTGAGTATAGCTGCTAAACAGGATATTGTCTAAATCGAGAATTGGGAACTTATGAATGAATGACAAATAGGCTATTGTAGTTTTCTGTTAAGACACTTGATTCTTAATTTTACAAGCGCCTTTAAAATATTCAAATCTGGAAATTAATCGAGGGAGTTGTTACTATTACAAGCTATTCGACGGAGATAGAATAAATTTTATAATTTATTGAAGACAACACATGAAAATATCGGAATAAATCAAATTTATAATCCCTGTTCCTAACTGAGATACATTACTAATACCTGTACATTTTAGACATCTTACTTCAGAATGTCCAAAAGATATGTATATTCTAAGATATTTAGTGAGAGCTTATTATATTATGTTGCTCAATATTTCATTGGAATGCAACAAATAATAGAAAATTTACCAATAAATCATATTAATGACGCCTTAATCCAGATTATTCAAGCAGATTATGGCGCTCACTATTTAATGATTTATCCAGATTTGTCTATGCAACGAGAGTTATATTCTGGTTATATACAAAAACAGATTGAAGAGAACAATGAAATTATTCTTGTAAATCCATTTTATGAAACCACCGACTCAGTTAGACAAATTCTTTCAAATGATGGAATAAATGTATCAAAATATGAAAAAGAAAAGGAACTTGTAATTATTGATTCTCTACAAGAATATTTTGGTGCGCAATCAGATATGCTTTTTAAAAGAAAGCTAGTCAATTATGCCAAACAAATGGGAAAGAACGGTCTTTCGGTTATAGGAGATATTGGGGCATATACTCATGAGTCTAAGTATAACGACCTTGTAGAAGATGAACTAGCACTGCCGACAAAATTTGATATTGACATGAAGGGCTTTTGTTTATATCATCAAAAAGATTTTAACAAGTTCTCTGATGAACAAAAACAAGAGTTAATTAAACATCATGGTAAGACGATAAAAATAGAGAAATGATACACTTTTAACAATTAGAAGTGTAAAAGTATGGCGTATTCAAGTTGTTTAAAAGTAGTACAATAAGCTGGACAAGATTGCTTAATCAAAGTCAAACAGTTCACCTAAAAATTCTCTCTTACGTTTTCTGGAATAGTAGTAGTCATCGTCATCATACGACCTTCTCTATAATGATCAAAAGGGATCTACTTGAAGTAGGGTAGAAATTATTAAATTGCCAATGCCCAGTAATTAAGTCTTAATAGTACTGCTTTCTTTTAGGATCGACTATACAAAATCACTGAATGAAATAATGATATCGATAATATCACATCAATAAATCAGAAAATGTTAGCATAAGCATCACGATCTCACAAAGTGACGTCCATAGTACAAATTCAAGCGCTTGAATTTGATTCTGAAATTATTGATCCTGCTTATAGAATTTGCTTCTAAAAGATTAAAATAGAATTTATGCATTTATTTTTTAAATATATTAGGAATGAGTAATGGCACTTGCAAATACGAATTAATCTGCTTGGATCAATAAAGCCTCATTCATCAATACTCTGTGGAATGATCTTGTTCATCTTATTACTCGTTTCTACATCCAGTTTCACTTCTAATCATAACGGTCTTGATAATATCCTATACGCTAAAGGAAAGGAATCCACTTTTCCAGACAATGAAGCCCAAAATGATGTTCTTACTAATAATAAAGCAATTCCAAATCAAAAGCAAGCTACAAACAAGGTAGTCATTTTAACTTTTGGTGACATTCACAAGAGTCAATTTACAACCGCTAAGCCTATATTGGATCAATACGGCTTCAAAGGAAGCTTTTTTGTACCATGCGATATGGTTGAGGAGGGTTCACGAATGGATTGGAATGATATCAAGACTTTGTACAACGAGGGACACGATATTCAAGCTAAAAGTGATGATAACCTGATTGACCTATCTCGTGATAAATTGGATTCTGAAGTTAGTCAATCAAAGGAATGCTTATCTGCACATGGAATCAATCCTGCAACTATTACAACTTTTGCAGTTCGGCACGGAAATGCAGTCTCAAATTCTACGGTAATAAATACAGTTGCAAAATATTATGACATGGCGATTAATGGTTTTTCGAACTTGATGCGATTAAATTGTACTGGATATGAAGACTTACCAAATCCACAGAGAGCAGGAAGCGGTGAATTTGCTGCGTTAGTTACTAGTCCAAGACATCAGACGGATTGTAGAACGTTTTTTGATGATGGTAGCATTACTGACGCAAATAGATATTCCATTAGAGAATGGAATCATAATGCCAGGGATATGAAATTTGATCACA
>JBEDUN010000140.1:0-21980 GCA_040414675.1 Nitrososphaeraceae archaeon | reverse complement strand
CGTTTACTGCATTACCATCTCCTTGTATTTGATTAGACAAGTTTTGACAATTAATGTCAGATGCTCCCTTGCCATTTCCACAAACATTGGCCTGTGCAGCAGATTGGCTTTGACCACCATGATGTCCGCCATTTTTATGTCCGCCACCACCCTGTATTTGATTTCCGATATTCTGACACTTTATATCGCTTGAAAACTTGCCATTGCCACAATCATTAGACTGAGAGATCACTTGGACTTGGTCGTTATTGTTATTGTTACCTCCATGAGGATGACCATGACCATCATGGTCATCATTGCTATTACCATTTCCATTATTGTCCCCATTGTTATTGCCGTTACTAACTACTTCAAAAGATGTAGTAACAGTTTTAGAAGCATATCCATTTTCAGATGCTCTAGCTGCCACATTAAATGTACCGGTATCTGCGTCAGAACTAATGTGAATATTAAAAGTTGCTTGTCCATTATCATCTGTATTCGCAGTTCCGGTGCCTATCTTTCCTGATGGGGGTTCGATTGCAAGCTTGATAAATGCATCACCTATCTTATCATTTGAATTCGCATCTCTTATGATCACTGTTACCTTTTGTGTATCACCTTGTTGTATTGGATCTTGATCTACGCTAATCTTTAATTTAAGTTCGCCTTCTGCATACACCTTGTTTACGTGACCGATCCCACTTAGAGGATTAAATGGTAGCAAATACAGCTGCGCAAAAATTGAACTGAACAAGATAGTAGATAAACTAGCTAGTGCGATTGAGTAACTTAATTTAGTACTATTTATATCTATCTTTTTAACTGAATTTAGGTCTCTCAATATCTTATTTCTGGGAATTGGACATCACTATTTTATTAAAAATTTAAGAATATGAATATCATATTCGAATTTCATAATAATGTAATAAGATGAAAAGTGAGAATTAAATCATATATGAATATAATCGAAAAAGAATACTTTTCTTTCTCTAGAAGCATTTATAAGAAATTTTTGAGATTAGAATATACTATCCGCTATTAATTTAGTGGATTCAATCGATGAATGAAAAGTGAAAGAGATAAAAAATACGATAGTTATTTAACCTATCGAAAGGGTGATAACACTAGATAAATCATTTAGGAGATTCTATTTTTATTAGAAAAAGCATCCATAAAGTCAAGTTTTAAAATTAAGCCAAAATTTAGAATGGCCTGAGTACAGGCTTATATCAAAGGATTAAGAATTGTTAAGCAACACCCAGTACTTTTTGCTACCAAACTTAGCTCGACAAAAATTTCGAAATAAATTCTTGAGATTATGACAAGGTCTACACAAAAGTTGATACTCCCTAGAATGAGGATCTATTTCCTTTGGAACGATATGATCCAATGTTAGATCAGTATATTCTGCACCGAATTCACTGTTGCATTTTGCGCACCTTCTTCCGACTTTTTTGATTAGGGAATTTCTTCGTCTAAGATTGGTGTTCAAATCTATGGTATATTTAATCGGAGCAATTGCTTTAAAATCTTCGCTTGCAGATCTACTAATCCCCACTTCAATACACATCGATAGTATTTTTTGCTAAGTAGAATTAATCTAGATGTAAATATATGATCATATTATCTGATTTTTGAGTAGAACATCATTAAAATTAGATGTAATTGAATAGATTTAGCATCAAAGTATTAAATTGTGACAACAATTAGTATAGACCTGCCTAATATCATCAAGAGCGTTATTTTGGAGCGCTAGAATTTGAATATTTGAATATTAAACTTTAGAATAGCTGGAACAGAAAAATGAACTAATTTTCCAGACAAGACTATTTTTAATAATATAAATTTAATCCACGACGTACTGTTCGTGTCCTAAACAAATTTAGAAATCGAAATCCCTATCTAAATTGTTCTATAATCGATTTGTGTTGAGGATAGATATCCAGAAGAACTTCTATATTAGCTAGCTCCCAATCACGAAAATCAAACCCAGGGGACACAGTACATCCAGTTAAGGAATAAGAGGAAGGATCATTTACAATAGCCGCAAACCAACAACCAGATTCTATGACGTATTGAAATATTTCATTGTTATCAAGGTTTTGCCCCATACGAATTTCATCAAGTAAACCGTTGCTATGAATAACATATAGAGTTAAACTGCTACCCGCATAGAAATTCCAAATTTCATCGGATTTCATTCTGTGAAATGCGGAAAACTGATCTCCTTGCAGCAAGTAATAGATAGATGTACAAGTAGAACGATTTCCATCATAATCATCCAGTTTTATTGTTCTTCTCGACCTGAATGTTTCAATAAAATATCCTCCCTCAGGATGTTCTTGAAGTTTAAGTTTCCTTATCCAATAAGTTGCATCCTTATTCAAAGTACTCATATTAGCAATATTGATGTGTTTGATATAATATGATTGGGTAACATATTGGGACTTTTAGTATTATCTCATCTGTGGCCTGTGCAAGTATATATAGATCAATTATTGCATTACTAACAAAAGATTAAGTCCTTACCATTGATCCAATCTTTTATTTATGTGGCATGCTGAATGAGTTTAACGAAGTTGAAATTGGCGAGAATCTAACTGAGGCTAGATTGTTCGTATTCGCCAATCAATTTCTGAATAAGATACGAATCTACATAAGCTCGAACCTCTTTAATAATAGCATTCTCAAATCTCAGTATCCAGCAATAGATATTCGGCCATAGTTTCCCGCTAAGAGTTGTAGATCTAGAGGTCATTTCTACTATGGCTATGTCATCTGAAATTAAAATATGATTAACCTTCAATACTACTCCGCCTTTGAGAATTCTGCTTAAGTGTTTAAAGGTGTATTTCAAGAAGTCATTTTTACTATTCTAAACGCCAGCTAAAGGACGCGTTCCCATTACAGTCCACTTCACGTCATCGGCGACTCTATTAAAAAAAACTCCACGTTACCATTAGAGAGATTTTTAAAAAGATTGTCTACATATTCAAATGTAAGGACCATGAATTAGCAGCCTGTATCAAGTTTCGCACATATTAACTCTTTTTCCTTGAGTTAGGTTGTTGAAGTAATATTCGATTTAATTACAATGGTATCCCAAAACTCTCAGATTTGAAACTAATATTCACTTTGATATACCAATTTATGTAATTAAAATCATATGGACTATTAAAGTTGGTTATATGATATCATTAGCTTCTAGCGCAGCTTTTGTAGCCTGTCTTCTGTGCTCAAATATCTTTTGTAAATTTTTGATTGCATATCCTTCGAAAAGTCTTCCAAATAATCCATACGGCAATTCAAATTCAATTTCATCTAGTATCTTTGTTTGTTTCTTTTCATTATCATAAAACATATGCTTGTGTTTCCATTTTTTGAATGGACCTTCTAACATCTCATCTGTATACTCATAAGGCATAAATGAAGTAATTCTAGAATGCCATCTAGACCTTCTTTTAGCAATTATTTTTCCACAAAGCCATATTTCTTGTCCCTTACTTATGTTTTGACTAGTAGTATCGATTATCTGGAGATCTACCTCTAAAGGAGTTATTAGCTTTAAGTGTTTAATATCAGTATAGAAACCCCAGGCTTTGTCTACATTGCAGTTTACGACAAATGAATTAGTAAATACTCGCATTATCTTTAGATATCAACCATGTTAAGCTTAATAGCAATATCGTTATGGAATTTCGTTAGGCTAGGACTTAAGTGTTAGATAAGAATTACTATGAATAGTATGTGCGACCTTAATGGAAATACGGAATTACTGTCTGTGTTATGTAAATAGATCAAACGTGGTTCTCTTTGGATAGTTTTCCGCTCATCTCATAATTCAAACTTCTCTCAACATCGATGCCGATGCCGATGACCCCATACAATCATTAACATATTTCTTTCATGGCATTTTTCAAAAGCAAGTGGCTATAGATTTGAATGATGAAATAAAAAGTTGAATATTAATCTGATATAGTGTTGGCTTATGACTGAACAGTTCAGGAATGAGGGATTTCAATTATTGCAGGAAAAGCCATCAAGAAACCGGGTTCATTTGAAATGTGAGTATGCATTTTTCCAAACATAGATACGAACAAGAGAGCGACGTCACGATAACTGTATATCCGTAATTACAATAGGTCTTTTCAATAGGATCATCCTCGTTAATCCGACTCACGGTTTGTATGCAGAGATCGTATATAATACATCTTCCTTTATATAGTACATGCTGAAAATAGTATTTCCATATGTCCTCTGAATTTGAGGGTGATCGAGTTGTGCGACATTCTTCTGAGCACTATGACCCAGTTGGCTCTGGTCTCGATTGGTTTATAATACTTGCATCAGCTTCTTCAATTTTCTTCGGTTTTCTTCTAAAGATTGCTGTAAATCCGCCATCATACTTTACATTTTTTGATGATTCAATTCTTTTTACTGCACTTTACGCGTTGACGATTTCGACAACTATGTTCGTATTACCAATTATTTATCATGTGAACAATTATCGTAGACTTGACGTGGAAGGATTTCTTGCTAGAGCAAGACATTATGCGCTCATAGGCATTATTTGCGTGACGTTTGCAATGTATATGGTTCTAGGATTGATGCTAAATTCCAAGCTTCCGACTCAGTTAGCGTACACCTTACCGTCATTGCCTTTTATCTACATTTTGTTTCGATTCTTAAGACATTTCCATGAGTAGAGAAAGACACAATACTTTTGAAAAGTAGCCAATTTTACAATCATTTATCTTAGAGCGGATGTTTACTGTTATAGTCAATAGATATTGTTGATTTAACTTAAAATGACCCTCCTGCCTTGATAGTAACTATAATTTGAAAATAGATCTAGATATTTTCTTATTACACTGAAAGCTTTTGGGTATACAAAAAGTCAATTAATACGCTTTATATAATCAACCTAAATTATAGTATCTTAAAATGTCATCTGATCCAGATGATGATCCAGTAATGCGTTCTTCTACTGAACATTACGATAGAGTTGGAGTTTCGTTTAGATGGCCTCAGATACTGGCAGCAGCTTCTTCAATTTTCTTCGGTTTTCTCCTAGACATAGCTGTAAATCCTCCGTCTTACTTCAGATTGTTTGATTCCTTGGTGCTGCTGACATCCCTTTACTTAGTAACTATAGCAACAGCTATGTTCATAATGCCAGTAATATATCATATCAGTAGTTATCTACGATTTGACGTGGAAAGATTTCTTGCTAGAGCAAGACATTATACTCTCATAGGCATTATTTGCGTGATGCTTGCGATGTATTTGGGTTTAGGACTGGCTATGAATTCTAAGCTTCCATCCCAGATTGCATACAGTTTACCTACACTACCTTTTATTTTTATAACGATTGAATTCTTTAAGAATTCCACTACTAATCAGGCAAAAAGTACTTCTACTGAACGGTATGACAGAATGGGCGCGGCTATGCGCTGGTGTCAAATATTAGCATCAGGTTCTTCAATTTTTTTTGGTTTTCTCCTCCATATCGCAGTAGATCCCCCCTCCTACTTTACCTTGTTTGATAACATGATTCTACTAGCAGCGCTCTATTCCGTAACCGTAGCAACAGCCATGTTCATATTGCCAGTTATATACCATACAAAATACTATCGTCAGCTTGATGTCGAAAGATTTCTTTTGAGAACAAAAAAACCTGTACAGATTGGTATTATTTGCATAACTTTAGCGATGTACATGGGATTGGGATTGGCTTTAAATTCCAAACTACCGATTGAGGTTGCATACATTCTGGCCTCAATTCCAGCTATTTTTATTCTCTATGAATTCTTTAGCCTCAAGCAAAAAAAATCGAATTTGTCCTAGTGCAGTCCATTAATATTTTTTAGAACTCAAATATTTACCAATTTTGACCCATATTGATTTTAGGCCTCTAATATAAGAAATAGGCGAGGAATGAGATGATCTAAATAATATGATTAACATGAAATGGAGCCGATAGAATAGATAGATCTTATTTACAATTAGAGTTTAAGTGAATTTGCTAAACCAGTATGTGCAGTATTATATCTTATGCGTAGGCTTGTTAAGTCGTCTTAGTTAAATTCTTAGATAACCCACAAAAAGGAGTTGATCATGAAGCATTATATGTTAGATTTATCTTTTGATAAATATATTAGACATAGTTGGGTTGCAGTCACAAGCCAAATGACTAGAAGATCAGTTAACGTATTTTTGGTACATAGATGAAACGAAAATGAACGAGCTCAAAATTATAGGTCTCATAATTGCAGCTACGTCTCTAATCCTGGTAATACAAATACATGGTATCAGTGCCAAACCCGACCACGAGTCTCAGCAACTAGCACAAGAAGCCAAAATACTAACCAAGAGTTTTAAGAATGACGATACTAAAATAGGCAAATGCAGAGCCTTATCAGAAAATCCCAATTCAGCCAATGTGACAAGTTGTATTATAAAGGCCGTAGAATCCAATGATAAAGACATGGCTTTATTGAATAGAATCAATTGATTTACGGTAGACGGTTTTCCCTTCTTTTATATTCTTATATAGCATAACCATATCGTGATATTATTTATGTGAGTATGCTATAAGTTATATGGTAAGGAATACGTTACACAAAGGCAATAATGGTGAGTTACACCAACTCATGAGTAATATTTATGCAATCTAATAACATACTGTGATATAGGAGTGTATCCTGTCAGCTTATTTTACTTTGACATCAGCTACGATTTGAGACAGTCCTTAGCATTACTTGTTTATATATTATAAATTTAGAACAGAAGTCGGAATATAACAAGAACTGTGTCTCAAACAAATACGCTTTTCGGCTATACTGGAAAAGAGTGAAACAAGAAAGAGTAGATAGATATCCAATGTATGCAAGATTTAAGCGGCTATTTGCTTGATTGCTTCAATGCTTGATTGTCCTACAGTGCGTCATGAAGTGAAACTGTTTTTTCAGTTCACCATCACTAGTGGATTATTAGGAAATATTTAACATTATCAATTTGAATTGTTCATTCATTTTGGTAGTATGTTTATTGTTAGCTAGTCGGAATTGAATATGGCAGATGACATGATCTTCCGGCCCCTCATAAAAGGTTCCATTTTTATAGTAATTAGGTATTACAAGTATGCTCAGTCGGATTTACTATTCATCAGAGTTACAATTTGCGAACTGAATATCATGCATATGCTTAGGAAGCATTTGAAGATTCTAATTCTATCTTGATTTCATTCATTTTCTAGTATTCGGTGTTCTTGCGGCCAAATCCATGGAAGAAATCAGCTTTAGCAAGAAATGAAACTGTTACTTTGAATAACATTTTTGTGGCAGAGATTAAGATTTATTTGCACAATACTCAAGAATCGTTCTTTTTCTCATGTTCTGAATCCATCAACCCCAAAGAGATATAATCAGTTGTTTTTTTATCCAAAATAGTATAATGAGCATCAGATATCTTTCCTCGTCTAAATAACCGGAGTATTTCTTTTCTTATCTGTTCTAATCTAACAATATATTCTTGCTTATTAAAGTTCTCATCCTGAAAGAAGACATCATAAATGTTTTCTATCTTATTCAAATATATATTCAAGAATCGTTTTTGTCTATCTTTATTATACCAACCTATGAAGACAGGTATTGAGCCGATAATAGCCAGTCCTATTAAAAGATACGTTTCTGGCGGAAGAGTAGGCTCAAAATTAGCGGACAACGTAGTTCCAAATTGCGAGATCTGAACACCCAAAGGATTGCTTAGACTGTTAGTTAGTCCAGACCAAGAATCGAAACTATATCCATGATGAGGATTTGCCACACATTGTAGCAGTTCCCCTTTCGAATATAGATTAGAATTGGTACCGAGATTCTTTACTCCATTGCACACAATTTCACCAGCATTTGGGGGATTAGTATTGAAATTTAATTTCACTAATACTGCATCCTTATTCCCATCTATAACCGAAACCGTATTAGAGGCAGTATTTGTAACATATATTTTGTTGGTAGCAGGATTAGCAGCAACAAAACTTGCGATTAATGGAAATTTCACATTTTCAGGTACAGGTACATTAGCAGACGAAGCCTTATCTTTAGCGATTGATTTTATAAATGGGTCTATAGTTCTAGAGGGACTATTATTATATATTTGATCCTTTGAACCATCTATTACAGATACAGTATTGTCTCCATTCGTAACATAAATCCTGTTTGAAGTGGGGTTAACCGATATACCTACAGGATTAGGTCCGACCTTAATTTTGTTAATCACACTGTTGGTTTTAAGATTGACTACAAATACCGTATTAGAGGCATAGTCAGTAACATATGCTTTATTCATAGAAACATTAATTGCGATTCCTGCAGGGGCAACCACACCATCAATTTTTTCTAATGTTGTTCCTACTCTGGTAGCATTACCATTATTATTCGAATTATGTTTTGAATTTTTTAGTATAGTAATACTGCCATCCCCCAGGTCAGTAACATATGTGATATTTGTTACTGGATTAACAGCGATTGCATATGGTATGCTGCCAACTTTTATCGTAGAGGAAACAGTGTTTGTAATGCCGTCTATGACAGACACTGTTCCAGATTCAATGTTGGTAACATAGACTAGACTTGAAGAAGGATTCACGGCTACGTCTATTGGACTTTTGCCAACTTGAACATCTGCCATCCTAAGATTTGTTGAACCATCTATTACAGATACAGTATTTGATCCTCTATTTGCCACGTAGACTCTATTATTCAGTGGGTTGACATCTATACCATATGGAAAACTCCCTACTTTTATGGTAGCCTGCACTTTATCTGTACTTTCATCTATGATGGATACTGTATTTGAAAATTCATTTGCAACATAGATCTTGCTAGTAGCAGGATTAATTGCAATTCCCACCGGATAGCTGTCTACTTTTATTCCAGAATCCATGCCTTCATTTTTATTGCCATTAGTACTATTAACATAATTCGTAGTGTTGAGGGCGAAAACTTGCGAAGTTCTAGACACATATCCAAAACAAGACTGAACTACAAATATCGCCATAATTACAGTTGCCAAGAATGCAATTCTTCTAGAGATTAACTTTATAGAAAAAATATCCCAGAGATCAGGAGTCAATTGCACAATATTGAAGTTATATACTAATCATATTTAATTGAGTGCATTTCTTTGTAATACGTATTGGATGATGCATAAATCGAAGATAGAGTATGAACTACTATATAAGTAAAAGTTAGAATATATATAACAGATTGCCATTATATGTGTTGGTGTTTGTATGTGCAAAGACCAATTTACGTGATAGGCTCATGTGCGGTGTTATTCATAATAGTGGCTTTGAATCACCAGTCCAGAGTGAATGTTATTGCATACACTCCAGATGGTAACACTAACTATGACAAGGCACATAGCATAACTTATTATGACGTGTTCAGCGATTTGAGTAGAAATTTTACAGGGACAGTTGACAAATTCAAGCACAATAGCGATAATAATAATTTACCACAAGATTCGGGTAGGACAAGACATTAAATCATCATGATATCGTTGGACTAAACATTACGGTAATGTGTTGTATGTTAGTTCTTTGAGGTGGTAGTTAACTGCACTTATTCGATTTAGCGCTATACATTACTATGATGTTATAAGGTTACAATATTTAGCGAATTAGTGAAAGTGACTCGGATTTTTATGCCAATGTATAAATTAGTACTAAAAGAGTCATTATTACACTTATAATGATAGATCAAAGAGTATTACATGAAGGATTTTATACACTGATAATATTACTATTATCTCTTTGCGTTATATCTCTAACCGTTTTATCATCATCACCACTCAGAAACAATGCGACTCTTGCAAATAAAGAGCCTTTACAAAAAGGTTATAATTTTGTTGCATTGCCAGCACTATCTTCCTCGTTACAAGCCAACCAATCAGCAAACCATCGCATACCAAATTCTAATGGATCTATTACTTTGCCTTTATCACTTACTGATATATTCAAGCGGATAAAAGACTCTGTCGTACAAGTTACAAGTACAATCTCCAATCCAAACGAAATCATTATATTAAATGGCAAGCGTTTGAGCGGAAATAGTACTGCCCTGGGATCAGGGTTCATCTATGATGACAATGGACACATAGTAACTAATAACCACGTAGTACCTGATACTTCGAATAATAGTAAAGTTGTCGATGTTGCTTTTACAGATGGTAACACGTATCAAGCTAAGGTCATAGGACGGGATCCATTTACCGATATTGCAGTACTACAGCTCATTGGTAACTTCTCTGATGAGAGACTTATTCCACTCTCCATCATGAATTCCTCCACACTTCAAGTAGGGCAACAAGTTATTGCTATCGGCAATCCGTTTGGACTTAGTGGAAGTATGACTACAGGCATTGTAAGTCAAATGTCACGGCTTTTACCTAACCCAGATACCGGATACTCAATTGCAAACACTATCCAAACTAGTGCAGTAATTAATCCTGGCAACTCAGGCGGTCCACTATTAAATATGCAAGGTCGAGTAATTGGAATGAATACTGCCATTATTTCAGATACGGGAACATATTCCGGTGTAGGCTTCGCAATTCCTTCTGACGATATATCTCGCGTCGTACCAATACTAATTCAAAATGGAAGTTATAGCCATCCATGGTTAGGAATTACCGGAGGTAAAATTCTCACAGAAGTTTCTAACAGCACTGGCTTACCGAAGAATTACAAAGGAGTTATGATATCTACAATTCAAGCAGGTAGTCCTGCGGATAAAGCAGGCTTAAGAGGCTTGAATCAAACTAGCAGTGAGAATACGAACAATGACAATAATTTTCCGACAACTGGAAACAATAATAACCAATCCAATGTTATCCCAGATATTATAATCGCAATTGATGGACATCCTGTCAGACAAATTGACGATATAATCAACTATCTTGATGAACATAAATCTGTGGGAGATCCCGTAGAACTCAAGTTAAATAGAGATGGCAAAATATTTAATGTCACTATTGTACTCGCAGCGCGTCATATTACTCCAATTTCAGTAAATCAGAACAATTCCTTTGATCAAGCACCACCAGTAATGCCTCAGATACCTAATTTACCATAACCCTTTTAGTAAATACCGCAACAGAGAACAAATAGTTGTGAAAGCTAGATAGTTGTAACAAAGGTTCCAGTATCACAATTGTGTGTTCTAGAAAGGAAAAGAATTATGAATATCATTAGGGGGTCGAAGTAAATGACATTCATGCTGATCTACCATATTTTCCATTCCATTTTCCACTAGATTCTTTTTCCCTATCAATATTGACACCAGTTTGATGTGCTAAGAGGTAGATAGTGACACTATAAATTATAAGAATCTTCTACTTAGAAAGCATATGTTACTTTGTTAGTCTGTTAATATTAGGTTTATTGTGTTTGCACTATCTATGGCATCAGAATCATTTTTAACAATAATTGCTTTCATTATAGGGCTAATAATTTCGACAATAATAATTTTCATAGTTACAAAGCTCTTTGGAGCAGGAGAAGGGATCAAAATTGCCTTCCTAACTGCTGTTATTGGGACTATGATTTTTTCAATAGTATATTATCTATTGGAAAACGGGCTATTGGCAGCAATTGTTGGCGGAGTTGTTTGGTTATTTGCTCTAAAACAATTGTACGAAATAGGATGGTTCAAGTCGTTATTAATTGCAATAATCATATGGATTGTCGCTTCAATTGTTGGTGTTTTATTGCCGACAGCTTCGGGACCATTGTAAAATTATTCTCGATAATAAATGTTGATGATCAACTCATGAGGAATGATACGTAAATTGGCCAATCTCATGTCGAATCGAAAGTGTAAAGTGATTTTTGAATAATATTATTTCACTAAAGATAATGCAATATTAGACAGACTTGCTTGATTTGGTTAATACCTAATTTTCGATATTTTTAATAAGCACTATACTATATCAAAATTCTTAGCTCCGATCGTGATCATTAGTTCTAGACAATTTTTGCAGTTTGTCAGTCCTTGCACGGTGACTTAAGAAAGATTCCTCCAACTTATGACAAATATAGCAAGAAACTACACTCTTCGCAAAAATAACCAAATCTGTCAAATTCAGATGACAATATCATTATATCATGGCAGCGAGGACATTCTATTTCTTGGTCAATTTCAATTTGTTTCGAATTGGTATTAATATTTTCAGCTTCTTCTTCCTGTAAATAATCAGATTCCATTTGTAGTAATGCCTTCTTCTTCCTCATAGACAGATTTCGATATTGTGATTATTATAAAATATGATACGTAACATAGAGGGGGAGGGGTATATCTAGTGTCCAATTATGAATGGACAATATCGTGGATATCTTGACTCATCATATTCTAAAACTAATCATACCAGTCTGACCATTACCTACGTCAGCCCAGTTTCTAATGATTATGACTAGGCATGCGACAGTTCAATTAATCAATAAATTCATTGTCTGCAGAACCACTCTCTAAAATAGTAGATTGAACAGTGCATTAATAACAATTCTCATATCATGTCATTTCTGCCAGATTCTATCAATGATGGACATCTCCTTTATACGCAACTGAAAATGATATATTCGTAGAATGTACCATAGGATTTTTATAATTAACTTGACACAATACAAATAGCGGGATTGCTGTGTGCTAATAGTCCTACAAATTTTGTGCTAATAGACCACAATCCTGCTGGAGATAACTTTACTTTCAAATAGTGTTACTAATCGTAAGGTATATCATCCATTATTCTCTATTAATTATTTATATTCATCCGATTGATTCCATTCCATTTGACAAGTATTGTAACTAAATTCAAGACCTTTGATAATCATCCGTATTTTCTAGCTTGATCCGTTGCATTATTTGGCGACAGCATTATTCTGAAGCGTTGAATGTAGAATGTCTCAAGTACCTATTCAATATAGTATTATTTGTTAATAAATTCAGAAACCGATGTCATAGTATTTGACAATTATCACTTAGGAAAGTGTACCTCAAATTATATATATGTCATGTCCAATAGCCATTAATTCCACTAAGATCGACTTTGAGGTAGTAAAGAAATGTTATTCTTGATCTTTCTGATTAGCTTTAGAAATGATGTTAAAGTTTTTTCTTACTATTACTATTTACCATTGATAGAAATAGTCTAAAGATTTTAGATAAATTTGAATATCATTCAATAATCCATTAAACATCGTCTTATTTAATCCAGTATAACGTATAACTAATCAAGAATAGATCAACCAATGTAAATAGGAAAATAAGAAATAGATATGCCTTGGATTTATTTCGAGCATCATAAAGATAGAGACCTGTACCAAAAAACTAAAATAAATAATTAGATGAAGTTCTCAGAATCAATGATTAGATCAAAGGGGATTTGGCTTTTGTTGTCATTGTTATTGCAAGAGTGCTCATTCTATCAACAATTACATATACATAATAACTGCATAGTATAACAGTGCTGGAATTAAAAGTGGAGGTTAAAAATGAGATTAACAGCCAATTCAGAGATGATCATGGCAAGTTCCAAATGCATATTACAGAGAATGCGACCGGTGGTTCTGCTATTAAACAACTAAAGGTTTGTTTTGCTATTGCCTGTGGTGGAGGCTAGCAGTGGTAGCACCACCGGTCAATTTTGTAACAGTAGCAGAAGCAACTTCCAAGCAATTCAAACAATAATCAACAAAGCTGCGCAAGACACCTATGCTGCTCGTTTCTTGATTATTCTAATATTTTTGTAATTTGTTCTGGCCTGTAATAGGCAAATCTTCCTATCTCAAAAGTCCTGACTGAACAGAGGCCTATATTTTCCCAGTAGGTGTGTTCGTGGGAGATTGTGTTGTTCCTAAACGTCATAACTACTTAAAGAAGTATTTCAACATGCTTTCCAGTACAACTCAAAACATATATAGATACACCGTCATGGTAGATATGTTACCAACAATATCTTTGTCAAACTCATCCAATATACTTGTCGATTAAATCTCTAAAAGTATCTGTTCGTTATTAATATTGTGGTCATGAATATCGCATAGTTACATGTGAATAAGAAATTCTCCATAATCATACAAAATTTCAGATATTCGGATAGTGAAGATCATATCATTTCTGCAAAAAACTGGAAAGTTTAGCGGTATAAACTACTGCCATTCTGTCCTACTTCATCATACCCATTGGCTCAGCTCACAGAAGCTCGGCTGATGAAATTTTAGAGACAACCACATTTATTATACCCAGGAGGGACTAAGGTAAAAATGACAGAACATTAAGATGAGGAGTAAATTGTAAGATAAGACCTAGAGTCGTACAGGTGGAAGTAGCAAGTGCGTAACTTCAACTCATAAATACAGATAAACGATTTTAACTGGTACTAATTGAACTTCATTTTGTGAGTAGTTCCGAGCAAAAACAAGGCGAAGAAGAACATTACATTTCATATGAGGAATTTTCGAAGATACATTTGAAAATTGGTAAAGTTATCCAAGCAGAAGGTTTACCAGGTATGAAAAAGGTGTTTAAAGTAAGGGTAGATATTGGAACTGATCAAAGGGATTTGGTTGTCGGCGCTGCACTATTTTACAAACCAGAAGAATTAGTTGATAAAATAGTAGTGATTTGTACGAATCTAGAACCTAAAAAAATCGGAGGCATGATTTCAAACGGAATGTTACTTGCTGCCGACGGACCCGAAGGAAGGCCAATATTTCTTACTGCTGCAGAAGATGATATTGGCATTGGAGCTGTTATTAAATAGTTATTCACTTGGATAACTTATGTAACTGCACAAGTATACAGCAGGTAGCGATAAGTTTTTATTGTCTCATCATACTGTCATTCTGCAGCACACACATAAACCTACAAAATCTATTTGTGATAACTCCAATCGCATTTCAATTCATTATGCTTTGAGATCTGGCCGCCTGCGTATTTTTTTCTCTTCAACTTCCTGTAAAGATCATTCCTACAAGCATAGTGATCTACCCTTGTCGATTGTGTGAACAATCACATTACTATGAATCACAATAGCGTCAGTATGATGTTAATGAATGGCTAACAGAGAAATTCAAGAAAACATGAAAAAACAACGAAAATTTATGACATGTCACTCATTTGACTTGGTCTAGCTTTGTCTAAGCCTATAATAGATGTACAAAATCTGGTTATAAAACAAGACCAAATTTTGAGATTGAAAACTGATTTATTAGTCACAAAATCAATCAACAGATTTGTTGTTTCTTGGACATAAAAGCCTTCTTGTGTCTATATCTAGATTAGCCTGTTTCCACATATCTTATAAATCAAATAACATTAGTTACTAGTAGCGAGACATGAATTATTATACAGCAGCAGCTCTGACTATTTTCTGTATCTAGAATCAGACAATTTTTTATCTTTTCTAATTTGCAATTTACTGTCAACAGGGCAACTGAAGCGATAGGAACATGATACATAGTAGTGAGACGATAATTATTGATATGAGCCACCATATTTTATCCACTTATAACTACATTTGCTGCCGTACCTACTAAAACTAGCACTATAATCAAATCTTGCCTGACAAGTTGAGCGTCGGAGATGCTTAAAGGTAGTATTTTTATTTTTAGTCTCGAGAATTAGAGTCGAAACTAGCCTTATATTTTACCATACTGTATTATAAGGTTAGATCAACAGGATCACAAGAACCATTTCGTAGTTATGAGTGAGATTAAAGATCGAGCCTACCTTCTTTACATCCTCATAACTGCGTTTATTCATCATATTCTAACCAACACTTTTCCCAATAAGTCAAGCAGGGATACACGAGACAGAACAAACTATAACAAACCTTCTGGTTCGCACTTACACACAATCATGATTTATTGTAGGTTCACTAAATCTATACCGGAGTAAATAAGTAATATAATAGTTCAAATTGGCACAAATCCATCTAGTTTATTGGTCTATGTGCAGGACAAAATTTTTCGCAGACGTATCAATTAAAGTAGACCAGATTCAATTTTAGTAGGCACAGTCTATCTGCTAAAATCTTCACAGTTTAGTCATAAAATTTAATATTTGGTTATTTCTGTTAACAACGAGATTTAACAAGTCACCTGGATGTTTATTCTTCAATTTCTTAATAATGTCCATGGCTCCATCGACCTTATGTCCATCCACTGCTATAATTACATCGCCTCTTCTTATCAAATATCCACCTTTATCTATGTCCAAAATTGACCCTTTAAGGCCAGCTCTATATGCCGGACTTCCATGAAAAACTGATTGTACTACCGCTCCTTTGTACTCCATTGGCAACCTCATGTCTTCAGCCAAACTGGGGGTCAAATCAATAGCACCAACTCCAAGTCTTGGAGTGTTAGATGTAGGGGGCGATAATTGTTGTGGTGAGGTTAATGAAGATGGTGACAACTTGGTATTACGATCGTTAGTGTGGTGACTGTTTCTATTATTCATATTATTTTGCTGATGCTCTCGTTCCTGTTGTATATTGGAAGAGATGCTAGACTGAGGTTTGTATAGTCCATATGCATTATTGTATTCACTGCTGATATTTTCATCCTTTATTTGTAATTTTTCCATCATGGAAACAAACGACATATATTCTGTATTATTCATGTTAGAAAGATAGTCACGAATAACAGGACTATTGGTATTGCGCCATATTATTATATCTTTAACAACGCCTGACTTATTCGCTATTGCTAAGGTCGATAATATAAGACGACCAGATGGCGGACTGTTATCAATATAATTGGATGTTTTGGCGGTATAAACAACGTATTTAATCGGTTTATTGTCAAACACTTTTGAGAAAACTTTTAGATTGTGAGATAGTTCTGTTACGTTATAGTAATTAGAACTTGCTAAAACTATACCATCAATATTATTATAAAAATTCCTTTTTACGTCATTTGTCTTGAAACCTTCAAAGTAAAGAACTGGATAAAAGCGCAAGTCCTTTCTTTTTTTCTCTAGTGCTTCTTCAAGATTAGATTTAAGCATAAAATCAACATTTTCTTTTGGAGTTTTATTTTCATTGCTGTTGTCTTTGGCTTGATTGTTACCATTATTAGCATTTTCCTTACCTTTGCTTCCATGTACACTGTCTTTAGATAGATTAAAGTCATCTATTACAAAGCCATCAAGTGATGCTGGGTATTTTGCTTTAAGTGAATTGAGATATTCGATCCAACCATTCCAATCAAAGTTTCCTTTGGGTCCAGCTTCTGAAGGAGGAAGCAATATTATTATTATTTTCAATTTAGTTCCATCTACTGATTGTAACAGATTTTCTGTCATCGATCTTGCTGATTTAGACTTAAAATCATCCATAGCAAAATAGTATTCATCATATCCTTGCTTGAGAATTGTATTTATTGCATTTTTCTGCTCGGTTGTGTTTTTGATAGATTCAATAGGTAGTTGATATGGTGCCCACATTCCAATGTTGGTTATTTTTGTTATGGGTGAAGTTGATTCATTAGTGAAAGGATTAATAGTCCTCCTGCTAATATTGTTAGAAAGTAATTTAATATTAGGAACGGAGTTTGAGTAATTCTCCGTACTTTTGTTATTATTGGCATATGATAGTGACTGACTTCCAAGTATAGGAACAACAAATATCGAAGCTAAATATACAAACTGCAGTAAGACAAGAGATAATGTAATTGTAATTGTACTTATTCTGAACTTCGTATCAATTCCATTTCCTACAAGCAGGTAGAAAGATACAACATGCTCGACATGAGAAACACGGCATCAGAATACAAACCTTTTTCTGATATCTGAAAATTAAGTTCTTCTTCTTCTACTGCTTCTTGCCAAGTTTTATTTCTATTAACCAAATCACTCGATAGTACAGTCACATAGTTTGCAGCCACGCAATTTCCTACAATGATGTTAAATAATAATCAATACTTGTAGGAATTTTTTCCCTAAGATGCTTTCCATTTTGTTATTTAATCACAACCGTGATAATTAATATCTCCATTCTACACTATATACAGTACACTTAATAGACGTGATAGAGAATTGCTTAAAGCCGTCCTAATCCTATTCTAAAATACAGTGCTAGTCATTGTCTGTTGATGTAGGGCAGTTAACCAGACCCAAATGTTATAAGGGGTTTTTGATTTTTCTTGGTAATCATTGCTGTCGGCATAGACCTTGTATTGTATGCTACGCTGAATCTTCCTGTCGGGTCAACTGTTATTATTCCGCCAGTATTCTTACCAAATCTATTGGTTAACATGTCGATTGATTTCTCACTGGATGTTTTGGCATTATTTTTTGATTGCATCTGATCACAGGCGTATTTACATAAACAAAGCCTCATAATATACTCTCCATAGCCGGTAGCACATGTTGCTCCCAATTTATTGTCTGCGTAGATTCCGGAACCTATTATTGCAGAGTCACCCATTCTTCCATGCATCTTAAGCCATATTCCACCAGATGAAACAGCTGAAGCAACGTTTCCATCTTTGTCAATTGCAACTGCTCCTACAGTACTATATAGTTGGTGATTTTTTTCTTGCAATGTATCCTCATGTGGAAGCATCATCAACTGGCTATTTTTTTTCCATTGTATTCCAACGTTCTTTATAAGCTTACTATATTCATTTACTAATTTTTCAGTTGGCTCAGGAGGATATTCTGCAACAGTACTGCTAAATAACTTTTTAAGTTTAGTTACTCCATCTGCGACCATCATGACGTGATCAGTGCGCTCCATAATTTGTCTTGCTAATTTTATGGGGTTCTTAATACCCATAACCATTCCTACAGATCCTGCGGATATGTCTCTACCATCCATTATTGAGGCATCCATTTCTACGGTATTATCAATTGTAAGGTAAGAACCTACTCCAGCGTCGAACACCCCACTATCCTCCATGTCTGCCACAGCTGCTTCTACTGAATCGACTGCGTTATTGCTACTCCCCATTAGCAAATCGAAACCATAAGAAACCGCAGATTTGAGCGATCTCGTAATTTTATTTGTTCTTTTTATTTTTTTAACACTCGCTCCACCGTGTATCAGTATACCAAAATCAATCCTCTTGTGATCAGATGTCAATATTCAGACTCAGATTTTTTCAATGACCCTTCTTTTTATAATTATCTAATTGAGATGACATTCTCTCAAGAACTAATCAATCTCAATTATAATGATATACTCATCGCGGCATACTTGTATAATTCCAGACTGATAGTTACTGTTCGAAGAAGAGTATTGTGTTATTGCATTAGGAATGATTATACATCAGTTTTATCTCTAGTAGTGGGATCATATCATGAAGAATTCTTCCACAAGTGCATAATTATTTTGTTAGAATCTGTCATGTATTTTGCGTACTCGACAATAAGTCTTTTCTCAGATATGGACTATTGCCTCATGTTTAAGGAATTCTAGACCTGTGCTTACTTTATAATGAAGCCATATTGTATAAAATTGGCCGTGTTTGATTTGTTTTTTGGAAGTTAACATCTAGGTAGATCTTTCTCCATCATGATTCCAATCACTTAGGTTAATTTCAACAAATATTGATTCATTTTTCTTGGCGGTAGCAATCCATCTTCTTAATTCGAGTTCCCAATCAACCTCGATTTTGGCATCAATATTTTGATCATAAGCATCTACAAACCTTGTATAAGATTCGCCAACTTTTGTGATTGTCCTAAAATTCTCATCTTTTTCTAATCCAATAGCAAATTCATTTTTATTTCGATTGGTGTATATACAAATTAATGGCTTTGGAATATAAAAATGGTTTCTGCTATTTGAACTCATTTTTTTACCCAGTATTAATTATGATTATGTCATTTCTTAGCATGTAGAGAAAATTAAATAATAGCACCAATTGATTATATGTCAATACGTCTGTATAACTACTGACAAATAGATAAACCATGCAGTAAAATGTTAATTCAATCGAATCTGGAATTAATAATCATAAATTTCGCTGTTCCCAATAAATGGCTAAGATAATAAGATACATAATTGCTAAAAACAGTAACTAGTTTGCCACATATTCTTCATATAGATGATGTTTTCACCAATAAATCCGCTATCTAATGGAAATGCGATTACGAATGCTACTACAATCATAACAAGAAAAATTATCCTATCTTTCTTTCCTTGTCATTACTTGTGGCATCGATAGTACTGCCAATGACCTTGTCAGAGATTACAGCAATGCTATACAATGACTATATCAAATTGATTTATGAACTCACTGTTACATGATCTCAATCTCTAGGCCAATTACGAGGTTTGATACACATCTAATAAATGCATTACAATGAATGTGTGACTTTTTCTAAGCATTTATAGTCAAGACATATCGATTCTCCTGTAGGTAGGTTAGTCTAGTGTAATCAAAAAATAATTGCTTGTAAGAGAATTAAGAGATGGCTATAAGGGAACTCATTGCAGACAATTGGATTAACTTGGAACCTTCCAACATGCAAAGTATGATCTGCTCAAAATTTTCTTATCACCAGGACCGGTTTTTGCCTGTCATATAACAACTATTATATACAAACAGTTTTAGAAACAGTTCAAAATTGATTATATTGATTATCAAGGATATCGATCTATGGCGACGCTAAAGGTTTGGTTAGTGTTAATATTACTTTGGGTAATCATAGGATCCACATATATCACGATAAAAATTGCGATATATACTATCCCTCCGTTTTTTATGTCGGGAATAAGGTATGCATCATCTGGGGCGCTTCTTATACTGGTATATATTCTAATTCCTTCCCAAAACAACAACTCTGGGACTAATCGAAACCAAAATTCTCAGGTCAGCTATCAGTGCAAACTTGTATCTATACTTAACAAGAGACAATGGAAGGAAGCAACAATTATTGGCTGTGCATTGGTACTTGGCGGACAGGGACTATTGGCGTGGGGCGAGCAATACCTTTCATCTAGTATTACTGCACTCTTATTTTCGACAGTTCCTATCTGGGTATTACTACTTGGAAAAATTATATATCGAGAAAGGCTGAAGAAGTTTACCGTTCTTGGAGTTATTACAGGTACTGTAGGCTTTGTGATACTGATTTTTCCTTCTCTGGCAGCTCAATTTGTAGAAGTAGAATCTTCTAATATGAAATATGAATTTGTTGGTATCATCGCATTAACAGTTGCTTCAATCAGTTGGTCAGTCGGATCATTGTATTCATCCAAGGCTGATCTCCCTACCAACGTACTACTTTCAACTGGTATGATGTTATTCGTAGGAGGAGTTTTTTTAATAGTGTTAAGTATTGCACTAGGTGAGCTACAGAATTTTCATGTATCGGCAATTTCTGTAGCATCCTTGACTTCACTATTGTACCTCATAACTGTAGGTTCAGTAGGATGGGCTGGATTTTTCTGGGTCCTTAGAAATACTTCAGCATCATTAGCAAATACTTTTGCTTATATAAGTCCAGTAGTGGCAGTAATTCTGGGATGGGCGATACTTAGTGAAGCCATCACTCCACAGATAATAATTGCTGCCGCGATAATAATGACTGGGGTAGTTTTGATTGCAAATAAAGGGAAATCGGCTCACTAAAGCATTCTGATTAAAAAATGGTTCCTATTACTAGGAACTACAATATTCGATCATCAATGGTCACTTATATTTGCCTCTGATTGATAGATAAATAGATAGATAGTCTAATGGAAACAAACTATACAAAAATGGATAAAGGAGGTGTCTATACTACCTGGAAGGATTTTTGCATCTTTGAATCATAATTGTCTTTTTTGATTTCTAGATTAGTATTATAAATCCCACTGTTAGAATGAGGTCCTATATGTATAGTAAATATTGCATGTCCGTCTTTATCTGTATATGCAGTTTGAGTAGTACTTGTGGAAGTAGTTGAGGTCTGACCTACAGATGGATCTGAATTCGAATGTGG
>JBEDUN010000139.1:0-9769 GCA_040414675.1 Nitrososphaeraceae archaeon | reverse complement strand
TTTAGGATTATCCTTTATCTCCACAAAAAAATCAGAATCAAGCTCAAGAGGAGCAAAATGAACTATTACATGAGATTGATTAGTAATTGTGCCACCACCTAGATTTAGCCATTTGGAAGGATATTGTAGTTTTACTCCATCTGAAGAGTCATTGTATGTTAGAAAAGTATTGCTTTCTTTGGACTTTGAAGGTATAGTTTGACCAGTTTCGTTGTTTATTGGGCTGTTCGATACTGTTGACGGTCCCACTTGTGGAATGTGTAGTTTACCACTTAAATAAATACCAATTAAAATCGACAAGGCACAAACTGCAATTATCAATAATATTTTTCGACTACTGATTATTCGTTTGTTCCTAAGTTCTGTACTTACACCAACTCTCTCATCATCAGATGGATAATCTATTCCAAGAGGATTTGATTTTTTTTCTTTTTCGCCATCCAGACCTCTTAATTGTCTTTGTTTATAGTAATTAGTGCTTGGGGACTTTCTATCGTAACCTGTCTCAGGAATTCTTATTGAGATAGGACTTCCTATCAATTTTCGATTAGGCTTATGCGGAGTTTGGGCTTGGGTTGGTGCAGCTATCTTCTCCTTGGAATCAATCACCACTGCTGATGGCTCCTGAGAGTTAATTTTTATATCCTTACTACCACAATCAGGACAATGAATAGTCTTAGCGGTTAAATCATAAAATGGTGGGAACTTCTTACAACAATGAACACAGAAAATATTAACTTCCAATAATCGTCTCTGCTCTTCTGCGACATCTTTCTGCTAAAACATGGTTTCCCATCTTATCAAGAGTGGCAGCCTTATTGAAGAGAACATCCTTTAAATTTGGACTTGTTGCTAACACCCTATCAAAACAATATAATGCAGTCTGAAAACTTTGCAGGCTGTGCAAAGCTAATCCTTTATTGTTCCATACCTCTTCATAATTAGGATCTATCTGTAAGGCTTTGTCGAAACATTCTAGGGCTTCCTCAGACTTTCGTAGCTTCGCTAGAATTTCTCCTTTTTCATTCCATATGAGCTTATTGTTTGGCAAATATTGTAGGGCTTTCTCTATAGATCCCAAAGCTTCTTTATACTCTTCGTTCCTAACATGAAGGTTGACATTGCTGTTGTATGCAAGTCCGTTATGAATTTTAATCATTGAATTATGTGGATCCAAAATTAAACTTATTTCAAAGCACTTCAACTCTTCCTCATATTTCATTAAATTGCGCGAACAAATACCCTTATAAAGCCACAATTCAAGATTGTTTGGATACTTATCTATTGCTTGTTCTAAATAATCAAATGCAGTCTGGAATTCACCTTTGTGAAGATATCTTTTGGCATTTGTTACTATCTCTTGAATAATATACATACGATCAACCACCTGTTTTGCTAAATGTGGATAATGTGCTAATATTATATTACCAGATGCTTCTAGGATCCTGAGTGGTTTTTGACCAAACCTTTTATCATCGGGCAAGCTCATAATTTCATTATACACATAATTTGCAAGGGAATCTGCAGTCACATAACCTCGATTATCTACAGCTTCTTCCTTTCCCTGTAAGCCTTGAAGTAAAAAATATGTAAAAAGACTATGGTTTTTTTCCGTCAATATTACTGCCTCTTGATAAGCTTGGCTGGCTGACAGAATACACAAACCTTCGCCAGAGTTAAGTAGTTGTGATCCCTTGTTATTAATGGCTGAGGATCCTAATCTTGCAGCATCATCGGCAGTTCCCTTATGTATCTTTGCAGAACCACTATAACAACAATCAAGAAGAACCACTTTTTTACTGATGAACTAAGCCTCATCATTTTAGTAACGCGATCAAAAGAGAATCCTCCTTCTTCGGGAAAGGAGTAATCTATTTCAGAGGATGCAAGGTATAAATCCCCGTTAATCTCCGGGATTCCATGACCGGAGAAGTAAAAAAGGAGAGTATCTGTATATTTTGCAGTTTTAAAGAATTCTTTAATCGCATTTCTCATCCTCTCCTCAGTAATATTTCCTATCAGCTTGCTATCGTCAGTTATTTCATAACCCAGGGACTTTAGTATCTCGACCATTTGAATGCCATCGTTCTTACAAAAGGGAGGTTCTCAAGCTTTGTATTTTGATAATCGCTAACGCTGATTATTAGCGCCTTTCTTTTCCCCGTGGATTCTTCTATTTTATCTACAGTCCCAATAAATCTGATTTAAGGCATTGGAAGTATAAGAGTATTATTTATAATTTTTAATAAAACGTAACAAGATGAAGGTCAAGACTATTAAATAGCAAAGGGCATTTTACCACTCAGATATTTCTTTGATTAGTAGTTCGACATAATGCTCAGCAGTATGATCGAATTTTGGTTGCATACCCTTTAGCACAATTCCTGATGGAATTTGTGATACTTGTTCATTATATTTTGTCTGTAGTGCAGGAATAGATCTAAAGTATTTCATCAATTTCCTAGTTTCTTCTATCTTTCTCTCACACTTTTTTCTACCTTTTTCTGTCAAGCAGATGTACTCCCTGTCACCTTTTCGCTCTATTTCGACTAGTCCATTGTCTTTTAATTCTGTGTAAATCTTCTTGGCACTATGAGTTTTATCAAAGTCCAGGTGTAGTAAGTCCGCAATCTTATTCAATTCATAATAATTTAGTCGAGTGCAGTTCTGTCTAAGGTTTTCATCGTCCTCCTTCTTAACAATATCCAAAGTTATTGCGGCCAATAATACTACAATGTATCTGAGAGTAACAAAGAAAGATGCATGGTGGCCTTCTTTCCCTCCAATGTTTTACCATTTAGCAAAAGATAAAGATCTCGAGTTGTGTCTAAGATATCGTTCTTAACGATTGTGATGCATCTCCACGCATGATATGTGATTACAAAGTTGGTATAGATAAGTTCTTCTTTATCATGCAACTAATCTGCAACTAAATTGAAACCATTTTCTTAGGAATTTTAAGAGAAAATGCGCCGATTCGTCAACTAGCTAAGCCATAAGTTGTGTTCCTATAGGCTTTGTATGGAACAAGAATACCTATGTGAAGTAAAACAGATAGAATCCAAAACAAATGACTGGGTAGATAGTACATGTCTGCATAGACCAATATCCATCCGAATATACATCGTAACTCAAAGTGAAGAGACGACAACAACCAAACGCATGTCTGATACCAAGTGGTCGCATGTATTAGATTTCTTTATAGAGTCGGATGATACGAATTTCAAGACTGTTGGAAGGATGTCGTCATGACGAAAGTGCAATCAGGGATCATCTTTTCGACCCTAGTCTTGATCATGGCTCTTGCAATATCCACACCAGCACAAATCCACTTCGTAGCTGCAGCAGGTAATACATCAAGCATTTCCAATCTCATACCGTACCAAAATTCAACCTACGGATTTAGCATAAAATATCCGTCTAACTGGGGAGCACAATCAGGAATAAACACCCCAAGTGATACAATCATCGATGTAGCAGATTTTTCGCCGCCAATATCTTCAGATCCAAACGCGGTTGCTAATTTCGCGATATCAACTGAGAATTTGCAGCCTTCTGATACTAGAAATCTAGATCTCGATCTACGCAATGCAATTAATGGATATAGATTCAACGCAACAAACTTTCATATTGACTTAGCCAAAGTTACAGACACTCAGCTTGCAGGAAGGCCAGCTTATGTTCTAGTATTTTCGGACACTTTCAAAGGCTTTCCGATGAAGACTTTGGTAATGGGCACATTTGGTGATAAGCATGGAGATGATAATGGTAGAGCATATTATGTGCAATATACTGCTGAAGCATCAAGATACGACCAGTTACTTCCTGCAGTACATCAAATGATCAACTCATTCAAATTGTTAGACCAGTCGGAAAACATCACAAATTCGACAAGCGCAACTAGTAATGGGAGCTTAAGTTGAGTCTACATAGTGAAATGGATGGATGCGCGATTTTATGAAAATGCCAAAATCACTCTATCTTATACTCACAATTTCAATGCTGTCCCTTACTCAAATGCATGTAGTGCATGCTCAATCTTCAGGAACTGACTGGGCTAGCATATGCCACATGGTTGAAGCTGCCTTAATGCAACACTGTAATGTATACGTAAATGAAGATAATCTTCTTACTCAGGAAGGTGAACGAGCATTTGGCTGCATTAGAAATGGAGTAATAATGGCGGGAGGAGCAATGGCACTTGGAGTACCTACCCCGATTATACTTGGTGGATTAAAAACATTGGCTGGCCAGACTGGATGTGGTAATATTGTAAACTGGGATCTAGTGAGCATTGGTGACCTGAAGTCATTGCAGAACGCAATTCCACATTAGGAAAAAGTAGTGAGAGGTTACCAGAGCTAATGAACAAGTTAATAAAATTAAGTGGCGTAACTGAAGAGATGTTTGCGTAGTGAAGTCAATTCTAATCAGCGCGCTCGCTGTGTTAGTTATCGAAATGACCGCACAAAGCGCGCATGCAATGGAAGTAATAATACACAATCACGAAATACCTGCATATGGTCGCACACTAAAGTACGAGTTCTTTAATACTGACGTTCACTTTGTGTATTTCGCAACTAGGACTGTATACCCGGGAGGCGGAAATATAATCATAAACATTCCGGATGAACAATTCCATCCAGGCGATACAGTTAAAGGATGTGCTGTAGGACTAGGACCAAATCCATTCACACTCTGCGCAGATCCAATACAAGCCGGAAACATGGGACTAGAGTTCGACTTTGATATTTTCTAGCACTAGGAACGACATGCTAATGACAGGAGGAGCTATTACACTTGACATACCTATACCAATCATTAACGGCGGATCAAGAATACTTGCTGACCAGACTGGTTGTGACAATATCGTAAACTGGAACTTGGTAAATCGGAATGATCTGACTACTTTACAGAATCTACTTCGGAGTTCATGAATGGAGTTAGAATTGGAAATGGTATCTAGAAATAGCGATAGGTCTACCAACTTTCGCTTGCCAGGAGATATTGCAATATGAAGATCCAGACTACTCTAAGTCAGTCTGTAAATAAGACAAAGCGAAGGCTAAAAGTGCGCGCAGGCTACAAGAAATACAGCGACTATAGTAAGATATACTGCCTGGATTCTGAGAGGTGTCTATTTGCAGTTCAGGCCATTGGTAAAGACAGAATACGTTTTACAACAACGTATAATTATAGTGAAGTAATGCTACTCAGCCTTGACACAGTGTTGAATAATTTGAAAAATGCTGGCGGCAAGGTTCTCTTAGAGGAGATTGAGCCATAGATGAAAGTAACCATATTCGTGGCAATGGTCACCATCTTAGTTTGTACCACGTTAATATCCAATGCTTTTGCATACGTGTCGGCTCAGAAACGCTATAATGATGGATATAATGCAGGCCAAGACAATGCTGCATGTGATTACAACAATTGCGATCACAGTAATCACGGATATGATGCGGGCTGTCCAACTGATAAAAAGCACACCTACGAATTCTGTCAGGGATATTCGTTAGGTTATCAGAGTCAGTGGAATTCATTAGCAGACGAAACGACGTCGACACAACAATCACAAGCCCAAGCTCAAGATGGATCTAATGTGCATATAGATGGTAGTCACAATAACGTAATCATAGCTCCTAGACAGAACCAAGAGCAGTCATCATCAAGTAGTGAATCCGATTCTCAGCATTTTGATGATACTGAGAGTCATGGGTATAGATAAGAGTTAGAGATGGTTGCCATTGGAACCAGGGATTGATACTAAATGAAGACAGCTAGCATAACATGCAATACTGGTGAATTCTCCTTAGACAAAAAGAAGAATAGTATAGCAGATACATTCGGAAAGTACCTGAACAAGTCTTCGTTTAATAATACTTATAGAATGATAAAATATCTGATACTGATAGTCGTCATAGTCTTGATGGGCGCGCAACATGTGTATGCTATGCCGACGAGTGTTACTCAAGGCGGCGCATATAGCAAAGGATACAATGACGCAACATGTGACGCGGTGTTATGTAATGGACATGGATACGATCCTATGTGTCCTATTGATCATAGTAGTGAATACTGCTCGAATTATAGAGATGGGTATTCTGCAGGATGGGACGCTTCAACGAATGCTAATAGCAATAGTCAGAGCGGATGGTCGGTAAACACAAACCTTCCCTTCTGGATGCCAGCAGCATTTCCAAGTGAGACGCCGCTAAAGAACTTTCAAGTAGTACTACAACACGTTAAACCTGAATTTAGTTTAATCAGGGTTTGTGTAACCGACATAAATTCAACACATGGAGTATGTCACTATATGAATACCACGGAGGAAGAAGATCAGATGCCCGGAAATGATGTGACCATAGATGCAAGTGTATTTTCATTTCCCTACCCAGCATTTCCGGTCAACGATACACTCCAGTTATGCATAAAGAGCATTCCACTTCACGAAGAGAAATGTATATGGGATAAGAACGACACAGCACAGAACGAAGTAACACGCTATACCTCCGACATGTCAGTCTTCGGACATGGACCCAAGATCATAGAAAAATCAGAGATCTTTAATCACGTGCCGATGTCAGGGAGTGGAATTGTATAGTTCGATTTAGTAGCGCGCCTCATGATAGACATGTGATCAATTTTATCATTTCACTAAAGGCGTCAATATATACATCGGATCTCCCGATTTAGAAAACCTTTTTAATGTATTGAGTTTCATACCATTATTAGAAGACGCTATTTCAGATATGGTCATACAGGATCAATGAGAAATCTGACTCTTGTCTATTTTGATAATCGAGTCATGCATATCCGTGTGTATAGTTAAAAGCCGAATGTAATGTGGCGCACTCTATAAAGAATTGTTATCATTATAATATTTGTTTGGTGGCGCTCGCCTCATGTGGAAGCGGCTCCAATTTAATGTAATAGGGGACTCTCAATCCATCATTTGGGAATCATTGTCAAAACGAAGAGCAGACTAGATAATAACAATCGATAAGATATGATGTGAACAGCCTCATATCTTTTTTTTATGATTACTAAATGTGGGGATTGTTGTAGAGAGACTTGTTTTGACATTATTGTCTCGCCTGTTGCTGTGTTATACTCGATTTTATGTTCTATCTGTACTATTTCTACGTGTGTTTCAAGCATGTAGTTTATCGTTAAGATTTAGTGTTCTAATCCAAGTTATTATTCCTTCAATATCCTGTTTGAAGTTAGGCCCTACTACCTGTCTAGGTCGATAGCCTTGACTTTTGTGATTCTATAACTGACTAACCAAATAATATACCGAATTGTCAAAGCAAAAAGAACCAACTGTAGCCTAAGTTAAGAAAATGATTTACAAAGAAATTCAAAAAAAGCAAATGTAGATCTTATCCTATAATTTGAATCATTGATCATTGAAATGGCGCCACTCGTTTGAGCTATAAATTTGTATAGATCTTCAAGGTTAACTAATCGTTTAGACATCTTTAGAAATTGGAGCGCCTCACCATAGACATGTGAGTGAATTTTTAGGAAAATACTTATCTCATCATTTCTATACATCTGATCTGCAATATTGGAAAAGATTATTAACATATTTTTTCACACCGTTATTATAAGACACTATTTCCGATATAATACTACCTTCATCTATGAGCCATTTTAAAAATCGTACAACAGATTGTCTAAGCTTGAGGTAATCTCGAGGTTTGAATTTACGTACCTCTACTTTTTCCGTAAGTCTTGCGATCATATCGCTTCTGGTTTAGTTGATTAGATTGCCTACGACCTTTCTAATTGTGTTGTGTGCAACACCTGGGATACCCGGGTTATTTTCTATTCTAAGGAAGAATTAAGGTGTAGTCATGTATGATATACAATAGATAACAAGAAGTATGGCAGAATTAAAAATCATCCTGGGTATACCGGGTACAATTTAACTAATGAACAGCGCGCGCCTACCTATAACAGTACTTCCTGGACGTCTTTCCTTAGGTTAGACCTAAGTGCTAGCCATAAACAAATAGCGATCACTTGGAGCAACAGCTAGTATATTCTAGTGAATGTACAATCTCCTCCGCCTTTTCCCTTGAATAGACCGAATTAGGGTTTGATATATGCAGCAAAGCGTCAACCTCGTCCTTTCCAAATGTACTTCTGTCTAAAGCTAGCGTTCAAGTCGGCAAGAGGGATGGCAATGGTGTGGGAATATCCAGTATGCAAGTCGAGGAGCCATTGGTGTTCATATCGTGCCATTTGCTATACATGAGCTGCACGCTCCAAGTATTGGCTCCGACGGTGATGGTACCGGACCGACCATTACAAATATCTCCGTTCTCATCCGCCCTTCGTCCGAACCAACCTGTAGGAAACTGGGGATCAGAAAACATTTCGGCCAATTCGTGTGACGTCACCTGCGTCTGTCGTTGTTCTTGTGTTTGAGCAAGATGAAGAGAACATCTCGAATCGCTTGAACATGTATTTTTCAGGCAAGCATCAATAAGCCCAGGGATGACTGCGTACGCACAGAGATTGCCAGCTGTAGTCATAAAAAAATAGTGGAACCCGAAAGCGTTATCGCTGGTGGGCTCGCACATGATAGCGCGAGATTCAGCATCATTCACGCCTGTAGCATCATCTAGAAAAATTATATAGCATATGGAATGGTTAGTAGGTTCAGGGATTTGATTGTTATTAATAGCAATTTGAAGAATATTTTTGATATCAGTTGCGCTCAAGTCATGATCTGAACTTGCAATGAATACAGAGTTAGCGAGCGTTCCTGTTGTGCCACAACCATATTGCGATAGAATATTCATGTACCTGCTATTCAATAGATCTGTTATAAACTGACTCAATCTCGTTGCACGGTTTTGATTTGAAGCGCTGCTCCAATCACCAAAAAAGATTGCGTATACTTGAGGGGTGTTGATTATGGGGCCGCCATTATATATGAAGTCAGCGAAGGTTCCAGTACCGCTCGCTGCTGTCTGTAAGTCTTGCGGAACAGAACGTTCTCTCCTTTGTGCTGCCACCCCTCCGATTTGCATTACATTTCGTTCTTGCCTTTGTGTTACTTGCTCTTTTAGCGGTGATTGCGTTTTGTCTTCTGTAATATTTTTTGACATTATCAATTTAACCCTCCTACAGATATTTCAGATATGGAGTATTGTAACGATGTCCCAGCCCCATGATTAATTATAAGGTCATCGTCTTTGTTTAATTCTGGTTCGTCACCAAATACGTGTTTGTGATAGCCTTTGAATTGGCCATTTTCGTAAAGAATTACATGTCTCATTAGATATTGATATATTTGAGCTCTTAATTAGATCTAGTAGAAAGCATTTATTATTAATCGAAATGGACGGCTAGAAATTTATTTAAGATTATGGAGATGCTGTGTCAATCTATAGTGCGTCTAAAAGCCACTTCTTTTTTGAACTGTGAAAACGGTATCTTTTTCTAGCAGTGAACTAAATGCCGTACTCATTCCCAATCCATATCCCGTGAAATATATGGCCTAAGATGATACTTACCTGACCTTCCCATCTGTAATTATTATCTAATTCGTACCCATATCCAGTGAATGGGAAACAATTCTCAGGAATGATTAAGGTTGCCGCTACCTTTTCTGAATTTACAATTTCTGAATCATCTGCAACTGTGAACAGTACTTTCTTAGCTGTCTTAGGATATTACGTGCTTCCTCTACACTATCTAAATTACTGATTTCTACTGTCAACTCAACTCACTAACTCTTAATCGTTACTTT
>JBEDUN010000138.1:0-46339 GCA_040414675.1 Nitrososphaeraceae archaeon | reverse complement strand
ATGTTAAAATGAATGATCGTCTATTATTAGACATGGCAACAGCATGCCTTGCTAGCCTTGGAATTTTAGCTGGCGGATTGGCCCTTATTTATGGACTAGGCTGGTATAAAGACAGAAAGACAAAAAGACGAATAGATAGAAGTGAAAAAGAAGAAGTAGATCAGCTGCCTGAACAAACTTCAGCTGTAGCCAATTAACAACACAGCAATTTACCTGACATCTGTAGGTAACAATCAAGCAATAATAAGAACACCAATTGTGCAAACTAGATAGTAGTAGAATATTAAGGTCAATCCACCGCTTTAGTTATTGGCACTACATATTTTCTAATAAATCCTGAGTTTTTATACGAAAATTGCATCAATCAAAACCGACAAAGGATTTATTCAGGATAATCTATAGATAATACAGGATAAGATACGAGTAATGTCTGGTTCAAATTATGATCTAAATGAAAGCCCTAATCATTTTATGGTGCTTGACGCCATCACAAGAGGAGTCGATAACATTGATAAAATTGCCAAAGCCACAAAACTGCCTAAAGAGGAAGTCGAAACCATTGTTAATGATCTAATGGTACAAAGACTGGTAGTCAAAGTTGAGAAAAAGGGCATTTTCAAGAAGAAACAAAGTCTGGGTGTGACAGAAATAGGACTCAAACTTCTAAATGCAAAAAAGCTAGAACTGGAAGAAAAGAGAGAGCAGATGCGACAGTCCTTTGATAATGGTAACGGAACTCAACTACAAAGTTACATGGATGCAAATAGAATGTGGATACCGATGATGTTGTTCTCTGGTATTATGGATGTCTTGTTTTTTACTTCTATGATGTCCTTTATGGGAATGGGTTTGAATCCAATAGAGAGCGCATTTACGTCGGGCGATAGCGGTGTACAAGATGCCGGAACAAATTCAGCAGATGCTCAGCAAGTTGACGATCACAGTGGATCTGCAGATGGCGGTACTGATGGTGGTAGCGGAGATAGTAACGTTGACGGTTCAAGTATGGATTCTGGGGGATTTGACAACGCAAGCTTTGATGGATTTGACGGTGGTGGGTTTGACAGCTTCTAAAGTTCGGAATACTACAAATCTGCTGCACAATTGTATAGGAAAGAGTCCAGCTAAGATAATCAGTCAATAAACTGTGACGTTCGAGAATTAATCAAACTTGGTATTCTAGATTACAGAATAGTTTCTAGATTATGCCGTAATAACCAGTTATTCATGATGGTGAAATCGAACAAATGTGCTTTGTTCTACTTTGCATAATTCAATATACTAGTTCTCGACTAGGTCATGTAGCACACCTAACAATCATTCTTCAATCCTAGCTTAATAATTCATGATTTTTCTATTTCCTATTCTTCTTTATTGGCTCTTAAACCAGGCCAACTGTAATCAACAAATAATCACAATGAAAACAATGACTTGGTATTTCCTGACATTAGCAATTCAGTTGATTTCTCGTCAAGTTCCAGTCTATTGACAAATCTTCTGTAAGCACTCATATCACATACCGGCCAGTCACTGCCATATAGGAGCCTATGGGGGTCTCCTACATATCTCAACAATTCGTTTATTTTACCGGCATAATATCTCTCATCGTAAGACGAGATATCCCCTACAAACAGTCCTGATATATCAGCATAAACATTTTTGTTCTTAAATAACACCTCTTGACAATCTACAGTCCATGGGTTACCTAAATGACATATTACAATCCTTAACTCCGGATTTTCAACTGCCACTTCGTCAATATGTAGAGGGTGTGCAAATCTTATTTTTGCGTTACTAGCAAAGGTATCCCCAGTATGAATCATCACAGGTTTTTTATATTCAATGCAAATATCGTAAATATCTTGATACCTTTTGTCAAATGGATAATAATGTTCATAGCCACAGTAAAGTTTTACACCTTTTATAAGGTCGTCTTTGAACCACTGTCTATATTCAGCCAAGTTATTAGGACCCCCCTCAATTGTGAACGACGCAACTACTCCAATTCTACTTTCATATTGTCTTGTATGCTTGATGATTTCAGCAGTCGATGGCCTATTCTGGTTGACTTTATACGAAGAGAGGATTAGCGAATAATCTACAGCCACTTTATCCATAGACTGAAGTAAAGCGTCAATCTTTTCATCTAAGGTACTGATTGCGACATCCCCATTTTGAGGATAGTTGTTAACATGAACATGACAGTCGATAATTTTCATAGATAATTTTCACATATTTTTAATTGATTTGGACTTGTCAGGAACTTGATATGATGGATTTATCCATTCGATTAGACTCGCATAATTCAAAGATCGTTTGTCCAGAAGGTAGTTATCAAGAACTTTGATAAACTTGAACCCATTTTTTAGCTGAAAGGATAGGACGGGATCGCTTAATTCATTTCGTACTACTTTATCTGCAAATTGTTTAGCAGACATCGTGTTGGAATATTTGCAATAATCATACAATCTACCTCCTGCCAGAATTCTTCGTAGATTTAGCTTTTTGACTAAATCCTTTCTAGCATCATATAACAAAGTTCCAATCCCCATACTTCTAAAATCAGGATGAGTTGAGAGGTCAGCACCATATAATGTGTCGCCAGCAGAATCGTGATTTGTAAACAATCCATTTCCAGTTATTTCAAACCAGTCATGTGCTTTATATTCAGAGCCAAGTGATACAATAAGACTGCTTGAAGAACCAACTATTTTCCCATCGATTTCTGCTAATAGTTGTCCTTCTGGAAATATTTTAATGTGGTTTCGAAGATACGAGCTTGGAAAAATCATACCATATTTGGCCATATCCGCAAATGATTCAGTTTGTAACTTTACTATTTGAGGTATGTCTGATTCATTAAACTTTCTAATTATGATACTTTTAGAATTCATACTTTTCTCAACATTGTGATCTTGCTTCATATTAAAACGTATGAGGATAGTTGTATTTTCAATCAAATAAATCTATGGACCTAGAATAGTGCATCTGACAAATCAATCTCAATTTCTGCCATGCTGATTCAGACATTACGCAAAAATAATTTGTACTAAAAGACTATGAATTCAGATTAGTCATTCTTGATTTTTTCTAAATTTGCTAGTGATCATAGAGAAGGGCGACATTGACAAAATATACATGCAATAAGAACAAGAAGTATAATAAAAAACAGTATTTGTTCTTGATGTTAATGATCTTGTTACTGTGCAGCGGTCAACTGGCTGCTACCGACCTGTGCCCGGTAATCCCAGTACTTTAGTTGGTGTTCGATAATTTGCATAAACATGAATTCCCTCTTTGGTTGTAACATTTACTGTGCTTACAACTGTGTCGGGCTTTGGATAGAAATAAAATGATTGTCCAGCTTCCAAAGATGACAAATTCTGAATATCCTTTTTTCCCTGTATGACTGTAATTCCGGTAATTGGCTTTAGGCCAACATTTGTCAATCTAATCCTATACTGTGTTCCTGCAATATCAGTTGTATCCCTCGTAGGATCTACCTGAAGGCCATATTGAGGTCTATTCACTTGTAAATTATAAAAATAAACTGCAAATACTATTCCAACGATCGATACCACAATATAATAGATATATTGCTTTACCACCATTTTATCACTACAAGCAAGGATATAAAATATCTTCTGAAAGATAACTATTGTTTCATTTTGAGCATCTATGTTTATCTTTGTATTGCTGAATATATGCAATCATGCTCTCTGAGTTAGGCGCTAATTTCTGCGATACAGGAATTTCAAGGCAAGTTAGCATAATTTCTACCACCTTCAATCTATATTAATTATAGTTTGGTAGAGGAAATTCACAAGCATTGAATTGTTGTTTGAACTGAATTCAATCAATCATAATTAATCAGACCACAGAAATAACTTGGCTGTATATTTTAAAGGATGTCAAACTACCTTGCTCTTCTAGGCAAGATCTGGACTAGACTTGACTGTTTGACCGTTTAATTCTATCTTTGCGAATCAGTAATGATAAGTCAAGGCGCTACGGTTGTTGAAATCGAGTCTAATTAGATGATGTAAACAAGAAATTCACATATATCGGCACAAAGATAATCTGATACGCGCTGACAGGTAAATGGTTTATTTTGAACTTCCAACCAAAAAAGAATTAGATTCTATAGACAGTAAGGAAAGAATGAATATCTTTCGACAGTATTTTGCGACTAGTCGCTACGATCGTCTAATTATTCAAAAATGCTTACTGAGCACCGCTTATAACCAATCCCACCTCTCTGAAGTCAAGAAAATGGAACAGGCACATGATGATAGCTACTCTGATCAGGTTAGGAAAATTAAAGAATATGGCTTTATTGACGAATTTATCCTTGCAGTTAAGGAGGAAGAGCAAGCTATTCAGAAAATAATCGAAGCATATGATAAAAGAATGCGAATGTCAAACCTTTAGTTGATATTAATGTGATTTACAATGACCCGAAGACTATTCAAACGAACTAGTGAAAATAGGCAGATTATCGATTACTTATGGGTAAGTTCACATCTGATGAAACCCATCTACTTTGTCTGTAAGTATTAGGCATCTAATAGGAAGCCTGGTTAATGGTTGGGACAAATATTGTCGACCGTGATGTACATGTGAAGTGGCATCAACACTTCTTCAGTTTGAGCTCCATTTTCATGCCGTACTTGGGACGTAAAGTGATAAGAGGTTTGAGTTCGACTTCATGACTTGGCTCGTGAACCATCCTCCAATGTCTACATACAGTAGCAATTACCAAAATCCCTTCCATCCAAGCGAACGCCTCACCTATGCACCCTCTTATACCACCACCAAATGGGAAGTAAGAGAACCTTGGGAGCTGAGTTTTGCTCTCTCTAGTCCATCGTTCAGGATAAAAAAGCTCCGGTTCGGGGAAGTACTTCGGATTGCGATGCATAACGTACTGGCTCATTAAAATTATAGACTTGGCAGGTATCACGTATCCATCAAGATTATAGTCATTTATGGCTTGACGGCCGAGCGTCCACGCCGGTGGATACAGCCTCATTGCCTCCCTAACTGTCTTTTCTGTGTACTCAAGCTTAGGTAAATCATCAATAGTGGGAATCCTAAGCTCTTGGCTTTTCGGTTCGTACTTACTGGTGTTATAATCCTCTCTAACGTTACTGCTACTACTACCTAATACTAACTTCAATTCCTCGTATAGCTTGGCTTCAACTGTGGGATATTGAGATAAAAGATAAAAAGTCCAAGTTAACGCATTTGCTGTTGTCTCATGACCTGCTAAGAAAATGGTCATAACTTCGTCTCTTAATTGAGTATCAGTCATTCTATTGATACCTGCATCCGAGTCTTGTGCATCTAGCAATGTGTAAAGCAGATCCGTGTTTTTGCTACCTTTGGTTTGGTTATCTCGATGTTCCTTAATCATATTGAATACTATTGAGTCCAGTCGACTTTTGGCTTGTTTAAAGCCCTTGTTTATAGGAAGTATCGGTATTTTTTCAATCAGTTCTCCAAATGGCATGAGCAATCGATTAAAGTACGCTGCACATGTTAACAAATCATCTCCCACTTGACTTCCTTCTGTCGATTTAATATCTGAACCCAGTACAGCTTTGCTTATGATAGCAGATGTGAGATTTACCATGCCCGTGTGTATGTCCAGCTTTTCTCCATCATTCCAATTCAAACACATATTTTTGGCGTATTCTGTTACTATCTCTCCATATCTTTTTACACGATTAGGGAGAAATGCAGGCTGTATTATACGTCTCTGTCGATCATGGTAATCTCCTTCACTAGTCACAAGACCTTCACCTAAGAGGCGTTTTGCTACTTGTAGACCCCTGCTCTTTTTGAAATTTTTATAATCCTTAACTAGCACGTTTTCAATATAATCTGGGTTATTTAGAACATAGACATGCTGCCGTCCGAATTTAAAATGCGTAATTTCACCGTATTCGTTAGTTATATTCATTAGAGTTTGAGTAGGATTATGGATAAATTCACGCAGTAACTTGTTTGGAAATATTGATGTGGGCCCAGGAGGGTATTTAATTGATCGAGCGGCTGATGATGCCAAGCTTGTCCTATTCTCTAATTCTGTAGTAGTGCCGATATAAAGATGCTTTCTGTCAGTAAATTGTGGGTAATGAATGGGAATTCTTTCTTTCCAGGATTCGCCAGCTAGATAAATAAGGAAAGGCTTTTTTTAATTAATTACACCTTCCTTATTATCTTAATAGTACTACATCGAAAAATGGAAAAATCAGACAACTCATATACCTACGTGCTGAAATTTTCTAAAGTGGCTATAGCCTACAACGAAACGAATTCGTACTATAGGAACGAGTTGGTACCAAATTCAAAGGTTGGCAACAATTGTGAATCGCAATCGCAATCAAAATTATACTATCAAACTGATATATATAATTCAGTTGCGCAAAACGCATTCGCTGGGAGTATAGGGAGTCATTGTCATGCAATCAATAATGAGCCCAGATCATTAACTGAATTACGTGAGGTTGCAACTATTTAGGAGCATCATTAAAAACCTCAGCAATCCACAAAACGGTCACACATAAAGCTCTCATTTCGGGCTTTCAATAAGTGTCTTAACAACCGTAGTCCATGCATCAGCAACGTTCTGCAAGTTGTACCCGCCACCACCTAGTGCAAGTATTCTTCCTTCACAATAGACATGAGATAATTTATGTAGGGCATCTGCTGCGAATCTATGTGACTCGGAAGTATATTTAAGATGAGTTATTGGGTCACCTTGTAAACCATCGGCACCACATTGCAAGATTATCAATTCCGGTTTTGCTACCTTGTCGACAAATGCTACAATTTTATCAAATGATCTGATAAAATCATTATCATTAGCTTCTGGCTCTAAGGGCAAATTCAACTTTGTTCCCTTTGCATCTCCAGTCCCGGTTTCATGTTCAAAGCCAGTCCCAGGATATAGGTATTGACCATCTTCGTGCACGTCAGCGATAAAGACTAGTGGATCATCTTCGAATTCGTAAAATACCCCATCTCCATGATGAGCATCTATATCAACATACAAGATTCTCTTGATTCCATATTTTTTCCTAGCCTCGATGATGATTACACCTATATCGTTAAAGATGCAAAAACCAGCCGCATATTTTCGTCTTGCATGATGTAATCCTCCAATTGGATTGAATGCATGCTCAATTCCGTCTGTTTTTTTCATAATCAAGTCCAGTGCTCTTAGGCTAGTACCTACAACGTAAGATGATGCTTCAAAACATCCGGGAAAAGCCGGAGTATCACCAATATCCAAATAGCCAGTGCCATGCTTTGAAGCTTGTCTTACAAAATCGATATGAGTGGTATCATGGAACAAGCTGATGGATTCTGCATCCACGGATTCTGGACCTTCTACCATGATCTGATTGGATTTATAAAGATTTAACTCATTAAATCTTGACCAAAACGATTGTAATCTATTAGTATTAAGCGGGTGGGATTCTCCAAATCCGTACCTTGCGAGTTCATCACCGAAGAATACAGCTGTCTTGCACATGAAAAGTCAAATTAAGATAGATGTAAGAAGATAAGTATTATGCGGTTTTAATGGTCAATAAGTTAAATGAAAAAATTGATTATTTCAAAATGTATGCCATTGCTTATCGTTTACTCTCCATCAAATCGCAATTGATGTCTGCTATACCGACATTCCACACACTAAAAAGCGGGCAACTTTAAATCTAGATGATTTATCTAAAGCCCCGCACCATATTATATGCATCAGACGTCGGCTAATTTAACAAAGGGTAATTCTTTAACCAAGAGAGATGGGATTGTTTTTTGCTATTATTTTAACAAATCAAACTCTTGATTTAGTACTTGTTCCCCACGAGCTTTTGTCCTTATATCAAAGGCATCAGTAACGTCCTTGACAAAGACTAAACCATGGGCATGCTTATCTGTTTTCAAGTTATTCATAATATCATCGGCTATCTCTTTGACCGCTGAATCTTGCACAATTGTTTCCACCTTGGATCTTTTCACGTATTCAGGGATAATCATCCTTCCTGACATGTAAAACCGAACTTGTTCAGGAATAGGCTCATTTTTAGTGCGTCCAGAGCCCATAACCTCTGAAAAGGTCAGGCCCATTACGTTGTGTTTGTGAAGAATTTCTGTCACTTCAAATAGCTTTTCCTGAGGAACATAAATCGATATTTCTTTCATTTATAAGCTTTAGTTACTGGTACCAAAAATATAAACATTTATTCATTTATTCCTTGAATAAGAGATCCCATTTAGCATGGAGCCGACTTTGATTATTCAAAATGTTACAGAAAGCACGAGTAACACACACAGTAATTCCAGAAGAGCAATTATGCCATACAACTAGCTTCGTGTCAAATGAAAAGTTTATCTCGAAATGCTTACTCAGCGTCTTAGTTTGTTTTCAGCGTAGGCTGTGAAATCATATTAATATATCAAGAAAAATGTTCGCTTGTCAATATCTACGATAGATCATAATATCAAAAATGTGGTTTGTGGGAATACTAGAAATTGCGTACAAAAGACTATATTTTATCAATTCTAAAAGGCATTTATTAGTATCCAGTACAAACCAAATACAATAAGAACTACGCTTAGACTCAACAGAATTATATTGTAATACCGTACATCTAGTATAGATATTCCCTTATGCGCCAAAAAGGATGTACCCCCAAGCCAGGCATAATCCATCCAAATATGAAAAATGAATATAGCTGCACTTCCTAAGAGGATACCAAACAAAGAAATCGAATCAGAAATCAGTTTTAATCCCACAGTAAACCACCAGACTAGAAAAAATGGATTGAGCAGACTAAATAGAATACCACTTGGAATTGGCTTATCATGGATAGTATATTTCGTTATAATTCCAAATCGATTGTCTAGATTGCTGGTGTTATTCTTTTTCATGGTAATTATGGCGTGGATTTGTAGCATGGAAAAACATATGATAGCAATGCCACCCACCACACCAATAAATTTCAGACCAGCATAATGCTCTAAATTGGCTGCAGAGAAATGAATCAGGCCTAGTGAGAGTATTATTATTAACGGGAGCTCAACGACAGTGTGCCCAATTGCCATCTTTATCCCACCACTTAATCCTTGCTTACTTCCGTAGATGAGGTTTGCAAAAAATAATGGTCCAGGGGATAGCACGCCTGAAGCTGAAAGAAATATGACCTCTAACGCAAATTCAAAAGTGTTCACATCTGGCCTAACGACAAGGTATGCAAATTAGTACTTAAAATGTGTAAAGTGGTAACACAAGTTTATTAATAAGGGTGATTATAGCGCAGGTTAGCATATTATGCCTAGTTTGCATTCACAAAACAATCGGGTTGTTCCGTTGCTAATATTTTTCTCGGTTTGCGTTATATTGTTGATCTCTACACTTACGAGTAACGGTGCATTTAATATGACTTACGCGAAACCTTCTGACCGAAAGGGCCCTGCGGGATCTTCACGAGATGGAGATGATCGGAGTTCTAAATCTGGCAGTAGCAACAAGCTAAGAAATGAAACAGGGAATGAAAGTCCTCCTACAAAACCTCCATTAGTTCCAGAGCCTCCGGCAAACGGTGGAACTGCTACACTTAAAATCAGAAAAGTTATCGACAATACTGGTGGCGGTACCAAAAGACCATCAGATTTTACAATCAATGTTGATGGCAATAACCCATCTCCAAAATCATTTCCTGGTAGCTCTTCAGGTACAACAGTTGAATTAAGCAGAGGCAGATATTCAGTTTCAGAAACTGGTCCATCTGGTTATACTTCAAACCCCTCATCAGGTTGCTCTGGTTCAATAAATCCAGACCAGGAGAGGAGTTGTACTATAACTAACGTGTATAACGCGCCACCTGTAACCACTGGAAAAATAATAGTTACAAAGCAGGTAGATAACACTGGTGGCGGTACCAAAAGACCATCAGACTTTACAATCAATGTTGATGGCAATAACCCATCTCCAAAATCATTTCCGGGAAGTTCAGCTGGTTCTACAGTAAAAATACAACCTGGAAGATATCAAATCTCCGAAACGGGCCCAATATCATCTGATTATGTACCTGGAAGATACACACCAAGCTATTCTGCAGATTGCAGCGGGAACATTAGGGCAACTGAAACGAATAATTGTATTATAGTAAACAAGTACAATCCAGTTATCCCTGGTATATTATCAAAATTAGTTGTGACCAAGAAGGTAATCAATGATGGTGGCGGTACCAAAAGACCATCAGATTTTACCATCACAGTACACGGAAATAATCCCTCACCCAGTTCATTCTATGGAAGATCTTCGGGAACAAATGTAGAATTAAGACTGGGTAAATATAGTGTTACAGAAACTGGCCCAACTTCCAGATACTCTACTGACTATTCAAGAGATTGTTCAGGAAATGCCAATCCAAACTCTGTTAGAAAATGTACAATCACAAATGTATATCAAGAACCAGGCCCAACCTCCAAATTAATAGTTATCAAAAATGTGGATAACAACAACAAGCAAGGCTCTTTAAACAGAAAACCGTCAGATTTCACTATTACTGTACAAGGAAACAATCCTTCTCCAAGATCGTTTGCAGGTAGATCCGATAGTGGCGTATCCGTCTCAATTTATCCAGGCAGCTATAGGGTTACAGAAAGATCCCAGTCCGGATATACGGTAGATTATTCGAATGATTGCAACGGCAATATAAAATCAGGACAAACAAAGGTTTGCATTATTACAAATGAAGGCACATCACAGTCATTGCCTGTAGTAATCACTCAACCAATACTGACAAACATTTCCGGTTTCTTCGCTCCATACGGCCTTACGACAGATACAAGCAACGGAAATGTCTATGTGACCAACTTCGGTAGATTCAACACGACCGGCTCCGTATCAGTAATAAATAGCTCGACTAACACAATAATGAGATCTCTTACTGTAGGAAACAACCCTCAAGCTATAGAGTACAATTCTGCCAATGGACTAGTATATGCTGCCAATCTCCTATCAGATACTCTATCGATAATTAATGGAACTAGCAACCAAGTTGTAAACACCATTCCAGTTGGGAAATCTCCGGGTAACAGTCCCAGTGGGATTGGAATAAATACAATAAACAATACGATCTACGCAGTTAACACGGGAGCAAACACTATTTCAGTAATTAATGGTACAAACAATCAAGTTAAAGGTTATCTAAAGGGTTTCTTTAATCCCTCAGCAGTGACATTTAATTCGGATAACGATGCAATCTACATTACTAATAAGGGAACGAATTCCATATCCATAATGAATGCTACGAACTTTGCTCTGATAAAGACTTTATCATCAGGTGGTATAATGCCTTCAGCATTGGTATACAATTCGGCTAATGGGCTAGTCTACATAAGCAATACTGGTTCAAACACTGTATCTGTTCTCAATACTACAACCAACACTATAACTGGAACAATTCCTGTAGGCGCAGCACCCATTGGTATAGCGTATAATCAGGAAAATGCAAAAGTATACGTCGCTAATTCTGTGTCTGGAACCATCTCTGTGATTAACAGTACCTCAAATACTGTTACAAATACAATTCCAGTTGGAAAAACGCCGATGGGAGTAAGCTATAATCCAATAAATAATAGCATCTATGTTGCAAATTTAGATTCTAATACCGTTACTATGATCAAAGAAGCCGGCCTTAATTAGATACCTATCTCTTTGATTTTGTGTCGTCTTATTATTTGGATAACATAGCAATTGAGAGAAATCTTCAAACTTCAAAACCGATTAGTTTGTTAGATTTAGTAATAAATTTAAACTATTGCCAAACAAACTGCTCAGACCACGACTATAGTGCCAGCCAGTTATATGAAAAAATAATCTCAATTACGTGTTCGAGGTATCTGAATTCTAGTTGAAGAAATTGTGGAATGATATCGTGAGCGAATTGATCTAATTGACAACTCAACTCAGAAAATGATGCCATCGTCTTTACATCTTTACGCTAAATTATTACATAATTTCTTTAATTATCAGAAAGAAATAGAATGACTTTACAAATCAAATAACTAACATATATCTAGATTCGAAATCCGAAATCAGAACACTTTTAGTTACGGCTATTCTACGTCGTAATTGGAGATACATTGCCTGTGGATGTCAAATCTCGCGATATTACCTCTAATTCGTCATCAGAAAAAAGCCATGCTATATCTACGAAAAGAGCTAATTTGGATGGTGAGTTCTTCGAAGTCCTCTCAAATCCTTCAAGCACCGAAGAAATCTTGCTGAATTTGGCTAAATCTCCACGTCGGGAAATCTTGTATCTTGTTCCAAACGATAGAGCGTTGGTGAGATTACAAAAGATTGGACTGGTCAACCTATTGATTGAGGCCTCACGACAGAGGAAAGCAAAAATAAGGATTATCTGTCCTTTGTCTGATAATAATTCAGATATCGTCAAAAACATTATGAATCAAGCTCCTGAGATACAAATTATACCTGGCAAAAGTACTTCTTCAGGCATATTTATCGTAGACGATATGAAAATGCTACGAGTAGAGGTTAAAGACCCGGCAGCAGACGATTTCTCTAAAGCGATAGGATATGCGCTCTATTCTAATAGTAAAGCAAGCGTCAGCTCGTTCAAGATGTTCTTTGATTTGTTATGGAATGCATGCCTTCAAAACGAAGAGCTGATGAGACTTGATAAAATGAAAGATGAATTCGTAAATATAGCTGCTCACGAATTCAAAACTCCCATACAATCAATATTAGGTTATCTTGAACTAGCTAAAGCTGACTCAGAATACGAGAATACTGATAAAAAAAGAGGCGGACTAATTGATTCCGCTTATAGAAATGCAGTTAGACTTCATAGATTGACAAAGAATCTCTTGGAGGTAACTCGAATTGAAAGCCACACCTTATATTTGAACAAGAAGAGATTTGATTTAAAAAAATTAGTTTTAACCTTAGTCAATGACTTTCAAAACAATGCTTCTCTATTGCCAGGTACATACAACGGAGGAGAAGCGGTTTATACCAAGTTCACGTCAGACTTTTCACTAGTCTCGACTGAGGACGTACTTTTCGTAATTGCTGATGAGGAAAGGATTATCGAAGTCCTGCTTAACCTCTTAGATAATGCAGCCAAATTTACCAAGGGAGGACAGATTTCAGTTTCAATATCAAAAGAAATTGAAAAGAACCATTTGTTAATTAGCGTAAAGGACACCGGTCTTGGGGTTCCACCAGAGATAAGACCTAGGTTGTTTACCAAGTTTGCAAGCAAATCATCAAGTGGGACTGGTCTAGGGCTATTCCTATCCAAGTCCATAATTGAAGCACACGGTGGTAAAGTTTGGTTTGAAGAAAATCTCACTACCAATGGATCCACCTTTTGGTTTAGTATCCCTCTCCCAGAAAAACTCTAATTCTCGGAAATTTTGATCGAGTATAATTTTAGCAATTTGCAGATTTATGAAAGGAGATGCTAAACGTACTTCGCTATGTATTTGATACATACTTATGATTTGACACTATTAGGAATTCATCTATCAAATCCGATTACTCAAAATTTGCTTAGGCAGAGCCTTCATATATCTCGACAAGGAATCAGAAAACTGGATACAAGTTTAATAATTTATCAAAACATCGGCCATAAGATACTGTTTCACGCTAATTAGTCTGCACATTGACAATCCTTATTTGATCAACATAAAAATTGACTGGATCTTGATATTTGCCTTAAAAGGTTATCGGGAAGTGTTTATTAATTCTCTTATACTTTATTTGACGAAGTGCCGGAAAAGAGTATAATCCATCCAGTTTTTCCGACGTATGAGAAGATTAGTACTAGACTTGCTATTGTTTTCGTTATAGCCTCAGGGATTACCTTCAGCACAACTTCAATTGCTAATGAAAATATGTTAAAAGTGGTTGATAAATTGAATCATCATAATATTTCCGGTTCCTTACATAATAGTTATTGGGATAAAAAAAGAATAACTATGATAGGTGAGTCTCTCATATCATACTTGCCTAGGGATGCAAAGAGATCTGAGAGACTCGTTCATTCTAGTTTCAGATTAAGACAGGATGTATTGAAATCCTTAGAAATTGAAGCTAGGAAAAGAGGAGTTACCATTAGCAGCCTGGTCAATAAAATCTTGGAAAATTATATGACTAGTGAAATTTATTTTGAGGAGCTTGGATTCATGCTCATGAGCAAGGGTTTTCTTAGAAAGACTTTTGATGGGGTGACAGAAAGGCGTGCGGAAGAGCTTGGTAAAGATCTCGGACTGACAGTTGCAAAAGAATACGTATCTTATTTTTTCCCAGAGGTAAACATGGAAAGCCTCCTAAAATTCCTTGAATTATGGTTTAAACGCTTTCAGTCATTTTCCCATAGAATGGATAATAATAGACACTACTTTACAATCAATCATGAGATTAATACCAATTTTTCAATAATCTTGAAAGCCATGTTAGAGGGTATAATTGAGCCTATAGCGAAGAGGACCGTGTCATTTAGAGAATTGACCCCGAATACTATCGTATTTTCTTTCGAAATCAGTTAATCATTGCACATGCAATTTTTAGGTCTATTGGGTTTGTACACCATACGAGTGGAATGCCGGCCTAAAGTCCTATTGTTAGTACATTTAGTAAGTTCATAGACCGAATAGTAATAGTTGTAAAAACCAGTGTATATTTCTAGTAGTAGTACAAAAATGTGTCTTTATTGTCAAGGCTCCAATTCCTTCCTTATTCTTCTGACTAATCTCCCAATTTCAATTGGTTTTGTGATAAAACATCCCACATTCAAACCAGGGAAATCACATTTCAATGAATCATAGTAAATTTCATATGCGGTGATAAAGCAGGCGTTTGCATTTTTATCTTTTTTTTGTATTTCCTTGTAAAGTTCAAATCCTCCCATCTTATCCATCTTGACGTCTATTAACAGAAGATCATACTTGTCAGGTTCGAAAGCTGCCAGTGCTAACAGAGGATCATTGTAGGTTTCGACTGCAGCAAAACCACTGGCCTCTAGGCCCTCTTTTAAAGTTAATGTAGTATCAGGCTCATCATCTACGATTAATATCGAATATTTATTTTTAGCTATATTCATAGTATCTACAATTATCTTTACTAATACTTTTTGGTTACTCTTGGAATTATGAGTTGAATAGACTGAACATAAATTCTCTTCGATAGGATCGTTATAAGATCCTAGTTGTATGGTATTCGAGGAGCTAGTGATCAAACAATTATATTACTGCGTGCTACAATGTGTACCATGTCTAACGATGTAATTCTTGTGCTACATTGTAACCGTAATTCTTATGAATATTGACGATAATACATTGGACAATGAATGTGCACGTTTTCCCAACAATATGGGGATTGAAAAAGAATTCTGTGTTAATGGCATTTTCTATTGTAGCTATGTTTTTTGTTTTAGCTGCTGCACCCTCTATCGGAGGAACAATGGTAAACGCTCAGAAAGGAGGTAACCCACCAGATCACTATGTTGTTCAAAGAACTGCAGCTTCTGGACCAGATCCACTGCCTGGACACCAAGGTCATCAATTGGTAATGGCCATTCCGCCTCGCGATGACGGAAAGATCTGGACCGGCACTATATCATATGTCGCAAGCTATCCAGTTGAAATGGTAATACTTCACATGTATGATAATAAGAGCGTAAGTGGCAATGAAAGCTCCGTAGGAAAACCATTAACTGCTCCATTTGGCAAAGGACAAGTAGCTATTACACTTGTCAAGGAACCTAGCAATACTCCAGTCCCATCAGGCTCGCTCAATTTTGCAGGTAATGCAGTTGCTTTCCATACATTAGATGGACACAAATTCATCGTTACCTATACTGCAGATGCCCGTGCAGAGGATGTATCTAAAATAAGCAAGTAGTTACTTCACTACACTTCTTTTTGTCAAAAATTATTTTATTGTTTATCTAATTCATCGCATCTGTAAATCTATCAAACTCCCGCACTTAATAATTATTTACCAATTTAATTTTGAAAATGCTGTCAAATTGGGGATTTAACAATTAAAAATTAGTAAATGTTATTATTGGTTACAATTGCTAAGGACATGATGTAACAAGAGACGAACTACAATGTAATTTACTAAATATCTCTATGTCTTATCCTGATGCAGTTGAATTTTGTATGTCATAAAGTAATAATTGGCAACAAGTCAAAGTAACTGTGGTTAGTTGTGTCCACATATTCAAGCTCTATAATGACTTATTCGAATTTCTACAATAAAGTTAAATTCACTGTTAAACTTCGCGTGTAGGAATCAGTTGCTATACTCTGCGATTATGTCGGCTGCCTTCTGAGCTCCACTCTGGTCCACGTTAAGATCAGATCTGCTACCTGAAGCATTGATTTTATCTTCAATCAGGGATTCTAGTCTGAAAATGTCCTCATATTTATAACCCATCAATCTTGCATTTTCTTCCTGTTCAAAATGATTTTTAATGGGAATGAAAATACCTGGAGTACCATAGACTGTTGACTCATCGATAGTTGACCGTCCGGCTAAAGAAATAACTAGGTCTGAAGCGTAGATATACTCATGAAAATTTTCAACCGAGCCAATATTCTTAAAATCATTATCTGAGTTTTTGAGTGTCAGGGATGGACCTGAAATGATATATAAATCCGTATCAAGTCTCTTTTTAAGCCTTTGATGTACCGTAATCACTTTGTTTATCAAAAACCTGCCAGAATCAGTGCCACCTATACTCACAACTATTGTCCTCTTGTTCATTCCCAACCTTTTCCTCAGCTCCGATCTATTATGTATTATAACGTTTCTTACTATAGGACCGACGTATGAAATATTACCTTGATCTTCTCCATCATCCGGGATTATAACTCGATTACAGCTTCTTATCATATCTTGCATAGACTTGTTCATCTTTGACTCGAATATCGATAGAAGACGAGTTTTGATAAATGACGTTTTAACAATATCTGTTATGAGTATGCATTTTCTTTTCATTTCATGTCCAACTGAAACAGATGCAAAATCTTCATCGCTTACCACCAATCCTTTCTCATCTGATTGTATAAATTTTCTTGCTATCGCTTTACATTTTTTGTAATAACGGAGATACTTTAGCAACCATAAAGAAGAATATCTAAGTCTCATTTCGCTGTCTACCGAAAATTGGCTAGGATGATAGGCATCGTATACCTGATAGCCATACGCTTCGGCCATATTACATGCAGCCATTCCACTAACGATATAAGGCTTGTTTACATGCCAGTGGTGTAACCGCTCTAATATTGCCATATCCCTGGTCGCATGCCCTAATCCAATTGGACTGATAAAAAATATTGTTATATCTGTTCTAACCTCTACAATTGTGTTATTAGGATCGGATTAAGATTAGAACTATAATAAGTATTACATCAATCAATCATTCAATCATACACTTTTAGTTGATAAACCAAGTAGATTCTATCATAACTCGACTATGTCACTTGTATACAGTTAGTATATTGTCTTGCTATAAAGTTAAAAAATCTGAGGCTATTGTATTTCTGTCAGTAATACTAGTGCAGAGTACGAAACTTTTGTATGTCATGCAAGTATAAAATATCGATATTGATTGAATTTAAGAACTGGTAATATCTTCTCTAGGAAATACTTGAAATTCAAAGATAAATTTGTACTAATCACTGGCGCATCAACTGGCATAGGTCGCCAAGCTGCAATAGATTTTGCTTTGAATGGTGCCTCAAAGATAGTTATAGTATCTCGTACTGAACATAAGTTGATTGAACTTCAAAAGCACATGGAAAAAACTGTATCCGGAGAAGTAAGGAAAATGGAAAATTTTGAAGTAATCCCATATGCATGCGACGTTTCCAAGAAAGATGATGTATTCATTATGGGGAGCGACTTGTTACGGAAATTAGGTAAGATTGATATCCTGGTTAACAATGCAGGCTTTGGAACTTTTGGCGCTGTGAAAAGTCAAGAGGTAGAGGAGATCGAGGCTATCATGCGCACTAATTATTTGGGAATGGTTTATTGTATCAAGGCTTTTTTGAATTCCATGGTGTCTAGACATGCAGGTCATATAGTTAATCTTGCTTCGGTAGCTGCCAGCTTTGGAGTTGCGGGTATGGCCGGATACTGTGCCTCAAAGTATGCCATATTAGGCTTTTCAGAATCTCTGTCCCATGAATTGAAAAACACTGGCGTTAATGTAACGGTAGTAAGTCCTATAGGTGTCAAGACTAATTTTTTTGATCACAAGTCATTTCTGGACCAGACGCCAAATTACACTGGATTCATGCTCGATCCGAAAAGTGTTTCTAGGGCAATTATTTCGGCATCTTGTTCTCCCAGGCTAGAGATCGTGGTGCCCTTTTACATTAGGGCAGCCATCTGGATGAAATGTACTTTTCCCTATATTGTAAATCCATTGGTTGGAACTATATTCAGAAGCCAGTTGAATAAATAAGAATACATATATGGTTTCATAACGGACGGATATTATTGAATTGGGCCTTACCTGCAAATTTATACTGATTTATCAAGCTATTTTCCACGAGAACTTAGTTGTCCGTCAATAAATTTTTCGAACTCGGAATGCCTAAAGAGTGGTATACATCTAATATGATCTTTTATGACGTTACATCGATCTTCTCTATCTATTACACATGCGACGCCCACAACGGACGCACCTTGTTCCTTTACGGCATCAATTGCTAGTTTGATACTATTACCGGTAGTCATTACGTCTTCGACTATAACAACAGGATCTTGCAAGTTTCCTTCGATTTTCTTTTGTAATCCATGCTCTTTTATGGATTTTCTTACGTAGAACCCACTGAGGCCGATGCGGTTAACTTTCCTAAAATAGTCCAATGCCACGATAACAGAAATTAAAGGAATAGCGCCAACTTCCAATCCCCCAATCGACTTTAAATTAAATTTTGATATCTCTGTAAGCATACTCTCGCCCAATAAATTTAGTCCTTCACCGTCAAATAATCCCTTTATATCATAGTAATAATTAGTCGTTTCACCACTTGATAAAGTCACATCATGGTCAAGAACCTTGATACATCTTTCTTGTATCAACTGCTTTAACCTTAACTTGCTTTCATCAATCATAGAATATTTTCACAACAAGTTCTCATTATATTTCATATCTGATTAGATACCAGGATTAATAATCTATCGTATAACTCAATTAAACTTGGTAAGAGAGCCCATCGAGTCTATAACCGCGTACAAATATTTATGTAAAATTCGACTAATCTAATCTACATAATGTTTATAATTCAATGTAGAATTAGCATGGTTTATAGTTTATGTAAATGGCAGCAAATTTAGAAAATGAAAATCTACCAGGACCTGCTCACGCAAGACCCATAAAGACTCTTCACCAATTTATTCGTAACCCAATAGGTGTATTAACTAATCTTGCTAAAGAGAACGGTGATATTTCCTACTTTAAGTTAGGTCGTCAACGTGTGTACCTAATCAACGATCCCAATTTAATTGAACAAATTCTAATACGTGATCATAGCAATTTTACGAAAGGAAGAAGAGCTCAAATTGCTAAAGGCCTACTTGGCGAAGGATTGGTCACAAGTGAGGGTGAATTTCATCGACGTCAACGAAAGATGATCCAACCAATTTTGCTCCCAAAACAGATAAGAAAATATGGTGAGATCATGGCAAATTTCAGTTCAAGAATGTCTAGTAGCTGGTCAGCAGGGTCAGTGCTAGACATTCAAAAGGAAATGATGCAATTGACATTACTCGTAATCTCTAAATCAGTATTAAATTATGATGTGCAATCAGAAGTCCAGAGTATAGGTAAGGCATTGAATGTATGCCGAACATATTCAAAGCGGCTCTCCAAAGTCCACTTGGTCAAGTCCTAAATAAAGTACCGATTCTACCAAGGGTAAGGGGAGCAGTGAAGGCAAAGAATGAACTAAATTCAATTGTTTATGGACTAATCAAAAAGAGAAGAGAGGACATGCTAAAAAATAGTAACGATAACAAGGTTGATGATTTATTAACCAAACTGCTTGAAGCAAGTAATCATGAATCCTATGACAACCATTGCAATAGTAGACTTGAAATGATGTCAGATCAACAAGTGAGAGATGAAGTTATGACCATTTTCTTAGCAGGTCATGAGACAACAGCAAATGCGTTAACTTGGACATTTTACCTTCTTTCGCAAAATACAAAAATTGAAGCCAAAATACATGAAGAGTTGGATGACGTATTAGATCCAATTGATAAAATCACAAGTGTAGCTGATATCCAATGGCTGCATTATACTGAAAAAGTATTTATAGAATCCATGCGACTATACCCACCGGTATGGTTGATAGGACGTACAGTAAATAGCGAATATGTGGTTTCCAAATACGCTATTCCTGCCGGATCTTCCTTACTCATGAGTCAATATATTATGCATCATGATTCCCGTTACTATAGCTAACCTGAAGTATTTCAGCCAGATAGGTGGACACAAAAATTCAAGAATTCACTTCCTCGCTTCGCTTACTTTCCATTCGGTGGAGGTATAAGAGGATGCATAGGGGAAACATTCGCGTGGATGGAAGGCATCATTGCTATGGCCTCGATTTCGAGGCAATGGAAAATGCGAATGGTCGACAACCAGCGAATAGAACTTGACGCTGGAATTACATTGAGGCCAAAACATGGAATGAAAATGAAGTTATTTTCTAGATATCGACCAGAAAAATGAAATATAATATCTCAACAACAGATATTTGAATGCATGAAGTTCGCTTAGGGTCGTATTGTATAGTTAATTATATATCAGTCAATTTAGAATTATAGCCACAATAGTTTATCTAATAAGCTTGCATAATTAGCAATAATTAACAATTTTTACTTATAGATAATAGCGTGTTTGAGCTATGACTAGTGATTTGAATTCATTCACACCCAAAGAGTTAGTTTTGGCGCTTTTAAAGTCGATTTATCTATTTTGTATAGTTCTACTGTTTATCGTAATTCCAGGATGTCCTCCTGAAGATGCTGGATTTGCAATTGTTATTTTGAGACGTTTTATTTCGAATTGTACTCCCAACTCGATTAAACATAGAACAATAACAAATTGAAATACTTCCATTATATTGTGTACCGTTACTTAACCTTGTTGATTTTTGCTCTTTAATTATTACATTTGGACTCTTGCTTCAGTTGTTTTCAGTTTGTCTTATATTCTGATCCTTGAATCACTCATTAAGTTTCCAGGTCATAGTAATTTGTTCATTCAAGGGTCTTACTATGTCACAATTTATAAGACATTTAGTGATTGAGTATTCAGATCCTTTCGTGGAGCCACTCACGACATTTATTCTAGACTTCCAGACTCAGTCCACAAATTTCGAATCAGACTTTTTTATAGCTAACTCACTTTTGACTAATTTTCAAAGGATTTGCAAGTTCGAAGATAAGGAGGTATTTGCTCTTGACCCACCTACTACAAGTGCTGGATGGTCATTTTCCAAACTGTTTCTCTCTGGACAATTTGTAGAAAAGATTTACGAGTGTGATCCTCACGGTGTAGATGAATCCAAAGGGAAAAAGTTCGAAGATAAATTTGTATCATGGTTGAATTCGTCTCTAAAAAGGCATAACTGTAGAGCCCAAATAAAAATATCCTCAGATATGACAAGATAGATTTTATTTTATTTTTATATTAGCTCCCAATTGAATTCCATGTTTCAAGTAATGTTTATCATTTCGAAACAGACTCGCCAGTAAAATATAGAATTACCATTATTTATTTAAATTGTACAGGTCTAATTATTTGAACCTATTTCGACTGAGTCCGATCTTGATGATCTTGATTAAAGCCCTTTTTTACATCGTATCTGACGTGTGAATTTAGATACAAGTCAAGTAAACAAATTGATTCAATTAGTCTAACATTATACAAACCAATTTAAGCTAATAAAATAAATGAATTATTAGTTTATATTATTACATTGACAAGTAAAGACGCAAAAATATGTTATGACAGCTGTTAAACCTCCGCTACAGATTGAAAATCATTTAAAAAAAGAAGCATTATATGGATGCATTATCTGCGGCTGTCCGGTTTTGGAGTATGTTAATATCATAAAACAAGGAACAGGCGTATACCTTCCTGAAAATATGGTAGCACTTTGTCCGATTCATAGAACCAAATTCGATAATAATGAATTGGGTGAAACCCAATTAAGAGATGCTAAGATCAGCCCTCACAATAGAGTTCACGAAGCGAATGCTTTTACATTAGCTTCCTTAGATGCCCCTATCACTGTTGGAAATTGTCGGTTCATAAACACTGCCAGAATTTTGGTAGTAGATGATTTCGATATTATCACGATAAAAAAGAATTCAGAGAACAAGTATATTTTATTTGACGTTAATTTCTTCGATTCTTTAAACAATTTAAAAGCTGTGCTTTCCGAAAATAGCTGGCATCATGAAGGGGCAGATTTGAATTGGACTATCGACTATGAACCTTTGCATTTTACTATACAAAAGAGGTCAGATTCTATCTCATTTGATGCAAAAATCGATAGTAAAAGGGAAGAACTCAGAATACTTGCAGATGGTTTCCATTATAATGGATCGACAATAAAAATCACCCTACATGAAATTTTGGTCGATAATGGAGAGATAGCCTTGGATCTTAAAGGCACAACTGTTAAGAATTACGACGTAGGATTAACGTTCCAAACAAGATAGGTTCACAATTCAGCTGATTTTGATCATGCCATCCGCTACATCACGATCCATTAGAACAACTTGTTTGGAGTCTTCTCAGGACATGTCCTACCCTAAGATAGGTAATGATTTGGGAGGCTTTCAAATTCGAAGCCATTCTTATCTCAAGATGATACTCTTTCTATTTGTACGCTGTCTTCTTGTTTTGGATTTACTAGGAGTCATTGGCCAAGGATATGATGAATAATCATAACCGTAAAATATTTGGCCAAAAAGTTTAATTATATATTTGACATAATAGTTTTTTCTAATAATATAGGCCAAATCTTTTTCACAGATAGATGAACAGAACACAGTTCTACCGTATTCAAGGTATCTATCTCACCATCTGATTCTGTATCCATTATCACTAATGAAATTAATATCTTTGCACTATGCAATAAACACCTAGACAAGGCGTCGTCTATCTAGGTACAATTTTGGTGGTTGTTGGAATCAATGAACAGAGAGACTTTAATCCACATAGTCGAGAGGACTTTATATAGCTCTTAAGCTATTTTACAATTAATCTAGATTTAGAGGGATATCGAGTATGGAAGCTAAATCTGCAAATGATCAAGCAGTCGATAAGTTGAGGATTGTTTCTCAACGAAGCTCGAGAGAGATAATGAGGTTTCAAGTTGAGCTATGTGGAGAATTCTTTTTTTGTTCAACATGTAAGGCCACAGGATTTATTTTGGCTCCAGATGAGGATAATGATACTGAGAAGAATTTTATCGAGGAGTGTCCAGACTGCAATAGCTGATTTTTACATCGGATGGTTCTCATTTTAAGATATTATCTAAAAAGTACGCAAATTTTGCATGATTCCTTCTATCTAAAGGCAAGATATGATGTACTAATTTTGTGGCAATGCTAGATTTAGGAAGAAAGTCCAATCATCTACAGATGAACTATGTCGTTTTATCCAAAAGTCATCGATATATTAGATAGAAAATAATGATATGACTCGTATATTATTATAGACTCTATTACAACGTACCCCGTATCAACATTTTGTCAATCTACAAATTAGATCCAACCCAAAGTGAATCATTGTTCTATCTGGTAAACTATTCGCAAAAAAACTGAATTATTTTAATTATGAATCTACTTTGAGCAATTACGTTGTATGATGAAGGTAGCGATGTAGCTATATCGATAGCTATCCACTGACTTCGATAAAATTTGTTTTAACTATGCCTGGTCAGCTTCTAGGTACTGAAATTTCGATTAATTGTACATTGAATTTATTATAACGTGCTCCCTAATTGAGGACTAAGTACTTAAGCGTGGTGCAAAGATTCAGTAAGTACCGCTCGCTTACATGATGCAACTAAATTCTAATGATACGGGCTTTACCAGTCACTTGGAGTATATATGACTCTAATCCAAAATGCAAGTCAATCTACAATCGCTAAAATGATTTCCTATCTGAAAACCAGGCCAAAAGGCAAATAGAATCGGGGTATCCAAACTATGAACTATTTACTTAGAGATTTATGAATTGCGGCTTTTTAGTTTCAGTATCGAATATGGCTGCAGTAGCCTTATATCCAAAGAACCATCCATTTGCAGTTCCTGGATTAATTAGTTTAGTATTTCCAACCTGGAGTTCATCAAGTTTATGGGTATGACCACATATTAAAAGATCGTACTTACCGGATTGAAGTATTGAAGCTTTTCTTTTAGCATTGGTTCCATGATAAACAGCAATAAATAAATGATCTTTCTCAATTTCGCAAAAGTCGCCCATAAGCTGCCCATCGATTTTTTGGAAGCTCAATGCTAGTTTTTCTTTTTCGACATCATTATTACCTAGAACTGCGATCAAATTAACTCCGTGAAACAATTCGACTGATTCCGGGCTAACGATATCACCAGCGTGAATTACACAAGTTATTTTCCTTGTTTTACAGATATTCACAAATTTCTTGATATTGTCAAAATTATCATGAGTATCTGAAATTACACCTATTTGCAATTGTTGGAATTTAATTAATCATTACTATTTTAACTGTACCAACTTGCCTAGATCCGGTATTTGACAATACCTGGTTACTCTAGCTTTTTCTAATGACAATATCTTAGTAAAGATTGGAAAATCAGATATCTTGGTCATATCTTGACAAAAATCAAAATCGCGTAAAGCATTGTGAGAATTGGTTTAATTATGACACACGTTTCATTTGTGAAATGAGTTTAGTAGTTTTCAGTAATCTATTGTTCTTTACAAATTTCTTTAGGCTCGATAAACCTAGGGTTTTTGGGATATTACGATGTCGTAAGAGTACTCTAATCAATCGAATTTGGCTTTTATTTCTCAATATTCAATTGTATGTTTTTATCGTAGATCGAGAGGCATATTTTTTTTGCATTCGATCTAAACCTTGATGATCTGCCAACAGTAAATTGAGCAACAATAACCCTAGTTTCTGTTCATGATAGATGATCTGTATCAGAATCGAGATCCTGAAATGTACTGTTTCTTATGGGAATGTTTACTATAAGAATGAATTCGGGTACATTCAAAAAATGTGATAGTAGATTATTTCTAATGATTAAGTATCAATTAGAAATTACTTGTTGGGTTGTGATTGTTGTGATTTTTGAGGCCACGCCACAACGAATATAGGAATTATGAACCAACCAAATATTCCATTTTCTATATCCTCAATGCGTTATAAAAATACCTGAACAAACACTCGACATTCATATGCTTCAGGTTTAAGTCGCTCAACTACTTCCATATTCAGCGTAGAATGACAAAAGAAAGACCAAAGTTGTAATCTTAGAGTACATAATTATTTTACCTGAATAATGTTTTCAGTTCTGAGTTGAAATTTTATATTATATTGGAATGTAATCAACGCGAGCTAGTCCAATTAACAAGCCTATCACAGATTATTCTACCGTGTAGATGTATAAATAGCTGCCAATTCTGTATTATACTGACGAGATATTTTAAATTGTCCTGCTTTAACCATTTTGCTACGTAGTCTAAAATTTCTTGATGAACAAAGGAATAATATTACAGATGTTTTCTACAATGATATCCAATGACTAAATTAAATGAAACAAGTCAAATTGTCTACCTACAATATAAGAATCTGGAAGATATGCTCAAGGTGATCCTTTTCTCTGCCCAATCTGCTTTGGGTCTGACTCCTATGCTTTACAGTATTAGACAAGATAATAATAGTATACTCTTCATTCAAACCGGCCTAGCAAACGGTGCTGTTATTCATTATCTAATAATACAAGATGCGAAACCAGAACAAAAATACATTGAACTAAAGCGGCTAACTGGCGAATTCAAATTTGTTGAAAGCATAGGTACTGACACTATGTCCCTATATATCCCAGTCCTCGAATTGGAAACGTCTACACTTAAATTTCCTGTGTGAAGGACACCTACCCATTATTATTCTTTTCAATCATCCATTTAATAGTCACATTGATCGAACTGAGCAAGCAACGCTGAGGTTGTTGTGACTTTGACAGACTTAACGTTGAACTTTGCATGTGATTCACTTTAGTTCTTGAGCAAATGCGTAGTTTAGTCAAATTACCGGCTATCCTAGTTAATTGGAAGGCGACATACTAAAGGCATCTACTTTTGAATTTCGATTATCAATTACATATCTATATGTTTGAATATCTAATCGTGACGTAAATTATTTGACATCCATCAAGAATAATAATGACTTCGCGTCACTATTTTGTTAAATGAACATCGAAAATCGACGACAATGTGCTAGATGCGATGGACAGATGTTAGGCGAAACTCAACCGATTCCAAAAAAAGTTCCTCTTCCAATACCTCTTAAACCATCCTTTTCTATCGAGAAGTATTTGCCCAACATAATTAGGAACTATGATTTCTATACCGTGTACATTTGTTCTTCATGCGGTTATCTGGACGTCTATTTTGCACGAAAATAAATTACGTCCAATTCTAATATCGTATTCATGAGAATAATTATAAGCTAATCTAATTCATGTATATCAAGAAAATATCAACCAATGGAAAATACTCGGAAAAGCTGTCCCATTTGTAGAAAGTGTGGTTTTAAAAAATTTAAGATACTACGCCGTTCCGAGCCCATTCTTTTACAGTGTCTTGGATGCAATCAGACTATGTCTATCTAATGATGGGTGATGAGTGGATTAAATGTTCTAAATATCTGTATATATTAGATTCCATCAAGCCGCATAAATAAGATTTTAAAAGATATCGAGATGATTTGCTTCCAAACACTGTCGATATAATAGTATTAGCGCATGATTATATTATGTTGAAATCGATGTTGGGACAATTAATAAGTTGAAGTTCTGCTGGGTTTGATGTCATGTAATAGGAACCACTTTCGGTAAAGTTAATCAATATTTTACAATAATAGTAAATTGCTTAGAAATATTTTTATGAAACATTTCGTAGTGTGAATAGGTAACTGATTGATGCAAAAGATAAAAAATATGCTTTGAAGTATTTTTTAATATTTTACTTCTTTGCTTTTGTACTTTTCTTTGCTGTCTTTTTCTTTGCTGCCATTCAGATACGAAATTACCATGTGCAATATATAAGCTTTATCATTTTTATTAAGAAATAAGAATGATTTCTTTTTTAAGACCGCTTTACTGTACATCCTTGTACACACAAAATCCCTACTGTTCAGATTATCAATCACTTGTTCGGAAGGATGTACTCGAGTTAGCGTTGTTGAATCGTTTTCAATAAAAGATATATATAATTGATTTAGAATCAAAGAATTTAATGATGAACCGAATTTGAATTCTTGTGTTCTACGGTAATTTTAATGCATGGCGAAAAAATGGTTCATCCTGATGATAGAATTGATTAAATGCAAGATTATATCAAATAATGAGTTCCATACTTTCCAACATGATTTTATGATTTACTTTACACTTGCTTAATATTATTTATCGTTCGACTTATACTTAAGATATAAAGTGAAATGGTGATATTTTGGACTGTCTATAATAACACCAGTAACAACATATACCTCAGCGCTCTAGCAATCTGCTTGATTGTTGGCTATCGCAATGAAGCTGAATATCAATAAAGTCGACTCTCAAATTTGCAGCATGTTCTGACGATAGTTGGGGTCGACTAGAGGAACATGTTGTGGCTATGAAATTCTAATTTAGATGCCAAACAAAGCAATAAAATTGCAAATAGATCGTCATCCTAGGCTCGTTGTAATGTTATTAGTTTATTACAATCACTGATTAGATACTTACGTCCGCAAAGTTCTAGAGTCTCTAAGTAAAACTACAATTCATCCGAAGTAATATTGAATTGAGATAACAACTTACTTACAACGGTAGGAACCATCAACTATGTAGACATCATCAGAGACATTTTAAGCAGCATTAACAATTCAATGTATTATTATTGTGGTCTCGAAAGAAGACTCTTTATCTGAGATTGAGGGTCAATTATGTGCAATATCAATATAAAACTTGTAATGGACTTGTAGCTGAACTACTTTTTGTACATTGGCGGGTTTACCTGTATTTGATAGCTCAGCTAGATTTTTTAGATATGCCATTATGTACATAATTACACGATGGATCTTACTAGGCGCATCATTGAGAGGTATATCATTAATGATGTAAAATGTTGCAAATTCTTAACTGAAGATGGGATAACTACCAGCTGGTTATCTATTAAGAGCATCGAAGGAATCTTTGAGGGCCTTCGGATCGACGCTAGCCGTGAAACAATCCCACCAATTTTTCGAAGCGCATGTGGAATACTAAAAAATTTGGATGATTATCAATATATCGTCTGTTCAGAGATTCGTTCAATCCCTGATTCTAATCCTTACAAGAAAATTCTTCAAAAATATAGAATAACTATTGTTGCTGCATTCGCAAAATTTATCGTAACAATTCGCTCACGTATGATTGTGGCGCTGCGCGATTGGACTCGTATTGCGCAGCAATTGCTGACGGAAATATCTGATACTCTTGCAAAGGCTAGGATCAATTCTACTACATTATCTAATTATAAAGAAGTTGGGTCGGTGTTTGACTACTTCGGTATGCACGTGAAAGAAGTAGATGATTTACTAGATGCAATTTACTAGCGCTATATTTTGAAGTATTTTTGTACGACGCGTCGAGGTTTCATTTCTTGTAGATATGAATGAGTGAACTATCCGCTCATCTCATAACATTGTATTATGAAATTTAAACTCACCAAATATTCATAATTTGATCTTGACCGATGTATTATTCCATTTATTTGATGATGGACTGTTTTTTATAACGTGTTGATTAATACAAACAGCAGCCATAATCAATGTGGGGGCTTACAAGGCAGACACTAACTAGGCCAGACAAATACTCCTTAACATCTATATAATTATCCAAAGAAAATTTACGTGGGAATATGGTATTATTTCACGGTTCGATTTGACTTCTTTCTTTTTGTTAGCTTTCTTGTTGCCTTACGAGTCTCCTGCTTGATTTGCTTAATTTTTGCCTTACCGATCTTAGCAGCCTTTGAAGCTTGCTTTTTTGCATTTAAGGTTCCCTTCTTTGCAGCTTTTTTGGTTTGTTTAGATGCTCTTTGCGACAAACTCTTTGCGGTTGTCATTCCTTCTTTTACTTTCTTAGTCGTCTTAGGAGCCCTTTTTGGAATTTGCCTAGCAGTATCTCTAGTCAACCTTGCTGTTTCTCCAGCCACTTCTGCTGTCTCTTCTATGGCACCAGCTGTATCTTCCAACACATGACTTTCACTTACATCTCTAGCAGTTTCACTAATTGTATTTGTGGTATCTCTTGCAGCTATAGAAGCATCGTGTACTGCACCAACAAGATCCATAACTGCTCCGCTCTCGTGGAAGGATTCAGCACTTTCCCTAGCCACTGATGAAGCACGTCGAATATTTTTTGCAACATCTTTTATTATGTCAGCTGCCTTCTTAGCACCGGTAGCCAAATCTTCATTGCTTCGTGAAGAGGTAGTTTTAATTCGTCTTGCTTTATTTTTCCTACGTTTGCCCGCGGACAATATCTATCATTACCCTATTTGATATAATCATATTAAATAGTTAATGATGAACAAATATTTTCTTACGGGTTTTTGACTCCAGATGTTAGGGATGACTACTAACGATTATGTCTTATTTTTCAGACCAGAAATACTATTCTGATGCAATATGGCTTTTCAGATTATGGATGGTGTAAGAAGAAGAGTATTCAATACCTGTAGGACCAAGTCGATATCAAATGTGTAAATTTAAAATTCGATTCTTAAAAAAATTTGATCAGATCTTTTCAGAGAAATGCTATACCTTCTTAAAAGGCCAAAAAGCGTATATATTTTGCATAGGTATCTGGTTATTTAATGAATGCAGAGCAACTTTCTAGCAACTTACTCTCATTGGATTCGAACATCAGGTTTGCCGGCATCTTGGAAAAATCGGGTCATCTTTATGCCGGAGGTACTCGAGGTGGAGTGACTGAATATCTCAGGAATAGAGATTCTGAAATTAGTTTTTCTCAGACTGCCTATATAGTAGATCTGAGAAAAATGTTTACATCTGATCTCGGAAGTTTGGAGTATATTGTGTATGTCCACAATAAAGTGAAGATATTTAGCGTGCCTGTGAAGGATCACATCGTGGTATTTTCTACAAATAGCGATCGAACTGATATTGAGGATCTCGCTAAACGGGTATTAGACTACTTGAAATCAGTCGAATCAGAGCTATCCCTATTCCAACCATCCAATATCATCAATCGAGAGAAAAAAGAAACTGTGAAAAATCTTTATGATTCTGGCATGTCAGAGGAATTGATTGCTGAACAGCTCGATCTTAGCGTTGATACTGTTAAAGTAATAGTCAAGGAATCTGGCACCAATTCCTAATATACACTACACAATCTGCATCTTAATAAGGATCTATTATTAAGTCAGTTGGTAGAAATTTCTTTAGGACCTAAAATACGCTATTCAATCTTCTGTAATACTACCACTAATCCTTTCTACACCAAAGAAATGTTGATGATTTTGTGTCGACAGGTCTCAATTTATATCGATGGTTTTATGATGACTAACACTCTATAAGCTAACCCAAGAGACATATTCGCTGCCATCATTCCCTATGATTCACTCCATATATCGTTCCAGCCTGAATCACAGTGTCCTGAGGAACTTGCCTTCCAGGTAAGATTATGACTGAAGCCCCGATTGCACAATTTTCACCAACCACTGCACCAAAATGATCCAGTCCGGTATCCAACAACGACTTTTCTCCTAACTCGTTTAATATCTCGTACTTGATATTCTTTCTGCTAAGAAGAACATTTGCAGTTCCAGAATACCCGCCGAACCAAACGTTCTCGCCTATTATACTATCCAAAATAACATTTTGATGTGATATTCTGGCATTACCAGCAAAATAGGACTTCGCAATTTCACAGTTAAATCCGATTCTAGTATTCCGTCCAAACATACAGTTTCTGACCAGCGAGCTCATGCCTACGTGACTTCCTTTGCTAATATATGTGGGGCCTTTAATCTTGCAAAAGTCATCAATCACAACGTCCTCTTCAATTATACAAGGACCTTCTATCACGCTAGTCCGGGCTATTGACGCATTAGGTGAGATTAAGGTACGAGTGATTTCCAATCTTAAGGTCTTTTGAACAATATCCAAGAAGTCCCATGGATAAACCACGCTATCCACCGATAAACCTCGTTCCATTGAATAGTAAATGAATGAGTTTATTGGTACCTCAAAATTTTGTTGAAGTCCTGCTATAACTGGATTTTTATTCATATAATTCAAGGATGATCCGCGACTAGTGGCCTGGTCATTAGCAATTAGTGATGTGTCATCATATTCTATCACTTCAATGGAAGGAAAATTTTCAGCGATTAGATTGATTGCATTGGTAAGATTGGACGGCATCAGAATAGAATCTATACTCATTACCTTTCTTGTTACGTCCACATTTCTAACGATCACTGGCTGTCCAAATAGTCTCAGTGATGATGTGGGACAATTTCCGTTAACATAGTCAGCTCTCGATAGTAATGACTCCAAATGGTGTACAGAGTTACGAAAAATCAACCTCAAAGGTATGGCTCACATTATGATAGAAACAATCAAAAGTATATCTTTGCTTTGTAGCTAATCTCTTTAACAATACCTGGGTATGTAATTAAGTGTACGATTTCTATAAAATTCTAAAGATAATTCCTGGTACAGAATTTTCCGTATGAATATTCTAATTAAGGTTACTATTTACAATCAATGATATTTCGTAACTTAAAGAATCATATTCCAGATTACGGAGTTCGGATTCAGCAGATTTTTAGTACTTCTTCAGGCCCATAATAAGTATATGTCGAAGTTCAATGAAATGTATGTTCTGGGCCTAATTCAAGATGAAATGTATATCTTACAGTGTCTTGGAACTTAAGACAATTCAACGTAATAATCGAAGTAATCACGACTACCTGTTTTAATTTCTACGAATCCTTTTTTATTGAAATTGTACAAGCAATTGATCTAGATGTTTATACGAACGCCAATGGATAATGATTCATTAGTTCTCGGTCATACTATTTTGAAAGCAATTTATTTCGGTATTAGAAGATGGATTACCAAGATCCATAATGATTTGCTCAAGCCACTACGTTAAATTTACCAAAGTAAAACCAGAATCAATCTCTGCATGCGAAGTTCATCCGATTTACAAAACTGCAGCAGCGAATTTTTGTCTAACTATATCTGACCCGGAGTCAGTATATGCCTGGGGAGATTTGTCATGCAGGAAGTAAATTTTCGGATTACCATGGCTATTGTCGGAATCGCTATCGGGCTAGTTATTCACAACACGATTTTAGTTTTTGACCAGAATGCTAATGCCCAGAGTATTTCAGGTAACTTTGACGGATCTACAAAAAGTATGAAAACCTACACTAACGATCAATACAAATTTAGAATATCTTATCCTACAAACTGGGATAAGATTGAATTCACTCCAGGAATAACTGAAAGCGGCCGTCAGATCGTTGTAACTTTCCTATCGCCACTAGAAAGCCCTTCTGATACATTCAGAGAGTATTTGACAGTCGAGGTTGCCAATTTATCGCCGGCACCAATCGTTGACAAGGCTAAGATGATTCAATATGCCAAAAACCAGATTGATGTCAACAGAAAATCATTGCAAGGATTCCTTCTCTTGGCTCAGTCCGATCAATCAGATACCACTGAATTAGAAATGGGAAATTCTGCTTGCTATAAGGTTTTGTATAACTATAACGATGCCACAGCTGGAAAAATCAATGTTTTCGATATTTACTGCACCAATGACTCTAAAATTTATTTCTTGTCATTTCAGTCTGACTCTTCCAAATATTCCCAATACTTGCCAGTACTAAAACAGATTAACAATTCATTTAAGTTAACGTAATAATTGTCCTTGATAGGAATTGCATCACTCTGATTCGTTTATATCAGATTGTATAACTGATGTCTCCAGGAATCTTTTTGGGAAGCTGTTCTAAATTTGAAATCAATAGAATTTGCTTGCAAGGTCGACTTAGTATCAGGTTCGATCAAACAGTCTGCATGTCCTCAGAAGGAGCTTAGATCAAGTTGTCCTTGTTGAAATATACTTTAAACGTTGATTCATAATACGCCAATTTCTGATACATCTGACTGACTTGTTTGCTACACTGCAATATCATTCAGCGTGTTCATAACGGGGTTAATCCTATCCCTGCCAATAAAATTACCAGGAATACTTCAGAATTTTCCTCCGTTCTGAACTAACACATTTTGAGAAAATTTGAAATAATTATTTCCGTTGTCGATTATAACATTAGTAACACTTGGAATTACAGCTACGAACAGACAAAATGAAAAAAACCTAGAGCTAATGTTCTTATAACTTTAAGATCGTAGTTTATTTGCATGCCTTATAACTGACAATGCAAATACGACCTACAATTGAAGTTACCTGGATTTGCAGTCGTGGCTCTGCAAGCATCTAGTTCAATCTTTTCATAATTTGAAACAACAACAATCATGGATATCCAATATGATCGGATTTTCGTCAGGAAACTTCCGGATTTGTCACTCTAAAGAAAAGGTATTCACTAATATTCCATCCATAACTTAGCACTATGAATTCATGATTAAACATTCGTTTTTTTGCCATCTAATATACGGTTTAGTACTAACTGGTACCGATGGTTGAATGTCTTTTTATGCACTCATTCATTTACGAGCTCGCGTATTTTCTTATCCAGCTCTATTAGATTCTGATCAAGGCTAATTATACGTTCCAATAGATCTCCACTCTTCTTAGCTGTTAATTCTAGATGTATCAAAATTTTTCTGTTGCCTTCCTCCAATTTATTTATTCTATGGAGAATGCTTTCTTGCTGGTTTGAAGTTTTGTTTTGGCGATTATATATCCACCAGGTAATTATCCCTCCTATCAAAGCACCCGCTACAATTCCCAAATAGGTACTGGATGAGTTCGTCATATCGACACATTGTTTGCTAAGCTCCGGAATGCAGCCCCATATGTCAAGGATTTGAGCAAGCATAATACGATTTAATCTATAATTGCTATAATATTTTTTCCGTTCTTGTAGGGAAAGTTTGCCGAGCTTCAACTCATCGGATGGCTCAAAGTAAAAATGCTTCAAGCACATGAGCAACTTGGGCTTATTCTATAGTGTGCTTTTTGACGGCAATCATCCAACCAATTTCGAAGATGTTGTATTTTTATTTTATAATAACAAATATAGATGAAAACATTTAGGAAATGGCAACGCTATGGCGAAGATAAATGTTAGTGAATTTGAATGGTACCTGCGTGATTATCTTTTTCGACAATATAATTTGAAAAATCGACTATTTGTGCGGACAAAATTACCAATGGAAATGATCAACACCTACTTGAGGTATAGAAATATTGTTCAGAAGGAGCTCGAGCAATATTTGGATAGTGTTCTTCAGAATTTAGTAGCTCGTCGTGTGATTATAGAAAATCCTGACTATGGTACTTTTGAGTTAAGGGATCCATTTGTTAGATTACAATGCTCAGATTGCCACTACATCTCTTATTTGACTGCTCTTGAACCTAGAGAATGCCTGAGATGTTCTAGTTCTGATTTAAGTGATTTTCCTAAAAAGAAATAGATAATAGCAATAACTCTACTCTACCAAGCCACAGATATAGAATTAATTCCTCAAATGTACTGATCAAGTATATTAAATATTTCATGACTCAAACTACAAAGTCATGTATTAACCCCTCTTAACGGAGCTTCATTAGCAATAATTGGGCGCAAAACCTCTCCACGACCTTAAATATTGACGTCTAGGCAATGTTTCTAATTCTAAGCTATATCTTACAAAAGCTGGGATAAAGAGATTTTGCAAAGACTTGACGATTCAATTTCAGGATTCTATTTATATCCACAGCTCGTTTCAATATATAAGCCAAAGATAAGAGAGTTGGAAATCACCTCCAATCTTAAATTGCCAAGTCTAATTCGGGTTCTTTAACATACCTCATGAGAGCCAAATAGGTTAGCATTATCCGTGATCCATGATCTAAGGTTTGGGAATAGAGACACCGAGTGCTTAAGGGGTTATAGAATGTTATTCTAATATGATTTAAATATAATGTCATTTATAGTGAACTTGATGAACAAGCTTGTTTTAATGGCGTCAGCATTGGCATTTATAGCAGTGCTACTAGCGACTGGTAATGGCGTTATACATTCCGTCCATGCATGTCCTAACACGCCTGGAACTTCAGGATCGAGTGCTAGTCCTGGCTCTTCTGGAAGTCCAAGCACTCAAACAGCACAGCCAACTCAACCATTGCAGTCTCAATCTGTCTAGATGAGTTCTCCAAATTCTATTTTATTTTACTCTTATTAGATTGATTTCATCTATTTATTGATAAACTACTGACAAAGATCACACAGAAATATTGTCATTGATTCGCGCTCATTATACTTAAGTTAGGTATGTAATCGAAAGATTACGATACATACCCTACAAGTTCGAAGAATCAATTCCAAATTCTTCCATTTCGAATTTTGAAGTCAGCTCCAGGTTCTGATTCCAAGGAGTTTGAAAGAGAATTTATGAGCATTCGATAATCAAGAAACGAATAAACGGTCCAATTAATGGCTTCATAGCTCCGACAAACAAATAACGACCTGATGCTGCTGTCAGAGAAAACAGAAAGTTGTATAGTTGTTAGGGATTGATCAAAATTTGCTTGCCCAGCCGAGATCTGAATTAGTTCAGCGCCATGCTTGCAGCAAACTTGAATCTAGTCTTATAGCGATACTTAGTGTGTGACCGACTAGTGATCTTGGGTGATTCTTTATATATTGCACGCACGTTTAAAGACTTATGCTTCATGAACGGGAATGACTCAGATTGTGATTCATTTGATGAAGGCTTTTCTAGATCTTACGAGAAGAATTCCTCTCCTATTATCGAATCTTCGGACGAAATTTCATTTTTTGAGCATTCACAGAATTATTGTGTTTGCTTTGTAGATGTATCAGATTCTACTAAAACTACTGCGACAATAAAAGATTCACAGAAGATTAGAGACTACTACTCTACATTCCTAAACTCCATGGCAGCCATCATATCTGAGTTTCATGGACAGATAATCAAGAGCACTGGTGATGGCGTACTTTACTATTTTCCCCATACTAGTAATGCAGAAGATGACTCTGGTTTCAGAGATGTGCTAGAATGCGGCCTTACTATGATCGCAGTAAGGTCTATTCTCAGTGCGAAGCTTGCAGGTATAGTGACATCGATGAGCTATAGAGTGAGCGCAGATTATGGGAGGGTAGAGGTTGCGAGGTCTGCAGGAAATCCTGATCGAGATGACCTATTTGGATCCACGGTAAATCTATGCACAAAGATTAACTCAAAAGCATCTCCAAATGAAATGGTTATTGGTGGGGATCTTTATCAGATCCTAAAGAATCCTTCTTACTCTTCTCTCTGTAGCATGTTTAAATTTAAGGGTAAAGCTGAATATAGTCTGGATGCAAAACATCCATATCCTGTTTATACTGTAGCTCGTAAGGAAAGCATAAACTCCGAGGGCGTAATTAGTCGATATGATAAAATCTTCAATGCATTGAATCTGAAAAAGCCTCAATTACAGAGTGCAACCCATAGTACAAATAATATCCACCAATCGATATCATCTCGATATGTTGACCACAAGATTGGGCAAAAGAAGTCTTCCCATAATGTCTTGATAGTCGATGATGAACCTGATGTCTTGTTAACATATAGATCATTTTTAGAAGAGGCTGGTTATAATGTCGAAGCATTTTCGGAACCACAAGAATCATTAAAGAAATTCGCCGAGCATGCAACTTCCTACTATGACCTAGTAATTCTCGATATAAGAATGCCTGGCGTAAATGGTTTGCAGTTGTATAGTAGAATGAAAGCTATAGATCCTGAAATAAAAATTATCTTCCTTTCGGCTTTAGATGCAGCTGAGGAACTATTGAGTATCTTGCCAGGCGCTAGGAATAAGGACACTTTTATTAGAAAGCCAGTAGATCTTAGGATGTTTATTAATACTGTGAAAACCGTTCTTAATTGAATTGTAAATGTCTTAGTTACCTTTATACCCAGAGCATCTGGTATTATGTTTCGCAGTAGAAACTTTTACAGTCTTGAACTTTTGTGTGATATGATAGACTAACTAAATTCATAACTGGGCTTGCTATATTTTCAGTTACATGGTGAATAGAGAAGGTGATTGATACTGTCGGATATGCTGCCATGCAACCAAAGACGCCACTACTTCCTTACTCTTTTAAAAGACGGATGCCACTAAAGAACGACGTCCTAATTGACATCCAGTACTGCGGGATATGCCATTCTGACATACATCAAGTTCGTAATGAATGGGGACCATCTAATTTTCCTATGGTTCCTGGACATGAGATCGTTGGAATAGTTACGCAAATTGGTGATAACGTTACAAAGTTCAAAGTCGGCGACCGGGTTGGAGTCGGAAATTTCATAGATTCTTGTAGGGAATGCAAACCCTGTATTAATGGTCTTGAACAATATTGCACAAAGGGGGCAATCTGGACATACAATGCAGTAGAATTGGTAAACGGAAAAAATTCTCCCACTCAAGGAGGGTATTCTGACAAGATAGTTGTCAATGAAAAATACGTGCTTGCGATCCCCGACAAACTTCCTCTTGCTGCTTCAGCTCCTCTTCTCTGTGCCGGCATTACGCTCTACTCTCCATTGATGCACTGGAAAGCGGGCCCGGGGATGAAGCTGGCGATTATTGGACTAGGCGGCATAGGTCATATAGGAGTGAAAATAGCACATGCTCTAGGCGCAGACGTCACAGTATTGAGCCATTCACCAAACAAACAAGACGAGGCTATTCGGTTGGGAGCTGATAATTTTTATTCAATATCTGATCCAAATACATTCAAAAAACTTAGGGGAAATTTCGATTTGATTATCAATACCGCTTCAATTGACATCGATTTAAACAAGTACTTGAAGATGTTGAACCTGGATAGCACTATGGTTATAGTTGGACTCCCAGAAAACAAAATGCAATTTAATGCTTATTCTGTCACCAATGCGCGTCGAAATATCGCAGGTTCGGTCATAGGTGGAATAAAAGAAACTCAGGATATGTTAAACTTCTGTAATGATTACAACATTAGTTGTGACATAGAACTTATACCGATTCAACAAGTAAACAAGGCGTATGACTTGGTTGTAAGCAGCGATGTGCGATACAGATTTGTTATAGATAACTTAAACTCACTAGGGCCATAGTTCTGACTTTGGAATTGCAGAGCAGGACTATTGCACCGCTGACAATAGTTAATAGATAACTTAGATTTAGAAAACTGTTTGCTGAAAATTGCTTATAAGTTAATGGTAGACTCAACCATGATCTAATTTCGAGTTAGAAATATCTGATCTAAAAGTGATATCAATAGGATTTTTCTAATCCTAAAGCTGATTTAGAAATAGCAAACAATTGGTTACCCTGACCATGTAATATCGTACCTACTCTAGTCTGGCCGACCTTTTCTTAGGTTTATGATATTCATGCTTTAAACATTAATTTTTAACACAAAAGTAAAATAAATACAAAATTATGACTGTGATATCAGTCATCACATCGACAAGAATTTTTGTGCTTCGAAAAAACTTATGAGCTCTCTTGAGATCTGATCACAGAATATTCCTAAGATTTCGAAATCAAGTAGATTTAGTTTCTTTTCACTAAACATGGCAAGAACTCCTATTGCTTGAGAGTTGTAGATTAGCGGGTACCCGGCAAACGATTTTAGATTTTCCTTTTTTGCCCAATCATGATATTTTATTCTTGGATCATTTGCAACGTCGTTTGTAATTACAGGCTTTTTGTTTTTTACAATATGTCCAATCTTAACAGAGTTTACTGACACCTTGGAAAATTCTCCGTGAATATTCTTGTACTTTCCAGCACTAAATTTAAGGATTAAAAACTTTTTTTCATTATCAACTAGCCAAATTCTAGCAAATTTAGCATCGAAATACTTTACAACGCTTTCAACCGTCTGCTGAAGTTTATCATTCAAATTATCATGTCTCTGAATTGAACTCAATATCTTGTATACTCTAGACTTTCGTTCAATTATGTCATGTTCATCAGCCAGTGTGTACGGAGACGCCTTCAAAGCCTTAGACTCGTATGACCTATACTCTAGTATCAAGTCCGCGAATAAATGTAAAAAATTGTTACTTTCAAGTTCATATTGCTCGACGGATTCAAAAATAAAATGTGATACCCAATCAAATTCTCCGCCATGTAGCCTTGCTGAGTATACGCAAAAAGGAGCCTCTTCCACATAATTTGAAAGCCTTTCGATCAGGACCGAAGAATTACTAGAATTTTTGAATTTAAGAATGATAGTACGATTTAGCTTTTCGGATACTAGACTGGGGTTAACTATCGCAGAATATCCAAGTATTATGTTGTTACGCTCTAGCCTGTGTAGTCTGTACCTGATGGCCCTTTCAGTAATTTCATGGCCAATACCACGTACTATTTTTTGAATTTCCCTAGACGGCATACGCGCATTCTTACCAAGACACGAAAGCATTAGTCTGTCAATATCATCCAATAAGATTGTACAATCAAAGCCTAGGATTATTATTTTTACGCAACTAACTTACAAGATCGCGTTTTATCCGGATAAGCGACTTTTAAAACTACAGGTTTATGCTGAATTCTATCTTATTCTAATCAAACTGACGAGAATCCTAGTGGAACAGGCGAACTCAATTCAGGCAAGAGAGTTTTGTAGGATACCCACTAAAATTCTCAGTCATCCGACTATCGTAACTCAAATACTGAATCTGATATCCTATTATCAAGCTACAGGGATATTGTATTCATACCTTAGCGGTTGCGTTAGATCTGTTTTGTCATTATCTAAAGTAGTTACTTCCAAAACCAATTTGTAATTGCCCGGTTTAAGAAATACTGGCCCGTTAACTATAATTGGACTGTCAGGATCAGATATCCAAGCGTTTGTCAAATCATCAAAGTTTCCTCCTATTGTATGTCCTACAGCTGAGGAACCACCACTACCTGCTTGGCGAAAATTAACATTGAGCATCCCATCATGAGAATGGAAGAATTCGGAAAAAATATGTTTTCCATCTCTAGAAATATCCATTCTTACAGTTACATGATATATTTTCTGCTTAGTGTTTTGATCATCGAAGAAAATTTTCATCAATGCATTTTGGCTAACATGAATATTTTTTGGTGTAATCTCAAGATTCGATATGATTTTTCTATCACCTATATTTGCTGCCGGTGGCATCATCATATGCTGAGCAAATGCAAAAGGGATTGAGTGTAATCCTACAATAAAGACCATTCCTATAAGAAGAATTACTTTCACATAATTTGGATTCAAATAGCTGTCTGAAAAGCCGAAAAATATGTGGGGCATACAATAGAATGTGCTATGTCGGTTCATGAATCCTAATCTTGATCGATGCTATTAATATTTTATTATATGATTATGTTTGTCGTTGTTGGTTTTTCATTTGGCTAATAGAAATATATTACTAGTTAATGGAATTATATGAACCATATCTTGTAGTTATTAAGATACTTCGAGTGACTGAGTCTAGTCTGGAATCAATATTAACTATACTATACTCAAAGATTATTTGATATTTGTTGGACCACGGTGAAAATTTTGAATACTGCAAGATCTATTAATCGGTTGAGCACCGCTGATTCAGTACTATAAGTACTGTTTTATAAAACTCATAGCCCTTATACCTTCAGTACTATTAAAGGCAGGAAACCAATAACTGCCTTTTGTGGGATGACCTGACTTCATCTTTAGTATTTCGCCACCAAGCATCCATAGATATGGGTACCATAAGTCCCTTCTGGGCAACCTCTCCGAACCATATTTGATCTCGAGAAATTAGATCAATTGAGTTGGAGGTTTGTGTACGATTACGATTGTCTAATAACTAAGATTGAAATTGATTCGATGGACATACTGAATATTTTAATTATTTGTCAAATTTAGCAAACATCGCTTTCAATTTCGTGGGCGCATTTTCGAATAGAAGATTTCCCATATCACGATTCGTATGCAATTGTACAAGGATACTGTTAGGAGTAATGACAACCTTTTTTTATTGGTATATATTTGAGCAGAACTGGCTGAACAAGAAAAACCAGAGGAATAGAGTACTTATTACTAGCAAAGAGACTAATAGAGTTGTAACCGGGCGACTCTGAATTTTATGCAAAAATAATCCTGTATTAATTTAGGGCATCGTGTTTGGTGTTTTAAAATGGTGATGATAGTTCAAAGCTAGATTTCTATGAAATATTTTCACAAACAATTCACCAACCCAATATCTTTGCTGATTTATTAGCCGCTTCGTTTAGTGCCTGCTTTGGTTCTTTTATGCCATAATATACCTCGTCTAGTGCACTGTGTATGGTATCGGCAATTTGAGGATATTCCGGTATACTGGGTCTACTTCTTCCGGCCTTTAGCAAAGTGATTAGTTTATCATAGTAAGGCGTTGTGCTGTTTATTATTGAGGAATACTGACCTTCTCCTATGGGAATCTGTGTTGGAAGGTTTGAATGAGCTGCCAAATAGGGAGTAAGTATTTTGGGTTCCAGCATTATTGTAATAAGCTCCCATGCAAGTTCCTTTTGTGTCGACGTTTTGGGAACAACCAGTTCCCACCCACCCATCAGGCTAGTGGTATTATAATTAGAGCTTGGAACTGGTAGCATAGGCAAAAACCCTACCATGTTTTCAAATTCTGTTCTTCTTTCAGGGGATGTAATTGGAAATCTTTCATTGATGTGATGCTGCAACGCTTCGATCATCACTGCAAATTTTCTATCTAGAAATTCTAATCCCCAATAATGATTCCTCTGAGGTTTAATGCCAGCATCGACTTGCTGTTTTATAAAACTCATAGCCCTTATACCTTCAGTACTATTAAAGGCAGGAAACCAATAACTGCCTTTTGTGGGATGACCTGATTTCATCTTTAGTATTTCGCCACCAAGCATCCATAGATATGGGTACCATAAGTCAGGAGAATGACTAGCCCCAGTAAGATGTACTCCTTCTATCCCTTCGGGCCTAAGAACAGTGTTTAGTTTTTTTGCTGCTGCAATATATCCGTCCCACGTCTTTAAGGAATTGGGATCGACACCTGCCTTGTCTAATAGATCTTTCCAGTACCATATTCCTCTAATATCAGTCCATGCCCATATTCCATAAACTCTTCCACCATATATGCCACCATCCCAATTTTCCTGGTACCAATCGTTTTCTCTTCCCCAATTCTTGACATAATTCGTAAGGTCAGTCAAAAGTCCCTTCTGGGCAAACTCTCCGAGCCATATTTGATCTAGAGAAATTAGATCAATTGGTCGCTTTGCAGCTAAAGATTGTAGCATGTGTGATCTAGCTCTATCATAAGGAAGCATTGTCGTATTCAATAAAATCTCCTTATCAGGATGCTTTGATCTTAGTTCTTGTAGCGCAGGTTGAAACAGGGAATTCCATCTGCGGGGGTCTCCTTGGTCCTCAAGAATTGCATTGATGGTTACTTTCTCCTTCTGAGCCTTCACAAAGCTATTGATTGATAGGGAAGGACTTAATATTGCAGAAGATAGCACTCCTGTTATTACAATAAGACACAATACGGCACTCTTTATCAATTGAGGCCCTATGGTACTTGAGGAGGATTCCTATTAAATCTACCGAAAAAGAGCTGGTCAAACAGCTTGGCATATTTCTGATTCGTATTATTTTTTTAATTATTTTATTAAAAGCATTTAGTAACCAATTTGTATTGGAATCTCAGGTCATCCACTTTGGTTATCTTATTTGACGAGTAGTATATGTAGAGAATGAAATTTCCTTCTTCATCTTCATCCTCAGCAATTGCTGTCCTTTCTCTTCTCCAGGCGATGAAATCACTTGAGGTAATGCTACTATACGCGTGGTCTGAGAGGTAATCATGTTAAGCCTTCCAAGAACCAATTAAGACATAAGTATTTACCATGAACAGGTAGCTGAACGCTAAAGAAGAAGAATATTATAATAGGCTACATGGGAATTTAGTAATCAGATATTTTTGTTTATAGTAGCTAACCAAACCGTACTTTCCACATGAAGTACACGGAAGATCTTAGCTGAATTGCGGCGAGCCATTAAACCTATTTGATAACGCAATTATGAAGATAATTCGGTCGAATTATCTTCATAATTATTCATCTATCTGAACGTTCATTCTTATGTTGTAACTGTTGAGGTGTAGCATTGCTAACTTCGAAAATCAATCCATTCAAGTCAGAATTTGTAAATTCTCTTCGCAAGATCTAATATTTCAGTCTTGCAGACATCTATTCTGTCACTACAGTCCTCAGATTCTAGAATCTGTGATTCGCCGCTAATATTATTGTCCCCTTGAATTTGCATTGGATTTTCAGAATACACCAAGGAATAGAATTTGTCTGGATTTTGTCAAAAGATAGGATCAAAATAATAAGAGCAAATTCCAGAAGTGAACTAAAATTAGATAGATTCTTTTCGGCTTCTATTTTGACAACTCTGCTGATTTTAGTATATCTATAAGCATCGCTTTCTAAAATTAGCGCCGTCGTAATGTCGAGTTCAGAAATAAGCTAAGCATATTATTCTTTTTTTGTCTATTATATTACCATAATGTCAAATCAGAACAAACCAGTTGATAGACCAACTGGAGAATATAGAAAGAAATTAGTCAAAGACTTAGAAAAATGAAAAAAAGAGCCAAGTCATTACCGAAGACATAGGCAATGAATCCATGATCTACTCAATTGGTTTTGAGTTTAGCGGAATCAACTAAAATAAAATGACAACATGCCTCAACATAGCAATTGAAGACGAGTTACTTGATAAAATTGAAAAACAACATGGTAATATATCATTGGAAAAGTTTATTGTAGCTAAATTGAAGGAACGTATTGAAGAATATGACACAACAAGGGGTCATAGTCTAGAATCTCCATTCGACAAGTTTAAGCAAAATAAAGAAGATGATTAGCTAGTTGTAATATTCGCTCACAGTATCTTCGAACTCATGTAGCTTTCTATTGCCTATCTAAGCATCGTGTATTTCTCGATACAGCGGTAACAAAAACAATAACTATACCTAGGCTAGGATGCAATGCGCCAATTTTATGATGCTTCTAAATCTATAAAGTATTGTGACCATAATATACAAACTTTCAATATCAACATCAACACCCTGATTTAAAGTCTCTAAGGTGCATTTAACCTAATGACGGTGAAACCCATCTACCTTATTACAATCTCGTAGTCCGTTTAATTGCTATTTATTACTAAAGCTTAATTGCCATAAGCATCATTAGTAGGTGCACTGTTCAGTGCAGCCAAACCAAATAGCGGAGTCTACCAATAAACCATTTACGATTAAGAACCATTCGTTTACTAAAAATACATGTCTAGGTTAAATTTGTAGGTTGCATATGAAATGGATTGGGTAGAACAACTAATTTTGCTCATTGCTTTGTCTGCCACATTCTATACTATTCTCAGATTGGTATTTTGACTTGTCTCTGGCAGCAGAAAAGGGCAAGCCAGCCAGCCAGCTGTATCTTAGAACAAATCAACCAATGGACAGTGGGATGGATAAAGGAAAATAATCCTTGGCAGAAAAATAGCAGCAAAAGAACCCGTAAGGATATATGGATATGTTATAATTGATGTGCGTTAAGTAGATGAAATGAAAGAAGTCTATTTTTTGTTCAGTCGAAATCGTACTTGTATACCATGTAATTGCTTTTGGGATTTCGCGAAATGACTTGAGCCCACCAGTAATTTTTGCTTCATCGAAAAAGCTACTCATATCGTGAGCTAACAGTAAGTATGAGTCAATAAGAGAACATTATCTGACTCTAATTTATTATCCCAAATACTTGATATTCTATAAAATAAATCTTTGAGACAAAAAATCATTTCATCTCCATGTTTATCTTTCTCTCCGAATCTTTGCAGATTGGATTATTCCCTCTTCGACTCTGACTTGTGAGTGCGTTAGCTAATGTATATTGAACGTATTGGGAGTGTACGAATAGATTGCTTGTAAGAAAGTTTGAATTTGACTAGTCATGTCATTTTAGTCCCACAATGTTCTTGGCGATGTTCTTGCACAGATAGTTCGGTCTTTTGTCATTTCGAGAATTTGCTAGCGGGAAAAATTACACTAGGTAGTATTGCACATAATCCACCTATGACAATCAGTAGAAACGACTGGCCTGTAAGAAGTTAAAGTAGCGTCTTGAGTTGTAATTGCAACAACAACTATTATACCCGCAAACAATAAGAGCTATGCTCAATCAGATCTGCAGGACAGTAGCCACAATGCTAAATCTGGTATTACACTCAGAAATAGTAGGTTCTTTATTTACGTCACTCTTGATATTATTATTAATTCCTACCAATTATTTATCAATAGAATTTGAGGATTTAATTATTAAATAATCCCTATCATGATAATACAGTTAGTGCACCTGATAGCATTAACTTTTTTGATAGGAATTTTAATTTTAATATCAGTCTCAGAAGCGAGGGGCGTTTTTACTGCATACGTACAATCGATGGTATTATCAGAAGGAAAAATTAGAGAATGTCAGGGTCCGGTCGCAGGACTTAGTTTGACGATTGTCACTACCCCATGTAATAGTAAGAAACAAAGTATAGTAATAATTGCTGACAGAACACCTCCAAGGATACAAGTACCTAATCACAATCTTATAGTTGCTAATGCCACCAATGCAAGAGGATCTGTTGTTGACTATAAAGTAAGTGCAACAGACAACGTGGCCACAAATATA
>JBEDUN010000137.1:0-3137 GCA_040414675.1 Nitrososphaeraceae archaeon | reverse complement strand
GCTTTCAGTTACGTGAGAAGGTATTAGAGTTAGAAGTTAACATTAGAGTATGCTTTATGTCTGCGTCACAAGTAAATATTCAAGCTCTAAGAGAAGTATACCCGGATGTAAGCTTTGGATGTTTTATCGAAAAGCCCGTATCAATAAAATATTTAATTAATAGATTGGCGGCTGAGTTGGATTTAATAGGTTGGCGGCTGCTTTAGGGGGCCGGTTATTTATTATTATTACTATTACATATATAGATCTTTATACCATCCATAACAAACATGCAATATCAAATTTTAAAAGAACCAATGGCTATGATTGAAACCCAGTTAGATAATGGAGAACAGATTACCTCCGAAGCAGGTGCAATGGTTTACATAAAAGGTGATATTGAAATTAAGACAAGAACTCGTCAAGGTGGCTTCTTTAAAAAACTGAAAGTTTCTGCTCTAGGAGGTCAATCATTTTTTGTAAATGATTACGTTGCACATGAGGACGGATGTGTTATAGGTCTTACTGGCCCACCAATTGGAGATATTATAAAGATGAGTATCAGTAACGAAAGCAGCGCTGGTTTCATAGTACATTCTGGGGCTTATATTGCATCTACTTCTGGGGTTGTACTTGATACGGAGTGGCAGGGATTCACAAAAGGAATTTTTGGAAGTGAGCTGTTTATGCTAAAAGTAAGTGGCAAAGGAGACCTTTTTCTAAATGCATATGGAGGAATTATTCATAAGGAGTTAATTGGAGGCGAAAAAATGACTCTGAGTAACTATCATCTTGTAGCCCTAAGTGAGACTACGAATTATAAGATAACAAAATTTGGAGGATTGAAGAGTACTCTTCTTGGTGGCCAAGGTCTTGTAGTTGAGATCGTAGGACCAGGATCAGTTTATTTCCAAACGAAAAATATACGACAATTTATTGACTCTCTAGGAATAAAAACAGGAGAAGAAAGAGATGACTCTAATGATAACATATCTTTTGGTGGTTTTAAATTCAAAGTATAATTATAACAATTTCTGGTATGATATGCTACAAACAAAAAAGAGAAGCCAAAACCATTTAGTGAGGATGATAAAGTGGAATAAAATGAACCTGATTATGATGAAGACAAAGATCAGCTAAAAGAAGAGCAGGAACAGGAAACTGGTGAAGCAACAACAAACCAAGTTTTCTGAGCCTTACTGATTTTGCATATGTGTTAAAAAACTAATATACAATATTTATAGATTGCAAATGTTGGATCATCAGGACAAACTATTTGTTTTTGCCGATATACGTAAAGGAATTGGTTATTCCTTCGCTAGAGTTAAATGCATATGGAATATATCTAGTTGGAATTATCTAGAAAGGACATGGCGCTAGCCTTGCAACAACAATATTCTTAATAATAAGAACATGGATCCACAATAATGATTTAAATGCAAAGATGTAATAATAGTCCTTTATTAATGAAAAATGTCATTATAAAACAACAGTTTAAAAATTTAATCTCATTCTTTGCTATAGTAGGGTTATTGTCCATGACAAGTGTTGTAGTATTACCTATAGGAAAAGCGCATGCAATCACGCCATTACCAGCGGTATCAAGTAGTGTTAATACAACAACCAGTTTAGGAATAGCAGCCAATCCTTTTTACGAATCAAATGTTGGTAAATTGATAGGCCAAAGAGTAGTCAGTACTACAAATGGTATCACACCACAGATAGAATATACTAGTATAGAAAATGGAACTATTAAGGGGGTTGGAAATGTTACAAATCTTCAAACATGGACTGCTACTATCAGTCCTCTTAGAATACTTTATGGTGTTGGCCAAGGTTTAATAACTACAGCAGATGGACAGGATATGGCAACTTGGATTGGATACGGTGATGGAAGATCTAACATTAATGGGACAACAACATATCACGATATTATATTTTTTAATACCAATTCTACAGGAAAACTTGCATTCCTTAAAAACCTTGAAGGACTACATATATCTGAAGTTGACGGTAATAAGCGAACAGCAAAGATATATGAATGGAAGTAATTGTACAATACTGATTCCTGTTTTGTATAGATTTTGTATTTGTCTCGATGTCATATACATGGCGATCACTGCGTGACGAAAATCTAGCTCTATTGGAGGTTCTGCGAGCTGTATACAGGAAATACTTTTCATTAGTGTGAATGTGGCTAAGGGAATACTGTATCATTTGATAGTTATCATAAAGTTGACTATTCTAATAATTCATTGTACCCAAGAAAACAAAAATATATGTTGTAGAAATCCATAGTTATCTCCTCATGGTTTGAATGTCCTCGTCATTAAGTTGCCTGTTTTAGAATTTGATTTTAGATTAGATATTATTCTTCTTGCATTAATCCTTCTAAAGAAATAGCCCATTCCTCCAAGCTTACTTTCTCCTATGGATTTGTTTTCTGAGTACATTTCGAATAAAGTGTCTGTAACTACCTTGATTTCGTTCCGTGGTACAAAACGAAGGTACTGTTCTAGTGGTGTGTTAAATAATTCTTGGGGAATTACAAACCGAATTTTTTGTCAATTCGGTTTGCAAAGCGCTCCATTTCTAGACATTGTGTCCAGTTAATTAACACTGCACTAGGTATTTTTTGAATAAGACATTTATGATTTAACTAGGGTTCCAGTTCCACCTATTCAATATAATCCATAGTTGGAAACCGCATGTGGTATGAATAGGGTTAACTTAACATTGATAGTCTCATTAGTCTTACTTGCTATTATAGTTACTACCCCTGTCATGATAGCCGAAGACGCATTTGCAAGATATCAGAGGCATTCAGGCAGTGACCTTAACCAAGCAGCGTCTATTAACAATTCCTGTTTATCCCCCGTATCTAAATCTAATACTAACGATAACATGATAAGTAACGGAAACTGTGGAGGCACAATTTCACAACAAGGAAGGTCAGGTCAAGCATCAACTACAACAACTGTCCAGAATGCGATCCCAACCATAGAAGTTCAGAGATCAACGACAACGACAACACAACCACCACTAACAACAACAAGAGGAAACTGTACAGCATGCTTCGACCCCCTTACCCCTGCGCAGATAACAGCGTTTGAGGGTAGACTTAAGTTCAACTCCTTGGCAGTTTTTGGTACAAATAT
>JBEDUN010000136.1:0-3745 GCA_040414675.1 Nitrososphaeraceae archaeon | reverse complement strand
CGGTCGAGGTTTAATTACCCACGTACAACCTCTAACAAGACGAGGAATCTTTTCAAGGATCCGCTACTGTAGCGGGTATATAGACGAGGCTGAATATGATACCGGCGGCCTTATTTTTTAACAGTAGTAGTAGTAGTAGTAGTCGGTTAGTTTAGCCAATATAATAGATAGATAAAATATGTTTAAGAAAATCAACAGCAAAAACGATCTCTTTTACCGACGAACAAAGTGAACTTGGTAGACTGGAAGCAGATATCCAAGACTCTTTAATATGTGTCCTAATACCTCCAATACCACAATGTCATACATTTCTTGGGTATAACCAACCTTGCAGCAATCGACTCAAAAGAGGCATTACAAAATATGTAAGACCAACCACTAATATTATAGTCATGAGTAAGTTAGTAAGTAATGGCATTTGGCCCAAATAAAGACCTAGAATATATGATGCTAATGAACTAATTCCATATGCCCCAATAAACGAAACTATAGCCATCTTCCATTTAGGAGGTGCTACTACACTATTCATGTTTGACAGACTAAACCATGTCTCTAAACCAGTCACTCTCTCGCGAGTAGAATATTTGCTCACTTCTCTTATTAGTTTGATCGCTACTTCTGAATTTTCCCAGGCATCAAGCGAGGCCTGATCGACAAAGCGGTTAACGATGTAACGCACAGAAGAGATATTGCCTCCAGGGACGATTATTGTAGTTCCGAGATAGCCCGGAAACTCCCTCTCCGAATTCATAAAACGCTGAAGCCAGTTATCATACTCCTTCTCATGACCCGGTATTATGTTCCTACTTATGACCTCAGTGACTTCCCTCATCTCGACTTCTCCTAGTCATCACTAGAAAAATGAGATAAAAGTTAAGCGATTTGCTATCGTGTAGATCAATTATCTTATGCTGATCTTCTAATTGCTACCTGGGAGAGTCACACCAACGACTAAATGAATAGGAATTAGACATTCACTGTTCAAATAGGATTTAGTCATAGTATTATTGCCTCTACGAGTCCGCCCTCAATATCTATCTGCCATAGGAAGCCAAATATCGAGTTTAAGATAGGGATGGTACGTCCTACCCTACCTCAGACTCTCCCTCTCTACGCGGATAGTCTGGACTTGAATCCTATTTCTGACTAACCAACATACCGAATAGTTAAAGCAAAAGGAACTAATAGTAGCCGAAGTCAAGAAAATGATTTACAAAGAAATCCAAAAGAAGAAAAAGTCAGTAGACCCAGAAAAGTTCAACATGCGGTTTGTTTAGTACAACATAGCAGAGGTAGAAGCCATGGAGCAAATATACGCAATGATTCTAGACAAAGAAAATCGAAGAGACAAACAGACCAACAAATGAAGTTAGGATAAGCCTAAAAAGCATAAATCCACTCTTGCAACTTCAACGCAAATTCAAAATCGAAGACAGGCGCAGAAGGGCTACAACAATGGCTTGGTGTTCCGAGTTGTCAATTTTTCTCTAACTATGGAAGGATGTAAGATGAAGAAATCTATCCTTATCAGTGAGTAAGTATTAACGGTTGCTGCTTGATTTGAATAGGTCCACGGGAATGAGGATCGGCCCTCCTCTAATAGTAATCAAGGATATTGACAAAGTATTGATGTTTTACGAGAGGTATCTAGATTTACAATCGGTCAAACAATCCCTGGGCCATCATGGAAACGTCACATATGAAGTATATTTTAGGCACGATTCGCCTGAATCAAATGATCTCCCTCTACTTTTGTTCCAACATGATCCGGATGCAAGAAGCACCCCTCCCCATTCTGCAGGACTCTTTCACTTTGCGATACTTCTTCCGCATAGAAAGGATCTCGCATCGACCTATCTTGCCCTCAAAGAATCAGGAGTGCGATTCGATGGATTTGCAGATCATCTAGTAAGTGAGTCACTTTATCTCAGAGATCCTGAGAATAATGGTATAGAAATCTATCGCGATAGGCCAATGGAAGAATGGCCACGAGATTCAGAAGGACATTTAATAATGGACACATTACCCCTCGATTTACAATCACTTCTGTCTGAAATGAACAAAGACGAATCAAGTAATGCGATCCCTTTTCCTACAGGAGGCAGAATAGGTCATATACATCTCAGAGTTACAAATCTGGAAAGGTCAATTAGGTTTTATCATGATAAATTAGGTCTAGATTTGACTGTAGACTGGAGATCAATGGGTGCGGCATTCCTTTCTAAAGGAGGATATCATCATCATGTTGGAATTAATACATGGTATAGTTTGGATGGCGAATTTCATGAGCAAGACATGAAAGGCCTTAGAAACTTTACCATAACAACTTCTGACATGTCATATTTTAATTTAATAAAGTCAAATATTCTACATGATTCCCTTTCTGAGGAACATAGAAAGCACACTACAGAAAGTAATCAGTTCACAGTTACTGATCCGAACGGCATACAAATTGTTATCAGGATTGATTGAATTAATTCTCTTACTATACATACCAAGAAGTTGTGTTTCTATCGTTTAGTCTAGAACACATATCACTATACTCAGAATTTGTCCTAAGATTGCAAGACCCGCAGAATACTTTAATTCATACTTTCTTGATGATGGGTAATGAGCGGAGAAGATAACCTACGACTAATGAAAACATTGGACGACTCTTGGAACAATCAGGATTGGGACACGTTCAGTGAACGTCATACGGACGATGTCATTGTCAGATGGCCAGGCCAGTCGGAACCGACAAGAGGTTATTCCATATGTTATGTTATCGAGACAGATTTGATATAATTGAATCTATATTAAATAGTAATCATATTAAATGTAGTAATCATATTAATCATATTAAATAGTAATTACTTAACAAATCGTAAAAATTTCTAAATATTCTATGATGATCTAAAATCCAATGTAAAACAGCATTAGAGAATATCACATCAAACTTTATGGATATATCAATAGAATTGATATGTAGTAGATCTTCTTGTATAACTTGAACATTTTCAATATCTATTAAACTTTCAGTTGCTTTATTAATCATAGTTGGATCGTTGTCTATTGCATAAATTTTTCCCTCTGTTACTATTTTAGAAAGGATTTTTGTAATCTTCCTGAACCACAGCCTGCATCCAATAGGTTTTCTTTTCCCGTCCATTTTCTTTTTTGAATTATAGTATCGGCCCAGTTTTCCTGTATAATCGATACATCATGGTAGGTATCAGCATCCCAAAAAATAGATTTTTCCTTCACTTGAGTCATGTTAGGAATCATTCGTAGATATAGTTTTGTAACACCGTTAAGCAGCGGACAACATCTAACGTGTATTATCACAAATGAAAACTGATAAATTACAAACCAGTCTTATTATTTGACTAAGAAATTTGACATTATTCTGATTAATTATTCGAAAAAAGCAGCCAAAATTAGAATAATATTTAGTCCGGAATCATACTTTATCTTGCCGATAAGATGCGCTGAAGAAAGAAAGAAAAGAAATATACCTATTGAAAATCAAAAATGCAATAACAAAAGACCGATGACGAAGCAAAAAAAGAAGATAAAAAATGATCTCTAGTACTAGTAAGTTAGTTCTGGCAATTGTAGGTTTAACTATCCTTGCTTTGGTTATTGCTATAATTATCCTTCCTACTGTTGGGGCGAAAACAAATTTTGCAACTTATCAGAACAAAGATTTTCATTTCAAGATACAATATCCTGCAAAATGGACAAAGGAAGAAACCAGTTTACA
>JBEDUN010000135.1:0-16335 GCA_040414675.1 Nitrososphaeraceae archaeon | reverse complement strand
TTAGTGTTCTATCTGGTATAAGGTCTATGAATGAAGTCTTTCCATTAGAACGTGCAGCAGAAGCATATGATCATATGATGAGCGGTAAGGCTAGGTTTAGGTGTGTACTTACAACTGGTAATTAGATTAAGCCGACCATATGCTATAAAAATATACATTAAGATAAATGAGAGTCTTTAACAAAATTTCATCCAAATAGAAATACCTATAATCTTCGAATCCAAAAAGCAGATGATTCAGTTGAGTGAGAATTTTGACAAGGTTGCTGATATAAACGAGATTCTACCTTCCAAGATGAAGGAAGTTCAAGTTAATGGCGAAAATATTTGCATTGCTAACGTTGAGGGAAGATACTATGCAATTGGCAGTATATGCACACATGAAGGTGGCCCTCTAGCTGATGGTACGCTTGAGGGCTATGAGGTTGAATGTCCATGGCATGGCTCCAAATTTGATGTAAGAACAGGCGAGGTAACTAATCCCCCTGCAAGCGAACCAGAACCATCATACGAAATAAAAGTGGAAGGCAATAGCATATTGATTAAGAAGCGAGATAAAGGCAAGTCCTCTTCCCAGTTTGGCTTGACACTATTGGAAAAGGATAGAGTTGAGGGTACTGATGTAACATCATTTAAGTTTAGCAAGCAGATTGATTCTGGTGATTACAAAGATGACAAAGGACTTCAGTACAATACCACCACTTCCATGGACTATATTCCAGGTCAATTTGCATTTTTTGATATAAGAGGAGTATATAATGATCCAAAGGCCCTATCAGACATTTTACTATCTCCTCTTCTCCAACCGAAAATTTTATAATGTTTACTACAAGAATCAGAGATTCACCCTACAAACAGAGACTTTCAACTTTAGAGGAAGGAGCAAAAGTCAAGGTAAGAGGTCCTGAAGGACAATTTGTATTACATCAAGATTATTCAAAAAAAGCTATATTTCTTTCTGGTGGCATTGGTGTTACTCCATTTAGAAGTATGATAATATACGCTACAGATAAGCAGCTGCCAATTAAAATAATAATGTTTGATTCCAATAGAAATCTAGATAACATATTATTTAAAGAAGAATTTGATAGCTGTGCCAATATTAATAAAAATTTAAAGATTATTTATACCATTAGCGAAGAGGAAGATCTACATAAAGAATCATCGTCTCATGTTGCAAAAAGTAATTGGGAAGGAGAATATGGGCGAATCGACAAAGCAATGATATTAAAGTACTTGGATACTAGTGAACTAAATAATTCGATATTCTACATCTGTGGTCCTCCTAGCATGCTAAATGCAATGCAGACTTTACTCCAAGAAGAATTAAAAATTCCAAAGGAAAGAATCAAAGTTGAAGAGTTTACAGGTTATTGATCGTTTATTATCAATGGTATTAAGAGGGTAACAGACAGAAATAATAGTTCGTATTGTAAGCATATGATATTTTTATCAATGGTTAATCATCTTTTTTCATTTACCTGTAATACTAATACCCTGAGCTGAATTACTATGAATACTAATACTCCCAATAAACAAGTAGCCATTGTCACTGGTGCTTCGAGCGGTATAGGTTTGGGTATAACCCGAGCGTTAATTCAACATGGTTATCGTGTGGTCGCCAACTCGCGCAACATAAGCAAATCAAAAGATTTGAAACCCTCGTCTGATCTTATTCTTGTGGACGGAAACATCGGCCAAATGGACGCGGCCGTAAAAGTGGCCGATGCCGCCGTCAAAAACTTTGATCGTATTGATCTCCTGGTCAACAACGCGGGCATATACATCACGAAGTCGTTTACCGATTATACACCGGAGGACTTTGAGCTGATGATTGGCACAAACGTTGCTGGTTACTTTTTTATCACGCAAAGAGTTGTTGCGCAAATGCGCAAACAAAAGTCAGGCCATATAGTGGGTATCTCGACTGTTTTGGTGGATCAGCCGTTGGCTGGTGCGACGATCTCATTGCCTGTGATTACCAAGTCTACCATTCCTGCGTTTCACCGCGCATTGGCTATGGAATTCTTGGCTGATGGTATACGAGCGAATACAATCTCGCCTGGTGTTGTTGATACTTCGATGCATGCCAACGATAACCACGAAATCCTAAAAAGACGCCATCCAGTTCCACGATTAGTTCAAATCTCGGAAATCGTGGATGCGCTGCTTTATTTGCAATCAGCGTCCATGGTCAATGGTGAAAACATCCGTATTGATGGAGGAGCCCATGCAGGAGCCAAGTGGTAATAAGCCGATCACCACACTGAGCTTGTGTGCTAGTCAGCTAGGGCCGGCTAGCTAGCTTTACGAGCCCCTACTACACCGCCGTTGGATGATTTTGACGAGTCCTCTGCGTTGACAATATGCTTTTCTTGCAGTCTTTTTGTTGAGTCAACTTGTTCTAATCATACAGTCAAGTTCAAAGCATTAGACTATTTCCAAAAGCAAAAATGCTAATTACTAACAATAACAGGAAAGAACTGCATATGGGCATGAACAAAAGAGAAGAATATGAATACGCACCCAAACAAGGATTTGTTCTCACACATTTCAAGACAGTGAAGGATGTAAAACGATCTGCAGAGTTTTATCTCAGAGTTTTCGGAGGCAAAGTTATTCGCAATGGTGAACCTACCATCATCCAAATTGCCAATAGTTGGCTAGTTCTAAATGTAGGCGGAGGCCCAACTGATGACAAACCAACTATAACCCTTCATACACCTCAGAACGAAAACGAAGTCAGCAGCTTTATGATTATTCGTGTAGCGGATATTTGGGCCTGTTACCATGAATGGAAAGGCAGAGGAGCGGAATTCATTACCGAACCAAAGGATCATGGTATGGAGATTCGGTGCTATATACATGATCCTGACGGATATATTATAGAGATCGGACAAACAACAGGAGGCTTAAAAGATATCAAGGTTGTATAATGATAAAAGATCTGATAATCTATATCCATTTTTTTTGATAACTGAACAATGTTAACCATGTTGAATTCTTTAGTATCTTATTTCCAGTTATACTGATTCTTTAATAATTATTATTATTACTCAATCACACATACATTATCAACATACATTATCAACATAACACCATTTCCCATGTCTCTTACGGCCGACCTTAAATTCGGTCCAGGCCATTATATAAAGTAGTACAAGTAATAATCAGATAATGTCTCAAGTTGAAAAGAATAAAGCAGTTATTAAGCGCTATTTCGAAGCATACAATAACAAGAATGAAGCAATATTTAATGAAATAATATCACCCGATTACGTAGACCATGGCCAATCTGCATATATGGGCTCGCCTGGAAGAGGAATTGAAGGAGCAAAAAATGACCTTAGGTATTCTTTGGATAGATTAGATACACTTAACTATGTTGTAGAGGCAATAGTTGCATCAGAAGCCTATCCTGATCTTGTGGGAGCATATTGGAAGGGATCATTGACAACAAAAACAACTCAATCGGAGACTCCAGAAACTAATAAAACAATTAGCTATATAGGCATAAGTATATACAAAATTCAAAATGGCAAGATGATAGAAACTTGGCATGTATTTGATGGGTTACCGAAGAAATTGCTATCTTCTTGACTTACTGGTGATCTTTAGAAGAGGACCAATAAATACTTAATTCTTCAGGTTACTGTAAAATCGTAATAAAACTAATTCCATACCTACAGTTCTATAAACTATAGAAACTAATTTCGCTAGAATGTCTTGATTGTAAAACCAATAGCAAACAGAAAAGAAAAAGAAAAAGAAAAGAACTAGCGGTAGACAAAATCAAGAAAAAAATTGATTAACAAGTAAATTGAAAAGAAACGGAAGAAAATTGACCCAAAACAACACAGTACGTAGCTAAAGATAACATGACAGAACTAATCAAACTATGTAGATCGAATACAGAACAATAATCGTTAGGTTTATAATTTTTCGTGCTGCATTGGTTACAACACGGCTCCAATAGGACCTCGTCTAGTCGATCGGATCAGATATCTATCATATATATCTCGCAGTGGCTGGGACTACACCAATTTTGTCCCTCCCTCCACTGTGTTTGTTTTCTTATAAAGTTGTGTGAGCCAATCAACCATAAACATTGTTCATAAGTTACAAACCACTAGAAAATACGAATAGAACAAAATTCAATGTGTTTAAAAGCATTTCTAGCATTACATAATATGCCCACGATTCTGTGGCATCAATGCCTTCATTACCTATTTAACCAATGGGGACCCTTCTCCCTCATTGGATTGTTTTATAATTCATCAATTGTATCGATTGTAATGCAAACGTAATATGATCTTCGCTAACAGCTACAAATCAAAGTCGTTATGCTTGGAATATTAGAATAGTCCTGTTTATAAGAAAACTCATAGAGTATAAAAATTGGTGGTGGGATTTATCGACATCCCAAGTGGTGGGGACAAGAACTCTCGACAAGTGACGTACCTCCACTGGTTCTACCGATAGCATAATGCAATATCAAGTATCATATACACAAAATACAATGAATGAAGAAAGTGAGCTGAACCAACAAGACCTCCATACTTTCATCGGCAGCGCTCATATTGGCGCTTGCTTGTGCAAGCCAAATATGCAATTGGATTGTGCCTTTAGTTTGTTCAGGAGAAACGTAGTCCAAACCATCCAGATTCCTGAATAGTATCTGGAAGATCTTCGAAATCTAAAATAATTTTCTTTAGAGGTACTCCCAAAAAATAATAGCTTCGTTATAGTACCAAAAAATGACGAATCCAATTTCAATTAATAAATCCGACTTAGTAATAAAATAGCTAAATTTCTATTCGGTTAGTGTATGGTAATATAGTATCTACTGAATTGCATGTATGCATTCGTTTGCTATTATATTATCTACCCTTTTCCACTTCATTATTCTACATTGTACTCGATATTTCAAACTCTCGTTATATTATGCCTACATATTCTAATTATAAAATATTGGTGTCTATAAAGAACAATTTATTATTTGGATTTCTTTAGTAGAGATGATTTTACATTATGTCCAATCTGAGTAATATCAAAGACAAAATATTCGATTTTAGGCCATCTTGCCAATTAGACAATAATAGCTAATCAATTTCTCTAGAATTGGTTAATTCTGACATTACAAGATCATGTTTCTAATAAATAACTAGTCATTGCCAGTTAGGGGTATGAAATAAATACTCATTCGTAATTAAAATTATAATGTGGTGACGGTGTTGAGTGCGGAGCAATATCTAGAAAAGGGTCAAGAATATGATAATGAGAATCGCAAATATCCACAACAAAAGAAACCACAGACTGAGACCCGCTCATTGGTCTTGCAAGAATTTCCACATCTAGAGACACGGTATGATCAGGCAATTGCCGAATGTATTCTGAATATGGATAACAATGTCAAAAGTGTTAACGAATTCTTTGAATTATCGAATGACCTGCTAAAAAATCGATATCTAGATCATCCCCATATAATAAATGAAAGTCCTTGCCAAGATATTATATCAGCTAGAAAGCTGGAAAATAGTGCACTTACCGAATATACTTGTAATGTATGCTTGCTCAAATTCTATATTTTAGGCCAGGTGGAGGAACACTGTGTGTTGGTTGAGCCAGACAAACACAAACAAGCAATTTTATCGATAATTTACAGGTCAGGGATTGAATCACTAGCAGAAATTAATCAAAGATACGAGTCTGATATTTGCGAGTTTGCTACGGTGATTGCCCAACGAAGGGCTACTTAGCAGTAGAAAGATTTGCTGCTATTATGAATAAATAATCTGAAAAATAAATCTGACATCAAAAAGTTAGATGTGATCATTATTCAAACCTAGTTTGAACCTAATAAAAAATGAATCAATTGTTGAGAAATATGGTCCGATTTATTATCTTTATTGCAGTTATTACTACAAAGGTTTCCAAAAGGATCTGAACCTTTTCCATGCATCTCGCAGTGGCTGGGAATTTTCAATCTCGCCCTTCCCTTCCGCTGCTTTTTCACAGTTCTGACTAGTAGGTGGTACTCGGTTAGACTGCTTTCAGAACTATAATGGACCATTTTTCATATGATTTTTTTTGAAAGGCGGATTATACTCATATAATAAAAGGAAGCAAATCTCAACAACGGAGTTGGGATTGTTGATGCCAGTAAGCGACTGTCATCACTTCTCAATTAGTATATTCATTTGCCAATGCTTATCGACAATTTCTATTAGATACCAATAGAACAAAAATCGATGTGTTTATTAAATTATGTCTCAGTGCCTATTATATCACGTGACACATTATGAGAAAATCCCTAATAACTTTGACGACAATTGCTAACACTGTAATTGCTTTGGTGATTGTATCACTGCCATCGGCTTATGCCACTAACAGTACAACCCAATCAATAATAGTACCGAATGCAACTATAATTATTGATGCTATTAATGCTAAACTTAGAACGATCTATGGCGATGACGGCCAGAAGTCGGCAGATTCGTTAACGACTACAGTAACAAAAATTAAACACTAACTGACGAACTGATAAATTATCTTGACAACTTTTTTAATCCTACTCGTAAGATGATCATAACCCATATTTACAATGTATTAAGCTATATATCTGAATATCAGGATAGTCCGATCGGAAACGATAATAACGACAAGTCAAGTGTTTCGATCGGTGGCAAGGATGACGACGACACTGACAATTGTCAATCGGGTAGAACTAGTCTCAGTAATAATAATGGCACCGACAATGTTACCAACGATCTTAGCCTTTCACATGTGATCGGCGAGCCCAAGACTCCACAGGACGGAATACTTCCTGGCCCAGACCAGCTAGCCCAGCATGATCATTGGTAGGTGCAATACCTATCTTCGTTTTGTTTCTAAATATAAGAAAGAGTAGATTATGAGTTTTACTACTACTACTAACTACTAATACAACTACTACAACATTACACTAGTTTGGATTTTCGAATTCTACAAGCAATTCAATATTCCTAATTACATTGGCAATTTTTTTTATCTTTTCAATGTTAGGATGTTGTCGTTGTGGTTCAATTTTATCGGTAGGTGAGATTATAACCTTGGTTAACTTACTTCCATCCGGAAGCCATAGTGTATTGACTGCAATAATCTTCATTGGGAAAAAGAGATTTTCAATGATCCTCTTCTCGGTTGCCTGCGCTTCTACAAACCAAACTTTGGTTTGGAATTCATCTTCAAATTTCCTTGTGAGAGTTGGATTTGAATGTATAATGCCAATGTCGCCTCCAGATAAGGCTATAACAAAATCCCCATCTACCTTAGATGCTGAAGACATAGTAAATTTATTGATGTCCTGGTTTCTTTGTCCTAATTTTGTAATTTTTATTGCACCTTCGACATCTGCATCTGTCAGCAGCCCTGATTGTAATTTGGTTTCGCATTTTGCACACAATAATGCGGTCTTGGCATCAAAAGTACAAATTGGAGTTTTCAATTGTTTCTTACCCTCCTAGAATCCATAAGTACAAGATTGGCAAGAGAATAACTACCTGCTTTCCATAATTTCTCTGCTTTATCTATACTGCATCTCCAACATTTATCTGCATTATTAGATTTAAAGTCCAATTGAGAAATGAAAACTAAACCATTTTCTTTATTTTCTAACTCTCTATTCACCGTACAAGATCAACAATATGAACTTAAAAATCTATACCAGGTATACATTCGTAAGCGTAAACGTAGTTGAAGGTCCGTATTCAATTATCGCATAACCTTGATACATAACACACTCTTTCGTCTACTTTCAAAGATATTCTAATGTTAACTTATATCCTTTAATACAAAACCTAAAGCAAGTTAGTCCAAATCACAGAATTACCAAAAGTTTCGAAAGAAATCCTTTTTTTGTTGGCAAGGCATTGTATAATTATGAAAATTGTTAATGCTACTTCGGAAGTTCCGGGTATGACCAGAGAAGAGATAGAGAAATTTCTTGACAGTAAATTGAATTTGCAATTGGCTACCACAGACGATCATGGGGAACCCAATATTCAACCAGTTTGGTTCTACTATGACAAAGTTGGAGAAAAACTCTTAATGACAACCTCAAAACTAGCTAGAAAAACTCAAAATCTCCGAAAAAAACCAATTGTTTATTTTTCTATAGATGACGAGAATACTCCATACAAGGGAGTCAAGGGTAAAGGTACGGCAACTCTGGTAGAAGATCCAGAACAAATAGTTCCGCACGGAAATAGAATTAGTATGAAATACCTTGGAACACTTGATCATCCTATTGCAAAAATGATATCAGAGGGTTCGAAAAATGGAAACAATGTAGTTGTTGAAATTATTCCAAAGTTCTTTTCTACATGGGATTATGGTAAAATGTAGCTACGCCTTACTACAGTAACTTGTCTATTTCGATTTCTGGCAACGACCTGCGCATTGTATTTTTTACAATTCTATGGCAATACTAAAGCCTATCAAGACTAGAAAAATAATACTGCGTTGCAACACTTGCGAAGCTGTAGTGTTTGCTAATGGAGTTAACTCACATTAGACAATTAAGACATTGAAAGATTATCAGTTCACATCACTACTTTGACTAGTACGAGGTAATGCCTATGACATATTGTGGATATTAGTTCTTGTCGAAAGTTATTATCTAATTTATATCAGGCATATTGTGGATTCAGTCTATAAAACCTGAATGATGGAGGACGGGTGTCCCAGTACTTTGCGTGTATTTGCCGGTAAAGGTCTATTTAGACTTCGTTTTCAATCCTCTAAAGGCATTCCCATATCTTACAGGGATTTAATCTGTACAAATCGTCAATGAGACTGTAGAAGGGTAATTTCGTCTACTCATCAGTTCAAGTATAATATATAATGACCGGTTACTACTACAAGACTCAGTATCAACTTACTCAAGCCAGATATACCGATAAATCGAGCAAATAATACGAATCACCATAGTCAATCATTAATAGTATTAATTCTACTAACTACGATATTAGTAACAGGAACGTATACAACAAGCACTCCGGTACTATTTGCCGACTCGAGGTTACTAAAGCACGAAACCAAACAGAATGCGAATTGTAATACAGCAGGTCCTGGCACCACTGTATCAGATTCATGTAACCAGAGGGGAGCAAATAATGTCAATAATGGAAAACAAAAGACTAGGGGAGCATTAGGAAATCCTCCGACTACAGGAACACTAACAGTGAGGAAAGTTTGTATGACGAGTGGTGGTGCAGGAACATGTAAACCTAGTTTTGGAGTACAAGTTTCAGGTAATAATCCTAATCCATCATCTTTCTCTCTTACAGATGGAGGTAGCCAGTCTGTTGCATTAGGTGCAGGTCAATTCAATGTGGTTGAAACACCAACACCTGGCTTTACTACATCCTATTCTGGTGATTGCAATAGTACTATGGCTGCAGGACAGCAACTAACATGTACTATAACAAATACAGCAGTTCAAACTACAGGAACCCTTTCAGTCAATAAGGTCTGCGTGCCTCCAGCAGGTGGAGGGCCGTCATGTCAAGATTCGTTTAACGTACAAGTTTCAGGTAATAATCCTAACCCCTCCACTTTCTCTCTCACAAATGGGGGAATTCAGTCTGTTGCACTGGGTTCAGGTACTTTTACAGTAACTGAAGGTTCAACACCTGGCTTTACTACTTCATTCTCTGATGGTTGTATCCCATCTTCATCTAACCCTCAGGAAGCAACTGGTACCATAGCTGCTGGACAGAATCTGGTATGTACTATTACCAATACAGCAGCTCCAGTTCAAACTACAGGAACACTAACAGTCGATAAAGTTTGTGTAACAAGGACTGGTGGTGGTGGACTATGTCAAGATTCGTTTAACGTACAAGTTTCAGGTAATAATCCTAATCCATCATCTTTTTCTCTTGGTGGTAGTAGTGGTAGTAGTAGCCAGATTGTTGCATTAGGTGCTGGTCAATTCAGTGTAGTTGAAACGCCAAATTCAGATTTTACACCGTCATTTTCTGGCAGTTGTACTCAAACTGCTTCTGGCTCAACTCAGGCAACGGGTAACATCATGGCAGGGCAGCATCTTATATGCCATATTACCAATACAGCACCTCCTTCAGGAACTCTGCAAATTAATAAAGTATGTTTGACATCTAGTGGAAGCCAGTGTAATGTTAGTACCCCATTTACCATACAAGTTTCAGGTAATAATCCTAATCCATCATCTTTTACCCTTGTTCCTCAAGCTCCTAGAAATAGTCAGTCTGTTACATTAAGCCCAGGTAGCTTCACTATAAATGAATCTGGGTTTAACACTACTGACTTTACTGCCTCCTTTTCTGGTGATTGCAGCCAAACCACATCTGGAACAGGACTAGCAACGGGTACAATAGCTTCAGGACAGCATCTAACGTGCACTATAACAAATCAAGAAATTCCAGGAACTCTGCTAGTAACGAAAGTTTGCAGTATACTCTGCGGCCCTGCCCCACGCTTTGGTATAGTCGTCAGAGATAGTGAAACAGTAGGTTTATCACCACCCCCAGTAACACTTACAGAAGGCGCAAGTCATTCTTTTACTATAAGTCCGGGTGACTTTACTGTTGAGGAATTGCAAAATGGCTTTACTCCTTCATTTTCAGGAGATTGTACTCACTTTGGTTCAGGAGGGTTTGCTGCTGGCACAATAAAAGGTGGACAACAATTAACGTGCACTATCACAAATAGACCATAATGCTACTAGTTACCTTTTATTAATAACATAGCATGGGACTTTAGTCCGATTATTGTGAATGTGAAAGATTTGCTGCAGCTGAAACAAGACAGCAGATATCATAGGTGGTAGTATATCCATGGCTACCGTTGTAAAGGGTATTATTTCCAGCTTCGTAACCTACTAGATATATCCCTTGTGTAGGCGTAGGAGAAGTAATGAATGGCTACTTGATAGCCAATTGAATTTGCAACTATCTACTACAGAGGATCATAGGTATCTGAATATTCAGCCAATTTGGTTTTACATTAAGCCAAATTCCATCATTGAATATACCGTCGTATCCAGGCAACAGGTCGCCAACTAATCATCCAGACAATCCAGGTATTATTTACACCAGTTTAGTAATTATTCGCTCATTTTAAGATTCATTTTTAACAGATGTATACTTTGCGTTCATATTCAATATAGAGTTATAAATATCACTTTGAAGCTCTTGTTAGTGTTACTGCTTATCATCATTATGCATGCTACAAATTATTTATAGAAAATGAGAAAACTATTTAATATATAGATGTATTTTTCATACTAAATGAGCTGGACATCAGCTAATGCACAATTCAAGTGTAAAGAATGTGATACATCATTTGCCACCCAACAAGAACTCGAGCAGCATGAAAAGTATGCTAGCTATAGAAGAAAGGGTTGTTGCTGGCAATAATATATTATATGATATTATTCGACTTATTTGTCGTGTAGAAATGCAATTACTTTTTGCTTTATCTTTCTAGGCTTTATCTTTCTAACACGTAGTATTACATGAAATATTAATAATGATAACATGATTAAATAGAAAAGACGCTTATGGCTAAAATTGCTTTAATAGTTGGTTCAGTCAGACGTGATAGACAAGGTATCAAAGTAGCTAGATGGATGGAAGAGAAACTCAAGGATCGTAGTCATACTGTTTATTTTATTGATCCTCTTGAGATCAATTTGCCCCTACTAGACAGGATGTATAAAGAAATGACAAATCCACCAGAAAAGCTAATTGATCTTCATAAAAAAATTAAAGATGCAGAAGGATATATGCCTGTTACTCCAGAATACAATCATAGTACTTCTGCAGCAATGAAAAATACACTAGATTACTTTTTGGAAGAATACTATTTCAAGCCTTCTGCCATTGTATCCTACTCTCCTGGAGGTTTTGGTGGAATTAATGCTGCTCAGCAAATGAGGTTAATATTTGCTGAACTGGGAGCACCATCTATACCTTCATCATTTCCTATATCAAGAGTACATAAGATCTTCAATGAAAATGGAAAATTAATTGATGAAAGCTACGAAAAGAGAGTCAGCAGATTTCTAGATGAATTTGAGTGGTTTATTGAAGCATTGAAAAACCAAAGAGAAACAAAAGGTACTCCATATTAATTGACAGATGTTACATGATAGTATGTATTTTGCCCAAGCCAAGCCTTTGTTTTGAATACTATTTTCCTTCACTTAGGTAGATGTCGATATCTTCTGTAGTTTGCTCTCTTACTCCTAAGCGCTTTTTTGACTCCTATTTGAGATAATACCAAAAATTAAACACAGTTAATGATGGTGTCTGTATAAGCATAGATGAAAAAAAGATAATTCCTTCTGATTATATCCTAGTTGACTTTTTGATTGGAAGTTTATATTATTATATTTTGTGTCAACTCATGACTAGACAGACTCAGTTTTTTGCTATGAGGGAAGTATTAGACCGCATGAGACGTTCACGCCAAACAAAGGTACGGCCTTTACAGATGCTTAACGTGCCGCATTTGGTCTTGAAGGTCTTCTGCCTACTTTGATTGAGACAATCAACTAATAGCAAGAGCGTATTCTCCAACAATTGGGTCAAAGCCTACTGATCTAGAACGCTCCAACAATTGGGTCAAAGCCTACTGATCTAGAACGGTACATTTCTTGACTTGGCTATTCCATTCCGAACCTGACTCTTTTCTATAACATAATGATATCTGATCCTGCATATTTTCTGTCAATACTTTACGATTCAACTGTCGGTCAGGCTTGCCTAAATATGGACACATCTACAGTCGCCCGCACGGAATGTACATATTAATGAATCAAGAAGAGGCATCAAGTGTAAGACACAAATAGAGTTATGATATATTGAAACTCCACGCCAACTGTAAATTCATTGCTAACTAGCTGATCCAGTCAATATTCAGAATGTATTGTCCACTATTTGGAGTAATACATCAGTCAACGATAAATAATGCCAATATCTAATGAATTAGGATCATAATGAATGATATAAAATATGAAGGTGTATTATAAGTTGACGCAGATATATAGTCTTAGTAATCATCCTAAAAAAGCGTTTAATCCTACAGAAAAAGTAGCTGTGGCGACAGCCAATTTGAGCACAATTGGGATTGAAAAATCGCTGTTAGTGTCAAAGAATAATACTGCTTATGCTCTTACCGAATTCGAGTTAAAAGGTTCATCTGAATCTGAATCAACAAGCTACAAACGCAATGAATCAGATATGAATCTAGTTGTGAAGCCAGTAGTAAAAAAGACAAATCTTTTCGAAGAGATGGTGACTGATTTTGACACAAAATCAAGTCAAGATAATCCGTTTGCACATTTCACAGAAAAGGCTATGAAGCGCTCTCGGATAATAATGAATAATGGCCACCACTCTCCTCCAAACCTTGTTCCAGGAATCATCCCAAATACTGTATCTTCAGAAGATCCTAAAGTAAGATATTTAGTTGGTGACAATTCCGAGGAAATAATGGGGATGAGAGAATCTGCCTCTGATAATGATTTCGAAAACGCGATGTATAAAAAGATCTTTGAAGAACAACAAGAACGACAACATCCACAGCAGCAACAATACGTCTTTGCTACAAGGACTGAATAACTATGGCAAGAGAAGGTGATATAAGAGGATTGGAAGATAGCAAGAAAGAAGTTATTGTCGGCCGTTATGCCTGGTTTACTTTGGCAATTCTTAGCTGTACCCTGCTAACAGTTTTTTTTTCAGAAACCATGCTTTTGCCTGCAATTCCGGAAATCATAAAAGACTTTAAGATACCATATGGAACTGCTGCCTGGATATTCAGTGCCTACTTGATTGTAGCTGCTGTAATGACTCCTATTGCTGGCAGACTTTCTGATCTTTACGGGAAGAAGAGAATATTGCTTATTTTGCTCAGTACGTACATAGTTGGTCTAGTTGCTGGGGGATTTGCATATAATATATCGTCGCTACTCACAGCTAGGATAATCCAAGGCTTTGGTTTAGCGGCAGTTCCAGCTGCATTTAGTCTACTTAGGGACACTTTTCCCCCTGCCAAACTTGCCATTGCTGTAGGAGTGTTTGGATCGGCATACTCAGCAGGTTCTGTAGTCGGTCTCTTGATAGGAGCTAGCATCATTCAACACTTTGGCTGGCATTCAACTTTCCTAACTATAGTTCCCTTTTCGGCCCTAGTTACACTAATGATCGCCAAATTCGTAAAAGAGAATAGAACGCCAGATAAACCGACTGCCAACATTGACTCAGAGGTTGTTTTGAATAAAAAAAGGATATCGTTACCTATCGATATTAAAGGCGTGCTAGCCCTCGCCGTCACGATATCCTCCTTCGTGATAGCGCTTACACTTATACAAATCGGAATAAACCCAGAAAACCTATTTCTAGTCGCTGGCGCATTCGCTATATCAGCAGCTTCATTATCAGTCTTTGTGATCGTAGAAAGAAGAGCTAAACCACCTTTTTTCGAGTTGAGATTGCTGAGACACAAGGTCCTTCTACGATCGTATATCATCCTTGTAGCTACTGGGATTACTATGTTCATGATCTACCCTTCAGTAGTCCAGTTGGTAAGGAGCCCAATACCATTAGGATTCGGAGGCAGTTCTGAGGATGCTGCAAACGTTCAACTGCCATTTATGGTAATGTTTTTGGTATTTGCGAGTATCACTCCATTTATCATAAATAGATTTGGAAGTATGAAGCCAACCATTATTGGTGGAATCGTAAGCCTAGTCGGCGCGATTGGACTATTTGCTTTTCATTCTACCGAATTCGCAATATCTGCGAACTTGGCTATAATTGCCAGTGGTTTGTCGTTAACAGTAACGGCAACATGGAACATGGTTGTGTCATCTTCGCCAAAAGAGTTTACTGGTATATCCGTAGGGGTGGGTGCGCTCTTACTTTTTATAGGAATGGCAATAGGCCCTGCTCTGGCAGGGATATATATGGAAAGTCAAAGGATTACTGAATTCGGTGGGTCGTACCCAACACCTGGATCGTATAACCTAGTGTTTCTTACAGCAGGGTTGCTATCTGCAGTCTCAGTCGCATTTGCATTAGCACTCAGAAATAAACCAAATCCTGTAATGAAATACAACACATGATCAAGTAAAAACGCCTTCATTTTTTTTGAAAATATATTGACCCATCAGCTAGCATAGGATTTCTTTAACGATAAGTGAACTGTCAGAATCACCAATTTGCACTACACCGAATATATCACTTGTGAGCACATATGCCATGAATTGCTATTACTTTGGCAGATTATCACGGTATAATCTCATTTACTCACCAAAGGTCTGCTTATACTTGCATTCCATATTCTCCCTTTGCAGGATTATTTTAGCCATTATGCTAAAGACGTCAGTAGGGTTCGATAGTTAACTGTATAATGCTAGATCACATTAAGGGTTCTAGTAAATATCTAGTATCTGCCTCATACCTCGGTCAAGTCCATTGTGATTCATTGCCGGCAGAGGCTTACAACCTTACTATGCCATACGTCATATGTTTTCCGGCACTTGTTAGCTATGCTGTATCAGGATTGTAAGACGAGGGACCTCCCACTACCAAGGCATGGTACATGAGCACATCAACGTTGTAACGTCAGTTGTTTCAGCCAAAAGTCCATCGAGAGTTTTTTCCGGAAATCAACGACTACTTTTGCCGGCAGATGCTTACTATGTTTTGCCTGCATATACTGGTGGTGGCAATCATATGGTTAATACGGGTCTCAAGCTACCGGGACATTAAGCTACCAGGGTCTCAAGCTACCGTGACGACATTAGCAGAATACGTACCTCATCGATACATCGTGTCTCGTATTTCTGATTTGTCAGTCGATTGTGATTTTTTTGAGGCAACCAACTCCTAATTTTGCCGGTATGTTAACTACTATAGTTCAATGTATATCCGGCGGATGTTAATCCAGTACTTAGATACAATTATCTCCTTGGAATGGGCTTGACTCACTTGTTTTACTAGTGACTACCTTCTTAGTGCCTCTAATGGAGACAGACGAGATGCCTTCCATGCTGGATAGACTCCTGCTGCCAAGCTAAGAAATAGTGAGAGTAACCAGACACTAAATAGATCATTTGCAAGGAAGATGGGAGCAAAATGAGGTGCAGCTCCTCCACCATTACCATTACCACCTCCTCCAGAACCCATCATACCTGATGTAAGTACATACGCACCAGCAACTCCTGATGCTAGTCCTAATGTTGAGCCTAATAGACCAATGATTAATGCTTCGCTTAGAAATAGTGCAAGAATAAACCTACTTT
>JBEDUN010000134.1:0-8960 GCA_040414675.1 Nitrososphaeraceae archaeon | reverse complement strand
AAAGTAGGTTTATTCTTGCACTATTTCTAAGCGAAGCATTAATCATTGGTCTATTAGGCTCAACATTAGGACTAGCATCAGGAGTTGCTGGTGCGTATGTACTTACATCAGGTATGATGGGTTCTGGTGGTGGAAATGGTAATGGTAATAGCGGCGGTGGAGGAGCTGCACCTCATTTTGCTCCCATCTTCCTTGCAAATGATCTATTTAGTGTCTGGTTACTCTCACTATTTCTGAGTTTAGCAGCAGGTGTCTATCCAGCATGGAAGGCATCTCGTCTGTCTCCATTAGAGGCACTAAGAAGGTAGTCGGTAGAATGGCTGAACAACTGTTATTAGAAGTGAAAAATAATAGGCGCTTCCAATCTACTAGTACAAATTACGGCACATTTGCTTATAACAAGACTGGTATTGTTCTAAATTCCATTGAAAAGTGTCCCGGAATACGCTACCGAGAACTTCTCAGATTTAGCGGGTTAACTAATGGTGCTTTAGAATACATTTTAAGAATTCTTGAAAAGACAGATAGAATAAAAGTCGAAAGACAAAATGGCAAGAGACCTCGATACTATCCGCTTAATATAATGTCAAATGAATCTAGTATATTGGGACATATCAGAAACAAATCTTCACGGCAAATCGTACTCTTTATGTTAGAACACAAATCGTGCACATTTAGTGATATTCTAAAGCACATAAAGAAGGCCCCGTCCACTTTGTCTTGGCACTTGAAGATGTTATCTGAGGCAGGAATAATAGCTATAGTTCGCACGTATAAGCATAGTGCTTATCGGATATTAAACCGCGAGTTGGTATCGAATGTATTGACTAGATATGGAGAAAGCTTTGAGACAAATATGCTAACGAGTAACACAAAATGATTCTTGGTTACAGATATTCACAACAGTCTAATATTTTCAAAGACATCAACTAGATATACAATAGGAGGTAAAGAAATTCATTTCACACATAGCAATCCCCAGATTGACGCATGTATCAACATTCTACACCTTAAAATCATAAATCATATGTAAATACCCAGTTTAACATCGGTAGTATACTAATTCAGGACTCTCTTGGCAAAGCTGGTTGGTTAGCTGGTCGGAATTGATCTGCCCGTTCTATAGGCTTTACACAATTCCATAAGCTAAGGACATCAGAGCAAAGAATTAGAAAAATAATATATATAATTGCATATGTGATCGTACATCCTGTACAATACTGTAGAAATTTTTATGACTCTGGGTTATATTACTAAATGGTGTTGGACTGGCAGGTAAAAGCAAATTCAACAACGTCATCAACGACTATACCAATTGATGAAATTAACTTAAAGATAATACGCTTACTATCTATGGACTGTAGAACCCCTTATTTGGACATGGTCCCTATGGTAGGGATTACTCCACATGCTATAAAAACCAGGATCAGTAAGATGCTTGCTCAAGGCATAATTCAAAATTTTGTAGCAATAGTAAATCCAGCAATATTTGGATATGAAAAACAGTGTATACTTACTATTCGTACCATTGGAAAAAAGGTCAAAGAAGATGAAATCATAAAAAAAATAAGTCTTGTGGGTGATTTGAGATTCTATACAAAACAGCTGGGAGGTGCTGCTCTATTTTCTGTATTGGTTAAGGGAGGTTCTGAAGATAAAATTGGGCTAATGGTTGACATACTGAAGCCGGCAGTAGTGGATTATAAGCTTCTTGACCTTCAGCCAGTATATACAAATATAATAAATTCCGATTTGAGGATTATAAACTCGCTTCTATCAAACGCAAGAATAGATATTTCTACTATTGCTAAAGTAGCCTCGTTGTCAACAAGGACTGTGACAAGAAGATTGGAAAAGATGAAAGAGCATCACATTGTAGATTTTACAATTTTTGTGGATTTGTCATCAATGCATCTTGTAGGTTACATCCAATTTATAGTGCTCATGGATATTGACAAGTCTCTTTATGAGCATATTGTCAAGAGAGTGTACTCTGAATTCAAGGAATATTTAATTGCGATTCCTAACGTTAATCAGAGTGAATTTATATTTGCTCTATTTTATAGTCCAAATATACCAGCAATCGAACTAATTCTGACCCGTCTGTTATCATTTGACGGAGTAGATAGTGTTGAGTTATTTATAATGACCAAGATGGGTTATTACATTGACTGGCTAAAAAGAGAAATAAGGAAAAGATTGAAGCCAGAAAGAGCTGAGATGGCTACAATGAAGTGAGAGCAACATGTTGGTTGTAAATGCTATCTGCAGTATGATTTGCTCAGTTATCGATTTCCAACCATATACAATCTCTTAAAATGATATTTGAGTGTAGTCAGACGCCAGATTTGCATTGATGATATTTTACAATTAGAGCTATCATCATATTCGCAGATAGAAATCAACTTGTTCCTCATCTATTACAGCAAAAGGGAATAGGTGAGATAGCTTGGTTGGTAATAGAATTCCCTGATACAAGTATAAATATGTATTACATAATTAATATGGAACTTTTAGAAATACTGCTAATAGTTGTAGGTTACCTAAAAGATCTTCAAGGTGAGCAGAATGGCAAATTCGTACATTTAGTAGGTAGATCAATTCGAAAGCTTGAATAGAAATGGTAAATAGTTATTGTCAATCCCTCTCCCCCTAAAAGGTGATTCATTACTTATAGGTAAAGCGTCCTTGAATTGAATTGTTTAATGAGCCTATTCCCAAACGAAGATCTTCTTATTAAAGAGATAGAATCATGGAAGGGTTTTGCAGACAGCATGTCATCAGAGCAAGACCGAAAATTATTCATGAAAATGTTAAACGATTGTTACAAATATGCTAGTGCTATTAATGCTAAAGGAGGTCCTTTTTCTAGTGATCCCTTAATCATGACCTTGCTACTATCACAACATGAGATCATTGAATGGTTAACTGATAAAATATCAAAACATACCTACTCACAAGTCTAGATAATAATACCCTTGGATCAAATATAAGGATGGGATTTAGCAAGCCAAAAATGTAGCACCTATGATAATCATCATTATCTCGGAAATTATCAATTTTCTATCTGGTATTAGGGAATCTCCATACAACACAGCTTTAAATATAAAAAAGGTAAGTTGCAGCTAAAAATTCCATAACATGTGGCTAATAAATGCCGTCTAATAGGATTACTCCTCTCTTCCTTGGACTTCACAAGTACCAAAAATAGTCTCAAAAGAAGTGATAACGTTCGCAAGAACGAAATTAGATTGTTCTATCTAATCTACAAAACCAGTCCGAATTCTAGCTCGACTGTACTACTCATAATCTGTCTGGAATTAAGTTATAAGCGTTCCAAGTGGATGAGGCATGGTTCTATTATAATTCGTATATGGCACCTTACCAAAAATAGTCGTCTGCGTTAATATTGGATATATGCTACAATCTTACTTTTAACTGGTTAATGCAAATATGCTAACAAACTGATTGACGCCTGGATTGTTTTTCTTCTACAAATTTAGTACAATCGCATTCTAAACAGAATTCGATGGGCATGACTTTTCTAGTTCTTATATTTTGAATAGATGAAGACATATGGTACAGCTTGGGATGTTTGCATGTACAAAGCATAGCTTCATCCATTTTAGATTCTAATACGGATTCTCGTTCATTCTTCTTAACTTTCCTTATCAATCTTCTAGATTGTGGTAATAGTTAACTTTATTCTAGATTCAAATTATTATGAATTACCAGACAATAATGATGTCTAATCGCGATAATAGATTGATTGTTGGCATCTGACCGTGTTTCCTAAGTCCCTCCGTCTGGGAAATGGAGCGAGACTCATCAACTCATTCGACAGGAAGGAGATGATAAATCCTTACTTTGCCTGGATATTTAAGCCGTTATATTAGATATCAGTCGGATCAATGACTACCACGTATAATGATAGATCACATTAGTGTGCTACTCGAAACGTACTACCTCATACTTCAGCCAAGTACACTGTAATTCTTTGCCGGAAGAGGCTTACAACGTTGCTGCACCTCGTATGTTTTTCCGATATATGCTAGCTATTGCTCTAACAAGGCTGTCAGATGGGTATTACACACTACCCTGCATGGTACAAGAGCACATTAACGTTGCCACGTCAGCTGTTTCAGCCAAAAGTCCTTCGAGAATTTTTGCTGACAACTATCTGTTTTCTCTGCCAGCACACTATACCTTCTGAGGCTGTCTCGAATTGTCACAAGCTACACCGATGGGTGGTCCCACTACATTCGCATATCTCCTTAGGTTATGTTAGCAGATTGGCTCTATCCTATCTGAACCTAAAGCTTGACATGCATTTTCACCGACAACTATCTGCTATGTTTGTCGACAAATGCTTACCATGTCGTGCCGGCATTTGTTGGGCATTGCAATCAATGCGGTTAGTAGATATGATCGACTTCTCATGATGGTATCAGCAGTATCATAGTATACGCAGCTAGCTAGCAACACTCTCTATGTTATTGGATTGCATAAGTCGATTCTACGGGTATTAAATCCTGCTCGTCGACTTGTATCTCTCCATATACACCGTACCTAGCGTTATCGTAGTTGTACATATCGATAGTACTCTCAGCTCTTGTTAGCGAGTCTCCCTTTAGCATGCAAACTTGTCCATTATCTAACCTTGATACAATGACCTGACCGTATTCATCCAAATAAAGATCTACAAAGATTTTGGACACTTATTGTTACTTATCCATATAAATATACGTCAAGGTTCCTTTTGTATCTTTCTATATAGATTTCTGATCAGGATTTTGTAGAGTACGGTAGATTCTTTCGGTGTCAGCAAAACACTCTTGGCTTAAGATTTTAGCATAAATATTAACTGTATATAAAAAAAGCCGAATTTAAATCAGAGTTGGATAAGGACAGACCGTGTAGAAGTATACTATTTTCGTTATTTTTCAGTTCTGTGGTTTATATCGCAATAGCACTTGTAGTAACGATAACAATAGTGATTTTAAAAGCCAGATAAATGAAAGATTATGAAAGCCTGAAAATATCCACAACACGTGAAGGTAGGAAAGTCACACAAATACTGCATACACTAATTATATATTAGATCAACATTTCTAAAAGGAGAACTCATTTAATAAAGGCTCATCATTCATAGACTACGATTGCGGCTAACTCTCTTTATACGAATTTTAAAACCGAAAACCGCAGATCATGATATGCGGTCATGGAATTGAGCTAACGCGAGATTATGAAAGCTGAAAAACAAAATACAGACACTTTTTACAGAATCAAATAAACAAATAAACAAACAACAATAACAACTTGTAAAATTATTTGTACAATATTGATGATTAGATACAATATCCATGTTTAGTTGCAAACAGTTGCAAGTGATCACAGAAAACTAATTAATCCTTTAGAAGATCTAATAAATAAATTTGACAGAATACAATGGTCTTAGGTTTCTGTACAAACTGCTATTGACAAGGAAGTATAAGAAACCTGTCTAAAAGTATTGTCGTAATGCTCGGAGTGTTAACATAAAGATAATGAATGCGCACTTAATATTAGTTGATAAATTATCTATGTCAGATCTATCTGATTTTTTTAAAGTATGGAACAAGTTTGTAATGATATTAACCTCCCTCATCGAAGATATGTTAGAATACTTTTCTGCTTCTTTTTCTGGATCCAATGTAACTATTGGAGCAATCTCGGACGTACACTTAAGAAAAGCAATACAAGAACGAATATATAGAATCCAAAACATCCGACAAGTATTAGACGATATTTCTATATCATCTCTAAATCTTAAAGGCGGAATTAATGAAATTAGCCGAATAGGTTGTTTGGTGAGGCGGCTTTATGATGTCGACGATTTTCAAGTTGGAATGAAAGTAAGGGAATTGATGCTGAAATATAAAACTCATACAAGCAGATCAGTTTGGGATGGGGGTGCTGAGCATGATCAATCAATATACGTGACAACTTCGAGTAGATATTTATGGACAATAATCATAATAAAGACAATAAAAAGTCAATTGAAATAACTTTCAATGGCAGAAAGGTTGTGGGTCATATCTCCGTGACATATTTTCTATCACGTAACGTTAATAGGGACAAGAGAGAAAATGAAGGTGTTACCAGAATAGGGATGGGAGAAGATAAGTGCGAAATCAATACTAATCACATAATCCGGGATATGATACGAAATACAAAGGAATTTCCAGAGCTTAAAAATGTGAAGCATATACGGTTTGCGACTGAAGGAGCATTTCTGTCTCATGATTTTTTGGATGCCCATGGCAAATGCATACATACTCATATGGTTCCAATTTGTAATTTGCAAGACATAGTTGTTTCTAATTTAATTTATGATACCGGGGTACCGCATGAAAAATCCATAATGGATACCTTAACAAAAAACGAAGAAAACAATAAATTGAAAAATATCAAGTCTATATCAGGAGCCGATCATAATTAATATCTGCCAAATTGGTGGTAAGAGGCAGTATTAAGTGGCTTATGACCTATTGTATCTTTCTATATAGATTTCAGATCAGGAATTTGTAGATTGTGATAATCTATTCGGTGTCAGCAAAACCCTCTTGGCTTATGATTCAGCATGAATGTCAACTGTATATAAAAGAGCTGAAATTAAATCAGAGTCGAATAAGGACAAGTCGTGTAGAATTGAGCTATTTTGATTATTTTTCAGTTCTGTGATTTACGTTAGTTTGGTTTCAATAGATACTCTGGAAGAATCCAACAATAACCATGGTTATTACTATGCCACAAATTTATCTAATGATCTCATCCAATCTTATAGGCAATACTCAGGATATATTCAAATAAAATTTGGTTTTCCTTCATACACTTGAAAATAATCCTCAGTTACTTTGCCTTCGACTGAGAAGCAGATGCTATGTGCGATTCACTTTGTTATACTCGATACGTGGTTATTGGGTTGCCCAAGTCAAGCAAGATCCTATTGACTGGATTTTCTGCGTCCTATACCCATACCATACTTGCTTGACTTGGATATGTCGTTGTGATTCGATGGCTGTCAACAACAAACCACTCGTAACAACCTATGGCAAAAGCCAACGACACGCAAGCAGTCTAAATATCAGCTAGCGCTATAACACTAATCATCTTGATTTATTAATTTTGTGTGATCATTTGCAATTGATTGCAATCTACATATTCCATTTCTATGACTATTACTGTATGTATTGTTAAAAAATATTTGATACAATATGCGGCTATACTTAGACCGCAAGCAACCTTCAAAAGATATAGGTAATTCGAGTACAGGATACCAACGATAAGTGTGTAATATTAGTCAATTCTGCTAAAGATTTTTTTTGGTGTTGTAATTTTGGTTCAACTTAATATTATCGTGAGAAGAAAGTTGTGAGGCCACTAATCGATAACTCGTATGATTTTTTTGTTAGTCGCGGTCAGTCAAGACCTTCAAAATAAGTTCGCTATGTGGATATAGAAGAACTTTTTAATTGTCATAGATTAACTTGAAGATGGTGTTCAAAAATAAAGGAATGTCTAGGAACTAGTACAAGGTGGCAGAACTTCCATGTTAGGACCAGGTTCATTAGAACATTGAGTAAACGATTTAACAATACCATATATGGCTTGTCCGGCAAAATGCCTGTTAGTTTCATTGTCGTCTAATAAAATAGCTATCGTCTTACCACCCCTAATATCGATTATACTATGTACATTAGTCCATGATATACGATGGTTTGTTCCTACATCCATGAGTCCTTTGATAAGTACGTTATCTCCCTCTGTTGTTACTATTCCATGTGATCCTCCGCTGGGTCTGAGATTTAGTAGCTCATGAGTATGAGTACGAGTCCCATTATTATTGTACCATGTCATATTTGTATTAAATGAGTCTATGTTACCGTTTCGAGATACTAAACTCCAATCTCCAGTTGCAATCCATTTAGTACTTGGTGTAATGATAAGCGAGTTTATAGTGCCATTAGCTGCAAGTTGATTTGTAGGTGTCGTTATAGATGACTGAATTTTAGAAGTTGGCTGCTGCGGCGATGATGATAGTTGATGTTGCTGGAGAGGAAATATGGAACCTCGGGTTGAAGAAGGCGATGGAGGCTGTCCTCCCTGTTGTCCGGTAGTAGTCTGACTTTGAAGAGGTTGCTGCTTTTCTAGTAAAGGTGCAACTTGCTTTTGAGTTGATGAAATGGTCCGGTTTGAAGATAGACTGGAAGACGGAAAGGGAGGAGGAAGTGAAGTATAAGGCATGGGTGTTGGTGACTGCAGTGGAGCAGATAGTAATCGAGGAGGTGCAACAGTAGGTTTTATTGATGATATAGTTGGATGACCGACTTCAGAGATGTTCGCGAGATTTTGTTGCTTTGAAGTGTTTTGAGGTATATTTGTGGCAGTAGACTTTCCTCCACTAGACATGGCTGCAGATTGTACGGCAGCATTTGCCGCAGCAGTACCTGCCACTCCTCCACCAGCAGCACTAGCAATGTCAGACGGAGGCTTACCTGCAGCAGCTGCTACTGCCGCCGCGGCTGCTGCCTGACGTGTTGCGCCTGCAGCTGCGGCTCCTGCAGCAGAAGCGGCAGCAGCTGCCTCAGCATTATTGCCACCATGAGCAATAATGGATGAAGCTGCTGCTTTTGCAATGTCTGCAATTGAACCTCCTTCAGCTGCAGCTGCAGCTGCGGCGCCAGCGGCAGCATAAGCAGTTTCTGGTTTGACCCCTGCAGCTATAGCTGCAGAAGATATGGCTACACCCACTCCAGCCCCGAGAGAAGAATGTGTAGCGCTGCTATCAGTGGCGGCCTGAACATAAGTTATAGTTGCTGATGACGTTAGCAATAACAACTGAGACAATGTCAATCCAACTATTAAAATCACAACAGATACAAGCTTTAATGTTGTCACCATATCTATGACTAGGAGAC
>JBEDUN010000133.1:0-30231 GCA_040414675.1 Nitrososphaeraceae archaeon | reverse complement strand
AGGATTTTCTAATGTAGAAGTACTGGAAGAAAGATTGTATATGGACGGCGGCGATAATGTTGAAGGCAGAAGAATTACCAGTTTGGTAATAAAGGCAGTAAAGGCATAAAGGAGTGAATTGAGTCGTGAAATTCTCATTTGGCATTAAGAGTAGATCTAAAGAAAAGCAAACAGTTCTTTTTGTATGCGTTCAGAATGCAGGACGTAGTCAGATGGCTGAGGACTTTTTTAGAAAGTATGCTCCAGAAGACTATCGACTACTTAGTGCCGGAACTAAACCAACTTCAGAAGGCAATCCAATCGCAATACAAGCGATGAATGAAGCGGGTATAGACATTAGCAAGCAACGACCTAAGGATATTACCGAGGACCTGATGAGAAATTCATCCAAAAATAGTTAACATGGGATATATGGAAAAGGACTGGTGTCCAGCTATGTTTGTTCATAATCTGATAGATAGGGAAATAGAAGATCCAAAGGGAAAATCAATAGAAAAGGTTAGAGAGATTAGAGATGAAATTGAGGTACGGGTAAAAGAATGGATTGCAAAACTGACTAATGACGTAGGTCGTTAGTTTATTTTTCTACATTTATGTAATTCGCTTGTTTATTGATTGTCTGTCTGCTTGCGAGTGAATGTGAGTGTGAGCCTTTAGATTGGGACAGAAAATCTTACAAAAATAGCAAACAGGTTAACTACTAACCAACGAACATTTATCGCAGAATTTATTGGCACATTCATAGTAGTAGTTCTTGCTACAGGATCTGTGGTAGTTGATGCTATGCTGGATGGAAAGTTAGGTATTCCTTTTATTGCGTTAGCTCCATTTCTCGGAGTTGCTCTAGGAGTCTACTTATTCGGAAAAATATCTATGGCTCATTTCAATCCTGCAGTTACAGTAGGCTTTCTGATTACAAATCACATAACAAAAATCCAATTACTCTATTACTTTACAGCAGAAATATTAGGTGCGTTACTTGGGAGTCTCTGTAAAATTTCTAATAGGAAATCAAACATGGTATCGGTATTCTGTACTCACTTCTTAGAATCTGGTGTCAATATCTTGTAAATTTGATATCATATTTTAGATGATCCTATACCAGTACATAAATACATTATTTTACGAATTCAGGGTCATACAAATATCTAAACTAACAGAGTAATAATCCTTAAATGATTAAAATTTCCGATTCACTGATCCTACTATTCTAACTCAAATTTGACTCAATTTTGCCACCTACGGTATGAGCTTGTCAACCAACCTTCCGCATAGCCCTATTCGATTTTATCTTAGGAACAATCAAAATAATAAATAACGTAAGGAAAGAAAGTAAAGCGCCTATAATAATATTCTCGAACCTAATTAATGGAGTTATCAAATCTCTACTAGGATTTGGGATATCAGCCAGAAGCAGAACCATAACGGTTACAAATATAGTTCGAAAGGCATAGTTTTTGGTCCCTACCACGTAAACATAAATGCCAGAGAATAATAACAAAAAAAGAGAGAGTAACACTTTGTTCTCGATGCTTTCAATTATTACAATGGCAATTATACCCCCAATAAGGGTACCAATAATACGGTGTATGCCTCTATCAAAGTCCATGGAGATGTCATCAAATGGCATTAGGATGGCCAATATTGTTGCCAAAATCCAAACCGGCTCAGGCAACTTAAACCATTGGGTAATAAGTAGGCCGACTACACTTGTGATTGCAAAAGCTAATGCATATTGAAAATATTTAGAGTGTATGGACAGATTACTAGTAAAAGGTTTGAATCTGTCTTGCCGTGTCAACTTGGCCCGAGATTGTTGTTGATGTTCTTGCACAGATTGATCGGTTGTCTGTCGTTTCAATTTACGAGAGGGAAAGATTGCAGTAAGGAATGTTGCCCATAATCCACCTATAAGAACCTCTAGAGATCCCATACCAGCAGTAGTTAATGTGGTATTATGGGATGGAACTGAAGTAATAAAAAATACAGCGGCAAATACTAAGGGTAAGAAGGCTCTTGGGTAGACTTTGAGATACGTTATGAAGAATAATCCAAGTGCTAGAAGTGGCGCAAGAAGGTAATCAACCATGCTTATAAGTATGCCTATGGCAAAAGTTACTGTATAGATTAATGAAACAACTAGCAGGAGACGAGTTCGTGGTCCAGGTGGCGCCATCAAATCTATCGCTAAAACGAATGCACCTGCCAATATGACAAGAGAGGATTCATGTCCGGTGAAGAGTCCCAATACAAGTATCGGTGCTATTAATGCTGCAACTTTCACACCACCATATAGATCCGCTTTGCTAAAGTCTACAGTTACAAGGTCATGCAAGAATTGTGATCCATGGGAGCGATTGGATTTACTCATGCTTATTGTCTCACTGTGGGACTAGAGTTTAAAAAGCAAACAAATAATCCAACTCGAAGTGGTAAAGGCACTAGATATTGTATTTCGAGCGGCGACCACGACCAATTTATTCTAAAGGTTAACTTGTTCAGCAGGAAATTGCCTAGGATCTAGTAAATTAAATTCCTTCAACCAGTCGTTGACTTGATCTTGTGAGTCTAAAAAGGCCTTCGCTTCACCTTTTCGCATCTTGTCTAGTTTCAAGACCGCTTCTTTAAACTTCTCTGTGTCCATTACTATTCCATAATAATCTCTTACCCTTTCCAGAGTTGTTTCGTAATGTCTCTTGTCACCAGATGCCGTAGCATCTGATATTATTGCGACATCGTAGCCTGTGTTAAATCCTTCCCTTAATGAAGTCTCTACACAAATTGAAGTGTCAATGCCAGTAAAAAATAGCAAGTTAATGCCTTGACTCTGGAGCATAATTCTGAAATCTGTATCTTGGAAAGCAGAATCCCTTCGTTTGAGAACTACAGGATCCTTTTCTTTGGGTTTTAGTTCATCGATTGTTACTCCGTCCCAAGTACCTCTAACACAGATCGGTACTTTCAACCTCTCCTGTCTTGATTTTGGTAAGATGTTATGGACGTTTGTGAGAATATCAATGCCACTATCTTCCTTCACTGCTTCGGTGTAATAGATAGGAATACCCATACTCCTACAGAATTCGATTAAATCCTTAATCTTTGGAATTATCTCTCTATATAGAGATGTATTATATCCTATTTTGTCATAAGATCCTCCTTTTGCTACGAAACCGTTCTGCATATCTATAATAACTAAGGCAGGAATAAGTGTACGACCATTAGGCAAAGTGACTTTAAACATTTTTTCATTCTGAATACTACTCTGTTTGAGATAAACTTTTATTTACAGATTATTCTTTTACTTATTTATTTGATGATAGTAGTTAACATGGTTAAGTTAGACCTAAATAGTACTTGCCTGGCCAGGTACAGTCCAATTATTCCTAGTGGTAAACAGGCCATAAGGTCGTTCTTAATTGCAGTACTCATCTTTTCTGCTTAAGTAAATTGTATAACTTGGGTATGTTCTATTGTATGGTATCGTGAGTACATCGAATTTTTATGATCAATTAGTAATTCTCAAACTTTACTAAATACTATCTAATTGTTGTTAATCCAACTCAGTAGATAATCTATCAATCAGATATTTTATTGATACCGGTTTTTCGATAAAACATCCTAAATTGACATTAGAGTATACATCTCTAAGAGCTTGAATATTTACTACGAATGCAGTCATAAAACATACTCAAATGTTAACGTCTAATTCTACTACCTTTTCAAATAACTCAAACCCACTCATGTTTGGCATATAGACATCAGTTAAAAGAATATCGTAAAAATGTGGTTTGAATTCTTTTACTAATAATAACGGATCGTTATATGCGTATACTTCAAATCTTTTCTTGCCATCATAATGATGACCCTCTAAACCTGCTTTGAAAGTTAGAGTAACATCAGGATCGTCGTCCACCAGAAGTATCCTTTTGATAAATGGTGGTTTTAGAGATACTCTTGCTTCCGGTTCTATTATGGTATGTAGATTTGATCCTTGATTTTGTGGGTATTTAGGATCTGTAATAGAGGCAGAAGAAGACTCAGAAAGATGTTGTTGCTGTTCATGAAGGCGATTGTCATTAGCTAGGATTCCAGCTAATCAAGGGCTCCGTATGCACGTGCGCAATTACTACATCGCTCGAAAAATAGAGCGTGAGAGTTGCATCTGGCATCAAGTATTGCAAATGAATCAATCGACTAATTTATGAAATATTGTTGCCCTACAAACACAATGAAATGTTGAGGCATATATACTAAAATATGAATAATTGCCAACTAACCTAACTTTAGTGACTAGCGGTAAGAAAGTTATATAAAGATGAAGGCAGAAAATCTGAATGATATTGTCAACACAAACTGAATGGCATTCATCTTTCTTGCAACAGTTAAGTATGCAACTGCAAACAACAGCCCAGATATCTGGTAGCTAATTCCTTAGATAAACTGAAATTGTCTAGTATATAGAATATCAGTCAAGCCAGGAATTGTTGATATATTTGCATCCCTAATTAGATAGGTGAAAAGCTGATAGAATAAGGGAATACTAACCAGCAACAAAAACATGCTCTTGTTTATTCTGGTCATATATGGTTTAAGTATTGAGACTGTAAGGAACCAAGACGCAATTAACGAGATAGGCAAAACATAGTTTCCAAGTCCGTATAGGAATGAAATATCTTCTGATGGGACTCTTACTGCAACAATTAAGGTTGTATAATCTTGGGGATAAATCAATTGAGATTGATAATTAAACTGTTCAGTTAGCACAGGGACTGTAATCAAAGTCAAAAATAAGATCACACCAAAGACTATCGCATAGATTAGGATTGTATATGTTCTTACTATTCTAAGCCATTGAATAAATGTAAATACTAATACTCCAAGCAATATTGCTGACCAAAAATGACTAAGGTCTATTACCAGAATCGACCAAATCCTATGGTAGTTTTGAAAAGCAAGCATTTCGAAGGTTGTAATGAACAATAATAGTAGTGTAGCGTATTGAACAATGCGTGTTATATTATATGCAATCTTTAACAATTTGGGTCTACTAGTTCTATCTAGCAGATGGTTACTTTTTATAAAATTCAGTAATATTATATTAATAACTGAAACGACAATAACAAAAGAGATAAACAAAACTAGGTGTGGATTACCTGGAGTGTCTAAATCAGTTCCATAGAAAGTATTAATAAATTGAGAATCTACTATGGAAATAACAAGTATAGCAGAAATTAGAATCAATGCTTGTTTACTTCCAATCATCGTATTAGCGATAGACATCATTAAGAGTAACCAATCACCAGTATTGTCAAATACTCTTAGAATCCGGCGATCCTTCCATATTATAGTACTACTGCCATCATCTCCTTACTTAATGTTTTATAGTCCACGTTCTATAATGACGGGAATAGAGTTTATATCAATGATCAAATTTCAATTGTTGGATCACAAAAATATCGTTTATTGGGCGGTCATGACATGCATAAAGTGTAACCTATTTATTTTCACTTTAATCTTTAATATATTATAATGATAATACCGTAGAGATAAACCAATATGTGAGATGCAAAGGTGCTAATAAAATCATTATTCTTTTAGCTTGTTTTGTCTATATTTTTCATAAAATAATTCACGATTTTTGTCCCGGTTATCTTTCTGTAGTTGGTCGGATCTAGGCGTATCCTCATCGAATGTCTCTGGATCAGATAAACATAATCGAGTTCTTTCTCAACTGTTACGTCAAAACTTTTCTGGATTTGTTCATGCTTGATAATAATTTTGTTTATTTTTATTCGGGTCATCGGAGTATCCATTTAGCCGCGGCCATGCGATTTCTACCGCAAAAGCCAATTTAGCCAAGCCAAATAGGTAGTAAGAGCTTGACATCGCTGGTACTATAACTTCAAGGCATTACCACATCCGCTCCAGGAAGCGGATCTTTCTTCTCGTTGCCATATATTTGCGTCGGCAGTACAGGCTTCGAAGCTAGAATTGACTCTTTAGCAAGCTGTGAGGTCACTGAACCTGAAATAAATGCTTGTACTAATTTGTTAATACACACATGCTCCAACTCTTTTACCATCCTATCAAAGAATTGTTCTGCTACGTTTACTATAATCTTCGAGTAAGGAACATCATCATTGGAATTTTCATGTTGACGGTATAACTGATCATTCGGAGATAGTCTATGGTTATACTGGTCAATTATATCAAATTCAGCTAGTCGTGTCTCTGTAGTTGTTATTGTTGCAGCTGATAAATTATAATAAAGAACACTGAATTTTACAGTGAATCTATAATGGATTGAAGGGCTATAAGCAATACATTTCTATGATTCATTAGTCTTTGTTCAATTATTTGTTTGATTAATTCTCTAATCCTTTGAAGACTTTCGTTGCTATCAGTCGAGATCCTAGTTTTATCTTATCCTCTTCTTACACCCATTTTATGGATTCCCTATAGAACATTAGTAGTAACTTTTAATAATTTTCTTCGGATGGAAAAATACAGATAAGCAATATATTAAAAAATCTCTCAGCCAATTATTTTGATGACTTTCCATTTCTGCTGCATTATAAAACTGAATTTGAAACAAAGTTTGATTTGCTTGCAAAGCATGGATATATACCTGAAAAATTTTTTATTGACTTGCTTAAAAACGTCGCAGAGCAGCTTACAAATTCCTTGGACAAATTATCCCTTGAAGAACTTACAAGTATCTGACTTTGAGTTAGTTAGGCCTCTGGTTAGATTTTATCATTCAAGAACTGCATACTGTCTTATTAAGAATCCAGTCTATTCCAGTTGTAACGAATTTGAAAAGACAGTGGATTACGATATCAGATATTATCAATCTGAGCACGATAGGTCTAACGCAGCGAAAAATGCTGTTGGTACATGTATTCTATAGGCTATGGGCGACCAATTACTAGACTAGAGCATTTCAGCTACTGTCCGTAGTGTGCCAAGAAATTAGCAAGGCCTTGAAGTGCGTATTTCGTCTTCCTATTTAGCTATTGTTTATGCTTATAGTTTTTCTAATTTCTTCTATAAGTCCTTGAATTTGCTGGTTCTGCTGGTGCACGAAGTTAGTTAACTGGGTTAATATAACACCGACAGGCATTCCTTCTCTGCCGCTTCGAACGTCCGCTATATTTCCAAATAGAGAATTATGCATTTCGTGTAAGTGCTCCTCGTTATAGTCACGTCCTAAGAGCCTTGACAACGTTCTTATCGTGTTATCTTGTTCAGACATAACAGTGAGCATTTTTCCTATGCTCACAGTTGTAGGATTACTGCCTAAGTTAGAATCCAAAAATTGCTTGTTAAATCTAACGGCATTAGCAATGACATTTGAAGGAGTATTTGTGCTATTCTTACTCATACTACTATTTGAAGATTAAATTATTTAATGGGTTCACACTGGCTGACTAGACTACCCGGTTTCAATGTTATCTAATATACAAATACGACCGCGTTGACTCCTGTGACATAACTCTGTATCAGGCTACCCAACCTAGATATACTCACAATTCAATCGAAGAATACGAATCGTATAGTAAACCTATCAATATTAACTGTCATAACTTCCTCCTTATTAACAGGAATCTACGCAACGAGTGTACCAAATATATTTGCTGACTCCATGCTCATAAAGCAAGATACCAAACAGGCTGCAAACTGTAATACAGTAGGTGCTGCTAGTGCAGTTTCAAATTCCTGTAACCAGAGATCAGCAAATAATGTCAACAATGGAGTAACAAAGACTACCGGAACGCCAGGAGTCCTGAGAATCATCTGTGGCTCGTTGACTCTTGAGTCGGCTTGCCCAGCTCCTATACTACTTACAGGTAATAATCCTCAGTTATCCACTTTCTCTTGTCTTATATGTACCCACGATATTGCAATTGGTCCCGGTCCTTTTACCGTAACTGCAGAAAATACTCTTGACGTTCCTGTCTCCTTTTCAGATGCCTGTAAGCAAACTGCCCCTGGTTCACAAGAAGCAACTGGTATCATAGCAGCAGGGCAGTTTCTGACATGTAATATTAATGCAGGTTAGCCATTCATAGACTTCCTACGCCCTTTTTACATGGTTATCAGAAATTTTTACACGGTTATCAGAAATCGTTAATAGCAACGGACTAAAGCCTCTCAAGAACGAAATCACTTTCGATATCGCCAATGATATTTGGAAACGATCGATAAACAAGACATTTCTACTGGAAAATGAACTATAGAACAATCATCGTAATTCTTAATAGAATTCTTTCAAGCTGGTAGATAGAGACCAACGCATAATTATCGTTGATAACCTTCACACTAATGGGGGAGTCAAACCCCCATTAGGATTTTAAAACTCAGGTCTAACATGACTTGTCAGTAGAATTAGACAGTAAGGGTTAGGGAATGAAAGAAAATAAAAAAAGTTATGATAAATCATAACTGCTGCTTATCAAACTAGAATAATAGCTAATAGATAATCTCATCAAATGCTTGAGTATGTGATATACCCGGTTATAGGATACGTAGGAACTCTATTGGGACTTGAAACAGCCTGGCACTTTACTGCCTGTAGGATACCAAGTGACACAATAAAGCCGTGTATCTATAAGCAGACAAAATTAGCTATAGTAAAAGCCAAATAGCCAAATAACAAAAACTGTATTGGCGATATGCAAATGCCAAAGAGGATTCTTATTGTCGATGATGAACCTGATGTTAATATGACAGTAGCGGCGATATTGAAAAAATATGGCTTCAAAGTTGATTCATATGAATACCCTCTTGTTGCTCTAGACAATTTCAAGTCTCGCTACTACGATCTAGTAATTCTTGACATTAAAATGCCTAAAATGAATGGTTTTTCATTTTATAGAGAGATTAAGAAATTAGACAAAGATCTCAAGATCTGTTTTCTTACAGCAGGAGAAATGTATTACGGTGTATACTCTGATATACTTTCTAGAGTACCTGCTAACTATTTCATAAGAAAGCCCATTGGTAATGAAGAACTGATAAGTCGCATAAATGAAATTATCGACAATGATAGACCAGTGATTATTGGAAATAAATAGTACCCATGTTAGGCGTATTTTAGCTGAAACTAGCAGCATTGACGAGGATATTTAGATGCTTCGAATATCAACCTGGACTTAATAAATTGTATAATTCTTCATTAAGTATACCTTCACACCATCCAACGCCTGGAATACTTTGCCGGTATTGTCCTCAAGAGGTATGGCTCGAATAATTAACTATATAACTACCAACATAGCTGTCAATAACCTTTTAGTCAACGTTTTATACTTACATATACAATATAGGTTTAAGGCGGCTCTTTTGTTGGAGCAACATAATCATCAAACACAATTAATAAAATTGAGAATTATTTGTATGAAAAAGGAGGTGCATCATTTGCATCCAGTTTTACCAATTAGTTCAGCCGCGTCATCATGAACAAGAAGATTAAGGTATTACATCGTGCTGAAGTTGTAAATGCTATATCAGACATGTTTTATAACGCAGAACAAAGAATAGATGTCTGTGGTAATTCTAAGTTTCCTTTTTTCATCTTTTCTTTTGAATCAATTAGGACAGCGATGAAAAATATCAATAATAGAAAATACACTGTACAAAGGTATATCTTTGAAATTACACAGCAAAACCTCCAATACTGCAAGGATTTAATGAAATTCGCCGAAATACGGCATATGAATGAAATTGAAGCTAACCTCTTACTCAATGAAAGAGAATATTTGGGCTCTATAACCATGAGTGAGCCGCATCAACAAGCTATTCATACTAATATTAGAGAAATTGTAGAACAGCAACAGAATATTTTCGAGACATTGTGGAATAAATCAATACATGCAGAAAAGAAGATTAAGGAAATAGAAGAGGGAACTGTACATTATGAAACTAGGGTGATTGAGGATGCTCAAGAGATTATCAAAGAAATTAGTCGATTAACTGCCAGCTCAAATGAAGTTAGTACTTGTTTGACATGTGGTGGAATGCAGTTTGTCTACAATCATTTTTTTGATATAAAGAAAAAGCTACTGGAAAGGCAAAAGAAAGGTGAGCATAGAGGAATTAGATACTTGAGTGACATAAATAAAGATAACACGAATTTAGTAAAAACACTTCTTGATGTTGGCCTAGAAATAAGACATCTTAAAAACCTACCACCGATGAGCTTTGAGGTTACAGATAAGGAATTAGCAGCTACCATCGAAAGGATGGAGGGAGGCGAAAATGTACAGAGTCTTTTGCTTAGTAATGAACCTGTATACGTAAACCATTTTTATAATATATTTGAGGAACTATGGAAAAATGGAATTGAGGCTAAATATAGGATAAGAGATATTGAAGAAGGTGTTGAACCAGCTACTATAGAAATTATTCCAAATCCTTTGTATTCCATAAAGCGAGCTCATAATTTAATAAATTCAGCACAGGAGGAAGTGTTGAGAATCTTTTCCTCAATTAACGCATTCCATCGACAAGCAAGGTTAGGTATTATGCACTCATTCAGAGATGCCATAGAACGTAATGTCAGAGTTAGAGTATTAATTCCTGCTGAACAAAATGAGATATTGCAAATAATAAATGAAGTAAATTTGGTATTGCCTCAGCTAGAAATTGGAAGTGTTGACAAGAGTTTAGAAAGTACAATTGGAATACTAGTTATTGATAGAAATGAATCCCTAATTATCGAGACAAAAAGTGATTCAATGAATAATTCGTATGATGCGGCAGGAATAGCTGCATACTCTGACAGCAAGCCAATTGCTTCAGCCTATGCTTCCATATTCGATAGTCTTTGGAAACAGACAGAGCTACATCAAAAATTGGGTGATATGTATGAGCGACTAAGAACTCAAAATAAAATGCAAGGAGAATTTATCAATGTGGCAGCTCATGAACTAAGAACCCCAATTGTACCAATACTTGGTCTGTCTCAAATAATGTACTCTAGAATGTTAAAAGATAGTACTCATTCTATAATGAACTATGAAGTAGAACCTAATACGACTAAACAATACCTAGAGATGCTAGAAACAGTTATCCGAAACGCCAATCGATTAAGTAGGCTGGCTGAAGATATCTTGGACGTAACAAAAATTGAAAGTGAGTCATTATACTTAAAAAAGGAGTTTTTCAATTTAAATGATGTAATAACGAATTGTATTAACGATATACTAACAAATATTGGGAACGATATTCGACTAGGACAGTCTATAAAATTAGAATATCAGCCTTGTAATTTGTTCATAGTCGCAGATAAATCAAGGATAACCCAAGTAATTTCCAATGTTTTAGATAATGCGATTAAATTTAGTAAACCAAATGTGAACCACGAAAATGGAGTAGGGATAATAATTATTAATACTGAAAAGGTGGATGATCAGACTATAGTTACTATTACAGATGCTGGTACTGGTATAGAACCTGAAATACTGCCTAGGCTGTTTGACAAGTTTGCTTCAAAGTCCTTTCAGGGAACAGGATTGGGCTTATACATCTGCAAAAGTATTGTACAAGCCCATGGTGGTAAAATCTGGGCTCATAATAATAATGATGGAAGTGGAGCTACTTTTGCATTTGCTCTACCATTTGCAAATGAATAAGCATCATCGTAGAATTGCTAATTAAAGATTGTATAAACATGAATAGAAGATGCGTATGTTCTTGTTATTAGATGTCATATAATAGAATTATGTGATAGTTGTTATGCTCTTTACTCACTTTTTTATAGCTTCGGATATTTCACAAGTACTATCTATCTTCTAAAGGCTATATAGAAGGGAGAGTTAAAACGTTTACCAAACAGAATAGACTCCTGTGACTAAGCGTTACTTCTTTAAAGTACAATCTTGAACTATTTTCTCTGTCTTGGCAATATTACTAGAAATATTTCTACAACCTATACTAATTAACAAGATCGCTAACAACTAATACCATATTTCAAATCAAAAAATTAACAAAGTGTTAGCAAATTAATGTTAATTGGTATCAACATTGATCTGATTCTGCTGGTAACCACAATACATTTAATCTGTGAAAGTTGAATGTATCTATTATTTACTATAAAGCCAACTCTCCATGCTGTCCTAATCCAATATCATATACTTCAGAAACATCCTTAACAAAAATCTTACCATCTGAATCTGAGCCCGTACTTAGACTCCTGATAATTTCATCCACTATTTGTTTTGATGATGAATCGGATACCATTACATCTACCCTAGTTCGACTCCCAAATTCAGGAATATATTTCTCCCCATAGTGGTATCCATCAGTGATAACTGGAGCTTCTCTCTTTGCCCTACCTCTACCTTTTATTTCATAAAACATTATTCCGCCAACATTATGTTTATACAAGATGTCATTTACCTTAGGCAGTCTCTCATGTGGAATAACGATTTCGATTTGTTTCACATTTACAATCTCTTGTAATCAGTTAAATGCTATTATAAGCAGTCATTCTTATTAATCGTAATCGTTTATTTTATGGAGTTCGGGTCTTGGAATTAGGTAGTATTCGTCTGTTCTCAATTCAATTAATCTTATCTCCTATTGGAAAGACCTGCACAGAGGGCTTTCGTTTAACTGTCAGTTACTCTGTGTCTGAATGTAATTAAAGTGGTTCCTTTTGGTGCAACGCGCAATGATTCTATTAACTCCTTAAGTTGCTGTGTAGATAAGAATTCTGCGAAACGATTATCATAATTAGCGTAGATTTTATGTGTGCCTTTATCAGTCATTTCTTTATCCATGCTCCTGCCTCCATTATTATCACATAGATTTTTGTTGTTGTTAAAGTCTAGGAGGTCTTTTTCAAACATACTAACCAGAAATGGCAAATAATTGATGCGAATAACATAAACTTGTTGCAATTTTCTTCGAGACAAGGTTAGGGTATGCGAAACTTGCTGTGAGTATAGGTGTAAATAACATAACGATACCGAGTAATGATAAAGTTTACAACTTTGGTTTTAGAATTACAAATTAATAACAAATAGGGCCGAAATAGAGGACGTCTACATAGTGGTATCAAATTTGATTATGCTGTACAAAGACCGTATGAACGAAGTAGTAATTGCATATGCTTGTCTGGTTGGGGATAACTACAAACATTACTTTATAAAATTATGGGTCCAAGATAGACCCACTCACAATGATTGTAAGAGTATTTTGGATTATCTCTAATATTGCATGAGATAATCCATGATTAACGCATAAGATAATCCAACCTATAAGCCTGACTGCAGTCTCGAAGTGGGAACGTCAACGGATTGCTAATTAGATAGACAGACTGAAAGATCAGCCTAGAACTTTTTGCTAAAGCGTTTTTACCTAAATATCGGGAACTGCTAATACGTTCAGGAAAATGATGGATTTATCAGAAGTGACATGGGGAAATGTTGAAATTCCTGATATCGGAGCAAGAATATCTAGTATCAACGATTACAGGTAAATATTTTTCCCCCAAGGGTGACACATAGCCAATCACAAAAATCTCGTTTTTAGATATTAATTATTTCAGTAAACACTTTAGGTGGATTCATAGAGTTTTGATCGTGTTAAGCACTAGTTTTTATTTCCATAATCCACTCACACATAACGTTGTATGTCTTGTGATGCTTTTCAACAGCTTCTTTATTGGGAGCATTAAGAATGCAATAAAGGCTATCAGCATCTATATTATATAGAAAATTCTCAACTGTAACACCAAATTCATCAGGTGGTTCACAGATTGCTTTCTTTAGAGTTATTTCATCAAAACCTTCAGTTGGATGAACGTCAAGAAATTTTAGCATATTATGTAGCATTTACCATTTAATATAAAAACATGTCCTAGTTAAGGACGTTCGAGGCAAGAATGGTGATGTCTCAATTATTGATCATGTAAAATAGAATAAACTGGCAATTATCATTTTAGTCATTTACTTCTGTTTTACTAATCTAATTCTGTTGATAATATTTCAATTAAATATTTTATTGTAACTGGCTTTTCAATAAAACATCCTAAATTTACATTACGGTGTACTTCTTTTAAAGCTTGAAACTCTGATATTAGCAGATTGTGCTATAACCATAATAAGTAATATGAATTTTTATTACATGACGCTAGAACAAACTTTGTTCATATTTTATTATGAAAAACCATCAATTAGCTTAACTATTGCATGGGCCTATATCTATTGTCTTCAATAGAACCCATAGATATAACATATTTTTCTATACATTTTCTATACAGTGTTTAAGATCATTCTATTTTGACAGCCTTGCCATGATGTTCAATTAACTGTTGTTTTTGCTTGTCTGAAAACTTGTTAAACTCCTTTTGATGGTATAAACAAAAGCCTTTCATGTCAAAATCAAATTTTGTCGGTAGTGATAGTTCATAGTCAACAAGCTCGTTATGTTTTGACCTATGAGTATAGGCCCCAATGTCACCTATAATCGAAAGACCGTTCTTTCCATTTTGCTTGGCATATTCGACTAGGCTTCTTTTAAAAAGCATATCTGGTTGTGAACCAAAATATTCTTTAAGAGAATCGATAATTACAAGTTCTTTTTCTTTTTCATATTTTGATACATTTATCCCACTTTTTGAGAGATTTTGTCTAACGGAATCAATAGTTTCGTAAAATGGGTTTATAAGAATAATTTCATTATTATTTTTGATTTGCCTTTGAATATACTGGGAATACATCTCTCTTAGCGTAGTCAAATCTGGATAAACTATTAGATAGTGAGAGCAATATTCTGCTTGAATGATCTGGTTTACAGCCTCGTTAACAAAATGATGCTCTAGCAAACCTTGTATCATACCATCTATCAGTGAAATATTGGACATCATCGTATATAATTCGCTATGACTAAATCCCTAACAATAAATAAGTATAGGGGGAGTAGTAAGGGCTAATTATAGTAGTTTAGATATTTTACCTGATTTCCTTTAATATATCATTTAGCTTGGACATGGAAAATGGCTTTTGAAGAAATCCATCTATCTTGATTGATGGCAAGATATGGTGAAACTCACTGTCTTCTATTTCAAAAGCAGTCATAAGGATTACATTTACATTTGGGTTGATTTTCTTTACTTGTTTTACAAACTCATACCCATTCATACTAGGCATCCTAACATCTGAGATTACAAGTTCATAATTGGATGGACTCTTGCTAAACTCTTCTAAGGCTAACAAGGGATCAGTAAAAGAAGATACTAAAAGACCAATCTTTTCAAGACTGATCTTAATTAAAGATGCAATATCCTGATCATCATCGACTACTAGCAACAAGTCATCTACCAATATATATAGAATTATTTAGGATTTCCTGATTACATTACGAAATATCATAGTACAGAATTGTCAGATCTAAAATTAGAGAACATAGTTGGAAATCTAATGATTGTTGAATATGTACTAAAACAGGCGCAATAACAGTGAACCGTCACCTGTACAGCAAATAATCTAATTAACCATAATCACATATAGGGCAAACTAACTTTTGCGAAAAATGATTCGCAAATAGTAATCACAAGTATTTTTCTAAAAATATGGTAACGGATTACCGTTCACCACAGAGAGCGGCAATACCATTACCATATCACTTGTCTTTGTCTTTGAAGTACAATGGAGAGCATCCAATGTCTTCGCGTTTTATGAAAGAGGAGTGTTATTTAGGTAGTATATGTACAGTGTAATGCAGTGCAACATACCCGAACTAGAAACTAGAAAGTTTAAGGATTATTCTTCTAAAGTAGCATCTTGAGCTATGTCATATTTTTTATGATTGCAAAATTACTATCCTCCATACAATTGCTCGTTTCGCCAATTACAGTTGAGGAAAGAAAGTTGGTAACGGTTAAGATTTTCATTAGTTATGACATGTTTTTCTAAATATGAAGATATATGCTATTTGATGAGGAGAATGTTGATAAGAGTTACTCATATAGATGAATGTCCCATAATCATTAAATATACAAATATGATACCTTTGCCTTGGAGTATTCTATCAAATGAATGGACTATATGTGTTATTAATAATTGGAGTTTCGACATCAGCCCTAGTGGTATTCAGCTTATTTCTTCACGGTGGTTCGACAAATATCCAATCTGTGACACGCAACATAAAATACGGAAAATCAGTGTATGAGATAGAGCTAGTAAAAAATAATAATCAATTCTCTGACGTAATCGTGGATCTGAGCACTGGTAAAGTTGCAAAATTTAATGAGGCCCTCTAAACACTATTTAGAATCCAGAATCTTTGAATGTTTTTAGGCGGAAGTTACCTGTTCTACTGATGTAGTACATCATTTCACGTTTATCTTGCATAGCATATACTTTCAAGTCATAAGTCCTATCTTTTGTTTGCCGGCCCGACCTGCCAACGATCTCATAAGCCTGCATAAATCCGACCAGGCCGAACTGTTCTGCGACACTCACTCGCCGCTATATATAGCTGAGGTGGGATATACCATACTACAGTAACTTGTCAATTGATGAACCATAGGAACGAACTGTGCATCGCCTTTTCTGTTATGCTATGGCTATACTGAAACCCACCAAAACGAGACATATATTTGTGTATATATACATATATACATATATATTATGTATGCAAAAATGTAGAACTGGAATATCCAATAGAGAGAATAAACGAATCTTTTTCTATAATATTTATAGCGCAATGTTTTTTTAGCCTGAATAAGTGATTATTTGCCAACTAAACACCAAGTTAACCACAAGAGTTCCAGCAAGTAGAGGAATCAACATAGGGGACAAAATAGCAGCCTTGTAGTACTGGTCGCAACAAGAGCCCTAGTACACATGGCTGTTAAAAACCCCTCTCACGATTTTGTCTACTTGTGTTTGTCTCAGACTTATATCGTGAATGTATCCTTCTACTTGCTAGTATTCTAAATATGACTAAGTATTACTAATAAGCTTTGGTACTATAAAGAGGGTTATGCTTATTACAATGCTAAGCTATCGGATCAACTTGTGGCTATGACAGCAAGATTACAGGAACTTGAGCGAAAATAGTCCATCTGATACCTATTATAGACCAAATGCTAATGAGATCCTTCAAGTTGACAAGCTACAATCCAAAATAATGGTTGATAAGCTTCGATCAATAATATAGCGCTTTATTATATAATGAATATACTATTCCTGTTTTTCTTCTATGAATCTTGAGCAATCACATTCCAAACAAAATTCTACTGGCGTAATTTTTCCAGTTTCTATAGTTGTAATTGTTAAAAACAGACGGTAAAGTTTGGGATGTTTGCATTTACAAATTGCTGCCTCAGTTGTTAACTGCGGAATTCATTTGGAATCTAGGCATGAAATTCAGCTGACGGCACTAAAAGATACAGAGTTTGTCAAGAGTGTGTTTATAGGAGAATTGATTAAGATTGGCAGAAGTAAACAAAACTTATAATGATGATAATAGGACAGACCTTTCATATTTATGTATAATGGCCATCAGCACTATTCTAGGTAGTTGTTGTTATTCCTTTTCCTTTTTTAGTAGAGTCGCTTTTATGAACTGTATCTTTTTGGATTCTAATGCAGGCTTTAAGTCAAATGTTAACTGATCTGGTCTACGCCAGCCTGGTACTATCCAAATAAAAGAAGGAATAAAAACAAATTGATCTTGTCTTGCAATAACAGTGACGTCGACTTTATTTTTTAACAAACGCTTTAATTCATAGGCTGCGGTAAGACCAGCAAAACTTCCACCTACAACAATAATATTAGGATTCATTGTATTTTCACGATTACCTGTTTAAACCTAGTGAGTGCAGGAAATTTCCATTTGGCTGGCAGTTGATTTTGGCTGTCACAATCTTCATTATTTTTGATATTATTCCCTACCGTATAATCATCACAAGAGTATGTAGCATTATAATTAGCCATTAATGGACTTGTACCAATTAGAAAATATATTATCTGAGTTTGCACTGCATTGCACAATATTCATCATATTAAAAATAAGGCAGACTTCTATGGTAACAATGGCTAGTACTACTAGTAATAATATTATCAATAATACAAACTTGGATAACATAAAACAAACTACTGAGAATGGTGAGAAAGATAAACTAACTCTTAAAAAGCCAATAAAACTGCAAGGAGAGTGGAATCTTGATCCAAAAAAGGGTTATCAGTTTAAAACTGAATTAGTTTATGAGAAAGGCAAACAAGTGATTGAAATAGATTCTCCTTCATTTTTAGGAGGAAGTGGAAATAGGCTTGGTCCAATGGCTTATTGTGTAACTGGCATTGCATCATGTTTTATAAGTACATTTGTAACTATTGCAGCCACTAAAGGGATAAGACTGTCTAAACTCAATGTTAACACTGAATGTTTAATTAACTTTGCCAAGACATTTGATGTAGCAGATGAACCAATAACAGAAGGTATTAATTTTCAGATTGATGCAGAAAGTGATAATGCCAATAAACAACAACTACAAGAATTGGTAACTATGGCAGAACAAAAATGCCCTGCAATCTATAGCATGACACATGAAGTGAAGGTAAATGCAAGCATAAAATAAATGCAAATAAGATAGAGAAAAAAACCTGGAATAATTAGTCACTTACTAGTAACTATATTTTATGGAACTCTGTATGATTAGCAGATATTTGCTAGCTACCTAACAAGTTTATTTTCTTGGTCTATGGTTCTGCTAATGTATTACTTCTTCCACTGCAGTATTAATCTTTATAGATACCAATTGTTCATTCCATCTCATTAATGTCTGTTAAAAAAATGTCAATTAGACAACTGGCGAATAACACACTTGAAACAATCAATATCTCAGATTCAGCTCAAAAAGCATCAAAGAAAATGAGAGACAAGAATATAAGTTCATTAGTAGTAATTGACGATAACAATAAAGCTGTTGGTATAGTAACTGAACGAGATTTAGTAAGAAAAGTATGTGTTAATGATGCAAGTAGCAGTAACATACAAATTAAAGATATAATGTCTTTTCCACTACTTACTATTGATGCAGATGCTTCAGTTGAACAAGCTGTTGATATAATGAATCAGAATGGTGTAAGACATATTCTTGTGATAGAAAACAGTGATGTACACAAACCTTTAGACATAGTTACTCCTTCAGATTTTACAAAATATCTAAAAGCAAGCTTGGATATCGATGATTTAAATGCAAAGATATTGGAATCCATGCAAGAAGAGAACTGAGTTCTAAATTTATTAGAAAGGCAATCTTCAAAATAAAACAGATTATAGTGAATAGAAATGTAAAATGGGCACCGGTTGCTGAATTACAATGTTTTGTCTGTGGAAAGAAAACAGGTTGCAATGAATGCGACTATTTAGCAAAGTGTGAAGCAAGGACATTTTCAAAATATTGTATATGTAAGGAATGTATCAAACAAGAAGATTCTTTTTACAATTACGAACAATCTTGTGCTGCTAAAATAATGAAATTTTCGAAATGATTAAAAATCATTAAGATACTCATCCATTGTGTATCTTTTAGTTTCTTTTATGCTCAAAGTGAAGCTCAACTATTCCAGAGTCAAATGGCGTAGATTTTATCATAGTAAATTTTTGGACCTCTTTCAAATCTTTGAATATTGCCATGCCGCTTCCAATAGCAACGGGATTTATGAACAAATGATATTCGTCTATCAATCCTGCTTCAATCAAGGAAGAATCAAACGTAGCACCACCATATACGATAATGTCCTTACCACTTTCTCTCTTGAGCTTCATGATTTCGTCCGTAAGGTCGCCTGTAGCAAGAACCGTATTCACCCACTTTGATTTCTTAAGTATTTTTGTGAAAACAACTTTTGGCGTTTCTAACATCTTTTTTGCAAACGCATGCGATCGATCGATTGACGACGGGTCATCAGGTTTGGTAATTACATCCGACCAATATGAAACAAAGCCATCTGTCATTTTTCGTCCTAAAATAATTGTGTCGACTGATTCAGTTATTTCAAATACATAATTTTTGAGTTTATCATCCCAGTTCCAGACCATCCAATCCATTTCGCCATTGGGTCCGGCAATGTAGCCATCTATGGATATTTGCACTTGCAGCTTTAATTTTCTCAACTCTTCACACCAAATATCATGATGAATTTTATAAACTTGTAGGTATTTCTCGAGAACAAGTTTGGATTCAACACAGTCCACCAGGCAGCAGTGCTCCTGCTCTTGGAGTAATTACTATTAGAGACAGAGAATCCGATGAAAGAATTTGCTACATCAAATCATCCATGGGTTGTAAAGTTTCGTGAATTTGCAAAGAAGCATTTGGTATAGATTTCTAAGGTGCTCTATCTTCACTCAATGAATTTGTGGTTGATTGGTATGAATTGTATCCAAAATCAGCCCTAAAAGAAACTTGCTTGTGAAGTTATCAGGTATGCAAGTATTGATTAGAGACCATTCGTTTTCAACTGCAGGATCTACTACATATTGTTTCATATCATAAGGACTAACATTTATCCTCACCGTCGATCAAAAATAACCCCTTGGGCTCTGCATCTTCAAATCCTATCCGTCAATCAATATTGATCTGATATCATAAAAAATGATAATCTAAAATAATGCCAAAGTCAACGACTGAACCCAGCAAATAGATAGTAAGTGTGTGCACCAAAATTAGCTAGCAGCTTTTGTAATTCCTCACTAGGATTACCGTAAACATCAAATCTACTTATCTTAGAGACTTTAAAAATCTTTGTAAGTATTGTTTGTGATGCAGCGCTATTGTTGTGAACAAGCGCTGCCTCTGAACTCGCATACGTTTCATGAACAATACACTTTGTCTCATCTTTATTTAGATAAAACGCATAAGTTATTGTATCTGACTCGTTAGCTTCTGCCATTCTGCTCATTTCCTTTATCAGTTTCTTGTATTCTTCTTTTTTTCCTTCGTTTATAATGAATTCTGCTTTAAAATGTATTCGATTGTGCTCCATATTTTGGCTACTAGCCAATCAACAATATTATCTTATATTTGCATTTTGACACACAATGGACTTACTATACTGAACATTCAGTATATAAGATAAGATCTCAATAAAACACCACTACGAGATGAATATCAGAAAACTTGAATTTACCATTTCACTTACTACAATATCTGTTATATCTGTCAAAGATAGATATTTGTTTAGTAGTTGCCATTATCTGTCACTTGCTAAAGAACTTTGTGAGCTCCTTAATAAGAAAATCAGGTCTCTCTTCGGCAATCCAATGTCCTGAAAGGGGAACAATGCCGCCACTCACATTAGTAACAAGAGACTTCATTGAAGTTAAAGCAGCAGAGCCAAAACTATGCTCCCCACCAAGGCTCAACATACTGATATACCCGATACATACTTTGAGAATCAAAGTGTGAAAGATACTTCCATCTTGATGGATCAAGAGTTACTTCGGTAAATTTGCTATTTTTAAAGTATTCATGATTATTGGAATGTAAAAGAATATTGTAGATATATTCTCCTATCAATACCTGATTGGCCCCTGCGATAGACTTTATCTTTGCAGCCAAACTTATACTAGAACCAATAATATCTATGTGTGCAATCTCCAAATTCTTGCCATAGAGGACTACCAATATATGGCCATAGGCCATTCCTATTCTTACTCTGATTTCTGGTAAGTCATTTGTCCTAAATATAGGATTAATAACATCCCTCAGGATTCTTAATATTGCAGTCGAACAGTTTAATGCGTTCTCGCATGCCTTTGTTTCATCAAAATTAGCATTAAATAATATGATAACGGCATCACCATCATACTTGAACAGATATCCTCCATAACCTAAAACAATAATGCCTATTTCCTGAATAAAGGTTTGTATGACTAGAGCAAATTTGTCCTGTGGTAATGAAAGACTCATGTGCGTTGAGTCACTGATATCTACAAACATAGTCACCAAATTTATTTTAGTATTTACATTTCTTTTTAGGTATTTTCTTGCTTCATCAGTCGATACATTGAAGCGTATACCATCAATTAGTGTTCTAGTTATCCTTGCACGAGCTTGTTCCAATAATTGGTGACTGACAGGCTCAGATCGTCCTTCTATCATAAATTTCTAAGCTCTATCTTTTAATTAGAACTTGTTATATTTATGTCGAACTCATTGCTACTTGGATCATCCTTCACTTTATCACGCAATATACTTGTACCGTTTGTATTTTGTTACCAGTTTCCAGTTAGGACTTTCTAATTATCCTGGACAATGAAGTGGATTTTTATAATCGGATTTACGACATTTGGTTGGGGTTTTTGATCGTCATCTTTTTCGGCCAAAGGATACGACTCTTCTGCCATTGATCTAAATTCATCAAATTGCACAAGTTTATCTTCCTCACTTTTGACTCCTTTTTTCACTTTAATAAGTGAGAGGTAAAAACAGCATTAGCTGCTAATACAGCATATGCTAACGAAGAATTTCCTTTGACAACAGTATCTAAGTAATTATCGTTATATCAATAACATAACCAATATAATTTCTTGTATCCAGAACATATCAATTACAAGTGTATCTCGTATATAGAAATTTAAGTATTAAACAATGACAATTTGGCCGCGTCTACCAACATCTTCAGAAAAATTTTATACGTTATAACAGTGACAATATCCTTTTTAGACTAGAATATCCCTAATTGTATAGTAAACATGACAGAAGAGCATGAACAACAACAACGACAGCAAGAAGTTCATATCGTACTAGTATCAAACGATCCTAATAGAGCATACCCTGCATTAACACTTGCGTTAGGAGCAGTAACCATGGGAGCAAAATGCAAGCTATATTGTACAATGAGTGGATTGGATATTGTAAAGAAAGGAGGTTCATCTAAGATAACTATGCCAGGTGCTCCTCCGTTAGACAAGTATCTTAAGGATGCAATTGATGCAGGAGTGGAAATTACAGCATGTGGACCCTCAAAAGAGATGCTACTGCAAATGGGCATAACAAAGGACAACTTGGAACAAGGTGTTGAATCTGAAGATGTTATAGGATTTCTAAAAGCTGCACTACCATCAGCAAAGAATGGTGGTATGGTATTATTTATATAAAGAAATAGTAAAAAAGAGACATAATATATTATGACAGCAAAAATGTTAAAAGAACCAAGAGTATTGATCAATAGATCTTCAACTGATCTTTTGCATACTAATCTAGTAAAGTCATTTGATAGTCGAGGGATGGCTTGTCCTTATCCTTCATTTGAGACCGTAAAAGCTATGAATTCCCTAAAAACTGGAGATGTACTCGAGATAATAACAGATAGTGATGAATCAGCTTTAAAATCCATACCGACAGTCTGTGATAATCGTAAATGGGAATTTTTAGTAATAGAGGGAGAATCAAAGGATACTTGGCGAGTTCGTATTAGGAAGTAATAAAAGAATCTATCCTTTGTAACATAAATTCATCAAATCATTCAACCGATCTACTATCTGTTTAAACGTTTTTGTAGTTACACGAAATTAGGTTAGGCAGTATAGTTACTTTCTGGGATTATCTCAGTACTGCTGGTTGGTTCTATCTATCATCAGAAACCGTCTTCAAATACTGACTTCCGGTCCAAAGCTATGCACGAATTAGAAAAAATGTAATACTAATTAATCTATCAATCAGCTCTATTGCATAAATCATTTTATTATTAGTACATTTATCCATATCTGGTGATGACAAAAAAGTGCTCTCCAAGCAATCATATTTCCTACTTTGTGAGAGATGTTTTTGGGGTGCTTCCTCTTTACAGCGCGCGTTGGAGATCATAACTTGCAGCGATGATTATGACGCCTATACTGCAGAACGCTATGGATGGATTAACCGAGCAGTCCCTGATACTGAATTAGACGCCTTTGTTGACAGGTTTGCCCGCAGGATCGCATCCTTTGAAAAGAAAGTACTCACAGAAGCAAAGAGGCTAGTCAACCGATCGTCTCTTCTTCCCAATGATGCTCATCTTGTTGCTGCGGGGGAGACGTTTCTCCGCATGCTGACATGGCCAGAAACCCAGTCACGCATTGCCAGAATTCTTGAACTGGGGTTCCAGAAACCTGGGGACTTTGAGCTTAGGCTCGGTCATCACCTCGGTAAGGAATAACTGTTGATCTGATATCTTCACATTAGCGCTGCGCATATTCGATAATTCCTAAAGTCACGGCGCCAAAATGTATACTTCAAATATCATCTTGTATACATCAGTCGCTTTGGTTTTCCCATGACTATCTGTCCAATTTGCGTCATCACATACGCTATTAAATAAGACGTTTTCCTATCCAATAAAAGGTTCTGGTACAGCTTAGCAACACAGTATCGTAAGGAGTACACATGCATACTTACATCTGTCTAGAAAATTCATAATTCTATTCATACTGGGATACAATGCTTGGCAATGTACCCGATATTTTTATAATAAACCGACTGATGTACTACGTATTGGTCAAAAAAGATTATCGCAAATTTCATACGACACCTCATGTGACTGCAATAACTCTTCTCTTGATTGGTATTATTATTACTAGCGGCACATTATTTGGCTTTCCATTAGTATTATCAAACCAGAATCATGCTGCAATTGCACAACAAGGGCTTAACGGTACATCTTTTCAGATGGGCAACATGACATTCTCTCATCGTTTGGCTTCCGTTAATGGTGTTCAATTACACTATGTTATTGGTGGTCATGGACCTCCTGTTGTTCTACTGCATGGATGGCCAGAAACATGGTATGAATTCCGTCTTATAATGCCAGCCTTAGCAAAGAACTATACTGTTATTGCACCTGATCTTCGAGGCCTTGGAGACTCTTCAAAACCACCTAGCGGTTATGATGGTAAAACTGTAGCTGAAGATATACATCAACTAGTTGGCAAGTTAGGGTATAAGACAATCTTCCTGGCGGGTGGTGATGTCGGAGCATTGATGGCTTATCCTTACGCAGCTGCACATCCTACGGAAGTAGAAAAGTTAGCAGTTTGGGAAGCCCCCATCATAGGTCTTACAGCTCCCGGCAGAACACCAGTATGGTGGCTTTTCTTCCATCAGGTTCCTGATCTACCAGAAGCTCTTGTAAACGGTAAAGAAAGCACATATTTATCATGGTTCTATAATAATCTTGCGTATAATCCAGCTGCGATAACTCAGGATGCCATCAATCAGTATGTTAGCCATTATTCTGCTCCAGGTGGAATGCGTGCTGGATTTGAATACTATCGGGCTTTTCCACAGGACGCAATTCAAAATATGAATTATTCAAAGACCAAACTTACGATGCCAGTACTAGCTCTAGGAGGAGGATTTGATCCAGCACTTGGCGGTAATCTCACTATGCCTATAATAGCATATTCTATGAAGCAGGCAGCTCAAAATGTAACAGTTATTACAGTTCCAAATTCTGGACATTGGATTCAAGAAGAACAGCCAGTTGCTTTAGTAAAATTACTAAACAATTTCTTTAGTGGCAAGCCTGCTATAGCAAGTAGTAAATAAGAACTAGAAGTCTAATGGCGCGACACTTGAAACGCTTACTGAGCGGGAAAAGTATGGCATAATACCATATTTTTTGTAGTGCAGATATTATTGTTACTAATGACAAGAAGTTGGCAACTATAGTACCTGATGTCCAAGTTATTTTATTCACTGCCAAACAAAAAGAGTAGAGCCTAGGATGAATCGAGACGATGGAACTCCTGAAGGCTTCAATCCAGAACAGACAGGTTCATATTCAATCCTATCAACTGCAAGTTTTAAGCCTCACATTGCATATCTTCTAGGCAAGTAGAAAAACAATCCGGATAACATGAAATTGCAAAGTGATAGTGGGTGCATTGTATTGATATACTATGCAAAGTCTGTAAATCTAATAGCAGGAGGAAAGGGAGGAGGAGTTGTTTCTAACGATGAAGGAATAGAAAGAGGAGCAAGTGCATCAGGCACTAATATCTCTCAAATCACTGGGCAAGGATTTATCTTCTGGTGGTAGTTTCAGAATTGACGGACAAAGACTGTATAATTTAGCAATACATAACAACTACGCTGCTCACAGTATTTTAATTGATGTTAAGGGAAAAGGATTTCAATTCTACACCTTTACTTTCGGATTGATAGATAGACAATACTTCAATACCAAGTCCACATTGCTAAAAATCATCCCTGTTTCGTTGTTATATAATAATTATAGATTGTAAGTAGTAGATTCTTATTTCATCTCACAGAAAAGCGATTTCTAAATATTTACCCCGAGCCAAAAACACCTTCTTGCAGTTATTATTTTGATCTTGCTTCTTCTTTTATCAACTATCATTACGTTTGTTTGTAAGTAGACCATGCAGCAATAATAGAATGGGAAATAATTGTTTATTCTTGCTGAATCGAATAGATTCCATCTTGCTCGAAATGGTCTATGTTTTATAATCTTCTACGAGATCCTTAAGACAAATCAGAATGCTCAAGATCTGATATGATAGTTTTCATAAACTGTTAAATAATTCAATGTCTTTGATGCTCTTTCACCAGATCATGTTTAATTCTTAACCCTTTCTATATTCATATTCCTTCAGCTGTATAATTCCTGTGGGACTATGGAATATGAAAAAGTTTGTGTGTTTAAAATGCTAAGATAGGAAAGCCACCAGAACGACATCATTGGGGAAGAACGTGAATGACCTCTTCCATGTAGCGATCGGCGGCGGCTGTTGCCTCCTCTGGACTGCTGCCGCTCTGACGTGCACTCAGATAGGCCGCGTACCAGTCCCACCAGTTATGCTTGGCGTGCGTCTTCTCGAAGTGGTCATGGTGCTCTGCCGTCTCACGCAGGAGCCCTGCCAAGGTTGCAACATCCATGTCCTGTGGTCGCGTCAAGTTTATTCGCGGCCTGGAAGCCGTGTCTTGATCTCCTGGAGCAGCCAGCCGTTCCCGTCCGGATCCTCGAACGAGGCAAACGAATAGTAGGAACGACCTTGCGGGTCGTGCCCGGCGATGTGTGGGTTCTCCACGGAGTTGTTGAAGGGGCCACCGGCATAGTGAAAAACCTCGCTCACGTCTATGCCTTGGGCGATCAAGTTGTCGCGGGCGGCATCGATGTCTTGTACCACCAGGACCGGCCGGTCGATTGAACCTGGCTGGGCGGAGGTGATCCCTTTGCCGAAGATGATCGACGCCCTGGAACCGGGAGGAGTGAATTGTACTCCCCGGAAGCCCTCATTGGCAACATCAATATCCAGGCGAAATCCCAGTTTCTGGTAAAAGCGCTTAGCCCGATCGACATCAGAGACAGGTATGAACAAAACTTCTAATTTCATATCCATGATCAACAATACTCCTTTTACTTAATTATCGTGGTTCTTTTATCGAACAACCGTGACGAATGGCCGCTATCCTATTCATTTCAATTTTGGACATTATCTCTTTATAGTTCATAGGTGATTAATTCATTCATATATTATTAATCTTATGCTGGGGGTACAATGCATGGCGATATACCCAGTATATTTATAACAAACCGAGGACCAGATTCCGTAATGGTCGGAAAAAATAAACACATTCCAACTTCACATTGTGTGAATGCAACAACGTTTCTTATGATTGGCATTCTTACTAGCGGCACAATGTTTGCCTTTCCATTAGTATTAAACCAAAACCATAATGTAATGGCACAACAACAGCTTAATGGTAACTCTTTTCAGATTGGTAACACGACATTTTCTCATAATATGGCTTCAGTTAATGGTATTAAATTACACTATGTTATTGGAGGGCATGGCGATCCTGTAGTTCTATTGCATGGATGGCCAGAAACATGGTATGCATGGCATAAAGTAATGCCTGCATTGGCAAAGAACCATACTGTTATTGCACCTGATCTTCGCGGACTAGGAGACTCCTCAAAACCACCAACTGGTTATGATGGGAAGACAGCAGCTGAGGATATACATCAACTAGTTGGCAAGTTAGGGTATAAGACAATTTTCCTGGTAGGTCATGATATCGGAACACAGGTAGCCTATTCTTATGCAGCTGCACATCCTACGGAAGTAAAGAAGTTAGCAGTCATGGAATTAACAATTCCTGGTTTCGCGCCTCCTGGAAGGATGCCGATATGGTGGGGCATATTCCATCAAGTACCAGACGTACCTGAAGCCCTTGTACAAGGTAAAGAGATGATATATTTACCATGGTTTTATCGTGGTCTTTCGTACAATCCAGCTGCAATAGCACAAGCAGATATCAACGAATACGTTAGCCATTATTCTGCTCCAGGTGGATTGCACGCAGGATTTGAGTATTATCGAGCTTTTCCACAGGATGCGATTCAAAACATGAATTATTCTAAAACAAAGCTTGCAATGCCAGTACTTGCTATGGGTGGAGGATATATTCCAGTATTAGGCGGTAATATTACTATGCCTAGTATTATTTATGGTATGCAACAATTAGCTCAAAATGTACAGGGTATTAAAGTACCAAATGCAGGACATTTTATTCCAGAAGAGAGGCCAGACATTGTAATAAAAGCACTCGACAATTTCTTTTCTGGTACTACCAATAGTACCATTAAATGAGTGCTGTCAAACAACCTCCGTCTTCTACTTTCTTGCATCTTTCTATTACTTCTTGGAAAGTAATCAAAGGCACAATTCTGACTGTGTTGAACCTTCCAACAGTTCTGCTCATCAAATCTTCTATTGACTGTGCATTTTTGGCGTCAACAACCCATAAGAATGTGTGTTCCAGAGCTGCGTGATATTGTTGTAAGATTCTTACTCCGTATTTTTGTGCATTTTTCTCTGCATTTGAAATATTTCCCAATAACCACTTTCTAGTCTGTTCGTTGTAGAGTGGGCATGCATTTTGTGTATGCTCTCCATATACCCCATACATACTCATTGACATTCTACATATACTGTAAAAAAGTAAGTATATAGGTGTGGTAGTTACTGAATGGTAATATTGTTACATGTAGATATTCCTGTCCAATTACAAGAACACTTGAAAAATTTTGACATGAAGACCTGTCCCATCGATCACAGTCTCAAGATTTTTGGACAGAAATATGCACTCCATATCATAAGAAATATGTTATTGCTAAAACAAAATCGATTTGGTCAATTTTTGAGATCAATAGAAGGAATAAATACAAAGACACTTTCAATTAGGTTGCGTGAGCTTGAAAATGATGATTTGATTAAGAGGAATATGATTGATAGTAGACCACCACAAACTGAATACTTGCTCACAAACAAAGGTAGGGCATTAGAACCAATCTTGACCCACATAGCTGCTTTTTCTGCAAGGTATGAGCCTAATACTATTTTTAAAGACGGAAAACAAAGGACGACAGTTAGACAAATTTTCCATGCTGAACGCTTATCAGAAGTCTATGATTATTGATTATACGGTTGAGTAGTTCACTTTCTACAACGCATTTGCAATAAAAATAGTAATAATAGAATGAAGATTCAGTATTCCATGCTTCTCTCAGAACTGAAGTTAAGCCTACAAGACATTTTTCATATTCCTTAGGTTGTCGCTCATCAATGATATTTTGTTTTTGCTTGTTGTATTAGATGAGATAGATCTCAATTAATAATGGGCAAACCTACTTAGAGGATTCCAGCTATTTGTTTCTGTCATCGATTGCAACTTTTCGTCTTCTCTCTTCGCTCTCGTATTTATGCAAACCTTACTTCAAGTAATGCATTAATCTATTCTTAAAGCTTAGATCTATGCATTTTCAAATTTCTTCAAAAATTTGTCAAACTCTGTTCTAAAATAATTTAATACCATCTTTCTATTATCTGGATGGGACTTTCCATACCTTTCTGAAATAAAATATAATACACTAAGTAACGATGCTGAGGCATGTCCGAAGGGCGTAGCATGTTTCTCAAATACAAGCATAATTTCCTGGTTTAACTGTTTGACTTTTCTTTCTTCTTCCTTATCTTGTGTATTATTGTCTTTATTCATATATTATCTGATTGCTGTCTTTGGTGTAATAACATTAACTCTGACTTTGCCAAGTTCTGTTGCTTTGTTTATTGTAGTGCTCTGTTGCATGATTTAATAGGATTTTGCTTTATCTGATTGATGGTCATGTCATTCGATTGAACATGTTATACAGAGTTGCCTTTAGGAAGATCTCCTTCACCATATTGGGGAATTTTCTAGCT
>JBEDUN010000132.1:0-3497 GCA_040414675.1 Nitrososphaeraceae archaeon | reverse complement strand
TCTTTTTCTAATGATTCGATGTTATCTTGTATTACTACACCACAGTTACTGCAAACAATTTCTCCAGCTTCTGCATCAAAAATAGTTAAGGTGCTATTGCATAGAGAACATTCAACATTATTATTATTATTATTGATGTCATTATCGTCGTAGTATTCTGCATTTTGTTCTTCGTTTTTATCGTATATTTCTGCGTACTTCGGTAACACAAAAACTGTAATACATTGAAAGACCTATAGGGACCTTGTTTACTTTTGGTTAAAAAAAGCACCAGTTGTACACTATACAACTCATTATAGTCACAATGCTTTAATTTTATTTAATAACTGATCAACATATACATTATCAAATTATATCACCTCTACTAACCGATCGAGTGTAACAATGCCTGGAAAGAATGTCTTAGGATTGTATATCACGCATCTAGCGCTGATGGCACTAGCATCTTTGTAGCAATTGTTCAGCATTTTTAATATTCTCAAAGATCTGGTGAAGATACTCTACCTGTGAAATCCTACCATAATTTTATCTAGTAAGAGTATTCTTTTAGGAAGACTCATACTCACTATGAATATTTGAAACAAATTAAGTACTGTATGAATAACCTATTGAGGAATTATCAATAGTCGACTGCCTTCTCTTCTCGAAACTGTTATAATTATTATAAATTATTTAGACTTAAAATTGACTAACCTATGTGGGGTAATTAACAATGTGATCTATGAGCGGAATAGTTTTAATCATGTTCTTCTACTTTAGAAAAAAAGATGGATTTTGCATAAGGAACAGGAAATATTCTAATGATGTTGAAAACATGACTGCAGAATACTTTTGATCCTTTATGCAGATCGGCTGCTAGAAATCACTACACTAAATGAGCAATTGGTTCCAAGGCTCACAGTGGTAGACTTTTGCATGAAAGATTTGCGGTCTCATTATTACGTATTGCAGACTTTTGATTTGTAGGAACCTATCAACTTTAATTATAATAACAACAGTAAAAAGTACTACCGATTAACTAAATTAAATTAATTAAATGATCCAAACTAGGCCGCTAGAATTTTACAGGTATTTGTGACAGCATATTTGACATTATGTGTAATTCCTGCTGTTGTTGATCCAGTATGACAGGACCAATCGCTATTATTGCAAAAAGGAACTTTAGTAGTAGTATGATGACTATTATGGCCACTATTATCAGTATAATAGTCCAGAGCGTGCCTAATACCATATCTCTATTTTGAGCTTAATAATATATAGCGGTTGATCATTCATTGTATAATGAAGAGATAAGTAATATTATTCGTATAAATTAATAATGTTGTATCTGATCGAAAGGGAAAACCAGTCAATTTAGCTTTTAGTATTCCTCATCATATCATATCATTTCTATATACAAAATGTGTTACTATAAACAAAACTTTCATTAATATTGCGATTTAAAAAGTTTATCAATATAAAGAGCAAAACCTGTATACTTAAAAAAAATAAAGATATTAAGTTAAAGGTCTGTACTATATCGTCTTATGATCAGAATGCACCTATTGTAGTGAATGTGCAGATTTAGTTTGCTATCTTATTGGTCTATGTTTTATTGTTCTGCCCAGCTGCGAACAAAGACTCTATCAGGGTTTTTTGATATGTGCTGGAAAGCTTTTATGGTATTTCCGCCCATCTTAGACAGTTCTTTAGCACTCTCTTTTGCAGTCTGAACGGATGTATTGAATGTCTGCAGTCGACAAGTGCAATTGTGATATCACCTGTAATCACCACAAACCTTGCACCCAGTAAGTATAATATCAAAGACCAATATTCACTCAAGAATTTAGTAGTCAAGAATATGACACATGTACCCAGTGATAATAGTACATTCAATCTAGTTGGCTATACTTCTATGCCAGAAGCAACTGTGAGCAAGAAGAGCGGGGATATGGTTTTTGGAGGTAGGTTAGCAATCCATATAGGCAATACTACCAATTATATTCCAATCGACATTAGTATGGAAACAGTGAACAAAACAGTAGACCCTGAAACTGGCATAACCACTATGGAATTAGGTGGTAAGAATTCTAACATAATCAGTAATGAGTCATTACGTGCTATATGTAAAGTAGTAACAGATAATCCTGAGACGTCTACAATATTAGTTCGAGCGTGTGATAACCATAAAGTGCTACGATAATTGACTGATTATTGCAACTGTGGTGGTGGTTCAATGAGTATGGACTTGGAGAGTGCCACTCAAATAAATGAGATTCGCCTAGACAAGGCCGCCTAAGTCAAACAACCGATTCGTTACTAATGTCTTCGCTAATATCATTCCTGGATATATCGATCGTTTCCTTTCCGACATCTACTAGTTCTTCACCTTTACTTTTCTTTCTTTCTTCGACTTCTTTCTCAACTAATTCTTTTCTGAATTCGTCTGTTGATTCATCAACTGGTTCGTCCTGGTTAGACATCGATTATCCATGGACTAAAAAGAATAAGAGAATTGTATTCTAGTATACCTAGTAACAGATTCTGCTACTTCTAAGGATCCATTAATTGTAGTTAATTCGATGTGTGGTGATTTCCAATGACTCACAATATTGCTTTTGGAGAAACTACTCTCTTGGCGCTTAGTCGAAATAGGTTTTCGTTACGAACAATTGCGCCTATGTTAATGCCTGCGACGGTTAATTACCCCACATAGGTTAGTCAATTTTAAGTCTAAATAATTTATAATAATTATAACAGTTTCGAGAAGAGAGGAGTAGGCAACAACTGACATATGTCAGAGTGCTTGCTTATGAAGGCTTTTGTTTCACTATGGATTCGGCCAACATTCTATTTAGAAGTAGCAGAGAGTAAGTGGAATTACAGATAGAATAAAAGTAACGGTCTACGAGTTAAGTACAATCAAGCGCATGCCAAGTTGGAGATAATTTTCTAGTGCAAAGGATTAGATAGTAGTGAAACACTAACTTTCTCCCTCTATGTAGCCTAGCATCGAAATTAAGGCTGATTTAATTCCTGTCTTATTCTATAGACAAAGTCATCTAGTTCAATTGGTTTTGAAATAAAACATTTTACGTCCTGATCTAGTTCTTGGAGTAATGCTTTCAGTTTTTCATCGTATATTTCAGATGCAGTCAAAAAACATATCTTAACCTTATCATCGATCTTTCTTATCTTCAGACATAATTCTAATCCATCTATTTTTGGCATACGGATATCTAGGATTATGAGTTCATAGTAATCAGGTGTGAAGTTTGCTAATACTAAAGTAGAATCGTTAAACACATCAACTTCAAATCCATTATCTTCCAAAACCACTCTAAAGAGTGAAGTGTTATCAACTTCATTATCAACAAGTAATATTCTACTCATTGTTGTCACTAGTTATAGGCTCAAAAACTGTTCTACCTGTTTAATCATTATAGGAATTGATATTGGTTTTATTATGATGAGAAATTTATCCTTAGAGTTATTGAATACATTTTCATAATTAGAAG
>JBEDUN010000131.1:0-32045 GCA_040414675.1 Nitrososphaeraceae archaeon | reverse complement strand
TGGCACTTTTCTTTTCTTTAATTAAGAAGGCAATGTACCAGAGTAGACCAGCAGATATAATGATATAATGCGAGGCAAAAAATAGTGCAGATAACCAAAACTGGTTCATTAGTGAAGTTACAACAATAAGTGCAAACCAGCTGTCGGAAAGAGCCATTAAAAATATACCTGCTGATTCAAATAGCCAGGGGGTGAACCATACTGGTTCTTTTCTAAAGCTTAGCAAAATGACAATCGCAGGTACAATTATTATGGAATCCAAAATAGGGTACGCAATGACTACAATAAACATAGAAATTCCTCTTTTTGAGGACAGATCAGCAATGCTTGTGGTCACGACGAGTATATATGACAGAAAAATTATGCTACCAATGACACTAAAGAGCACAAGTCTTTTACTATATCTGAATTGTTTATGAAACTCAAAATATGTTGAATACAGATAGAATGCAAAGAATCCGTATGCACAAAACCATACAAAGTCGGCAATCGAGGGCACTGGTGGAACGATTTCCCATACGATTTGATATAACGCCCATATAACATCTGCGGTAAGCCATAGACAAAGACCTACGGCTAGGGCTGCATGTGCCTTGTCAAATATTCCCTCATGGTGTCTGTGTTTATATAAAGTAAATATTGCAAGTCCAGCGGCGATCGAAGCGTTAATGGTAATAATCCAATTTGAATAAAACTCCTTGCTATTGGAACCTGAAAAATAGATTATGGAGTCTGAAACTATAATTGCGATAGCAAGTCCAATAAGTAGATTTATTCGACTAAGGTGAGCATTAACAAGCATGATATAAGTGCGCCGCCATCATCAGATTCTTTTTCCAATGAATTGAATTAAAACGAATATAAAATGTTATCTAAATCGGATTTCTGATTTTACAAATCAACAATTTGACACATTAATTAAGATGAATCGTCAGATGGTTAATTAGTTAATGGTTAGTCTTATCGATAGATCTATAGTTAGCCTCGGTAGACTTATCCATTTTGTAGTCAGAAGCGCAAATAGGCTTTGGAAAATGTATCAAGCTCTACATAATGTTGGTCAGCCCGAAGGCAGAGTCTATTGCTACTCCTTTTTCAAAATATTTTCATGTCATGATTTGATTATTTCCTCAATTACTAAAATTACCTTTCATCATATGCAGAACTAACGGCAATTAAGACGTAGTACGAGAATCAGAAAATTTGTTTTGAATTCAAAATTTCATGACATAATGCATGTGCGTATTCCTAGCCTCTGGAACTGACTAAAATTCAAATGTACAAGCGGATTGAACATTGCTGTTGTCTATTTATACACTCAATCCATCATACGAGGAAGATTGACCATACATGGGATCATTTCTGAACAGGTACGGATTATTGGATCTAATTGAAAGTCAAATATGTATTGTTCATGGGTAAGCTACCAGATCTATTGCATCGAACATGTTTAAATGCGTAAATTATTCTTATCAGTAGAAAAATGGATTTAATCGTATTCATATTTATATATGACATCTAATACAGGCCGCATATGCCAAACTGGGATAAGCTTAGAGAAGATTTCCCCGTTACACGAAAATACTCCTATCTTGCTAACGCTGCTATTGGTCCTATTCCAGTAACTGTTTACAACGAGGCAATAAGGTTCTACCATGATATAATGTACCACTCAGAACACTTATGGAATGATTGGGTAGTAAAGACTCAGGACACAAAAGAGCAGTATGCAAAATTTATTGGTGCTGATAGTGGAAAAGATATAGCATTTACACACTCCACAAGCGAAGGTATGAATATAATAGCACACATGTTATCGAAGCAAGGCAGAGTAATCTCAAATGAGTTAGAATTTCCGTCTTCGAATTTGCCCTGGCTTAACGTTAATCCGAACAATGTCTTATTTGTCCAGGCACGTGATGATAACAAAATATTGTCAGAAGACATTCTGAAAATAATCTCGCAGAACGGAAATGCAAAAACTTTGGTTACTAGCCACATCCAGTATTCCACTGGGTTTAAACAGGATTTAACTGCACTTGGGGAAATTGCCAAGAAGAATCGATTATTTCTTGTGGTAAATGCCACACAATCATTGGGTGCTTCATATTTCAGTGTAAAGGATTATGGACTTGATTTTATGGTGGGCACTGGACATAAATGGTTACTATCATCATTTGGGATAGGTGCATTATACATTAGGAGAAAGTATCTGGAAGACTTGGCTTTTCAACCGCTATTTTTTGGCCAATCTGGACAAAAGAAGAAAGAATCTTACCGCAATAATACAAGAGTGGATATGTCAAAAGATGCAACCAAGTTCGAGGTAGGTACTCCTCATTTCCAAAGCGTTTTTGCATTGAATGCGGCATTAAAATACTTATCGAGAATTGGCATACGCAATATTGAACGTCGACTCTTGAAGTTGACAGACTACCTTATTGAGAAGCTGCGTAATTTGAGATTAGAAATACTATCACCGATGGAAGATAAAAAATACAGATCTCAAATTATACTATTCAAACCGAAGAGTGATCCTGTGAAGCTTGTTGAAGAGTTGGAACAAAAACACAAAATAGTTTTGTCAGCAAGGGGGAATGGAGTTAGGGTCTCACCACATTTCTACAATAATGAAGATGATATCGACAAACTATTCAAGGTGTTGAAAAAGTTATAATGACGAACGTCTTCATGATGATTAATTCAGAATCTTGCTAGTCTAATTCGGCTCTCGTTAAAGGGTTTACTAAAGTGGAAATCAAATTCATCTGAAATAAATTAACCAAACGACTATTCATATTGAAATTAGGATGAATCGACAATATTCGACACCTGAGTAGGCAGTTCAGATCGGATTTTAATTTTAATTTCGCAATCCGTAAGATTCAATCTCCCGTATGGTCAAAGTAATTCAGAAGCTATCTTACTACTCTTATGAAGTCAAAATAAATAATAATAATAATAAAAATGACAACTAGCATGAATTTGTAATGAATTCGGCATAGCATTAGTGAAATCAATAATCGTAAGTAGTAACGTAAACTATGTCGGCCTCTGCCACACCTAAGAATAAGCTTATGAAACTATACCAATTAGCATTAATTCGCTGACACTTTTCTAATATTTTGAGTTGAAATACACCGATAATTGTAACCGGACTTTTCTTAATTGGAATAAGATTAACCAAACACTTCAAACCTTCAAAAGCAACTGGCTTGCGAACTCTAACCCATTTGACTTACAACATATTTTCTACTATAATAAAAGCGTGGTATTGATACTATGAATTTTTAAATACACATTACTATCTATTCACTCTGTTTTAATTTTCCAAACTTCAAATATCTGCTAATCTCCTTTTCGTGTCTATTAGTATGTCAAAAAATGAGAATTTCAAAATAGCTAAAGTAATTGCGGCCGTGACTTTGGCCGTAATAGTAATGAGCATAACATATGCCATAACTGCGCCCGAGACTCACTTATTTGCAAAAAAGCATAAAGTCTCTCGTTCTGATTCTGGCTCAGGCTCCACTGACAATGATCAAACCTCTTCAAATGATCAGTCAGCAGCATCTGGCGGAGCGAGCGAAACAGGTAATGAGGTCAAAATAGTTGGAATAAAACACGATAATTCGTTCGACCCTAACCCTATTGATGTCAGAGTAGGAGACACTGTCACTTGGACAAATGATCATCATGTAGGACATACCGTAACTTCAACCTCAACTGAATTTAATTCTGGGGATATCCAGCCAGGACAATCATTCCGCCACACCTTCGATAAATCGGGCACTTTCGATTACTACTGCATTATACATCCCTCCATGGTTGGCAAGGTCAGTGTAACCTAGGCAACATTCTTTTTCTTCTTTCTAAAATAATGCGTTTTTGCTTATTTCCTTCGTCGATGCTTTGTTGGCTGCCTTTTGATGCTATTTGAAATTAGAAATTACCTACACCTATTAAACTCAATCATCGATGTTGCAACTATTTTAACTCTTGTATCTTGTTTTATAGCGGCTTTGGAAGTTGGTAGTATCCAAACAAAATATAACGCACATACACTTGATTAGACAAGAGAATTAGTTAGGACCCAAATATTTTTGAACCAATTTGAAATCTTATAGACTTCACATGCATCAATATTTATTAGTCCGAAATTTCCGATTTCACTGTTCTAACTTGATTATATGTGGTTCCAGAATTTTTAAAATTATTACCAAGTAATATCGTAACTCATTACAAGAAATTATTGGATGCCAAATGAAATCTCCTTCCCCATGATGTTGCCAAGTGTAGCTTGGACTTACCCTTCTAAATCAGATCTACGCTTAAATCTTTAGTATTTTAATCTATTGCAATGTCTTGTATGTTATCCTTAATTACATAAATTTAATTATATATTTAGAAATGGTGGATCCTCATATTCTCCTCCCTGATTATATTTGAATAAATTGAATAGTATTACAGAATTTTAACTCCGAATAGATAGTTTAATTTATATTCACTTTTGAAGATATTGACATCATTGACTCATATGGCAAAATTTGTGTTACTTATGACTTTGACAAGTATTATGATGTTACTCTATTGTTCTTATTTGCTACCTGAAAAAATTGCATTTTCAATGTTATCTAATCATCCTGCAGTTTCGCCTGTGAAAAACCTCACATTTACGAAGCAAGGTTCTTTCATAGATTCACATGGTATGCTAAATATCGTAGGCGTTGTTGATAATATTGGAACAACTCCAGCACAAGTACGAGTCGGCCTGAATGTGACACAGAAGTCAGAACCAGGAATAAAGAGTAGTAATCATTCGATGCTGACTATAACCCAGTCACTTTATGGAAGAGTCATATATCCTCTAGGTGGAGCTCCATTCAAGTTTGTGATTGATCCAACTCGCTATGATGTACATGGTGTAGCATTTTTAGCTAGCCAATCGTGGCAACCGATTCCTAACTATGATTCCATGCTAAGACTAAACTACTCGAATATGGCGTCCCACCCAGATGGACTACTTACGGGGACTGCGAAAAATATAGGCCAATTCGATCTTCGTGACGTAAGTGTATACGCATCTGCCCATGACAATACTGGAAAACAAATTGATTCAGTGAAGAGTAATCCGATCTCTATTATAAGACCGGGTCAAGAAGTCAAATTCACTGCTACTCCAGATCCAGCGGAAAAATCAAAGGTCCTTTTTTATAGCTGTGCAGGAGTTGATCTAAACGAGCCTATTAACACTCTGAGCGTAGGAAATGGCAAATTTATTGCCTACGATTTGCAAGCAATCGCAAAGGTAAGTGACTTTAAGTATGACAATAGTACTGACAGTATAAAGTTCGGAATAGAACACTACAATCCTACCGGTGGACCAGCTACGTTTAGGCTCGCACAATTGTCCGACCATCACACTGTATTTGTTACAATGGATGGAAAACCCTATCCGTCTGTTTATGACTCGAAAACAACCATAACTAGAGATGGTAAAACAATACGCTTGAACCTCTTTATACCCAAAGGCGAACATGAGTTTGTGATCAGAGGAGTTTCTGACAAAGGAACTGACGAAGGAAAGATCTGAAATATTATTTTACTTGTCATCAGTTTAAAACATGTACTAAATGGCTTTAATCTATAATTTCCAATGACTTTTTTCAATTAAGTTTAACGAGCAGACTATCTAAGATGCTAATATCCCAGCATGCAAAATTGATATGTTCTTCTTATCGCTTAGCTGCAAGTGTAGAATTCAATGCCTCTAATCTTGCTCGATCTTTATGAACGAGACAATGATTGAATAGGACTTTATCAGGATTTGAATGCAAGTGGAAAGAGAGACAGACATACACGACGTATCTAGTCGATAATCATTTAACACAAGTGGATAGATATTCCTAGATAATACTGTAAATTCGATAAAGTAGTACTTACTGGTTAAACTATCATTGATGGTTCTGAAGTGTTTAGTTACTGAACATACCTTCCCTTGCCGTTATGTGTTCATTTAATACTTCAGCAATTTTTTTTGATGACAGAAGTGGTCTATTATTGCAGTTATTGTGTTGTTTATTAACCGACTATCATAAATTAGGCCTCTTTGAACATTTGGAACATGGACTCAACAATCGCAGTCATGGTAATCTATAATCTCTAAGATACAGGTTTGCAATAAAGCCATCCTTACTAGTGCAAAATTTTTTATGTAGAATTTGCGACTTACACCGACTTCATTAAGTCCTCAGTGAATGTAGCTAAATCTAAATTAGTCATAGATATAATTACTCTAGATGAGACTAATGTAGAAGCATCTGTTATAAAAATAGAGATAATGGCTACCCAGTTCGTTAGCCACAGACCCCATTATGGCAACGCACATAATTGCCTTGGTAACTACCGCCTCCGTTTCCTGCATTAATGCTATTGCTGCTCTGGCTCACACTTACAATGTTGCCTCCGTTACTAGCGTGTAGTGGCGTAGTAATTAGCACTCCTGATATGCCTATTGCAGTCAACATAACCAATGTGATTATTGTTGTTGCTTCTATAATTGCTGTATTCATTAGCTCTCTTATATAGTAACAACTACTAAATACTTCAACAGCAGCGACTATAACTTATACCATCAAATTCTTACTAATTCTAACTAAACTTGATTTATTTAGAATGATTTTAAATGGCCAGCTCGCGGCTAGAGTAATAGCAGGATAGATCAGAACCTGACTGGAAGCAATGATAAGCAAACTATTCATCTGCTATACCGACAACTGAGGAATTTGTGGCTATAGAAGCAACAGCGCATTAACAGAGTTTGCTGATGCTAACCTACACTAAGAAAAAGACAAACGACTTATACTAAATAGTTCGTGAATTTATAGATTGGAGCGAGATAAACTTAAACAGCAAACCACCTTGTGCTAGACTAATTCCTTCTCGAAGGCGAAAAGCGTTATAGTTGAGGAGTAAAATTGGTCGAATTTGAAAGTTTAAGGGTTATTTTGCCAGGTTACTTTCGCCGTCGCACGATAGTGTGTAGCAGTAACGTGGTGGTGTGCGTAATTACGCGCAATTATTTGGTTGATTGGAAAGGATCCATTAACTGATCGGACTATCATCTCCTCTAGCCTCCTTTGGAGGCTTATAGAATGAACACTAATGAACATGATTATATTACAGCAGAAATTTGCAGAATCCTATACGGGAATTAGCAGTTGAGTTTTATTTAGCAATATTACTAGTATTTATAGAAGCACAACAGGCGCGTGTCACAGGATAACGGATGCGATGCAAATATCTGCAACGCGCTAGCGCACAACGGCAGTCCATAATATTTAGCCAAATAATAAATCACCACGATCCTTTAGACTCCCTATTACTACACCTATTGACTGCAGTATCAGAGTTAGTGATAGATACTCCATACATTATTTAATACTATAGTGTAAAGGGATCTTTAACTATCGATAGAACCCAATCGCTATTGTATATAAGCAAGAAAAGAAAATGTCTAATAATTATAGGAGATGTTCCAGAATAGAGAAGAGGCTGCAGAACAACTTGCGCTAAAAATAAAGGATTGGTTGCAGAGCCAATTTCGACAGACTTCCAGAGAATCGATTTTAGTCTTGGCAATTCCTAGAGGAGGTGTAATAGTTGGAGACATCGTAGCTTCGAATTTAGGATGTAGACTTGATATTATTGTTTCAAGAAAAGTCGGAGCACCTTGGAATCCTGAGCTTGCAATTGGAGCGGTAATGCCTGACGGGACGTATTATTCTAATGAAAAGGTAATGGCTAATTTTCAAGATATCTCCAGACAATATATCGATGACAATATTTCATTGCAGAAAAATGAAATCGATCGAAGATTACTTGAATTTAGAGGGAAAACGGATATTACTCTTGAGCAGAATGAAAATCAAATTGTTGTCTTAGTCGACGATGGTATTGCTACAGGCTCAACTATGATAGCAGCCGCTCGTTGGTTGAAGGAAAAACAAAAATATAAACACTTCTTAATTGCAGTTCCAGTTGCACCTAGATCGCAGGACACAACAACTGAGCTTGAACGAGCCGCAGACAAATTAATAATCTTGTATTCACCTGATATTTTTCATGCTGTTGGACAGTTCTACACGGATTTCTCTCAAATTAGTGATGTTGATGTGAAGAAGATTATGCAAAAACACGGGTATAGCCCAAGAGACGGATCATGACATTGTTTTAGGAAATCCTTATCCTAATTTTCGCAAACTAATTCAACAAGAGTTTACGGTTTTAGGGGGTTCTATCTAGTGCTAGTATAATGAGATCCTACTGCCGAGCAATTTATCATACTAGTCGGAGAATGGCAAACTATTGATAAAAATTAAAGTATCTATCTTCAGTTATATTTTCACTCTCGTTTTGCATTTCTGAAAGTTGTTTAAAGAGAATGTCGCCAGCAGCTATCTCTATTAACTCTCCACGTGAGATGCTGAAGGCATATTTTATAATATCCAAATTTTGGATGCAGTCTTCGAACATTATATCAGTCATTCCTTGCTTTTTTGCTCTCTTGCGAAGCAGATTTCTTATTCTATCATGATGGTAGTTAATATGTATGTCACCTGCTTCCTCTATACCAACACCATAGATATCTGATATTCTTTTCGTGATTCTCCTCTCATCCTCCAAAGATATGTTTTTATGAACAGAATCTATTGCTGTTTTGCCTCTTAACCTTTGAATATTATTCTTAGAATAATTATTAGAGTCTTTCATCTATTTATATAATCAGAATCATTTCGACGTTTATACTTAATAAATAATTCTGATCGAACTATTATCGTCATTGATACGACGGATCTTTGCATATCCTACAAACTTTGGACAATGAATTTTACAAATATTGACATCTTCAAATTAGAACCTTTTATCTATGCGACTCCATATAATAAGCGGATTGATGTCTTGTTATGAATTAAGTTAATTCCGGAGATGTCGCTTACCGTATAGGACAACATAGAACCTTAGGTGGATACTATTGTCTGTTACACATAATATACAATATTGATTTTCTTTTAAATTATCGACCTGTTTGGCTCAACAAAATCCTTGTCACATGCGCTAATAGTTATTTATACCTCATATTACCACTTGTACCTCAACGAAAATGCATGATGTGCGGTTAGAGGGCAATGCAAAGGTAGCTAGAAAGCTATATCTTGGAATATTCTATTTTTGCGCTGTTGTTATGGCATCTATCACTATTTATGCGATTTGCGTAAGTGTTAATGAGTATCTTCATACAGGGAAGGTGGTCATTGGAGAGATACTTGTGGATACTGAATTTCCTGTAAAAGGCCTATCAAAACTGGTGACCTACTTAATGGTAGTATCGGTAGTAGGATGGTACTGTGTGACCAAGCTTGGATCTGACAAAGTACAGGGAATCTCTAAGTCGACAAAATCCATTCTTCAAGTTGTTGTTTTGGGAATTGCAATAATTGCCTTTTACGAATTTATTTATAATTTTATACTTTGGAATTCCTTTATCACAATCGACATACTGAAAGGTGTAATGAAACTGGATAGCATTAATGTCCCATATCCCAACCCAAAAACCCCTTGGAATCTAGTATTCGCTACAAAAATGTCCCTTGCGGCTTTTCTTATTTCTGCCCATGGATTCTATTTAATGTCGAAGAAGCCAAGGATAGATATGACCGCTACTAGTAGCCCCTTGTGAATTAATATGTATGCAATCCACGCACAGAATTGTACTTTTTAGAATTTCTGTTGACAGATGAATTAATACTGATTTCTATTATTCTCGTCTTGACTGTAATTGATCTAGATCGTCTCAAAGTTCTACAACTCAATATGACCTAAGTTTGAAATATACAATATTGTTATCATTAATGACGGTATTCCAAATACAATTTACGTGACTCATCAAGTCGTTTCTCTAAAATTGAACCAAACCTATATTCAACAATGATATGCCTCCTTTCTCGTTTACGAACCCTGTCCCTCAATGACGATTAGTGTAAGTGTCGATTTAATTTTTTCAATTTTTCTAACATGCCAAGTTATTGTCTCTTTCAACTTGTCCATTGTATCGGCACTAATCTTAACTATCATATCATAGACGCCATAGGATCCCTCAACCTCCACAACACCAGGTAATTTCTTTAGCTCATTTATGATCTCATTCTCGTGTCCCAGTTCACAGTTTAGAAGAACATATGCGGTCGGCATAATTATATAATCAGTAATGGAGGTATTAAACTGCTATGATAGTAATGAATTTACTATCAACAATTTTTGTGTAGCGAGCCTTGGCTATTCAGTCATAACTCTGACAGGAACTAACAAATAATTTTCGAAAACTATGTGTTTTTTTATATGCATGTATTTTTTGTGATGTCGGTGTGAATAATGACCTCAATTAGAATTGACTAGCAAGTCCAACCTAACTGGTATGTTACAAGTTTATACAAATCGTTCCATGACAGAAATGCTAATTCTTATCATTTTTATAAAAAAAGTAGGATTCGATTACAATATTTTAGATATAGTACAAAAAAATTAACTTTCGAATACATTATGATCGAAAAGTTTATTAATTGTGTATTGACATATTAAGCCAACCAACAACATACACTTAGAAAAGATGGAGACCCCTCGTGCCAAGATCTCGGTCTTTGCAGCCGGGGTGCGGCAGCGGGCTTTCTCTGTCTATTATTACATTTTCTGCAATTTTTCCGCTACGAGTATTTACTGTATAGACAGTAAGTTCAAATCGAGATGATTAAAATCCTGTTGTTAGCTATCCGCCAGGTTAGGTTGCAGTCCCCTAGGAATGTTAATTGACCTAACCTAATTGTATTTTGTAGTCGATGAGGACAAGCTCACTTCGAGATAGATATATAGATGTGCTTGACTTGCTCTTGAAACCCAGCACATTCTAATTTGTTAATTTCTTTTTTTAAATCAAAATGGTGATGAATTGCTACTTTACTATAGCTAGTAAATATTAAAAATATTTTTTCGAAATTATAGAATAATTCAAATTACCTAACGATTAAATCATTTGAGAATGAGTGCTTAATTAGGCATTTCTCGATAATTAAAAATCCTCGACAATATACTATATCACACTTTGAATATTCTACTGATCATAACCAGTTCCGGTCCACTTGTTGAGCTACCAACAATTACAGATTTTGAATTGACAAGCATGCCGTAAGATAGAAATGGAATTCCATCATTTACGGTTACTGGTTCAACTGGGACTTTAAGTATTTCCGAAATATTATTAATTTCCTCATCTGAAGCCTTAGGATGTACCGCTGCACCTTGATTAGTCGCTACGATTGCAGATCCAACTTGTCCGTATTCAGCTATGGTCATAGCTTTTGCAGGTACCCCTAAGACTTCCTCAATTTGTTTGTATACCTCATTTTCAAAAAGCGGCGATATGATTGCTCCATTATCGTTACTAGAGATCAAATTACCGATTGCAGTATACTTGGTCTTCAAACGTTCAACAATTAGCCCGCTAGCCTGTCTAAGAATTGAGATTTCTTCATCAAGAGCAGTAGTCGGCACCAATATTCCGTTTTTATTCATGACCATCATAGCACCAATAAGCCTAGTACCTGCAATCGATCCAAAGGTCACTTCATCGATTTGTAAATATTCCAAGAACTTTGCTGCTTTGGTCGATGGGACTCCAAAGGGCAATATCATAAATCGATCGTTTGTTTTTACAAATAACCCAATGTTTGGGCTTTTGTATATATCATATCTGTAAATTCCCAATTAAGGAAATTTTTCAATATGTTATTCATATGAACTTATTGGCTAATGAGACTACAAATTCTGCTTTATCCAAAATACTAGTCAAGTTGTGTGATGGCTAAGGTGTTTGTAAACCACTATATTACTTGATTCTAGCAGGCCAGGAGTTCCTATCTTTGGCTTATATATATTTGGATCGTCTGTTTATGACTGCCTAAATCGCATTAATAAATAAATAAAAATAAATCGATACTGACAGTAATCTAAACTAAAGAGCTTAACAATCACAAATATGAGACTCTTCGGGATGTTAATCTTGATTTTGATTCAACTGACTGTATTATGCTGATAGCCAGGTTCCGACATGCTTAAACGATACAAGTCTCAGGAATAAGCTGCATAATGCCAAGGAATAGCTTTTACAACCGAGATATCGTATCAATAAAAGATATTGACAAACAAGATTTGGAACGCGTCTTTTCATTTACTGACAAGCTGCGTAATTTCACTCCAAATGAAAAGACTGAACTAGGCAGAGGTAGAGTTCTTGGTTCGGTTTTTTATGAACCAAGTACTAGAACCAGGATGAGCTTCGAAGCAGCTATGGCATCATTGGGTGGAAGTTCGCTTGGTATATCAGACCCCAAGTCATCTTCAATTGAGAAAGGGGAGAGTCTTGCGGATACAATCCGGATTATGGATCTATATTCTGACATTGTTGTGTTACGTCATCCTTTAGATGGATCCAGCAGATTTGCATGTGAATTATCCAAAAACCCTGTGATCAACGGAGGTAGTGGCAGTGAAGAACATCCTACACAGGCGATGTTGGATCTATATACCATAATTAAAGAAAAGAGACGAATAGATGGACTCACTATCGGGGTAATCGGCGATCTAAAATACGGTAGAACTGTGTATTCTTTGTTGTATGGTCTTTCATACTACGACGTGAAAATTCATTTGATCTCTCCCGTGTCTCTAAAAATAAGAATGGAATCGCTTTATGAAGTCAAAAATAAGTTGAGAATACAGGAACACACTACCTTAGAAGATGTCTTGCCTAAACTTGATATTATCTATGTTACCAGGATTCAAAGGGAAAGATTTCCAGATTTACAAGAGTACGAAAATGTCAAAGGTTCATATGTAATTGATATAGAAGTTCTTAAAAGAGCTAAGACTGACGTATCGATTATGCATCCAATGCCAAGAATGGATGAGATTTCTCAATCGGTAGACAAAACCACCAACGCGATTTATTTTAGACAAGCAGCTTATGGCAAGGATTTGAGAGCAGCTTTGTTGGCAATGATTTTGAATGAAACCATCTCTTAGTAATAAAAAAACAGTCAACAATCTTGAATAAGAATTAATTATGATTAACTGAACAATCAGACATTAATGTCTCAATCTACTACACATGATACGGTAGTCTCTAAAGGTAAATTGAGGACTAAATATAGCAATATCATTAGAATAATCTGTCATAGCAATTAACAATCGCAGTTTCTGTTGCTCTAGTCAGTTAGTTATAACTGACTGAAACTTAGAATGATAACAATTGGCAAAAACGATTGCAAAGAAATGGCCATACAAGGTTTTACTACTGGAAAGAGTCATCGGCCGGTGCGTACATTTACGATTATGCTCCAGATGTACCACATACCTAAACCATGCATGTATTGCGATAAACACACTTATTATTGCTATTCTATTTTTTGTAGAGATCTTTGGTTGAGTATGTTATTCAAGATGGTCAAATCATATAATCCGGAAAGATTTGGCCTTTCCTTTCCTTTAGCTAGAAAACCTAGATCATATGCACTATTTGCTGACTGAAGCAAGGACGATTTTATAGGATCATAAGTAAATTTTAACCTTGACCAAGCATCAGATAATTCATCCTGTCTTATGGTTTTGCCTGTAATATTTTTTAAGGCTTGGTTAAATAATTTTATCCCCATATCTTTATTCTTGTTTAGCCAGATTGTCTCATCAATATTGGCTGACAAAAACTTTTTGATAGTGTCGGGATTGTTCTTAAGATAGTCACTCCTAGCAATAATATTTGCAGTTACAAATTTGCCATTTGGCCATAAGCTTCTTTCATCCACTAGAATCCTACCGCCTGCTTCCTTTACTAGCCGAGCTCCCCATGGTTCAGGTACCCAAGCACCATCGATCTGCTTTTTCAGAAACAACGTAAGTATATCTGATGGACTAGCCTGTACCACCGAAACATTTCCACCATTTTCTTTGGTCTTGAACCCACTTTCTATTATGTACTTTCTGAGTGCTACATCTTGAGTATTGCCCAATTGTGGTGAGGCAAAGACCCTATTACCAAAATCCTTGTGTGAACTGATTCCAGAGTCATTTCTAACTACGAATACGGCTCCGCCGCTTGCAGCTCCAGAAATTACCTTTAATCCATTCCCGTCAGACACAATGTAACCATTTATTGTAGGATTAGGACCGATAAATGCTACATCTATCTGATTGGCAAACAAAGCTTCAATAAGAGAAGGTCCTGCACTAAACATCTTTGAATCTATCTTAACATTATCGCCTAATGCTCTTTGAAATACTCCTGTGTCAAGTCCAATTAGAGCCTGCGCGTGGTTCAAATTAGGAAAATAACCAATTCTTAAGCTGTTCGATGGCTTGTTATCGATACCACTAGTTGTAGATGAAGGTCCTGCACTATAAAGAATTGAACTTAATACGACTGCAAATATTATCCCAGCAGAAATGCCTAATTTTAGTCTAAAATCCATTAATAATTAACTAAAGTAGTTGAACATTAGCGTTATTTAATGTGTTTTAGAGAGTACGTACCACATATACCGGGATAGTAACTTCTACGATTACAAATTCGGAATCCAATGATCCAAATTCGTTTAATACGTCCACGATAAAGAATACATATCAGGCATGAGTTTGCAGCATACATTCGAATAGCGGATTGGTGATTTATGTTTAGTGACACATTATCTGTTAGATTTGCAGGAGGGTCAATTAAATGTCTAACCGTTTATTATTCAAGTCCTGCTTAGATGTTCGCATTCTACGAACAGACTTAAACTCCAATTACTTACGTTTTTCCTGGACACACGATTATCAATTACGAATTCTAAGATGTTACTGAATAATCTTAATGTCTTAAGGGATCAGGAAATATCAATTTACGTGATACGATTAAGCCTTCAATTGGGACGAATTATGCTATATGCATACCCTATCAATAATTAATTTCCAAGTCCTGTCAGAAATGCTGATCTACTAGAAAATTCAAATATTGGTCTAGTGTATTATCACCAACCGCTTCGATCGTCGTTCTATTCGGTGTAGGAACAATGTCGAGTTTATCAGAATTGGATTTATTTAATTCAGCCTTATTGCAATTGGTATCTAGACTTAGTTCTAAAAAATCAAAAAGTGATCATAATCAATAGATAATAAGAATTGTTTAAAATTAGTGAAAAATGAATCTATGACCCGTAATTGGTAAACAAATAGCAGATCAATATGTATATAATGTCTAAGGAGATAAATATATCCGGAATTCCCATTAATTGTCAAAATTGACCGTTATTTTCTAATAGTAAGACCAAATCATTTTATATTACCATTGAACATTGCAATTGATATTATCTTGCAAGCTGCAGATATCAATAATGATGATGGCAATCGTAGACTAATAGATGACGTAAATCTTAAAATAATCGACATTTTAAATAAGGACTCTTCGACACCTTTTGTAAATATAGCCAAACAGATTGGGGTTTCGGATGCCACCATACATATTAGAGTCAGGCGAATGATATCTGCGGGCATAATAAATAAATTTACTATTTCCGTGGACAATGGCCTATTGGGTTACGATCATCTTGCCTTTATGGGAATTAATATTGAACCAGGTTCAGCTGACCGTATTATTTCTGATTTATCAACAATTGATGAGGTCTTGGAAATCCACGAAATGCATGGAAGATTCGATCTGCTCTTGAAAATTCGTGCAAAAGATTTGGAACAGATGAGAGAAATCGTTGAAAACAAAGTAAGGAAATTACCGCATATACTTGAAACCGAATTAATGACTGTATTAAAAACGGAAAAGGAAGAACAGATGATTTCTTTGGACAATGATATAGCATTTAGAGATAAAATTTCTATGCAATAACTCGATAAAGTCTTGGAACAGTTTGTTTTCGATATTCGAATTTATTTTCGATAAGATACATATATTAGTATTAATGAAATAGTATTCGATTCTATTAGTTTTTTATATAGTAGAACTTTTTTTTGTTGAAATAGTAGTAAGTGATATTCTTATTGTTCTAGAATTGGAGATCGTAAAGCCATCGTTGGATTGGGAAGAAATAGTGCAAATGAAAAGACCTGTTAGAACTAGTGACCAAACATTCTGTGGAAATGTCATGGCGGAGTACAAGGACAGTCTGATAGTTCTCGATGGTAGTGTAGTTAAGTTACACATGTACATGATTCCGAAGACAAAAGTTGATTCCTTTAGCGGCCATCATCTTCATTTAAAGATTCCTAGTGATAAATTATCCGTATTTGACTTTTAGTATATGGCAATTTGTTTCCAGGACACATGATTCTATAATCTGGTTCCAATAATTGTGATCAATTCACAGTATGCTCGGTATTACTACGAGGGCTAACTATTGAGAGTTCAGAAGGATTCGTTCGTTAGTTATTTCTGGAGATGAAAAAAAATATTGAAGCTTATCTGGATGTACCATGAGAGTCGGATCAAGCGAATTTTAGTCGACTCTCTGATGGTAACAATCCTTTATTTCGTGACAGCTCAAACAGTCTCTCAAGGCCTTTTTCACCATTAGTGCCCAAGTCTACAGTAATGTCATTTACGTACATTTTGATAAATTTCGTAATAATATCCTTTGATTGTCCTCTGCTATAGCTCATTGCATAATTTACAGCTTCGTCTATATTGTTCATACCGTAAAGTACTGAATTCCTCAATAGCTCTTGAAAGGCATCTATTTGTGGTTGGCTCATTAGCCTACTACTTGCTATGTTGATTCCTAGAGGAAGAGGTAATCCATTAGTTTCAGTGTGCCACCAAGCACCTAGATCCAGAACTTTGTCAAACTTTGATTTGTCATATGTAATCTGAGCTTCATGTATCACCAGCCCAGCATCTACTACTTTATCTTGAACCGCTTTTGGTATAAGCTCAAAGTGCATCTCTTTTTCTACGAACGAGTTCCCAAGAACTAGTCTTAAGAGTAATGCTGCTGTGGTCAATTTCCCTGGTATTGCGATAACGCTTTTCTTTAAATTAATTTGAGCTTCTTTTTTGGACAAGACAATTGGTCCATAATTCATTCCGAAGCTTCCACCAGGTCGAAGTATTTGATAATCATTTAGATAGTGATAAGCGTGCGCGGAAACTGCTGTAACATGCAATTCGTGCTTGAAAGCAGATCTGTTCAATGTCTCTATATCTTCTACTACGTGTTTTATCCTCAGGGTTGAATTGCTTACCTTTCCTGACACGATTCCATAGAACATAAACGCATCATCAGCATCAGGAGTGTGGCCCACTGTTATCTCGATCATGAAAGATACATTAGATGCAATACAAGCCTAATAAAATTCTGTTTAGTATGCCGTCTAAACTACTAAATCGCTAGAATTATCACTTACTAACTAACTAAGCTCATAAATTCCTTATCTATAGGACCAACCGCAGGAATGAATAATCTTCACTGAGCTGTCAAGTTGGGTATCATATATGTACTCTTACATGCATCACCATTAAAAAGTTGTTGATTGAATTGGTTTTCTCATTACATTGTGGCCAAGTATAGATTTACTAAGGCTACAAGTATGTCAATCTAATCTCATAATCTTGAATGGCAATGTGGACCTTATTTTCGAAGCGGATTATATTGAAGGTATCTTTAAACTTTGGATCCTCTTGAGGTGGAGAATTCTACTAATCTAAAATTTAGAATTTTAATAGAGATCAAATTATATAATGAACTCAATTATTACATCGTGTGTTACTTACACCACTTAAGCCTCCTACGATTGAGGAGGTCAAGAAATTAAGCACGATTGATATTGCAATAATGACGGCATTGTCGTATTCTATTAGAACTAAGGTTAGGCAGTTAGTACAAATTGATCCATATACTGTCTCAGATCCATTTGGCGAGGCTGATGATTATGAGTATTCTCTTATTGTAGATACGGAATTTCCTGCAAGAGTAGTCGTGATGAATGTAAATGTTAAGGACATGTCTCCTGAAATTCCCTGGAAAGATTTATTCGATAACCATCTCTCTTTGATTCAGTTATCCAAAACTGATGCTCTGCAGCTAAAAAATGAACTAATGCCGAAAGATACAAATAATTTCTATCGCTATAGGCGATCTGGCAAAATCGCAGGATATATCATGTTCGCATTTCAGATTTGTGGGCTTAAATAATTCAAATGATAGAGAAGTCCTAATGGAATGCAAGAATATATTCACAGATTAGAATCTCTACATTAGAGGCTCTTCGATTATTTTGAGTGTACCGTCGGATAATAACTCTATCCTCATAATATTCAAAATCTCTTCAGCCTTATGCTTGTTCTCTCTATTAATTATGGACCTGGCAATCTTTAGCCTATAATCTGGCCTCCATTGTTGACCAATTTTATATTTGCCCCGAATTTCATTTGGTAATATCCTGATAACAGCAACTTCACGTACGGACGGCATTAAGCGATTTAGTTCTTGGTATCTGTCCCTATTTTGATACTTTTGCATTAATTTGTTCAATGCAAATGCCTTCTCTTCACTATCTTCAATTATCTCTGCTTTTCCCTTTATGACTACACTGATATAGAGGGTGTCTGCTTGTGATGCGTCGTGAGGATGAAAATAATATGAAGGCAGAAAACATATGTGTTGATCTACTTCAAACCCTACTCTTGAATTTAATCGGATATTGTCAAGCTTTTCCCCAAAACGATGCGAGTGCATATACACACAATCCTTACCAGTTACTTCACGCACATCTTCCTTGGTATTATCTGGAGAAAAATATACAAAGTTCATCGGTATAATTTGAGGATAACCATTTTTATCAATAGAAGCAATCCTACCGACAGATTGCGCATTAAGAAAATCTTTGATTTTTTCCTTTGATTTTATTTCCAGCTTATTTATAAGCTGCATTACAGAATTATCATGATATGTCTAAATTAAGCTATCGTGAGCATATTTTTATTCTTTTAAGACTACTATGATCAGTTTTGTTGATTTGGAATATCTAATCGTCTAACATAATTTCATATAAATACGGATGATGACTTCATCCTGAATTTCTATCTATAAAATGTTTTATCATAAATCATTATATCAAAATTGTAATAAAATTTTGTCATTAAATAAAACTGAATTATCTAATATGTATCCTGCCTCGATTCTCATGGTGATTGTTGCCCTTTGTTTATGATGTGGTAATTATTATGCTGAAAATGACTTCGCATTCGTAATAAAGAGTAACGCACTCCCCAATTATGTGTAAGAACTTACAAGCTAATTCTTAACTAAAATTACATAAACTTCATCTAGTGTAAGGAATTTTTGATCAAAAAAAGGGAATAGGCTTTTAGAAAGCTAAACTACTTAGCCCTCTTCCCAGCCCTTGACAAATACTGCATTCTTCTTCAATGGAATTGGCTGTCCTGGTGTATAATCCATTGGCCTCATCCAAAATATTGCCTTAGTTGGACAGACTCCGATGCAAGCACCATCAGAAATACACCTCTCAGGATAAAATACAAAGGCTTTTCCTCTCTTCCATCCTTCGACAGGTTTCACCCTAAGAACATCGGGACCAAGAGCTGTGCAAATCTCAACGCAGAGTGCGCAGCCTATACAGTGTTGTTCGCTAATATCTGGAATTATTGCGACTGGCATCTTTTTTCACTTATTGTCGTTTCATATCGAAACTATTTAAACCCTATGCCATTTTTATAACACCGATATAATAGCAGTCATTTTGACTGTCGTATTACTCTCGCTAAAATACAGCGCTGGGGTTTTGAGCAAAATTACAACTAATGCTTTAACATGCTAAACGAATGATTACCAATATTGCAGGCATTCAGATTCACCTCAAACTGCAACTACTTTCAGTTGTAGCATAATGACCGTGTATGCTTCCGATCATTTTAGCAAGACTCAAAATTGCAAACTTATAAAGAATCTTTGATAAGCAATCGCATGAAGAATTATTCTAACTTATCTACTATGAATTTTGAAATCTCCAGGAAACAAAAACTTTTCATAAAAAAAGTTGATAGAATCTGTAAAATAATTCGTCCGATTGAAGAAAAAAGCTACTTGAACGAAAGATTCAACCGGTCAATAATTTCCGAATTCAATAAAATCGGCATGCTTGGATGTCCTATATCTAGAGAGTATGGTGGCCTTGGTTATGATATTCCTACGTATCTCCTTGCAATTGAAAGATTGGGTGAGGAAGGAAATTCATTAAGGACTTTTTTCTCTGCTCATATTTCTATTGGTGAATTGATACTCCAGACATGGGGAAATCTAGAACAAAAGCGGAAATACCTGCCATATACCACTTCCGGAAATAGCATAATGGCATTTGCACTTACTGAGCCCAATGCTGGAAGCGATCCTTCTTCACTTGCCACCAATTTTGAAGATAAAGGAGATCATTTTGTAATAAACGGAAAGAAACACTGGATCGGAAACGGAGGTATTGCTAATTTATTCACCACCTATGCAAAGGAAGTCGGCAGCACTGTGGGTAGCCTTAGAAATATTTCAGCATTTATAATCGAAACTGATTCTCGAGGCTTACATATTAAGGAAATGAAGAACAAAATCGGAATGTTAACTGTGAATAATGCCGAGATTTCCTTCCATAATTGTATAGTTCCTAAAAAGAATTTATTAGGTCAAAAGGGTCAGGGTCTAACTATTGCCTACAGTGCACTTATAGATGGACGGCTTAGTGTCGCAGCCGGTGCAGTAGGAGTGATGAAAGACTGCCTGAGTGAATCGTCGTCCTACGCACAAAACAGAGTTCAACATGGTGCTCTTTTAGGAAAAAAGCAGTTAGTGCAGCGTCATATTGCAAAATTGGTATTGAATATTGAAAGTTCCCGCTGGCTCGTACGTCGGGCAGCATTTATTCGACAAAAGCTCCAAAACTATATCGAGGGCTTGAAAAGGGATGATGATAGATGGCAACTGAATATGACCAGGGACAATAAAAAATATTCTGCATTGAGGACGGAGGCAGATAACCTCTCAGCGATAGCAAAGCATGCTGCGAGTAATGCTGCGTTCGACTCATCAAACAGAGCTGTTCAAATTTTCGGGTCAACCGCATATAAAAAAACTAATCGGGTGGCAAGACATTTCTTGGATTCTAGGGCAATCACTATTTACGAAGGCACAAACGAGATTCTGGAGCTTAAAATAGCATCTCATGTGTTGGGGAAACTGTTTAGGGCATACTAGTCAATAGTTGGAAGGCGCAGCAGATTCATGAGAGATGGCTCAGATGAACCATACAACATTGAAGATTTTATGATTGATAATTGGATATTGCGGCGTGGTTACAACTCGGTTCTGCACACACCATGTACAAGAATACGCTACTTTTTATTATCGTATCGGGAGTAATATCTTGATATAAAATCTCGATATGAGGTACCGAACAAGGACTGAAATTATAGCAAGAATACTGGAGGTTGCCAGCGAGGGCACGGTCCTTAAGACAAAGATAATGTATGGTGCCTTTCTTTCCCATCAACAACTCAAAGAATATCTCTCTCTATTGCTAGACCGGGGATTGATTCAATTTTCTAAACAAGGACAGACCTATAGAACTACCGAAAAAGGGTTACATTTTCTCGAAATATATACAACTTTGAACGATATGATAGACAAGAAAAGTAGATCAGACAACAAAAACATAACATGACGAAGCTTGGTAGATTAACTAATCATTCTATCGAGATCAATGGAGACTTTAAATAATCTTTTGGTCTCGCCAAAGTTGGTATATCCTTATTAGCGCCATATATTCTGGATTTATTTGTAGTAGATTTCTGATAGGTCTAATATCTTGGACTTATGATATCTTTTACGCAAGTATCAAAAATTATGAGCACTCAAATTTATCGTTATATATTATGCTTTAATATATCGATAATTAAGGGTATAGAAAGTACAAATATTAAGTTCAATTATTGTTGCGACTATTGCTTAGGTAATGTCTTAGAAAATCACTGGAAATTATTGAATGTTTTTTGAGTTGTATTTATGATATGAATAATATCATCTATGCATTTACATACAGCAGTCATCTGGAAGCAATTTCTAGAAAAGATTAATTATAGATATACATTAGACTTTGCTTCAAATAGTGAATATATTGGCTAGCTAAAGCTAGAGTGACGTGTTGATTGAAAAAGATCTATGTGATTATATCTATGATTGGAACACGGAACAGGATGAATCTTTATACTCCTGCCCAAGATGTAATTCTGAGTACTTGAGTTTAGAAAGGTATCACGTTATCGATGGGCAAGCGATACAGCTTGTTGCATGTAATCGCTGCAATTTGAGGTGGAAAGATACATGGGGATTATCATTGTCTTATAAGGCAATCTGGAGATAGATCAAATCTTTCGGCATTTTTATATAGCATGTTACTATCGATTATGCCAGAAAATATTAGTTACTGGGAACCATATTTTGGATAAAGCGGACTTGAAAGTAAAGTGTGAAATATGATTTAACAAGTACTGTACACCTTACTAGCTTTACTGTAAACAAAGATTCGTACAGTAAACAGACCGTTACTAATGTCATATTTTTATATTAACAGCTAATATATTCTCCGGTTTTTAATGTAATGTTCATGTATATTGATCAATTGGAGAATGCTTGATTTGATTTGATTCGAGTTCTGGAGGACGGTGTTTCAAGCTTATGTTACTACCAGAGAAGAGATTGTATTTTTTCTATAGATCTGTCATGTTATGTTTGCTAGGATCTACATTATGAAAATCCCTAGAATGACAATAAATCCAAAGAATTTTTCAGATCGAAATTACGGACTCGCTACTTATGATAAAAATTATACGCCAGTTTTTTTCTTTCGTTCACCTCTTCCTGAATGAGCTTTCTTAGAATGAATCTTTAATCTATCCTTACTTTCAAATTGCATACTGCAATCCTTGCATTTTATTGGTTTATCTTTAAGTTCTGTCTCTTGGTCTTGCTTACGATTAAATAGACGCATGATCAATTATTTGTCTGTGTAAAAGCTTATTAATGCTACGCTTCCTCTTAGGGGTTTGATGTAATAGGGAATCTCATCTCTTAGATTTGCCTCGAGGTGGTCACCTAACACTAATTTTCTGAAAAATACGATTTGGGTCCATCTATTACTAGGATTTTGATTGTTATATCCAAGGCACTTCAAAAAGCACTATAACTCAGTGCTCCGTAGCCTGATTTAATCCCCATTTTTCTCTAACTTTATCTTCCAATTTAGAAAATAAAATTCTGTCGAATATCAATCCAATAGCGAATATGGTGATCATTGAAGCAATTATCTGATCCATCAACTGAAATTCTCTACCTACTAATAGTACGTGACCCAATCCAACAGATGCTGCGATAAGCATTTCAGCTCCTATTAACGCGTGCCAGGCAAATGACCATGCCTGTTTTAACCCGATAAGAAGGGACGGGGTGGCTGCTGGAATCATGAGATACCAGAAAAGTGAAAAACCCTTTGCTCCCATATTTCTAGCCGCGCGCACGTAAATATGCGGTATATTTCGAACTCCGCTGTAAGTGGACATCATAACTGAAAAGATCGAACTCATTATAACGACGAATAAAATTCCGAAGTCGTTTAAACCAATTAGCAAAATTGCGAACGGTACCCATGCCACGCTTGGAAATGATTGCAATCCGACCGCGAACGAACTCATTGTTTTTCCAAAACCTGAGAATTTTACCATGGCCAAACCAATACCAATTCCAAAAATGATTGAGATCGAGAAGCCGATAATGAGTCTGTACAAAGTTACTGCTATACCACCGACGAGAGTCATGTCCTCTGTTAGTTCTTCAAATGAGGCTGCGACCATTGCTGGAGATGGCAAAGCCACCTTTGGCCACACATTCAACAAAAACACTAACTGCCATACTCCAACAAAAGCAGCAATAAAGAGTATGACATTTGCTATATTATCCAAGTCAAATCTTCTCTGCTCCTTTCGCCAACTGCTTTTTCCGAACTGCCATTCCATTTAATGTGTCACCAAGTTTTGCAGCAGAATCTAGAATTTATAGAGTATTTTCCGTTATTGCCTAATCCGAAGAAGTTGTCTGGTTCGTTTTCTCTAGAGCTTGTATATGATTCTCGATCGACAAATTTTGTGTATCGCACTTCCTCAACTATTTGTGTGATGAATATTACTGCTTAGATATGCGCAAAATCTACAGATTGATGCAAAATATTCGTATATCCAGCAAATTTTGCTTCCAGTCATTTTAAAGAGATGGTTGTACGACAAAGCAAATATCTCAATTATAATATTTATACGATTTATAGTTTATTCTCTCTTTTATGCAATTTCTTTTCTTCATCGAATTATATAATATACTAATTGTTTATTTGTAGTACGCTATTTCTACTAATATTCAAATTTCATCCAGTTTCTCACGTATTCTGAAATTTTTTAGCAGTTTATGCGACAAATTTTCAATAATGCCTTATCGTAAAAATATCTTTCACTACCTTGAACTTCATGACAGAATCACTCACAGTTTTAAAGTCATAAGATGAGGATATAGAATTGGAATAATCTTGCCAGAATAGATGTGTAATAGAGAGGGAAGCAGTTTTATTTTTTATCTGTAATGACTCAGTCTAGCTTGCTACTGAGTTAGGTTTGAAAAGGGAAGACAATTCAAATGTGCCGAATTTCAAGGTGTTCAAGTGACTGAAAGATGACCTAGTAAAAATAGAAGAATAGTTTGTTACTGCATAATGTTATTTAGAGAAGTAGCATATTGATTTTTAAGATGGTCATATGTATGTTATCAAAGGATGGTAGACTTAACTAAGTTAAAATATAAAGTTAATTACAATCATTATACATATAATTTCAAAACAAAGAGGTACGAGAGTAAAGAGGCTACCTACTCGAGTTACGAACAAGCAAGAGCAAATCAGTGGAAATGTGAAAAATGTTACAAATTATTTGCTACTCTCAAGCAGCTTAGGTTGCATAAGTTAGAGTATCATTCCTATTAATCGGAATAATAAAATTGATGATTTTGTGCTAGTATTCTGGGGGCTGTTTCTGTAGCAGTTCCTGTCTAGATACAGAATATGCATCATATTAGTTTGAAAATGCTTGGTGTAAATTGTGCAATACTATATTCTTCCTATTCAAATCCTGAAATTGAGAAGTAACATGAAAAACACTTAGATCAATAAAAATTTTATTTAACATGAATAAGGAAAATAGAGAACTACATGAAGCTAGGTAATTATGTTAGCATATCATAAATAGTTATTATCTGATTAATAGGTGACTCCTTGAAATATAGAAGCAGAACAGATATAATTGCAATGATTCTAGAAAGTGCAAATAAGGATGGTGGATCGACTAAGACGAAAATAATGTATAAAGCCTTCCTATCTTTCGCTCAGCTTAAGGAATACCTTCTAATTCTTTCACAAAATGATTTGTTACAGTATGAAGAAATTAATCAAGTTTATAAAACCACGTCTAAAGGAATGCAATATTTGGATCTCTATAACAACATTGATGAACTGAGTAGTACTACTACCAAATGAGTATGTTATTCTTGAGTGTGGAACTTGATTAACTAAAGTTTAGGTATATCGAGATAAGAAAATATTAGACGTGATGATAAGTAGTGTAGCAGATTGCTGCCGGTTAGGACGCTGTCGCAAAGGTGGTCTGCGAGATTCCGGAAATCACTCGTTTATAAAACCTCAAAATTACTTTGAATGGGCTGTAGAATCATATTATGTTACTAATTTTTGCTAAAGCAAAGACCCTGTAGATATTTTAACTTTAAATAATGACAGAAATTTATCTTAGTTAAAAAAAAGAAGATGGGTACTTTTGAATCACGCTCGGTTGAGGTTCGTCTATGGTATGGATCTGCTATATAACTTGCCTTCTAGAGCAAGCTTGTACATTTCAGCTACGTATGGATTCCTTGCTGGTGTTTCCGCACCTAACTCCACTAGACGTGCATAAACTCTTACTACGTAAGCAAGAGCGCCCATGAAAGCTACTACTACTCCCATGTTAAACATCCAATGGTTGGGTACTGAAAATATTTCTTCGACGAACCAGAAGTGCCACATTTCGTTAATCCCTATCGTGAACATTGTTGCTAGATAGCCAATGATGGTTATCTTCAGACCAGTATTCATCGAATTATTGGGTCCTCTTAGTATAGGCACTTTTCGATCGTACATCGCCACAAATCCCCAACCTAACGGCAGGGCAATAAAGTGACTGTACAACCACCAATGAGCTGGTGTGAATGCACTATCTCTAATGGCTGTTTGATGTAGTGATCCATCAACGAAATTATCTACTTCTACTGAAGCTGCGATTGAACCGAGCATAATTACCATTATGTATATCTTTTTTAGTCTCTGTATTTCGACTTCTTTGGGAATCAGTGCTGGCATTTGTGCCATGTTAGTTCATTAACTACGACGTTTATGTACTACTTAAACCATATGTAAATAAAATTATTATTGTTATTATAAAAAACTTAAAGAACCGTAAAATATCAAGAAAAAGTCATATCTATGCCGCATATTATAGTAAAATTAGTAATCGAAAAATGATAATCGAACTTGATAGTCATTTGTGATAATCAAATAACTGAAACGGCTTACCTCTATACAATGGTTTAAGTACCCAGGTGCTATGTTTTCAAAGGCAGTTGACATGAACAAGAATAAATCATCGATATGTAATATCCTATAATCAATTTGAAACTTTTTCAAGAATATCCTTGGATTGCCAAAAAGTCAGAAGCTTTTTGGCTTGTTCATATCCAAGCCATGCGTAGTCTACATGTTCTTCGGAGATCATAATTTGAGAGTTAGATGCACTAACATGATAGAATTTCACTACTTTTTCAATCTCGATATTCTTTTTTAAAAAGGTATAGTTCACATCTCCTAAATATTCAAGTACCGAGAATCTCGTAATACCAGTTTCTTCCTGTATCTCTCTTCGAAGTGTTTGATAGTCAGTTTCATCGTTTTCCCTGTGACCTTTAACAAAGTTCCAATCTCCTCTTGGACTTTTCAGCAGTAAAAATTGTCTAGTATCGTAAAGCATCTTACTTCGAGAGTTCCAATTCATTGATTGGTGTGGAGTGTAGGAAATTACTGCACCAACTGATTCTTCATAATCCTTTTTTCTTTTTTGCAATTCCACTAATTCATTAAATTCTTGTAGAATATTGGGTAGGTATCGATCATATTTATCAAATATTTATACAGCTGTAATCTCAAGATCTTAAAGACATCTAAATAAATCACCTGAATTATTATTGCTATCATCATTTTTCAGCATACCGTTGGCGGTTAGCACAGCTTCAACGTCACACTTGGATATCGTTTTCGATTCATCATTTAGTGTAGGAGACATGAGGTCACCATTGAAATTGGCATGACCTAAACCAAGCGCATGTCCCAGCTCATGCTTGGCAATTTGTTCGGTTGTAGCAAAGTCTAATTTCTCACCAAACACAGATTTTGATACGGTTGTTACGGCATTAGTTATCTCACCGTTTTGAAGATTATAATTAATTCGAGTTGCCCCAGGAGCAATAGCTTTGAGTGTTATTCCACTATCCGCCAGCTTCATATGTCTGACACTACCGTCTTGAGAAAATTTAGAATTGAATTTTAGGGTTATGTCAGCACTTGTGTCAGAAGTGTCCAGCTCAGTAAATTTCAGACCTTCAATATTCTTAGACCAATCGTCAATAGCGCTGTGCACTGCTTGTTCAGCAACAGAATTGCCGCCAATTATCCTATAAGTTAATCCTTCACCACTTAACTTGTTGGATGACCACGTGCAGCAAATTTGGATAGAGGGTTCGTTATTTGATTGGTCGTTGTTGTTACGATCAGAAGAGTGCCTATTATTATTATTTTTTTTTCCTTCGACCATGTTGACGTAATGATGATTACCTTCACTAGCAGCCGAAACAAATAGTACAGCCAGTAAGATAATAGTAAACAATAAAACCTTGAAGAACAATATGTTTATGTTCACATCCTGCTCTTTAAACTTTTTTTAAACTTGGACTAAATGCAATCGGTTAATCGGGTCCTTGATTATACATTTACAATTGTGAGAATTATTTTGAAGCCTTCTAGTCAAAACCTTAGAACGTATTGTATCAAAATGGAGTATATGATTGAATAAAACTCGACCAAAGTAGGTCTATTGTACAGCTTGCCTCCTTTTGGTGCTAGCCATAATAAAAGGCTTTATTGACGGTTCTTGTTGGTCCTACTGCTATCCATACTTGTCAGGCGATTCATACTTCTCTTCAAATCTATTATGCTTCTAGCGTAAAATAATGCACTAAATACAATTCCAGCAGCGACTGTTGGTCCTATGATATCCGCATAACCAAATCCCAATTGTGGAATAGTGTTGGCATTACGAGTTGGGCTGACGCCCGTACTGGATGACGGCACTTGACTCGAACTGGTGCCCTGCTGTAACGTACTTGCAACAGAACTAATCGTGCCTAATGAATCGCCTCTTTGTTCCGCAAACCATATTTTTCCACCGCCATCGGCAACTAGCCACTGGGTGAAAGGGTTCTTGGTCGGAATATTGATGTCTTTGTGTTCTCCAGTAGTAGTATCGATAACTGATATTTTATTAATTATATGTTCTGCTACCCACAAATTGTGGTAACTATCCAGAGCCATTCCAAATGGGAGACCTGTAGAATCTAGATCCGAATATCGTTTGAATGTCTTTAATAACGGATCAAAAACGCTTACTGAGTGACCATCGTGTTCAGATACAAAAATATCATTAGTATCAGGATCAATAAGCAGGGCCGTAGGACTCTTAAGTGTACTGTTGGTATTGTTACTACCTTTTGACGGATATTCTGTTATAATAAAATTTTTGTTAGTGTCTATACTTGCAATCTTTCCTGAGCCGGCTTCGGCAAACCAAATAAGACCGGCGCTGTCAGCTGTGATGCCTAAAGGACCTGAATTTGGGGTCGGTATATGGTAAGTAGTAAAGTTCTTGGTTTGTGTATTGAACCTTGCAATCTCATTGTCAGCAGGCAGAGAAATCCATACATTGGAAGTTGTACTATTATTGACACCATTATCTATTGTAATTCCAGATGGTGGTCCCTGGCTTTTTATTTTATAAAGCGTATTGGATTTAGTATTAGGATCATAAGTTCCGAGATTCTTATTCAAGGGATCAACATACCAGATGTTGTTGTGATTCGAATCCATAGCAATACTTGTAACAATGCTTGTGCCATTTAGTATATGTGAATAATATTTTCCGCTACTCAAATTGTAGGCCAACAACCGCCCGCTGCCGATTGAAGTATCCCCGACCCATATCATATTTCTTGTTTTGTCATATATTGGATAAAGAGGTTGGCTGGCAGAGTTATTTTTATTCAAATCTTGAGGGACCCGAAATTCCTGGACGTTGAATTTTGTTTGATCTAGTGAAGGCTTTACTAAGAGATCAAACGTGCCTAATATATTAGGTGAATTTTCTCGCTTAGGTGTTCCTTCAATCTGTATTTCCCACTTTCCGGGTAATCCAAAAGAGGCGCTTGCCGAAAATTCATTTGATGTAGATGACATATGTTTAGTGTCAACTTCGATGGGTCCTATGCCCTTATCAGTCTGGGTAAGCCTCACAGTTGCTGAATTCATATCAATCGGTGTCCAAGTTGAATTCAAGAATCTGATTTGAAAATTGTTACTACCAGGATGAAATGGATCTATAGAAAGAGTAATTATGTCTCCATCATCAGTAAAACTAGTTGCCGTAAATGGTTTGTTACTAGTTTGAGCAGCTAACAATTGACCATTTTGAAATTGCTGCTTTTGTTGCTGTATTAGACTTTGGAATTCGCTATCGGGTAAACCACTATTGACCATTACTGCCACAGCCAATAGGAGGGCTATACCAACTAAGGCTTCAATTTTAGTAGTTCTATTGAACTTGGAAATCGCTGTTATGTTCGTTTTTGATGAGGATTTGTAGTTCTCTATTTTACCTGCATCTTTTTCAATATTCATAGAGTTAGGTATTTCCTTGATCGAATTTGAGTCAGAGCTGACATTTCCCTTAAATGCTCTATTCTCCTCGACTTTTACATTGTGTCGGTTTTGAATCGCTTTGATAGTTATCATTGTTGATTCCTTTAAAGCTTGAGGATAGATTCTTACCTGATTATAACCGCCGATAACTATCATCACTGCAGCAAGTGACAACTTGATAATCAGTACTTTTCCATAGAAAGAAGCTAAGGTTAATGCTAGATTACTTTCCAGAATGTACAACAAAAATGGTCCTGTTATCACAATTACCCCAAGTACCGTTACTGGAATAGTAGAAAATCTTGGTAGTATTATTGATAAGATGGATGCCTTTATCGGTTCTTCTAGATTAGCTTTCTTTATACAAGGTGCGATTACAAAGGCAAGGTATATTAGACCACCGATCCAAAGTGAAGCACCAAAATTGTGAATAAAATCGATAAGAATTGATGTGAGTGCATTTCCAGATACTGCTGCTCCATGACTAATTAAACTTGTAGTAAACAAAGTGAGAGTACCAAATACTAAATAGAATATGATCACCTTTCTAGTAAGTTGGATCGACGAAGAGTGATATTCACTTGTCTTATTCTTATTCCCTCGGTCCCTTATTGTATTGAACTTCAATATTCCTTGCTTATAACAGAATAGTACTGAGAAGCCAATCAATATTATAGAAAGTACTGTTCTTATGATCCAGACGCTTCCGAACTTGGTAGAAATAGCATCACCAATCGTTGCACCTATAGATGATGCTTGTACAACTATCATTGCAATATCAGATAAAATTAGGATGGTCGAGCCTACAAGCATCAATAAATAAAAACTACGATCAATTCTATGCTTAGTTCCAGTAAATACTGTAAACAACCAACCAATCTTGGCAAGAGGTTTCCAGATCCATAGAGCTAGAAAAGCTCCTCCCACTATGATCACCTGACCAACCAAGGAAGGAAACCTTGCTAAAGCGTCAGGAACAGATAGCTCTGATCCTGCGCCATTAGATGATGCTGCGGTAGCGGTGGGAATTGCCGCCTTACCAATGCCGAATACAAATGCGTTATCGGTTACGTGTCCGTCTACTTCCGATAACATCTTGGTAGAAACTGTGTAGACTCCATCTTTGACGGAGGCCGGCATAGAGACACCTAAAACAGTATGGTCTCCCTTTACGTAGTGAACATCCTTCTTGTCGACTTGTTTTCCAGTAGAGTCCAAAACTGAGATCTTGCTGTATCGTACATCCACAGGCTCGCTTAAGGTTACCTGTACAGATTTTGGAGGGCTTTTTAATGATTGGGATGGCGATGGGTTGCTATCAATTACAAATGCATGTCCGTATGTTTTCTGAAGGACAGATGGAGATATAACTAGAATTGTGATTGAAAGTGATATGGCCAGCACTATTATCAAGCCAAAAAAATAATTAGTGTATTTACATGACTGGATATTGCCTTTATCAGTCATATTCAGGACCCCGCAATTGTGTAGAATTCTTTGAGATTTATAGTATTTGAGAATTTATTCCAAACATTCGACGAATGAACCAATAAATTTATAGGATAAAAAAGCTCGATGTTTAAAGAGGTCAAATTTATTAATATTTATTACACTTTAAACAGAATTGTCATTTGCCTGTTTGCGGCCGTTTGCGGTCTTCTAGTGATATCTGCTTTCAGTGCGCGGTTTACATCTACTTTGCCAGTCCTACCTGTATACGCACACATAACAAAACAAGTTGGAAATATGAAAATCACAGTAGGTTGGTCTGATGAACCACCACTAAC
>JBEDUN010000130.1:0-18883 GCA_040414675.1 Nitrososphaeraceae archaeon | reverse complement strand
AGATGACAATGCATATATTCACGCATGTGTCAATCGAGAACCCACTCCACCAAACGCAGCATTCTGTCTTCCTGCTTAAGTATAAAATCATTTGACTTTTACTAATGCAAAAGTAGAGTCAATGTGTTACCCAGTATGTAAACCATGTTTACTTAAAGCATAGGCCTAGGCTTACTTTCTACCCTTTTTTATTTTTTAAATCTGTAAACAAATGTTATAGTATAGTACGATGTTATTCTTTATACACTGATCAACTTCTTCTTAGAATCGCAATTGATTTTATTTCATCCGAATCTTTTTGATTTCACTTATTGAAATTTAGTTTCTGTATTTTCGTCTTACGCTTATTATACAGACTTTCAAGACAGTTATGAGGCTTGTTGGTATTTTCGTCAAGAGGTATTTTTTTACCAGAATCACTGAGAAAGTAGTCGTCAAAGTAAATTAATGTCCTCTTACAGCTCCGACATAACAAAGGGTGCGCTCTACTCCATACCTTCATTGATTGTTTACATTGTTGTGTGTTAAATGTCTCTGGGTCTAATGGCATCTTTTTACGTTTCTTGCTTACTTTTTGGTCTGAAAATGTTATCTAATTATTACAGTATCTGCATGATAGCATTTGTCCATGTAACAACTTCATTAATAAATGAACTATAGGCAGCAAGGTAGACGGACGGACTATATGGATAACACAGAAGTTGTTTGCTGAACTAGTTTATGCAATCGATCTAGTCTGGCAAACAACTTTACTTCTTCCTCTAATAAAACTGGTAAATAGATTGCCGTACAATCTATAAAGCGGAAAGTACTGAAACGAACCAAACCAACATTCAAAGGTTGTTTGTTTGTTAGGCGCTCTCATCCAATTTCAGCCTTGCAGACAAACAGCTCTCGTCTTCCTATTTAGCTATTGTGTATGCTTATAGTTTTTCTAATTTCTTCTATAAGTAACTGAATTTGCTGGTTCTGCTCGTGTACGAAGTTAGTTAACTGGGCTAACATATCACCGACAGGCATTCCTTCTCTGCCGTTTCGAACGTCTGCTATACTTCCAAACAAGGAGTTATGCATTTCGTGTAGGTGCTCCTCGTTATAGTCACGTCCTAAAAGTCTGGATAATACTCTAATTGTGTTATCTTGTTCAGACATAACAGTGAGCATTTTTCCTATACTCACGGTTGCAGGATTACCGCCTAAGCTAGAATCCAGAAATTGCTTGTTAAATCTAACAGCATTAGCAATGACATTTGAAGGAGTATTTTCATACTGCATGGATTTTGCGCTATTCTGTGGAATGATCTGTTTTTTATCCATATTAATTTTTGAAAATCAAATTATTTATTACCCATGCACTACTTCGCATGACAAAGCAATACATTTTACAAGTCTTCTATTGTACCCGTTTGTCATTTCGTCTTGGAAATACAACTGTAGTAGTGGTCTAGCTTGGTGTCTGTCTTAGAGATTCGATTAAATGCTTAAGGTCTGCGATGGTTTTGTGCCACTTAATGTTATTATTAGTTAGTATTCACCTATCAGATTGACTAGCCAAAACTGTTATTATGCCAATGTACCGAAGTATTATACCCCAGTGGAGTAGTAATATCCGGTATAGGCTGGATCAGATGAGAGCAAATTATATGTGCAGAACTTAGGATGAAGCAATGCCAAGAAATAGACTAGATCAGTTCTCATTGATTGGTGCTAAGGGGTATTTTTCTTTCAGTGCACTTTCACAGCCGGTGAATGAAATTTTCTCCGCTTATCCATTTAGATTATTTTTATGCTAGATCATAAAGCGTTTAAAACCTTTTAGGTTTCCAAATATGCTAATCCAACTAATGGCATCATTATTTAACATAGTCTGACAGAATCCCTAAAGATAAAGATATCCACATTGACTGATTTAATGTTCTCTGTATAGATATCATTAAGATAGTATTCAGAGTCAGAGTGTGCGCGCCCCCAGCTGCTTATACATTCAGATTTCGCTTTGTTTATAATATTTCATGCTACTAAGGGGAAAAATTTCTTTCAGCACACCCATGACTAAAGGGAAACCATATTAGAATTCAAAACTATTCTTGATATACCTGGTGTAACTAGATTTATGGACAGAGGTGTGTGCATACCTGTAGCAGGATTCTGCATTCTTCTCTTTGACTAGATCTAGAAGTTTTTGCTTATAATAGATTAGAATTCATCTTTATTAATCATAGAGAAGCCTTACTAAAGATAATTAATGACATTTGAAAAACTTATGTCATGATGATTGAAAACTTGTTGTACGTAGTCATCGGATTTGTGGTGACTTATTTGTCACTGGAATTGGCATGGCACTTTACGGCTTGCAGAATTAAGGACAAGAAAATAAAGCCTTGTTTGTACAAAGAGATCAAGACAGTCCTGACTGTATCTCAAAGAAGCCAGCATCGTTATCGTGAAGAGGATGGTGTCTAGTCACAAGTGATGACGACGACTAGTGACCTCCAAGAAATAAGAAATGTCTTCAAAGGATTAGAAACTCTATATCAGACATATTTACCAAAAATAGACTCCACTCTTGTTCATGAGTTATTAGTCCGAGAACAAGAAAAAGCAGAACGAGCTCCATTTTATATGGTCGAGGTATTTACCAAAAAGGGTACTGATTCACAATGGTGCAAGGATCATATATGGAATACTTGTGGATCTGTTCCTGCAATATATGACAATGGAACTCACTACGCAACCAATATGAGATTGACATGTGATACACTTAAAAAGTTAAATGACTTTGACTTTGTGATTGAGGTTTCTGGTGATTATACTGGTTCGCCAACTGGTACAGGCGCGTCACACGAACGTAGAGTCCAAACAGGCTAGTAGCAAAGTCCAAAAAGAGATAAGTTATTTGGGTAACTTCTATGTAGATTATCCAACAATTGGAAACTGGTGCCTCTAAATAAAATGTTGTCCAATCTATAATGAAAGTATTCAAATGCCAACGTTATGGGTTGTTGTTGGACTATACAGTTGCTGAACCATAGTATGGTAGTCTGGCAACAACCTTAACGAAATTAAATTCACAATCGGCTTACGAGCCATAAATACAATATTACATAGATTTAACTCACCAGAAGAACTCAAGACCTTCATCATAAGACTGTCTGCCAGACTGGCGGCAGTCTTTAGATAGATTTCTTTTGTGGATTTGTTACTAGCAATCTATCTAACTACCTAAATAGATCTTTGCTGGGTGCATTTTTGATAACACAAATACCCTTTCCATATGCAAGGTTGTTTGCCAAGTATGCTGGCAGACAACCTTCTTGTCGAACAAAATGGTTCTTGATTTTCCTCTCTAATACCTCTAAATAGATTGTTTTTCATAAATATAGTGAAAACACAGGGTTGTCTGCCGACTGGTTGATTCAACCACAAAAAGCCCGGCAAACAACTTTTTGCCATTGTCTCAAAATAAATTGTTGAATAAATCTATAATACGGAAAGTATTAGCTTAACCTGAACCAAAAGCCAACATTAAAAGGTTGTTTGTTTGCTAGGTGCTCCTGTCCAATTTCAGCCTAGCAGACAAAACAGACTTATTGAAACCTATTTCATTGGTAGCTACAAACAAATCATGAGTCCCTTCTTCTTTTCTATATCTGCTGTCGTCTTTAACCCATGCTTTTTCACTTCGGTGTTTATGCCAGGGCTTTTTATGACTTTATTTATGGCGTCGAGAGCCGGTTTTCCATGTGCCGATAGGGCGCGTTAATAACACCCATTTGAATGTCTGGTTCTCGTGACGAATAAAGCAAATTTTTAATCCTTAAAATAATCATTTCTTCTTTTGCCGACAATTTCTTATCTTATCCGCTGCCTGATTATTCAAAAATTACAACAACGGGTAACTATTAAGTTTTTTAACACCATATTGCAAAGTCATGTATATGGTCGCTATATCTAAATAGATTATTGGCCAGTCTATAGTGAAGTACAAAAGTTGTTTTTGCTAGGTGCTCTAGCCCAAATAGCCTAGCAAAAACAGTCTTATCTTTCAACAATCAGTAGCGCCAATAGTAAAAAGTATTACTCCAGCTTTGTAACCTAAGAAGTAATGAATGATTGGCTACTATAGCTCAGTCTCCCGAGCTTCCATTTGAGGCAGCAATTCTGATATTACTACCAATCTTCGTAGCTGTCAATGCAGCGAGATACTGCTATGTAAATTGTCCAAAACGGCAACTATAATTGGGCGCCAGTTAAGCAAGTTTGGGAAAATTTGTATCTGCAGTGGTTATTTCTACTGCCTGTACCTCTATTGCTTGTTGTTGCTGTCGTAGTAACGATTGCTGCAGCTGCTGTAGTAATTGCTGTAACTGTAACTGTTGCTGCTGTATTTGCAATTTTGCAAACTTTAGCGTAAGTATTCCATTTTTGTATATCTTGTTAGCAGGCACCGGCACTACTTTAGACGGCAACGTTATTTCTACATTATATGTATTGGCTGAATCAGATATGATTAACTGATAGTCATTATACACATATACGACAATGTCCTCTTGTTTTGACTTTTGCCTTTCAACACCTCGCATATCAACTGTTGCTTGAATAAAATCATTTTCTTCTGTAATATCAAACATAATCCCTTTGGTTATACTTGATTTAGGACGTGCATTTGAAGGTGGTATAACCAGAGTTGGCTTTCTTATAGAATCTGGTGATTGGGTGACTTTTCGAGTATCAGTTAGCCTGTTCTTGCTATTAGTGTTGTCGTCTAGCAAGCTCGTTGTGTTAACACCAAAGCTGAAAGAGGGTTGCGTCTGTGTCAATTGTGATGATTGCTGTAATAGTGGTCCTAGCTGCTGTAGTATTTGTGGTATCTGAACCAGTTGTAATATTTTCGCTATTAAAGCCGGTAATTCCTCTAAGGATTGTTGTTGGGGCTGCTGTTGTTGTAACTGGCTATACTGACCTCCGGTAGTAATAAGTTGCGGCTGTACTACGGGGAGGCTTACCTGATATCCCGATTGCCTTTTAATCGTATTTTCATTATTGTATGTGCTCTGTGGAGCTACGATATTGTCTACTATTTGGAGGCAAGTATCAACCAACCCTCCGACATTAATTCCCAATATATTTAGAGAAAGACCCATTTATCAATATGCCTTTATATATTATATAATATAAGATATATAATAATTTCATATAATTTGCGGCCTTTTGTTATAAAGGATTAGAAACTCATCACAATAATTATAAAAATATTCTGAGGCATAAGGAATTTGTTTAAGTTAAGTTGAATCTGATTATTTAATTATCTTTGTCTATCGTGTTAACCAGACATCCTTTCTATAATTGGCGATAGCAGAAAATGTTAGCCATGAAATCACAAAGGCTAGTATAGTATGATATCTTCCTATAGGAATATATCACACCCATCTTAGTTTGTGTTAATCGGCCAGTCCTATATTCTTTATTACTATATTTGTGATGATGGTGATGACACGTAAACCTGTTTGAAATGATCCTTGGAGTATGATTCTTCTATTCCCTTTACACTCTTGGATGCAAATTTAGGCTTGTATCGTCCAAGGATTACAGAATTACCAACTACTGTTACAGAGCTCATTGCCATTGCTAAACCTGCAAGCATGGGGAGCCATCCAAATATACTAATGCCAAAGATAGGTACCAGTACACCAGCAGCTATTGGAATCAATCCAGTGTTATATGCAAATGCCCAGAACAGATTTTGTTTTATTTTGGCTACTGTTTTCCTTCCTAAATCAAGTGCAGTAACAACATCTCTTAGGTCATCTTTTATTAATACAATACCGCATGACACATCTGTTTTCTTCTATTGTGTCTATCAAGTAAAAAAATAATTATCTGCGCTATCTAGTATTGCTACTTGGTAGAGCTAGAGTTTGATCCACTTTGGTTTAATGGAGCACCACCAGCAAACTTGCCAGGAGAAGACGAGGCATTTTTGGCTGTGGCTAATCCTGATGTCACTGCTTCCTTAGGAGAAGCTGTTAGTCCACCGGTTTTGTTTACTTTGGTAGATGTATTTCCTGAAGAATTTTGGGCATATGCTTTGGATACTATTGATGGTGTTGCGATGAGGCTCAAAGATAGCAATGATATACTGAAGATTACGCCAGCAACTATACATGTTGAGTTTCTAATCATCTTTTACAGAATAAGAGATATAGTATATAATAATCGTATTTTTTACGACTACGGTGATAAATTACTTGAAAGTCTTATATCGCACTGTGACAAAATAAAGATTAATTAACTTGAGGACTGTTCACGTTTATCAATACTATTGCAACATAGTTAAATCGGCGAGCAAATAGCAAGAAAGAAAGAAATAAGTCGTGTTTCTGGAAACGTGACATTAAATTATTCCCTTTCTATAAAGAAAATAGGTCACCGCTACAGCAGCTGGTATGCCGATTATGACTGCATATACGATAGAAACTAATGTCACAAGATTTATCTGGAAAAGACTTGACTGTTGATTAGATTTCTCGTATTGTAAAGCAAGCTGACTAGCTGAAGATGAAGAAATACTGGGATTATTATATACAGTAGTATTAAAGGCAGCAAAGTCTGTTTTTGTACCGCCTATATTCTCAATTCTAATATTTACTGGACCAGAATTTGCGAATACGTAATTTTGTACATTCATTCCAATCTGTGCACTAGTAGGTATCCGTTTCAGTTGCATTCCATTTTGGAACAGTACAAAATCAAAAGACAAAAGATTAGGCTTATTGTTTGCACGATCAAAGAAGCTTATAAAAAATGTTGTTTCCTTGCCTGTTAGCAATACCTTTGGACTCCAACTTAAACCTACTTCAAACTTTCCATCTGTAGTAAATGTGTATACAGGAAGTCTGTCTATACGCTTGCCCGTATCGGTAACTGGATAGTTAGGTATATTCTGTGCCTGTGCTTTTACATTGATTATTCCTTCCATCCACGGATGTATGGTGCAGAAATAATTGTACATTCCTGGTTTAGTAAATATGTGTGTCCAAGATTGTCCTGGCTTAAATAGACCACTATTAAAATCACCTGTTGGACTGCCTTTCTTGTTAACATTAACCAAGCTTTCCATTCCACCTCCAGTACCACTTGTGACAGTATGAGCTTCGGTATCCTGATTTATCCAAGTTACGTTATCATTTACACTTATTGTCATCGTTCTTGGCATATACCATTGCCTAGGACCTAACTTCGTTATATCAACTTCTGGATTTGCTGATCCTTTAGGAATGGTTATGGTGTAATGCTTGCCTGCCATAGCATAGACAGAATTGTTATAATGCATATTATGGGTAAGAGAAATAGATTGAACTGAAGAGAGTAGTAAGAAACAAATTGTAATACCAATAATAAACGGTAATATTATAAGTGATAATTTATTAGCAGACACTGTCGCTTTACCATCATAATTGACTCTCAGAACTGGCTGATGCTGAGTAACTCTGAATTTGTGAATTTGCGTCTACTTTCATTTTATTTTTAGTTTTAATTTCAGAATGTTCTTTATTCCAATGATCTTCAAAATCAAGTTTGGCATTTTCAATTCCTGAATCTGATTGTATTAGAAAACAATACATAAACTGAAAGCTAAGTTCTTTACATAGTTTGCATTTATGTACATAACTCGAAGAAAATCCATATGCCTCACCTACTACACATGTTGATGAAATTGTAAGCTCACGGTACCATCGCGATAGTATAGGTGCAAAGGGAGAAATATTGTCTCTTGCTTGATTCAGACGTTCAGACCACATAGGAGATATTTCTGAAAGTCGTAATTCGCTTTGTGATTTGTGATCTGACAAATCTCCACACGATATGGTCTTCAAAGACTGTCGTAATATACATAGAAACAATAGTATAAAACCATATGTGATTTGCAAATGCAATCATATTACTTTTATATATCTTGCCATTAGACATATCTAATGACTTTAGACTTGAATAAACCATATCAGTTAGGTACGCCAATTAGAGAGGATTTCTGGTAAGAATGAATATCACCGAGTCCGAACAACCGATTAAGGTTATTGCAAAAACATGTGGCTGTAAGGGCAAGGGAACTAAGATAACATATTCATTTATTGATGCATATCATAGTCTTTGTATCGACAAAAAGGAAATTATATTGTCAGAATTGGATGCCTGCGAAAGTCTATCCACTCGCACTGCAGATGATGGAGACAAAAAAGCTGTCGAACAGGAAATAGTAGAATTAAAAATGGCACTTGATTTAATGCATTAAATTAATATTAGAAAGAGTTCTATTACTGACACATAGACACAGAAGAATTAGCTGTGTTAGTGTATATCCATAATCAAATACTTGATGCTTACACTAAGTTTGATTGTGAGTAATAAGAAGATGAATGCATTTTTAACAGTCATTTGGCTTGGCACTGATGTCCACTAAAAGCATTACAATCAGCAAATGGGAAGAGTCAATGATAAACTACCTGCAAAATTAAAATCATATCATGACAGTGTAATACACAATTTTTTATTATAAAATATAGTATCTATGAACTTATGAGCAATCTAGTAAAATCATTATTACGTATTAGCTGATTTTGTAATTAGCTATCAATTTAGGGTGTAGTTGCATATGAATAAGGTTCATAACTGAACTGAACGACCCTTTATTATCAATAGTAGTTTTTAGTCGTGAAAGTATGTTATCGAGTTGTAGTTGTATATCTGAAGTTGGATTTTTAGTAATAGAAATGGGATATTTGAGATACTTTGAAACAATTTCTTGTGCCTGTTTGGCATATGCTTGTGCATTCTGATATTCTGACTGATTCGATATATTCACTTTTTTTCCCGCTGCTGTAGGCTCGTTAGTTTTAGTACTTGATTGGTTTTTATTCATATTTGAACTATTATCTGCATGAGCGATATTCATAGTTGCAATCATATTTGATAATTTGGCTTGTGGAAATCCAATCGCCTTACCATAGCTATAGAATATTTCGTTCCCCAAATTGGCCAGTACCAATGCTTGATTTGTGGAATTATTCACACTACTTCTCTGGACTCTTGCAGATACAGCCTCTTTTAATAGACCACCCAAATTATTTATTTTGTCTTGAGTATCCAGGTTATTGCCATTTAGCGAAGATCTACTACCATTAGATGCAGTAGGTATGTGTTGATTTAAAGAAATTAGGTCATTTAATCCTCTGGTAAGATCCCTTGCTATTCGTTGATTCCTTTCAGCAATTTCTTGATTCCATGTGAAATTACTTGCAGGGTCTTTTTGATTTAGTAATGCTATTGCTTCCATCGCATGTGCCTGAACAAACTTGATATTGTTTATATTATCATTATTGCTAGAATCAGTTTTATTTGAAAGAATATTCTGGATTAGTTGTAATTGTGAATGTATTTGATTTATTCTGGTAAGAAACACAGAGTTTTCATTTTGAGAAAATGTATGTGCATAGATAGAGGGAGCTTCTATTGCAGTCATTAAAAATATTGCTATCGTAACTGTAGCAGTACACAGAATTGTTGTTAACACGACATATTTGGCATTTGTCAGTAAGACATAGTACCATCTAATCTATTCTATGCGTCTAGTCATAAACTTTATGATTCATTATTTAAAGACTATAGTACAAAACTCGAAGATATTGTTAGGAAGTGTCATAATCTTGTTCTGGTAATTAGTAAGCATTTAAATTAGTTATATGGACATATTGTACTTGACTAGTATTTGGGTTACTATGATGATGGTGGTTTTGGTCGAGATGATGATTCCTCATCATCAATTATAGCTAGAATATCTGGTGCAAAGCTAGCAATACTAGCGTGTCTTATAATGGTTGGTGGATTTTGTGCTGTTCAGGCCATGTTTGGATTTCCAATAAAAGATCTGATCAGAAATGAAGTTACCGAAGACACAAAAGTTGTCATTAAAGACCATAATACAAATACATGCGTTGTGGAATCATCACTGGATCATGAGCCTAGAACAATACAGAACTGTCCTTATAATAAAGGAGATACACTGACAATTACATATAAACAAGGTACGGTACCAATAGAAAATTATGCTTTAAAACAGATTTAGAATATTAGAATATTAAGTAGTAAGGAAAACTGAGCTCACGAATAAGACTAAATCATACTTACGATGGAAGATTTTCATAAGAGTTTGGACTATAAATATGCAGTCCATCTAGAATTTCAGATTCTTCCTTTTACTAACTTATTATTCATCTCATTATTTATATATTTTGTATGTCTAACCGTTAGACTTATCTAATATGTTTTCTAATAATAGTTATAGCCTTATGATGCAAATGCAAAATGAAAGTGAACTTGATTATGCGGTTAGGATAAATGGAGTTCTACCTGATATCCACACACTTGGGGACGAAGAAAGGTCTGAGCGCGCAGCTGAAATAAAAAGACTTGGAATGAATACAAATACTTCTTGTTCATTATTTCTTCTTAAGTATGCTAACCATAAATCAAATAAAACAACTGCATTAGGAAGTACATCCCCCGCTATCGCAACCAAAGTTAGAGAAGAAGATAAATCACAAAATCCATTATTTCATCTACTTGTCGATGTGGGTAATGGAGTAGTGAATAGCCTGCAAGCTGTTAAAAGTCTGTCAGATCTTTCCTTGTCTGATACTAAAGATTATGATGCTACAAAACCGAGCTTAGGTGCTATTGCCACTACTGCCGCAACAACATCAGAATTGTCCAAGGACACATTTTATTTACCAAATGCTCTTTTAATAACTCATGCACATGATGATCATATTCATGATTTACCATTGCTATTGGAAAAGGTAAAGCGATTATCTAACGATACTTCCTTTGAAATATTTTGTACTGAATCCTGTAGGGAGCAAATTTTTGCTAAATTCCAGGGTATTTCTAAACTAACTCAAGATAATCATGGTCCTAAAATATCTTTTAATATTATAGAACCAAATAAATCCTTTGACGTCGGGACCATTTCAGTTATACCTATAGAAGCATATCATGGTGAAAACTCGCCACCAGGATCTGTAGTCTACATCCTTAAACTTCAAGATAAAACAAAAATAATAATAGGCTGGGATTTCTTATCCCTAAAACATGCAGATGAGAGTATATTTTGGAATCCCAATCTAGCTGTACTAGGGGCACAGAGCTTTAATCAACATCCAGAAACTGGACTGATATCTGTAACCGAATCGTTTAACTTAGTTAGAGCATGGAATGCTAAACAATGTTATCTGGTTCATTATAGAGGATTATCAGACTTTGAAGATGCAAAAAATCAGTGGTTTAGAGGGCCTGCTAAACCTATGACATCTGATGAATTGCAAAAAACGATCGATTCCTATCTTAAGATTACAGGAAATGATGGCAAATTCAAAATTACTGTAGCCCGAGAGGGAATGATCTGGACTGATAAGCATGACGAGATCTCTTCAGGTTTAGAAGGACTCGAAAAACAGAATCAAAATGAAAATCAGAATTCGGTTGAAAATTTGCAAGGTGACGACAATAATGTGCTGGAGCTAGAAGGACTGCAAAAATATATCATGAGAATGGAAAAAGACTACAAAGCAGACATGGTTTATCTTATGATTGAAGATAAAATAAATCGATACGATCTAAGATTTGTCAGACCACATAAAGAATTTAAAACTAGTGATACTAATGGAGAAAATTATATGCTTAAGGCTGAAGGAGAAAAAGGAATGCTTACTAAGGGTCCTATCCTGAATATGGAAATGGATGCCATCAAACTACCTGACTCAAATGAAGATGCTTTCGTAGTTAAGATCAGAGCGTCTAAGGGAAAGAAAGATGTGTTCAATGATGAAATACTAATAAGCAAGATGGATGGCGTGAGACTAAATAGATTCGTTAAGGAAAATTTTTGAAATATGAAGAATCCTACATAAAAGAGGATGCTTAGTATGACTGGTGGGGCCAATATCCAGTCAGATAAACGTACGAGTCATCCTTTTGTTTTGTCAATAATGCTGGCCGCTTCGTTATCAATTTCAATTCTAATATTTACTCCGTTTGTAGTTCATAAATCATATGGACATGCATTTGTAATAGATAGCAGCCCCTCGCCGTCACAATCGCTAAAAACACCACCATCAAAGGTTCAAGTTTCACTAAGCGAACCAGTAGATGCACGCTATAGCAAAGTTTCAGTTGTTGATGCAAATGGAAAGGTAGTAGATAAAAAAGACGTACATTATGTCAATGGTGATCATACTTTACTGAGCGTGAGCTTGCCATCATCAGTACCTGATGGAGTGTACACTGTATCTACAAAAATGCTGTCAGAAGTCGATGGTCATGTTACTGATAATGCGTTTGTATTTGGCGTTGGTAAAGCGACAATTCCTAGTAATGTGGGTAAGACTGGATCCAGTAGTACGCAGCCATCTTCACAGCTATCTGTTCCTGATGCTATTGCGAGATTTCCTTCGTTAGTAGGTCAAGTCATTATTGTTGGCGGCTCTTTTGCAATGCTGTGGATTTGGAAGCCTATATCTAAAATTGGATGGTTAAATGTGTCTGTTGAAAATACTAAGAGACAGATAAATCGGAATTTTATAAGTCTGATGTTAATTGGCTCTAGTATTTTAGTAGCAGCAGATATTGCCATGATATATGTTCAAGCCTATTCAATAAATGCGACAGTTTTTGATGCAGTCGCTACCAATTTTGGTGGTATATGGGTTATCAGAATAATTCTATCACTCATACTTTTCTGCATATCTTTGACATTGGGTTTCAAAAAAGGAATTATAAGAAGCAAATATTTTGGAAAAGCCAGGATCAAAAAGTTACATCTAAAAAAGACTACGACGTTATCTTCATCCCCTTCTGATTCACCAAATTTAACCAAGAAAACTATAGTAAGTTTTTTGGTAATTGGTATACTAACTTTATTAACCACAAGTCTAATTAGTCATGGGGCAGCTGTAACAAAGAATGCTATTCCAATTACTATTGATTTTATTCATAATTTAGCGGCTTCTTTTTGGATTGGTGGTCTAATTTATATCGCTTTTGTTGTAATTCCCAAGCTAAAAGCTTCATCAGTAGACGAGTACATAAAAGGTTGCATGCTATCTATAGTACTTCCTAGATTTTCAATCATTCCAGTGACGGTACTTGGCATCATTGTAGTTACTGGACCACTTCTTCTATACATATTAGAAAGCAACTTGGCTTTGACTATAGCTTCATTTTATGGAAAGGCTTTGATCGTAAAGCTTGTACTTGCCGCAATTATGATTGGCATAGGCGGCTATAACCAGGCAGTTATTCATACTAAGGCACTACAAGAGGCGTCAGTTCTCGCAATTAAACCAACCATAAGTGAAGGAACAGATTACGCTGTAAAAAACGGTAGACGATTTCTTCAATTTGGAAGAATTAATCTAAGCATAAGAAGGTCATTAAATGGCAGCGATCCAGATAGTGATGATAAAGATCGTAAATCAGTGAATAGAAAAACAGGGGGTAATGTAACAAAAGAGAAGAAAGCACAATCATCATCTCCCTCAACGATAGCGATATGTACTGCAGTATCCAAATTTAATAAAACTACCAAAGCTGAAGCAATACTTGGAATTGCCTTATTAGCTGCTGTAGCTGTTATGGTGAACAGCGGACTACCTGCAAGTGAATTTCAAAATCTTATTCAACAACAGAAGCAACAACAACAACAAACACAACTTTTGCCTTCCCAGATAGGGAGTCAACCTTTTACCTCCACAGGTTTTACAGAAGATGGGAATAATACGGTAGTCCTCTCAATAGATCCATTTACACCAGGTAGTAATAATTTTCAAGTAAAATTTTTGGATTTACACGGAAATCCTGTAGACATTAATTCGGCAAAAATGCGACTTACACAGACAGAAAAAGGAATAGGACCTATCGAGGTGGATACAAAGCCAATTTCTAATGTTAAAGGAGTATATTCCAGTAAGGCATCATTTGGTCTGCCTGGAAAATGGGAGATCCAAGTAGAAGGTACGCCCAATAAGAAAAATGAGCCTAGTATAGTAAGTACTTTTGATCTGCTAGTCAAACCTTCTCTTGATCAAATAAAATTCGGTGTTGAAGAATTTAAAATTCCTTCTGGCAGAAATAACAATAATGGTACTGTAAGCCAGCCGCTCTATCCTATATACGATAAGAGTAGAAATGCAATCTGGGTAGGCGATACGGCTATAGATAGTGGAAGAATATTACAATTTGATCTAAATACTGGCAAATATATTTTACATAAGATCAATGGGACTAGTATTATCACAGGAATGGCTCTTGATCCAAACAATAACAATCGCATATGGTATATTGATCCATTGAATAAATTTTTAGGAGCATTTGACATCAATACTAAAACCAACCAAAATTACAAGGTTGAAAGTCAGGGACCACTTTCAGGAATTGCAGTCGGATCTAATAGCGGCATAAATGGAGGAGATAATACTAATAAAAGTGTGATATGGATTACATTACCTGCCGAAAATTTAGTACTACGGTTTGATAGTCAGAACAAAAACATTACCAAGTATTCTTTACCCACACCAAATGCTGGTCCTCTTGGTATATCAATAGATAGTGATGATGGATTAGTATGGGTTGCGGAAGGTGGATCTGGCAAGATAGCTAGCATAGATCCTAACAAGAATTATAAAATTACTGAATATGAACCAAGAAATAATAGTTCAAGTAGCAACCTTGGCAATTATAAAAATGGTTCTTCATTAAAGAGTCCTACCGCATTATTAATTGATCCGGATACTGATAATATTTACATAACGGAACACGATGGTCATGCAATAACTATGTTTGACCCCATACTGAAAACATTCAAAAGATATTCTGGTCTTGATCCAAAAGGTCTGCCATTTGGCATGGCATTCGATAGTTATCATAACATATGGGTTGCAGAACATGTAATAAATAAAATATCAGTTATTGATCCGAGAACAGGAGCTCACAAAGAAGTAAATATTCCTGCAAGGAATCCCTTCGCTCAGTGGTTAACTAGTGATTCAAACGGTAACATATGGTTTGCAGAACAGCGAGGTGACTCTCTTGGTGTAATCAAACAAAGTCTAAATCCGTTGCAATCGAGTCCAAGTTCAGCTGGTTCTCCTTCTACCTCTTCATCTCAGAGTAACAATAAAAATAATAGTAATAGTAATAACAATGGCATTCCACAACTAGGTTTCAGCTATGCTGACGTCGTTGGTCCTACTGTTGCACTAGGAATAATATTTAGTGCTATAATATATACAAGGAGCGTCATCAGTTTAAAGCAAAGCCAGCATATCGTATCATCTATAAAGAGTAAACACGATAATAATAACAGCCATAACAATAATAGGACAATCTAATTAGATCTACAAGGTTTAAGCATCCCCATCACATCAATGTACGAAAAAATCCTCTTGTAATCTATTGACTTGTTACCTTAACCGTTATAATACCTGTGAACACGTCTATATTAGCATCAGCTTATCAAAGATATAGATACTACAATTGCTTCATTTAAGGTGTATCAGTGAATGCGTATGAAGGAAACATAGGCCTAATTTGCCTACTCTCAACAATGGAATAACAGATACAGAATCTAATCATATGTGCGTTTAGATTAAGCCATATCAATCGTATAGATAACCCTTATATTCTATTCGGATTACATAAAACTAATGGTTATATCTATCTATGCATTAATATTAAATAGGCTGCTCTGATATGAATTTAATTAATTTACGTTTCTTCATTACTGTGGTTGTTTTGTTCAACCTAATATTTTCACTCTCCATAATCCAAATATTTCTGCTTAACCAAAAGGCATATGCTGATGGTTTGACTCAAGAAAATCTTCCACCTGCTACAATTGGCAATAGAAAAGCGAGTCTCTTCGTAAAGGTTAGTCCCCCCATTCTCACTACTGACACAAAGGGTAATACCTATATCCAACTTCGTTTATTTGATGCGAATAATAACCAAACTATCCAACACGTCACTTACGATATTACCGTTACTAAGGGCACCTCTCAAGCAGGACCTAGTACAAAACCGATCCTGAGAGACTTTTTCCATGCTCACAATGGTTTATTGACTCTTAAAGTAGAACCGATTAATACTCCAGGTGGACATGTAACGATTAATGGTGAACAAGATCCGTTTCAAAATGCATGGATTGCTGATCCTGGTGGTACAATAAACCTAAGAGGGCCGGTACTTAATCAAGGGGGACTTTACCATATCCACATAGAAATCTTTGCAATTGATAATGACAGAAATATTTTTGTTCCTGATCAAGCACCAAAATTTGATTCCTATCTTAGCGTAGGAGATGTTTATCGTAATAACATCGCTGATCCTACTACTAGTCAAAAATATAATACAACACTCATATCTTACTACGATAAAATTAACAATTTCAAGTTTAATCCAAATACAAAGAATATAACATGGCAGATGCCATTTGACTGGAATTTATCAAGAATAAAGAAACAAAACATCTTTGTCCATGAAGAACTCAGGCTGCCAAAATCCTGGAAGAGTTTTGTTGGTAGTGGTTTTGCAGGCTCATTCAATGCTACAGTTAATGGTGTCCCTGTTACTGGAAGATCATTGGCCATAGATCCGTTCTCTTATCCTAATGCCATAGTCCTGCATTATTTAATCAACAAAAATGATCTCATAAATATAGCCGAGATAAGACAAAAACAGTTAGAACATCCAGAACAGCAGCAACAACAACAGCAAGGAAATATTAGTGGTACTACTGCTACGAGTATCTCCTCCTCTCTAACTGCTAGTAATTCTACTAATAACAATACTAAGACAACAAAAACTACAACAACAGCGCCACCAACATTGACAACAAAGACAAGCAGAAGCTCCACGTCTGCAACTGTAAACAAAACAGCCTATCGTACTGGCGATGATGGACGCTTTTTTATGGATAAGGGGAGTACCAATCTTTACAATCAGAATATGATAGTTAGACCAAAACTTATTCTAGTTGCAGCCAATAATACTACCACAGGTATTACCACCGCTAATACAAGCAGGAACTCAAACACAAACAACAATGCCAGTGTTAGCAACCCTGGTATCCCCAATAAACCAAAAGTCTCAGATGAAGGTATGATGCGATTTGCATTAATGAGCAGTACTGAGTCTAATAAAAGGAATCCAGCAGCTGCGGCTGCTTCTGCTCAAACCTCTTCCGATCTGGTTACCGATACCGGAGCGATTCATGTGATTGTTAGTTGGTTACCTAACCCACTCGCACCTGCTAAGGAATCAAATGCGAAAGTCCAGTTCAGTGATGCCATGACTTCCGGCCCATTAAATGCAAATGTAAAGTACGATCTAATGATACTTGATAAAAATGGTACAACAGCAGTAAAGAAAGAAAATCTCGTAGCCAAAAACGGACTGGGAACGCAGACTGTTACGTTTCCTGCAAAGGATGTCTATCAATTGGAGATAAAGATCAAGGGCTTGCAGAGAACAGGACAATCCGTACCAGATCTATCTAGAAATGGAATTGCTAGAGGATATGTAGTAGTTCCAGAGTTTCCATCTGGTATCGCCGAAACATTGACTATGGTAGGAGCATTGTCGGCATCCATGATAATGATTCGAAAAATAAATACTAATAGAAGAAAGAAAAAATAAAGGATACAAATACAGATACAGAGTGAGCTTGCGGACAACAAAAAAATTAAAAATGTACCAATTATAAAATTTGAAATTCGATTTTGAATAAGTATAGTAAAGTCACACAAAAATAATGGTTCGTTGCTATAAATATGCCCCACTTATGCATGTATCATTAGAGCGATAAAATGTAACGATAATATATACAATTACACTTCGGCCTATTTAATGATATTTGTTAGCAGTAACTCATTAGCTGCTTTTGTGTATATCTCAAAAACTATTCTTTCGTATGAAGAATCAATATCCTTATGTTCGTATCTTCTTGCGGTCTTTACAATTAATTCAGATAATCGTTCTGCCAAGTTGTTGGTGATCTCTGGACTCTCAATTTCAAATGATCTTTCCTTAATCATTAGCATAGAAATAAGACCTCTTGCTCTTTCCAAGCTAACTGGATAGAAATAGCGAGAAATATCCTTTGGTAGTGAATTCAGGTCATATACAAACAGATATGCTACACTCGTAAAGAATATTTGCATAATTCTATGTCTTTCTACTTCTCTTTTAGCTATTGTAACTAATCTTTTAGATCTTAATATCTTCATATGATGATTAAGGGAGGCTCCAGATAAGCCCAGTTCATTAGCTAGTTGAGCTTGAGTCATTGGCTTCTGTCTAAGCAAATTCAAGATAGCTCGTCGCATAGGGTCGATTAGAATTGAGGCAATTTTTGCGTCATTTACGATATAAACTGCTCGCATCGATAAAACAAGATCTCATATGACATAACAATATAATAACCTTGTCGAGTTGTTACCTCACAGACTTAATTAATTATCATACTGATCTAATCGTTAGAGAATTGTTAGTCATTTATTATCGAAGTAGGACAGTATGAATATTTATATCTTATATCGATTTATAAAATATAAACTATGTTTAGAAAGGAGATTATTTTTACTACTTATATTCCTACTCTAAATAAATTTACTATTTGTCTTTCCTTGGCTTTAATTAGTATTTTAGTGATATCTGCTTTCAGTGCGCGGTTTACATCTACTTTGCCAGTCCTACCTGTATACGCACACATAACAAAACAAGTTGGAAATATGAAAATCACAGTAGGTTGGTCTGATGAACCACCACTAAC
>JBEDUN010000129.1:0-17305 GCA_040414675.1 Nitrososphaeraceae archaeon | reverse complement strand
TGGTGTATGCAATAGATGGCAGGGAAGAATTGTGGTGTTTAGGTTGTGTCTATAGAGCAGGCAGATGGGAGGACCGTGAGAGGTTCGAGTTACTAGAACAGACGATATTAGAAAGAGGAAGGGGAGGAGCAAGTACGTATGACACATAGAAAAACCACTATCTAAATTTCATGGTTCTTCATGCTAATACTTTTTCTTACTATAGTATTAGCAATTAATAGATTCTAATTTATCCGTCTTGTGGATCATTGCGTATAGTATTGGATTAACCTCAGTAGATCCAAATATCAAAAACTTGGATAGTTAATGTTGATTGATGCATAATACCTATGACAATATTTTTTGAACTATATAATTCAGATTTGCGCACAGCAAATTTAGATTAACAGATTTTACTGAACCGATGAATAATTAAAGGGCAAGCTAATACCGCACTTTACCTGAAATACAATAATGCTACAAACAGTATCAGATCTTAATGATTTAGACTATTATGGTAAAAAAGTATTAACAAGAGTTGACTTCAATGTGACAATAAACAATGACATAATTGGCGAAGACTACAGAATTCGAATGACTGTACCAACTATAGAATACCTTACAAAAAGAGGAGCAAAAGTGATATTAATGTCTCACCTAGGCAGGCCCGAGCCACCAACAACTACAACTTCTCCTTTTACAGATCCCAAATTCTCATTGGCTCCAGTAGCAAAGAGATTATCTGAAATACTGTTAATAAATAAAGTAACGTTTGCTACGGATTGTATAGGCCATATTGTTCAGAAAAAAATAGATGATATGAATATGGGTGATGTACTATTACTAGAAAACCTTAGGTTCCACAGAGAAGAAGAACAAAATAATTCAGAGTTCTGTGAGCAGCTTGCTTCGTTAGCAGACATATACGTAAACGATGCTTTTAGCAGCTCACATAGAAAACACGCTTCAACATACGGTACACCAAAGCTTTTTGATACTAGAGTAGGTGGGCTTACTCTCAAGAAGGAAGTTGAATATCTTTCAATGATTAGGGATAACCCAACAAAACCATTTACCCTAGTTGTAGGAGGAGTAAAGATAAAAGATAAAATTGGTGCTTTAGAGAGTTTACTGCCAAATGCAGATAGTGTACTTGTAGGAGGTGTTACAGCATATACGTTTCTCAAGGCAAATGGGACAAGAATAGGGAATTCGCAGGTTGATGACGAACACCTCAATTGGGTCACTAAAGCACTATCAAACTACAGAAACAAAATAATACTACCAATAGACCATATAGTATCCAGAGCACAAGATTCTCCATCTGTAAGTCTAGTTAAAGGCGATATTCCAGATGGCATGATTGGTTTTGATATAGGAATTGAAACATCCCAACAATATTCAAACCAAATTGCTGCAAAGAGCTCTGGAACTGTATTCTGGAATGGACCCATGGGACTTTTTGAGATAAAGCATTTTGCAAATGGCACCGATGATATTGCAAAAACAATGGCGTTGGCTTATTGGCGCGGGTCTAAAACACTAGTAGGAGGTGGAGACACTTTGGAAGCTACGAAACGAGCTGGAGTGTCAGAAAGGGAGGTAAGCCATGTATCTGCTGGCGGTGGTGCTACTCTTAGATTCCTAGCAGGAGATGAAATGCCTGGAATTGATATACTTCAAAAATAATGATTGTCGTGGGAACAACTTGCAAGTATTCAAGATTGATGCATAATTGTTAGATTAAGAATGTCGTGCTGCTTTGTGTGGTTGACTATGACATTGCAGTAGTATCTAAATGCTCTAGCCCTAGTCTACCTGTCCATCCTGTTGATCCTGTACTTGTTTCACTTTATGATGACATTTATCAGAGTGTAGTAGCAATGCTTTTGCATCATGTTCTATTGGTTTACCACATTCTACACATCTTGTTTTCCTCATTTTGTCTTGTCGCTAGCCCCCTTTTTCATTATTTTTAACTTCTCATACAATTTCTGCAACTTTTTCGTACCTTGGTTAAGGGATCTACTCAAACTGTAATCTGTGGCTAACATGGTACGCTTAAAGATCTCTTCGTCTAAAGCAATTAGCAACCAATCTCGTTCTCTCTCTGTAACTGTAAAAGAATATTTACGAAACATCACCGGCTATCTACCCTCCCCACTTTTGATCTTCTCAGATTTCTGCTGCAGCTTTTCATCTTTATAATAAAATCTGAGGCTATATGATGAACTCGTACAAGCAGCTTATCAGTTGTCTTCTTGGTACGTTCTATCTGCTGTTTATATATCATAATATATTAAACGACAACCTCCTCAATTTCCATCTGCTCCAGTATAATATTGGCTGAACCAAATATTATACACTAGGCTTACAGTGCCATTCAATGTTATTCAGTGCACTCTAGTGCTGTATAATGATCTTACAGTCTTCTGTTCATTCTAATCAATCCTAATCATAAATAAGACATTATTGTCTAAAATGAAATTTCCATTATAACTCAATGGTTGTGTAGTCATGATAAAAAGCGAGACTAGACTGAAGCGAAAATAGAAGAGTGTAATTTAGAGAAAAAATAGAAGAGTGGATCTCAGAAACATTTACTTCGAATCCACAGCATATCTACCAAGAAATTATCTATTTTATTTCAACTTTGCTAGTTTCTTCAGACGGTTTAGTGGGCGTGGTTTTAGGAAGCTCTACGAGTAACATGCCATTACTCATTTTAGCAGTAACCTTTGAAGGAACTATTTCTTCTGGAATAGGAATTCTTCGACTAAAGGATCTATACGATCGTTCGTTGTAAACATAATTCTTGTCTTTATCCTCTATCTTTTCAGACTGTTCTCCAGTAATTTCAAGAGACTTCTTTGTTGCCTTGACATTTAGCTTCTCCCTTTCAATTCCTGGTACTTCGACTTGGATTTCGTATTTGTCTCCTTTATCAATCATGTCGCATAGAGGCAAATGCTCCTCTCCCCTAATTTCTAGTCCGATTGGAACACGCCAATCAGATAATGGGTATGACAATAGAGGTGAAAACATACTTTCCATTTCTCTTCTAAAGTTCTCAAATATATCATCCATTCTTGGCCTGATCAATAAAGCTCGACTTCTCCCTTTATCGATTCTACTAGTTTTTTCAGACTTTGACATAATATAACTATTGAACAGTTATTATTTGAGGAGTCGGATTGCAGTGCATTACAATGAATTTCTACATAGATGTAATCTTGTGCGTTGTTTGATGTATTCGCAGTAGACAAACTATTATTATTGGTGAGTAGAGATCCAAGACAATTTCAGATGCTTAAACCATTTTAATTATAACTTCAATTACAACTTCCTCAACTTGAGGGAGTGACCAACAATACATTTCATTTAAGATCGCATAATTCATAATTCATGAAACTACATGATTAACCATTTCTTCAATTATACAAAACAACCTGCAAGGTAGAATCTGATCTAGCTTATATAACCAGTATTAGATGATTTACGAGGCATGTTTGATTGCTGATATTCCAATCCCTCTCTAGCGATCTGTTGCTGTATGGTCTGGATTAGCATCTCAGTTTCTTTTGCTTTCTTGTCGAGGCTGGTCGTATCAATTGAAATTCCAAGCATCGAGGTCAAGCATTCCAAAATGAATTTGGAAGCTTTTGCATCAACAACATAACCGGATGTTTCTGCCAATATGCAAGTACCCTGCATTCCTCGAAGCTTTGCAATACCGATAATGAGGCCATTCATCCCTCCTATGATACTACCAATATCCATAGGAGTGATATTTCTTTCCTTAAATTTATTTAGCATGTCTACGTCAGTTGCTGTTCCAAATATGTGTGAGCTATCCACAAATTGTCCTGTAGCGTATCCTGCCAAAGCAAAAATTTTTTTTGTATTAAACTTTGCAGCAATATCTAATATTTGCTCGATCAGAATATATTCCGAATCTGGATTTACTGGTTGTGAATCTCCGGTTACCAATAGCAAATCATTACTACTAGAAGAAATAGCCTTTGAATAAAAAATCGTATTCTTCATAAGTTCTGCTACACCATTCGATCGTACAACAATCTTCGAAGGAAACGATGTCGAGTAGATATCAGCTAGATGATTTGCATTGAGCTCATGGATCATATAATCTAGTGCTAGTTTTCCAACATATCCAGTTCCAGGCAGACCACAGATTAAATATGGGGATTGCAATTCAGGCATCTCTGACGAACGATAAACTACTTTCATATTAGGCGTTGACAAAAGCATTGATTCAAAAGAATATGAAAATCAGATTTAAAAAATATTGCGTTTATATACAAGGTTGAGAATAATACAATTATATTTTTATACAGCCAACTAAAGACATATTCCATGTGATCATAATCGCATTTAATAAGAAGAGTTAAGTAGGCATATCGGTAAATGCCTTCTAAAATTGTTGATGTAAAGACTTCTCTCTCTAAAATAAAAGATAACGCAATTCTTGCAATTTCTGGGTTTAATATGGCTACTACTCCAGAGTACTTGATCCTTGAGCTTTATAGGAGATATGTTGAAGAAGGACACCCAAGAAATATATTTATAATTTCAGACGCTCTTCCTGCCAGTCCTGGAAGAGCGCTAGACCAAATAGCAGAAAATTTGTTCAAAGAACCAAATCAGGAATTTCTTGGAGGCATTTTGTTACCTTTCTTAGGCTTTTCACCATGGCTACAGAAGCTTGTAACTGATAATAGAATAGAAAGTTACGGATGGCCAATAGGTATCACAGCATATTGGTTTAGGGAGATATCAGCTGGAAGACCCGGCCTATTGACGAAGATAGGCGTAGATACATTTCTAGATCCCAGGAAAGAGGGTGCAGTATTAAATGAACGTGCAAAAAACAAACTTTCATGTAGAGTAGGTGTACTTGAGATAGAAAATACAGATTATCTTCTCTATCAAGCACCGAAACCTGAATTCGCTTTAATCAGAGCTTCTATATCTGATGAGAAAGGTAATTTATCATTACAGGATGAGGGAACACGAGGTACAGTTCTTAGTATAGCCCAGGCTGCGAAATCCAGACCAAATCCGGGTATGGTAATAGCTCAGGTTAGATGGATAACAAAAGCCGGTACTATAAATCCAAGAGAAATAGATGTCCCTGGTCCATTAGTAAATAACATTGTAATTGCACCAAAAGAATATCATTGGCAGAGTGCCACCATAGAGTATGATCCTAGGATATCGTATAAGGTAATGCCTCCAATTGATAAGAACTTATTGAACGGTATTGCTAAAACATCCTTGAAAGTGGATGAAAAAATAATAGCCAGGAGGATCTTGTTGGAGTTAATAAGATTATTCCAAAATAAACGAGATACAGTATTGGTAAATCTGGGAATAGGAATTCCAGCATTTATCTCATTAGTTGCGGCTCAGGAAGACGTAACAGAATTAATTGTATCAGTGCTTGAATCTGGTCCGTGGGGAGGTATTGCTCTATCTGGAAATGACTTTGGACTAGCAGTAAGCCCCTCTGCACTTTCTTCCATTCCTGATGTATTCTCCATCTTTGAGGGTGGCATGATTGATGCTGCGTCTCTTGGCTTTCTGCAAGTCGATGAAAAAGGAAATGTAAATCCATTTATGCTACCAGGAAGAATATTTGGACCTGGTGGATTTCCGGTGATAGCAGGCGGAGTACCCAGAATTTACTTCGGTGGAACATTCACTGCAGGAAGAACCGAATTTAGCATCACGAATAATAACACGCTGAATATAATACGAGAAGGTACAATATCAAAATTTATCGAAAGTGTGTTTGTAGTTGCATTTAGTGGACAGCAGGCTATAAAATATGGCCAAGAAATTCTATATGTCACAGAGAGAGCTGTTTTTAGATTAACTAAAGATGGAGTGACTCTCGAAGAAGTCGCTCCTGGAATTGACATTGACAATGATGTAATAAGAAAGATGAGTTTCCAACCTATGATAAAAGGAACAGTAAAGGAAATGGATGAAAAAATTTTTAATGACTCAATAATGGGTATTAGAAACGAAATCAAACTAACTTAAAATGAGGTGACAAAATTGGTTCAAGTTTATAAATGAAGAATTATTTGAATTATTTGTAGTTTATATAACAAACTAATAAATCAAAAATCACAGTCTTGTGAAGTCAAAGTCAAGTCAAGCATAGACAAGGTGGAGAAAACAAGAGAACAATAAATCCATAACAATCTTATTAATGCACAACCATGTATTATCTATCCAATTAAGATTGAGAATAATATTTTTAATACTTATTTTGCAAGTAATAGTATTACTACTATTAAATAATAATGGCAGTCAAATCTTCGCCCTTTCCTCATACAACATGAAATCAAATCCCTTATCATCAGTAACAGTTAGATCTTTGCAGCAGCAGATAATACACAACGATCATTCAATTAAGAAATTTACTTTAATTGCAGATGATAGAAACATAGTAAAAATCTCTCCTGATAATACATTACATCCAGGTGGCCTTTTCTATAAATCTATGACGTATAATGGGACTATACCAGGTCCAGCTATTGTAGTCAATCAAGGAGATATATTTCAGATAACGGTATATAATAAAGGAGATCTTGTTCATAGCCTAGATTTGCATGGAATAGAAGGCCCAAGTCATGCTTTAATTTCTGTCATAAAGCCAGGTGAGAATAGCACATTGAAAGCTAAAGCTGAATATCCTGGAGTTTTTATGTATCATTGTGATGGTGATAATTTGAATGGTATCTGGGATCATATTGCTAGTGGAATGTATGGTGGAATTATAGTACATCCCAAAAATGAGAGACCAATGGCGAAAGAATTCTACATGGTATTTGGAGAGATATACAGTACTGGGATTGATAGTGGATTATTCACAAATACTTCAAATATGTCAGCTACCGCTGCATCTGTAAAAAAGGAAATAGGTTCGTTTGATATGAACAAATTCATAGCAAATAAACCTGATTTAATATTAACTAATGGTATGGCATACAAATACATACCATTTTTTGGTACTATTAGCAAAATACTTCTTAATAAAAATGCAGAAGTGTTCAAAGTCAAGCCAGGTGAACTTACAAGATGGTATATAGTTAATGCAGGCCCTAGAGGTCATATCTCATTCAATTTTGCTTCTGATATGATTAGGACAATACATTATAATACTAATACTGATATTAACTCTGATACTGACCCTAATAACTTCACTGATAATAATTCAACAACCAGCTCAATTATTACTAATGCTCATCAATTATCATCTATATCAAAAGTATATGAAGTCATGATACCACCAGGATCAGCAGAGGAAATAGAAGCCATATTTCCAGAACAAGGATCATACGTAGGTAACGACCATGACATAGGTAGATTCTTACAAGGTGCAGGTTTTGTTGTGCTAGCGACAGACAATTCCACGTCTTATGATCACCCTCAAGGAACTTGGATTTCAAGGTAGAAACCTATACCTTCCAATTATTGACAAATTTCTCATTGTTATGTGATTTACAAACAAGAGAGTAATTATAAAACCATGATAAGAGCATTGATTTCCATTAATAGGGTCGATATAAGTGCATCCACTACGAACATCTTTTATATCTTTACTTCCTAGTCCATGTACTTACTGAATTATACAGTGATAACATTAGTAGCAGTGGTATTCTTGTGTTATATTTAATCTTTCATCAAAACCAAGGCAACAACTTTTTCATTTCATAGGTATACCATAAATCCGCATCGTTATGTAAATTAACTCCAGATCATAGTGTTCATAAGTCAAGTCTACCTTTTGAACAGTTTGGATATAAAACGCGATAGCCATATTGTATATATTGTGTAAGCAATAGCCCATGAATCATAAGCTGATTGATATCCTTCATAATAATTTTGCAGAATTCTCAGCATAGTTTCGAGACTAGTTTTATCATCAATTACATTGTTTGTTTCAAGTAAAAATCGTCTATTATACTCCTCTCTATCTGGGATTTCTTTTGCAGATTGAAGTACAACTCCTTCTGGCATATTTTAATTAATGCGCGGAAGGTATGTAAAATATTGGTCTACAGTGAAACACGTTGCACGCCATTAAATGCTAAAGCAAAGCACCAATGTAACCATCTCATTCAGATTGTAATCTAATTGTTAGAAATAATATCTGGAAAACATGACTAGAAATCGAGTTCGTATTTTCAAGACCTTGCAAGCTATGAAATGTAGTATCCCATCCTGGAGAACCAATCTATACTAAAGATTACAAACAATCTTTTTATTAAAGTCAGAGAAATAAAGCTATGAATCCCTCAGTTGCAATTTTGTTGTCTGTTTTACTAGCTACATCCATTGTGTTAATAACAAAGTTGATAGTAGAAAAGTAGTTACAAAGTTGGTAGTAGAACGAGCGGCAGTAATAGTGATAATGATAATTCCAGTTCCCACAAGAACATTCCCACATCTAATAGCACGATATCCCCAAGTAGCGGCAGAACCTCAACAACCACACCAACAGAAAACAATAAAGAAGAACCAATTAAAGGTGGATCTGTAGGCATATGTTTAGCAGGGGTAAAATCAGCTTGCAATGGGCCAGCATTTGACCATCCATGAGAACAACGATGCATGTTAGACCAATTAAGATAAATGTCGTTACACATTATTGATGTAATTATCATGTTCTTTGCACAGAAAGAGATTTAGCTTTGGACGTTTAGCTGTATTGCCTGGTAGCATAGTAAGTTTTGAGTCTCAGTAGAGGAGAATTAGAAACTCTGTATAGAAAAGAATCACGTGCTGGTCTAAAGGAGAGGCTATTGCTTGTTCTCAAGGTTGAATTCGACGATATGATCCCAGCTCATGTTGCAAAGGAGCTGCACAGAAGCAGAACGTGGACTTCTAATTGGCTTACACGATATCATAAAGAAGGCATTGATGGACTAGAGAGTAGACCTAAGAGCGGTAGACCATCTAAACTCTCTAAAGTGATTGCTGTTAGGATAAGAAATAAGCTGAAGCAAAGAAAACAGGGGTGGACTACGCAGCAGGTACACGAAATGATTGTAAAAGAAGGAAATGTACAGTACCATCAAATCTATATCTATTCATTGCTTCACAGATGGGGATTTAAACAGAAAGTACCAAGAAAGGTACATTTAAACACTGCTTCAAAAGAAGAAAAAGAGAAATTCAAAAAAGAGCAAAAGTGGTTCTAGACAGTCTACCTAAGGATTTTACAGCAGTATCAGTTGATGAATCATTCTTCTTCTTTGATTCTCTTATAAGGAAGGTATGGATCTATAAGGATTCCAGACCTGTAGTTACGATGACGGGCTCACACAGGAGTTTATCAATGTTTGAAGCCATTAGCCTACAAGGAAAGCAGTTATTCAGAATATGTGAAAGATTTAACGAGGATACATTCTATGAATTCCTAAAACAGATACACTACAAATTCCCAAAATGTTATCTATTCTTAGACAAGGCTCCTCAGCATTACAAATCCTGCAAGGTAAGAAAGTACTTTCAAGAACATAAGTATACTCTAATACCAGTCTTTCTTCCAACAGCATCACCAGAATTCATGGTACTGGAAGAATGCTGGAATATATCCAAAGATGATCTACTAGTATTAACATACTACAAGTCATTTATGGAATTCAGAATAAGGCTAGGCCATTACTTTAGAACCAAACATTTCAAACTGAATATGAGAAATTATCTTACTAGAGATACGTCATGAGACTTATCTTAATTGGTCTAGATGGGAATAAATACAATAATCTTAGAATCATGTGCAGATAGCCCTATACAGAATATTATAATGAATAAAGATTTGGAAGATGGAATTTAATTTGATTCCTTCAAACAATGCTTTTGAGATTTAAAAGTAAACAAGACCAAAAGTTTTTGTGTTTTCATTTTGACTTGTGTTCATTGTCTAAGAGTGTGCTAATTGCAAATAGAGGAGAGATTGCAATACGAATATCAAGGACCTGCAAGAAACTTGGTCTCAAACCGTTTGGCATCTACTCTGATGCCGACATCAATTCCCTTCACATAAAATACTGTGAGAAAGCAGTAGACATAGGGGGATTTACACCATCGGAAAGCTATCTTAATATGAACAAAATAGTTGAGGCTGCTAATATACTTGGTTGCGAGCTAATTCATCCCGGATATGGGTTTCTTTCTGAAAACTCCGATTTTGCAATGATTTGCAAGAAAGAAGGATTAACTTTCATAGGACCATCTTACGAGTCGATGAGTATTACAGGAGATAAAGCACGCTCCAGGAAAGTTGCTTCAAGAATCACATCAATAGTTGATGGAGATGAGATATCTAATGAAATTATGGCTATGGATCTAGTTAAAGAGATTGGCTTTCCTGTAATCCTCAAGGCAGTACAAGGAGGAGGAGGAAGAGGACTGAGAATAATAAGATCATTTGAAGAACTGAAAGAAGCGTTAGCTGATTCTAAAAATGAGGCGATGATAAGTTTTGGCTCAGATAGAATATACATAGAAAAATACATCGAAAATCCAAGGCATATAGAAGTACAAGTACTTGCAGATGATTCTAAAATAATTCATTTAGGCGAAAGAGAATGCTCGGTCCAACGCCGGCACCAGAAGCTCATTGAAGAAACACCCTCTCCTGTACTATCTGTAGAAATGAGAGATAGAATTACTAGAACAGCCATAGCAATAATAGAGGAAATGAAATATACAAATGCGGGAACTGTCGAATTCCTATATAAGGATAATAAGTTTTACTTCATGGAAGTCAACGCAAGGATACAAGTCGAGCATCCTATAACTGAGGCAGTTACAGGTGTAGATATAGTGGAGCAGCAACTAAGAATAGCATTAGGTGAGGGATTAATGATTAAACAAAAAGATGTAAAATCTAAAGGACATGCAATAGAATGTCGAATAAATTCAGAACATCCTTTGAGTTTTGTTCCCTATCCTGGAACTATTACAAATTTCATAGTGCCTGAAGTCGAAGGAATTAGAGTAGATACTGCTATATATTCCGGATACTCAATTCCGAGTTTCTATGATTCACTAATTACGAAAATTATATCATTTGCAAATACTCGTTCAGATGCAATAGAAAAGATGAAGAATTCACTCATGCGGTTTAGAATTACGGGGATTCCATCAACCATACCGTTTCATATTTCAGCATTAAATGATGAAAGGTTCATTAGTGGAAATTATGACACATCATTTATAGACAAATTAAAGCCATTTTCATCAAAAGACGGAGAAATTGCTGCGGCCTTAATATCAGTATTACCAAGGAAGATCGAATTTTTGAATAAAAATATGCAAGAAATGGCAGTAGACCCGTGGACAATAAGTAGGTTTGATACTATGGATCAATTCAATCGCAATTATAATGTAAATAAGTGGATTAGATGAAAATCAAAGTTAACGATACACAATATAACATAGAGATTGTTGGGGATAAAGTCAGAGTAAATAATGACATAGAAGTGATAGTAAAACAGCTGAATTCAGATGACTTAAAGATAAATGAAAAGTTATTTCATTTGGATTTTGTTGGGGAAGGCGAACCAACAATAATGATAATAAATGGCATGGCGTATACAGTATCAAAAGAATCTCCGATTCATTCCTCTTTTAAAGAAATAAAAGCGCCAATAGCCGGCAGAATTGTTAAGATATTAGTAGACGTAGGATCTATAGTCTTAAAGGATCAAGTTTTATTTGTTTTGGAGGCAATGAAGATGGAGAATAGATTATTATGTCCAGCTAGTGAGAAAAAGGTCAAGGAAATTAAAGTTGTCAAGGGTCAATCGGTAATGACTGGAGAAGTACTTTTAATCTTTGAGTAAGACTTATCAAAATGAAACGAAAAAATTGGTTAATTTAAAGTTCATGTCACCAGATCCATTTCAGCTATTTAATTTCTTATTTAGCTTGTAGTCAATTATAAGTGCAGTTAATAATTAATTGCAAATATGTTGCAATTTATCCATCCCAAATAGAATATAAACTTACGTGGCTAACAACAATTTCGATCTAACAATCATTACAGAACAATGAGCATGTTGGACGACACCATTTGCAATGCTACCGGTCAAGAATCTTTTCAGTCCGGTTCTTCCCCTTGTTCCAATAACTATTAGATCTACATCTTTACTAGTAGCATAGTCTATAATAGATTCTATTATGGATTTAACATCTGTGAGAATTTCTGTTTTAAGCTCTTCAACATTTTCATTCCTTGCCATATCTTTTACTTCCTTGAACCATGATTGTGTTTTTTCTTCAAGATCGTTAAAATACTGATCTATTACATTCGGAGGGGCTCTTTCATATCTATTTGGTAATCCTCCACCAACGTGGATACAAAATAGCTGAGCGTTCTCATCCTTTGCCAGCTTTACAGCACATCTAGCTGCATTTAAGGAACATTTTGAACCATCTATTGGAACGAGTATCCTTCTTATTTGAATATTACAATTACCATTAATATCTGTCATTATTGCATTTTTTGTCATATTGATTTAGTATATTAATGATGTGTAGACAATGACATGCATTACAATCCAAAATATAATATACTATTCGAAGCATTATCCAATTAATGAGCTTAGAATCGATTCTAGTATCTAGTATTATGACCAAAAAGGTAATTGTTCAAACCGACAATCAAAATATCCAGGCAATCTCCAATACTATGTATGAAAATAATATCGGTAATGTATTAATAGTAAGAAATGATAGAGCACAAGATAGTATTAAACAAGATCAAATAATAGGCATTATTACTGAAAGAGACGTTGTTCGAATAGTAGGTTCATTTGATCCAACTTTGTATCATCTCCCTGTACGGGAGTTAATGAGCAAACCCATAATTAGCATAACACCAACTTGTTCTCTTAAGGATGCAATGGAAACGATGCAGACAAAGAATATTAGAAGGCTCCCGATACTCGAACCAGACGGAAAGTTAGTCGGTATCATTACTTCCAGGGATATATTCAAGATAATTATCAAGAATCAAGACACTATGTCTACTTTTATCAATAGCAATTTAGTACCACTTTCAGGCGAATTATATGAAAGATTCACTCAATATTGGTCTGATGATATCATGCACAAGACACGATAAAAACTTCACTCTTTCACATGTAAGCCATAGATGAATTGAGAGACATGTTAAAGCCATAGGGTCATTGTGGATTAATAATAATATTGATGATATGATCTCATGCTAGAAGATCAGACTTAACTATGGATATCAATGAACCTAGTAATTCATGTTTTGTGATAAATAATGAATATATATCATCACCTATAGTATTCTAATATTTTTTCAATAGAATCTTTTTCATTATCATTTGAATATTCTTGATATCTAGTGAAGTCAAGTGGCGTAAGTATGCCAATGGGATTATTATTCTGATTACCCTCAGTATCATGAACGACAAGTAAATGTCTTATGTTGTATTGCAACATCATATCAGCAGCCTCTGATGGTGATGAATCATGTTTAATAGTAATGATGTGAGAAGACATAATTTCCTTATTTGTAATAGTACTAGTACGAACATCATTAATACACACCTTCCTGACCAGATCTCGCTCCGTCACTAAGCCTCGTGGGTCACCATTTGCATCAACCACTACCAAAGAACTCACATTTTTGTCTTTCATCTTTTGAGCAGCTTGTTGAATTGAAGACAGTTCTTCAATAGTTTCAAGTTTTTTTCTCATAATATCTTCTACTTTCATAGTCACCTTGATATCTGAACCAGGATTTATTTAAATGTCCACTGCCCAATAACGGATTCAAACAGTTATTGAATACAATGTACCAATGTTTCAAAATCCCTAAGAAATGAAGTACTAGTTTCAACATTAGTACACTGCACTGCAGCGAAAACAAATTCTTCATATATATAAAACTGTTAATCAAATGTATATATGGGAGAACGATTGAAGCAAAATGCGCCGAACTATACTGGATTAAAGATATCAGAAGTGAGTAATAAAGTCATAACACTTGAACCAGAGAATACGCTCTTTGATGCCCGCAATAGCTTACTAAGATATAATATCAGTAGGATTGTAATTGCTAGGAATAATAGGGCATTGGGGATAATTACAGAGAAGGATATTTCTCGGATTTTATACACTGAACCTCAACATAGGCAATTCAAGGAGATTAGATTAGACGAAATAATGAATAAAGATCTTATCGAAGTTAATGAAGAAAAAGAACTGAAATCTTGTGCTAAATTAATGTTAGAACACAATGTTAGCTCTTTACTCGTACTTGATAAAGATCGTCTTCTCAAGGGAATAGTAACCAAGAGCGATTTAATAGATTCATATGCAATGCATAATGCGCATAGAAAATTAGTAGAGGATATAATACAAAAATATATGACAAAAAAAGTATTGACAGTAGGTCCCGAAGAGCCTATACATATGGCTCTTATGTTAATGACTGATAATAAAGTATCTAGAGTCGTTGTGACTAGAAATCGGAGGCCGGTTGGTATTATCACAGGACGCGATTTGCTACCTATTAGCTTATTGTTTGGTACAGGCATAAATGAACATCGTTGGCACGTATCGGAGCAAGCAGAATCACGCAGAAGAGAACAGATTCTTATACCATCAGGCATTAAGGCAATATTTTTAGCAATGGATGTAATGAAGTATGATCCAATAACTATCACAAGTGATTCAGATTTATCTGAAGCTGCCCATATAATGATGAGAAACAGAATAAGTGGTATTCCAGTAGTAGATTCAGACAATATTCTTGCAGGTATAATCACAAAGACGGATATTGTAAAGAGATTAGCTTCGGTTAGTTAATCTTTTTTGAGACATAATTGCTTCCGAGACACAAGAATAGATTGTTGTAGTGACATCAAGAATCCGAAATTACATCTCTGATCATTTTTGCAGGTTCTTTCTCCCCTTGTTGATGGTATCTATCCATTAGAGATAATAAATGATGTCTCATTTGTTTGAACAAATCGATTTGTACTTGTAATGATTCCAATTCTATCTCACAAGTCATTTCATTATTCACATCCATAAAACAAGATTTAAGGATTCCTTACAAATGATCATTGAATAATTACTGCTCTTCCTATTATTATTCCATCTTTAAGTAATGAGACGACTTCATTTATCATATTCAAAGGGAATTTTTGTATACTATGATTATTATTTTCATTTTGGCTATATAGATCTATTACTTCACGATACCTGTTCCTTTAACTTCTGTTTTTCATATGTTGAAGTGTTAATAGTGAAATCTGCACCAACTGTTTCGACAAGCTGAAGTTTTTCATCCTGTCTATCGAGTGCTATAATATCGGATGTTTGTCCCAATATTTTCGCATATTGTACTGCATAGTATCTGATGCCTCCCTATTCCCATTACAGCTATAACCTTTCCAGGACCCAATGTGTTTCTAGTGGAATAATAATATATTGCTAAAATTTGCAGTGCAATGCATAGCAGTCATAGATTAGAAATATAATATGCACGATACTATGTTGGTTATGAATAAAAATACTGCCACTCCTGGCGAAGTTATCCCTGTGTCTGACTTTATGACTACCAACGTAGTAACTGCTATTGAAAATCAAAGTGCAAGTTATGTCTGTAAATTAATGTGTAATAGAAAAGTTGGTAGTATTGTTATTTTAAAAAATATAAAAGAATCAAATGCTTCTAGTGGTAAGAAAAATGAAACAGTAGTAGTAGGTATAGTGACGGAACGGGATTATCTGCATCTCATAGGATTTTCTGACATGATCAACGTGGATATTCCGATATCAGAAATAATGAGCAAGCCGCTAATCACTATAAGAAAATCTGCCTCTATTAATGACGCAATCTCAACAATGCAAACAAAAAATATTCGTAGACTGCCTGTAGTAGACAATGCTGGCAAAATGATTGGGATAGTTACAGACAAAGATATTTTAAAGGCAATTATGACAAATCAGTCATTAGCTATGAGTCTGTTAGCCGACCCGACACTACTTGTTGATCAACACTCCTTGTTCGGTAGATATACTTCCAACTCGTGGTTTAGAGATATTTGCCCTACCCAGTTATGATTATTAATTATTTATACTCCTAGTCATAATAATATTATTAATACTGGTGACTGTGTGGTCTTGAAAATTATGAGCCTTAAAATTAAAAGTACACGGCCGTCGCAAATCGCCTAAACAATCGAGTCTTGCAAATATAATATAGAATTTAGTGACAGAACAGACACTTGTACTAAACTATGCACTATTAATGAGTATACACTATCATAATATTACTTCAGCAGTAGTGGTATTTGGAGTAATTCTAAATTCAGCTCTAACCTGAGCAAGCGACCCAAATATTTGCGTTAATAATTCTTTTGTAAACAGAGACCAATTTTGTCCTAATTCATGTTTTATAACAAAGACGTGCTTTCTTCCACTTTCAATTTGATGATCCGAATTGATACCTGATACTTTCATATATTCTTGTAGTACAGATAATACGGTCCATAAGTTGTAATCTTTCTTCATAAACAATACAGCGTCTTTCATCAAGTTATAGGCGGTACTAGCAGCTTCTTTTATGACTTGATCTCTATATGAGTCTATAGTAGTGTCAGTTAGTATTCCACTCTTTGTTGCTATCTCTATCGCTCGGTCAATTAATGATGACAACATTTGTTTTGGTACTGGCATCATGCCAATCTTGTTTTCATATCTTCCCCATTCAGTATACTTCTTTAGTGTTTGATTTACCAGAACATTTAATGAAATCTCATTCTGGTTTGCCTCTTTCTGCATCTCATCAATAACTTTGGAATCAAGTCTAAATGAAACACTTCTAGTGGGCTTTTTGGACTGATCAGAATTTATATTGATTGAGGATCTATCGAAAATATCACTCATTTGTATAACGATAGATACGAATACTAGTTTTTAACATTTTTCAGAATATTTTATCAATTTATTTTATAAATTGGACTATCTCATACTTTCGATATTGTGATTCTAAATCAGCGAATACCTAATTAGGATACTATTTGTGCAATACATGTCCCTACATAACCTTATGTCAATAGTGATTTGAAACAATCGTTCTATTTTGATTCTTCAAAGGAATTAGAGCATTGTTCTTTTCCTTTGACTTATTATCTTATCTGTAGGTTTCATACACAATTGAAAATCCAAGTCGTCATGTCAATCGGTTGCTACAAAGTACATAGTCACGTAACAGCTACTTTTTTCTATTTCTAGC
>JBEDUN010000128.1:0-19268 GCA_040414675.1 Nitrososphaeraceae archaeon | reverse complement strand
CTCGATGTCGGCTCTTCCCATCCTGGTTCTGCAGCAGGAGCCAAGGGTGGGGCTGCTCGCCCATTAAAGGGGAACGTGAGCTGGGTTTAGACCGTCGTGAGACAGGTCGGTCTCTGCCTGACAGGGGCGTGGTTGTCTGAGGGGAAGTTGCCCCTAGTACGAGAGGAACAGGGCAGCGCAGCCTCTGGTTTATCAGCTGTCCGACAGGGCAAGCTGAGCAGCTAAGCTGTTTAGGATAACTCCTGAAAGCATCTAAGGAGGAAGCCTTTCCCGAGAAAAGACAGCCTTCTGTAAAGAGAAGGGCGGCCATAGAAGATGGCGTTGATGGGATGGAGGTGTAAGCATCGAGCTTCGGCGAGGTGTTCAGCCTGCCATTACTAATAGCCCAACGCACCTAAATTAGCTGTATTATTCGAACGATCAACATGTTCCGTTGTCGTTTGTTAATTCTGCAATGTGTGGAATACCACATGGATGGCTAGTCCTTGATAATGCATTAGAATGCGTAAAGAACGTATGCATTCCGAATATTCTTGGGTTGATTGATCCTGTGTGACTTTTTTTATTAAAAAGTAAAGTTTGTACGTTTAAGTGATAAAAGCAAGAAAGAATAGATTTGTACTATTTAGTTTGATTCTTACATTCATTGATACGATACCTTAAATTTGGGCTAGTACGCGTCCAGAATGAAATAATAGGTGATGGTTTCTTAGAGTCTTCGAATTCAGTAGAAAATGCTCGACCAAAATCCAAATCCGTACCTATAATTGGTAAATCAGAGGAGTTTAGGAAGGGTAAAGTGATTTGTTTGTCCCACAAAGAAGATGTTGATGGCTTGGCATCTTCTATACTGATTACGGCTGCATACAAATCACCTATATCGGTTATGCTCGTGGACTATGCTAATGTGATCACAAGGTTGAATCAAATTGTTGATTTAACCTCTGGATGTGATAGTGGAAATCGGAGGAGAAAAGGTATGTTGTTTATATGTGATTTAGGACTTAATAAGAAAGTCGAAAGAAGATTTGTTGAATGTATAGAAAAAATTATTACAAATGGATATAGGGTTACGTACATAGATCATCATGATATCAGCAAAGAATCTCGGAGTTTGCTAAAAGAAACTGGAGCGAAACTTATTCACTCCCTGCAGGAGTGTACTAGTGTTCAAATTTACAAGACCTTTAAAAGAAGACTTGATCCTAGTGCCTCTTTTTTTGCAGCAGCTGGTGCTCTGACAGACTACATGGAAGACAAACCAATTGCATCATCTATCATTTCAAGATATGATAGGCAATTTCTTATGCTTGAAGCAACGACATTAGCTTACATGATATCAGCAAATCAACATGATGATGAATTTTTACGCAATTTGGTGAGCGTGTTATCTCAGATGAAATATCCGCATGATATTGAAGGAGGTTTTTTAATTGCTCAAAGATATGCTAAAAGGATTTCCGAAGGCGTAAAGTCACTTCGTGGTTCTATCGTTAAACGCAAAAATCTTGCATACGCTCACAGCAATTTGGATTTGGCATCAAGCATGGTAGTAAACTTTGTTTTAGGTGTATCAGAAAAACCAGCTGCAATGGTCTATAAATTCAGAGATGAAATCAAGTCTTATGTCATTTCAATCCGTGGCTCGAAGGATTGTAAAACTCATTTAGGTAGATTAGTCAATGATGTTGCGTTGGAGATTGGAGGTAGCGGTGGAGGACATGATAGAGCATGCGGAGCAGTCGTTCCAAGAGATAAATTAGAAACGTTTATCGAACGTCTGGATAGTGGCATTAAATAGTCTGCTGTACGGTCAATGTCATAGTATAGCTGAATCAAGACTTTCTATTAGACGATGAGATCAAAAATAGAGAGTTAAAATTCACTGTAGAATGTTTGTCTTCTAACCTATTAGATAAAGTTCGTGAAGATTGCGTCGTTTTAGGAGAAGTGAACTAATTAAGATACCCCGATCCATCCTACGCGCTTGAAATACAATAGCATGAGTGCCGTGGATATGACGGTGGCAGCAACCAGAATAAAAAAAGTGCTATAGGGGCCCAAAAAGGTCCATGCTCCGGTCTGATTATCACCTGGAATGTGCACATTCATCCCGTAAAAGGTACTGATTACCGTAACTGGGATCGATAATGTAAAAAGTATAGTCAGAACTGACAAAATTTTGTTGGATTTTTCACTACTTAACATGAAATCTGTGTCTTTGTAAATTTCTATTGTCTCCCTTGATCCATCTAGTGTTTCGAGCACCTTATCTATATGATCTTTAACGTCGTAGAAGTATCGGGTAAGATCTTCATTAGAAAACTGTTGAACGTCCCTTGCCAATTCACTAACGACCCTTCTTAGCGGCATTACTATTCTTCTTAAGATAGTAATCTCCCTTCTCAGAACAGAAATCTCTCTTGCCTCTGATATCTTTGCATCAAATACTGCTTCTTCAATATCATCTAAATTTCCTACAATTTTCATAAGAATGTGGAAAAGGTCATCAACCAAGACATCTATTATAGTATGCAGTAAATAACCCGAGGTTTTGCCCATTAAGTTCTCGCGTTGCTTGGCATCTTTTGAACAGACTTGAAACAACTCAATAAGAGGTTCAAGTTCACCTTGATGAATTGTAACTAGATAATCAGTACCAAGAAATATAGATAATTGGCTGACCTTCGGCATGTTTTTTTCCTTGTCCTTAGTAGGGAAATGCAGAATGATAAACATGTGATCTTTGTATCTATCTATTTTTGGAAGTTGGGTCTTGGAAAGTGAGTCTTCCAAATTCAAATCATGAAAGGAATAGGTCTTTTCGAGATTTGCCATGTCCTCACGGGTAGGCCTGGGTAAATCTATCCATGTTAGGCCATTATTACTAATAGTATTTAGCGCCCTATGGAAATTTATCTCCATTCCGAATTCTCGCTTCTTGCTTTTCCAGAATATTGAACCTTTATATTTTATTCCTTTTTCTCATCTCAAATTTGGAGAATATGGGATTTGCCTACACATTATTGAAACCATTTAACTTGAGATGATCAGGAGATGAATGATAAATAAATAAATAAATATGGAATAAGAATCAGCTAGCATTATTGTTTAGGCGTTCTAAAGGTTTTGTTTCAGTTATCACTGCACTATTCTTTGTAGCGATTTTATCTTCGACAACCTTGTTTGTATCTGAATATTTTAACCAGAAAGCATATGCTGATGGTTTGACACAAGAAAATCTTCCACCCGCTACAGTTGGCAATCGAAAAGCTAGTCTTTTCGTAAAAGTGAGTCCTCCAATTCTAACTACTGATACTAAGGGTAATACGTATCTGCAAATGCGTTTGTTTGATGCAAATACTAACGAAACTATCCAACATGTTACTTACGATATTACTGTTACTAAAGGAACCTCTCAGGCAGGATCTGGTACTAAACCAATTTTGAGAGACTTTTTTCATGCTCACAATGGATTGTTGACCCTTAAAATAGAACCGATTAATACTACAGGTGGCCAAGTTACGATCAACGGCGAACGAGATCCATTTCAAAATGCATGGGTTGCGGATCCAGGTGGCACAATAAATATTCGAGGCCCAGTACTTAATCAAGGAGGTCTATATCATGTTCATATAGAAATCTTTGGAATTGATAATGATAGAAATCTTTTCATACCTGAACAAGCACCAAAATTTGACTCCTATCTTAGTGTCGGAGACGTTTATCGTAATAATATCGTTGACTCTGGTCAAAAACATAATACTACGCTCATATCTTACTATGATAAAATTAACGATTTCAAGTTTAATCCAAATACAAAGAATATAACATGGCAGATGCCATTTGATTGGAATTTATCGAGAATAAAACAACAAAATATCTTTGTTCACGAGGAACTGAGATTGCCAAAATCCTGGATGAGTTTTGTTGGTAGTGGTTTTGCTGGCTCCTTCAATGCAACGGTTAATGGTATCCCTGTTACTGGAAGATCGTTAGCGATAGATCCTTTCTCTTATCCTGATGCCCTTGTTCTGCATTATTTAATCAACAAGGACGATATCATAAAGATCGCAGAGGCAAGACAGAAACTGTTGGAACATCCTGAACAGCAACATCAAGGAAATGCAAGTAGTGTTGCAACCAAGAATAGTTCTTCCTCATCGTTGCCTGTCAATGCCAGTAGTGTTGGTAGTACTACTAATAGTAATAATTCCAGTAATAAAACAGCGACGACACAACCGACAGCAAAGACATCGAATACCACTACTATCTCCGCAACGACGAAAAGATCCGGACTAGGATCTCCTTCTGCAACTGTCAACAAGACAGCATATGATTATGGCTATAATAGTAATAGTATGAATAGTGATGTTAGTGACATTCATTTAGGAAAAGGTACCACTGTTTACGCTCAAGATGTGGTGAAACCAAAACTCGTTCTGATAGCAGACAACACTAGCGGAATTCCCAATGCTAATACTAACAAAAATAATAATGCCACTAGTGGTGCAAGTGATTCTGGTCTGAACAAACAAAAAGCCCCAGACGAAGGTGTAATGACATTTGCTCTAATGAGCAATGCCGAGTCCAATAAAGGAAAGCCAGCTGCGGCTGCTACTGCTCAGACTTCTTCAGACCTAGTCACCGACACCGGAGCAATTCATGTAATAGTCAGCTGGTCACCTAATCCACTAGAACCTACAAAGGAATCGACTGTGAAAATTCAGTTTAGTGATGCCATGACTTCGGGATCTTTAAATTCAGATGTCAAATATGATCTAATGATACTGGATAAAAATGGTACTACCGCAGTAAAGAAAGAAAATCTCGTAGCCAAAAACGGATTGGGAACAGAGACCGTTGCATTCCCTGCAAAAGATGTGTACCAGCTAGAGATAAAAATCAAGGGCTTGCAGAAAACAGGATCCGTACCAGATCTATCTAGAAATGGCATTGCTAGAGGATATGTGGTCGTTCCAGAATTTCCATCATTTACAGGGTCAGCACTCTTGATAAGTGGTTTGTTTGCATTTGCAATATTTTTCACACGTAGGTTCAAGTCTGCCTATAAACTGTAGAGTTACGAAAGTCAATCTTTTTTTTATCTTGCATGGTTCAAAAATTCTAGAATTTTTGATATTCAATTCCTACTTGATAGAACATAGGCAAACGATGTGACCTAAAACTGAGACAGAAGAATTATCTGTGAAACAGTTCGGCTAAAGGAAATAAGTGTATATGATTGCAATTATCTAAGGATACGAACGAACGGTATAACACGGCGATTTCTGTTCCCTTATCCAAATAGTAGCAGGTATGTACTTTTCCTGCTTTTGGACTTGTACTAAGGCTTTTCTAGACTACCGGTATATTCTTAACGGATGATTATCCATTGTGATGTATCCATCATTGACCTTATTGTTTTTTGATGAAATCTCTAAGGAACTATTTAAAGAATTACCGCAAAGTAATGTGGCTAGCTCCAAGGTGATGTTGAATATTGACAGCTTTAACATTGGTGAGAGTTACGTGACTGCAAAGATTGAAAATAGATTTGGAGATATGATTGGAATGAACATCCAAGGAGGATCAGGGGGGATAGAATTACAAGAGACCCTGTTTAATCTTCCAAGGCTGGGAAAGCTTCAATTCGCATATTTGATGACTAAACTGAAAGACAATGGAAGTCTTTTATTGAGAAAATTACCAATTGTGGGAGTTAGGGACTGGCTCCTAGTTTACGACGATACCCTTTTTCTATTGGCTGTAAAGGATGCATACGATGAGCTAGAAATACTTGTAGTATAGATGCTAACTAGATTCCTACCCACGATTCAATCCGAGTTGGCCCAGAGCAATTTCGATCCAAAAGTTTTTCGCTATGTAAATCGATTTGTAAGCCTCTCAATAATATCGTGTTATAAATTATAAACAAATTTGACTGGATAGTGCTATTGTTATAACACTATCCAGTCATGTTCCCCATCGGTTTGGTCGATGTAATATTACTTGTTGTGGAATTCTAATTTAAATGTGCTGAAAGCGACATACTGCTAGAATACGGTCTTGAATCATGAATCGGTGTTTAATAGGAGTGTAGCAATGCAGCATGAAAGGTCAAAAATTGTTGTCATATTGATGTTAATTCCAATAAATTTTATAGATCTTGTGGCGTAATCCAAATCATCAAAAAGGATAGTATTTAATATAGTAATAATGAATATATGGGTGATCAATTGGTTGAGTAGCAACAGAGACTTTCTTTCACAACAGCTATTGTGGATAGCAATATCACTTGGAATCAGTCTTGCTATTTCACTGTTTATACCATTCCCATTCTCTCTGCCCATCATAATTGCAGTATTCATACTTCTTAGCTTTTACATGAGGAAAAGAGCATTGAAAAAGATGGGTTTGTCTGGTTCTTCTATGTTTGGCGGATATGGAAGCGGCAGTTCTTTAAGCTATTATTGTATGAGCTGTGGGACAAAGCATAATCAAGCAGCATGTCCTAGGTGCGGTTCAAAGATGAAAAGAGTCGGATCCTAACGATTGGATATTATGTACGCCGCGTAATTCCACTATATTTTTGAACCTTCAGATCGAAAGTAGTAGTATAGTGTAAACTATTATTATCCAGCGAAGGTTCCTACCAGCGTAGTATTGCTGAGCAGTGACTTTGATTTGTTGGGTAGATTTTCCTCATTTATATCTCCAGGTTTTCCCAATATAACTTGGTTTAATCTTTGTTCCTTATCAGGATACCAATAGAGTAATTGATTCTCCTTGTCCCATCGCACTTTCTTACTAGTTGCCCATACGGCAAATTCTGGAGAGTAGTGAATGTGACTTGGAACATACATGACAGTGGGATATGATTCCAATGGTTCGCCCTTTAAAATTAAGACGGAATACTTCGTATTGTGATCAAAAAAGAGGACTATTGGTTCTGCAGAGCTACGCATAGGATAAGGTCTTACTACGACATCTATATTTCTCGGTGAGCGGTTTGGTCCTAAAATTGAATAGTTTTCCAGATTCCAATTGTCTTTACCGTCTTCAGTGTTATATAGATCATAGTTCCATAAGGTTGAATTCAGCAAAAACGATTCTATCTGATTGAAATTTATATCGAGATATTCTCGGATTTGCTCGGCATCTTGAAGACCTCCGAACTCAGTCAGGAACGGCACGAAATCTCGTTCCTCAGCTGCTTCAACTAATTGTGCAAAGATGTCTGGCCAAAGTCTTTTAATCCTAGTCAAGTTTTCCGGTATCTTGAGATAAGAACCTGCAATGGCCATCACGTCATAATAGTGGAATGATAATATTCCTCTGGAGGATATGGATTTTAATAATCCTCGTTCAGAAGGTAAGTTCGTCCTAATTTCCTTATGTTCGACTTTACCTTCAATCATGACGTTCCTTATGAATCCAAGATTAAACGAGCGCTTTGCACTAAAAACTGATTTACCCATAAGGGATTTATTATTACTTGCCTCAGAAACTGTCCAGTCTACCCTGGGCTCCATGAATAGAAATAACCGATCGTCGTACTGACGAACTTCTTTTTCTATGTTTATATAATAATTATAGAGAAACTCTTGCTCAAATTTATCAGGCTCGATACCCACAGGATGCGGTTCGTTAAATGGTTCTATGCCTAAAATTGCTGGATGGCCTTCATTATTATTTGAGGCCTTAAAGAACTTGACAGTCTGACCGATCGTCTTCTCCAGGTGAGTTCTGACAGGAAAATTCTTCAGACCTGCCACATCGTTTGTCAAATCGTTTTGCCAAAACGATTTTAAAGTGTGTCTCAAAGATTTGTTAATCATGTAGGCCATCTGCCATTTCTTATCCCGCATATTGGATGGTTTTGGAAGTTTGTTTTTACCGTCTACAGCCAGAGCCCAGTCAGGAAATCCATCACCACCATAAAGTTCGTGGGCTATATCCTGATGAAAGTCCAGTATCGTATACAATCCCCTTTTATATAGAGAATCAACGATCTCTTTTAGAAGAACGAGGTATTGTTTACCCTCTTCCTCTAGATCATCTAAATTCTTATTAGGAAGTGGTTCAAGTGCCTTCCACGATATCAAAAGCCTAATGATATTGAATCCCCATTCCTTCAGTCGGTCCATGTCGGAACTGGCGGATTCTATCTCTTGCTTTAATTCTTCGAGATTTATTTGAGTTGTACCAAGACGTGCAATTGGCAAGTACGGACGGAGTTTACTACGAGAACCAAAGTTAACACCTCGAAATAGGAGGTACCTCTTTTGAGAATCCCTAAACCACTTTCCATCCTTAGAAAAACCTCTTGCGGTATCGATCAACAAATCATCTTCGTGATCAGTCAATGCTATATCTCACTTGGTTTTTCTTACTTGCCTATTTATTTATTTACTATGTTTGTATAGTTTTTTTCGTAAAGTTTTAACACAGTGGCACTTTTTTTGCCCAGGATCTGAGTCAGCATTTAGCTAACACAATTGACAATGTCTAGACAATACAATTATGGACTATGGTAGACTATGAGTTAATTGCTCATAAATCCTCAACTACAAATTATTTCAGAGGATTTAAAAGTAGGTCTTGGCAAGGATGGCTTAGAGTATTGTTCGAATTCTTCTTCCGGTAGTTCCCACCACGACAAGCTCTATTCCAGTCAGGATTAACGCAACTGATACCATTAATAATAAGAGGATAAATCCAAACTTGGGACTTGCTAGAACAGCGATACCAATAATTGCACTCGCTGATCCTATTCCAATTCGAAGCATCCTCATGCGTCTTTCATAGTCAAGGTTTCTCACTCCGTCTAAGATTCTCACTGCTCCGTTGGCTAATAATCCAAATCCAAGAATAAGCACAATATATTTAATAGCGAAGTCAGGGTAAATGATTCCAGGAATTAAATAGCCTACAATGCCCGCTCCTATAGCAATATTGATAATTCTTGATGATCTTTTTAGACCCTTTGATCGTATCCCAGCAATAATTCTTTCTATGCCAATAATCATCAGAGCGATCAGTGCAAAGATTACTATTGCATACTCTCCGAGTGGAGTGGCTCTAAAAGACAATGATTCAAATATAATAATGCCAGCTAATGAAATACAAATAACACCTACAGCAACCTGAAGGATTCTGAACCATTTACGTGGATTATTAATGTCTTCGGCCGCTCTCAATCGGTACTAGTAAAATTCCCTAGTGTGTCCAATTTATAGATATTGGAACTGACTACTCAATTTTAATAATGTCGTAAATCAGTTAATGGTCAATGACAATATGCAGCCTTTGCAAAACTTTTATGAAGCTCCATTTATCCGCTAGCATTCGTAACAGTGCTTTCGATCGAATTCAAACTGTTACTTGGCCTAGAAAAAGCCATTCTCCTAGTTCACTCTAGACAGAACAATGTTCGTTTCCTTCGCATTCTGTCCAGTGTCAAATCATTGATTCTACGCAACACCTCAAATGATTCACAGTGAGGATCATAACATATAATTTTCGATACCATCATACCTTGTAAAAATTGTAGGATCTTGATTCACTCGAGTAGACAATGTTACCCTTAAAGATTAATGACTGTCAATTCCTTTTCTGAGAGTTTAGAAGATTGAGGTCCTCAATAGCTTTAGTACATACATGAAATTTACCTCCTGCGCTAAACTCAGACGGACTTAGGAACAGTAGGTAAAATCCTGATTCTTGAGCGGATACAAAACTGCGAATTGGAGAGCTAATTTTAAAAAACCCGAACGTTCCGAATTTGGTATATCTTAGGAATTCAAGCAATTCTGACTCGGTATATATCGTAAGATCAGAAGATTCTATGGCTTTCTCAATTATGCTCTTGTCAGTTGTCCCAGACTTATTACTAGGAATATGATCCTTATTAGAAATAGGTTCAAAGGCTCTCAATTCAGAATGATCTGTTAGATCAAAAAAATCCGAGGAGTTGTAGAAGAGAATAATCTCTTTCTTCTGTGGTAATGAACAAGATTTGTTAACCTCGTCAAATCTGAGGTTGATCACAATGCTGTGATTTCTTTCTCCCTTCAGAGTCCCGCTACGAGGTCTTGTATACTTGGCCGATATAAGTTCAGAAGTAATATTGTTTACGTCACCCATACCTTCAGGGTCTGGGAGCTTAAGAGCAGTAATTCGTATACTACTGTTTGATGACCACTTAGTTTTTATCCAATCCCTGATTGCTTGAGGGAAGCCATTTGTTGAATTGTATGCCAAACTATCCCGAATCTGAATCTCAGACTGACCATATTCATCCCTGCACTCTAGGTGAACTTGGTTGCTAACAGAAGCTATGTTCGCCTTTCCAGACCATCCGTATCCAACTATAACAGGCTCGATTGTCAAGCATCTACTACATAAAACTCCTCGTATGGCGAATACCTTCTCTCCCGAGTAATGCACGAAACGTTTGATTGTTGACCCGCTAGCTGTCGATAATCTCGCAGAATATTGTCCTTGATATTGCCATGCATTAGCGATCGATTCCGCAGTTCTTTTCAGATATATTTGTTCGACCTCTTTCCAAAGCCTGTCGAAAAAGCCGTTTTCGACTTTTGGTGTTTTGATCCCAGTGTTTGTGCCCAGATAGAATAGGTCGTTCAAACTTGGACCTTGTATTCTGTTTCTGATCCCAGAAATGTAGTCTACTAATGGGATTGTAAGTGCGCGCCCTGAGTGAATCCGAGGATTATTTATATGACGCATCACGCTTTCCCTTCTTCCTGAAAACATCCCACAAACCGAACAGGCCCACTTTGGTACGCCCAATTCTACTAGAAGATTGTTCGTCAGTATGCCTTATAAACTTTTAAATTTAGATGTTAATGCTGCGTAACGCAGCGTTACTTAGGGTAATAATTTAGCTATATCTTAAACATTAGACTATGACATAGACTTGGCTTAAACATGTCAAATAAGTGATACCGATTTCATCGGGAAAAAGATTATAGTTCCAGACACAGGTCAATATCCGTTTTATATAATCCGGTAGATAATTGTGGGATCTCCTTTTCGTAGTTATAATTCGGGAATGTTTACACGTGCTCGCTAAGATGACAAGGAAAACCGCTAACGACAGAAAATTTCATCAATAGTCATTTTGCCGGCATGAGGACTAAGTGTGTTGATTATTTACTCTGCTACTGAGAAAAAAATGTATTTAATGAAAAACAACCGTTTGACTACACGCCTATCTTTTTAGCCAAGGCTACTACCTTCTTACCGTCTGGAGTTAACTTATTAAATACTTTATTTTTGTTTACTTTACGCTGGACTAAGCCTATGTGTTCAGCCCTCACCAATAATTTGTGTCCATAACCGTATGCGCCCAATTTGTTAAGTAGTTCCCTCGTTGGGTAATCAGCAGTTCCAATTGTCTTCAGAAGTCTTACTATCGCACGTTCCTTTATTAATATTCGTAACAATTGAGTCTCTTTCATGATATGCTATATGTTAACAAGTTATTTAACCGTTACTTTAGCGTAGGAACGTCAAATTCAGTAAATACGTAGTAACAAAAGTTTCCAATTGTCTTCAGAGTCTCCAATTCTAAATAATATATATTAAAGCTTAGACCAATAAGATATTATTAATTATAACTTAATATTCACTTTTTGTGGGTTATGTAGCCAAATATTACCTAAATTGTGAATATTTGATCATTTTATCATTTCCAAGTCAGAATATCTGACGTACTTGCAAATAGAAACATCAAATCTTTCCAGATAATCCTGAGTCAGATTTAGTAGGATATCGGATGGTATCAGATAATATTTGAATTTCGTGTATTTTAGGCGAATAAGCATTAATTTGATCGGTTACTGGTGGTCTTTACTACACAGTATATCCTGGGTTGGAAATCGAAAATCTAATGATCTCTAAATTTAAGAGAACTTGTATTTGGTAAGACCCGCTGATATGATAAGGAGTACTGTTTATAAAGGTAGTATCGCAGATGGACCCATATACTAAAAATAATGAACAATTCTGATAGAAAGGAAGGTTGTGCAATAATCTAAAAAGAGAACGATAAGGAAATAAAGATCCTTTTTTGAATCGTCAATTAAGATGGCCAGATAAACTGGATACTTCCAAATTGGAAGCCTTTCTTTATAAATATGACTAGTAAATGATATTAATAGATAATTTATTTTGAAAAATTTTTTAATATGCTCCCAAAGAACAAAATACTATATTTTTATAGAAAAATACACTCGTTGGTTCTATAATTATAGATTTAGTTAATAAGGCATATAAATTATGGGTAAATCTAGAGTAAAACCGATTAATTATACATTATATACATATTCATTTATGAGTTAAGACATGCAAAACCGAGACAAGTAAAAAATAAACCAACAACGGCACAAAATAAAAATCTCGCTCGGCTGAAGGACTCTGCTGGTAGCTAATACTTACTTCTTTTCTCCCTTAGTCTTATCCTCTACGATGTTATATTTTGAAAGCTGTTTGTAGGCAAAAAAGACTACCAGTGCTATAACTATGAAATTAATGATATTTGAAATTAGGTCGCCATATCTAAAAACTGTGGTTGTTCCTGCAAAGTTCGGAACTGTCACTGTCAAAGCAGCTAGGCTACCCGCGGGAAGGAATAGTCCAATCAAGGGATTGATTATATCCCTAACAAATGCATTTACCAGGGCAGATGCTGCCTGTCCAATTACGAAGGCAATCGCAAGGCCTATAACTCCAAAAGTCTTAAGGAAGTCAAAAAATTCTTGGGTAAAAGTCCTTTTTTTCTCCTCTGGACTTGCTGTCATAAATATTGTAGTTCTGTACGTAAATTATTTAAGAGATTCGTTACTCTTCGACACTAGTTTTTAGACAATCATTGTATTATGAAGGTGAACAAAAGCAAATATGATCTATATATTTTCAAGTGGCATATAGCGGAACATATGCATCTTAGCTTCACCTTTTGCTATAACTGTCCAACTGTTCCCGTACAATCCATTCATTCCTCGAAGAGAGACGGAATTTATAACCCGACTTGCATTCACTCCGGTCTGATACTATTCTTTATACTAAGTTAAGTCATAAATATCTTAATATTCAGACGAATAATAGCAAACCTTAATGGTAACATAGCAACGTTATAGATCATGTCCGATACGCAATACAAAACGATAGCTAGAAAGTTTGTCGAAGATATATTTAACGCACGGAAAACTGAATTGGCAAAGAACTATGTTACTTCTGACATAATTTATCATGGGGTGGCAGAGCAGGTCAAGGGATTAGAGGAATTCAAACGATGGGTATCTGAAGATCTTTCTGCATTTCCAGACTTGAAGGTTACTATACTTGACGACATTGGAGAACAAAATAAGGTTGCAATGCGATGGACTTTGAAGGCTACTCATGAAAAGGATTTTGCGAACTTTCCTGCCACCCACAAAAGCTTTGAGGCTCAAGGTGTAGAAATCTTCCATTTTGAGGGAGATAAGATCAAAGAAGCTTGGACCTCTTCTGACCTCTCCGACTTGGCTCAGTGATCTTAATTTCTGAGCTTAAGATCATTACTTTTTTTCTAACACGAAAGTATTGTTCTTCACTACCCAATTTTCATTTTTGAACCTAATTCCTTGCAGTACTTCTGAAACTCAATCCCGGAAAGTATAGTACAGTGTATTCGTGCAGATGATCTCTTCATTTGAAAAAATAAATGTATTGGGAAAGGACATTCGCAACTTTATCTATTTTCTGTTAAGAGTTCGACAAAAACAAATGACAATATAAGTTGTAGCTCATTTGTCATAAATCGTCAAATATGTCAAATATGTCATCAAATAGTTAGTCATATACGTCAAACGACATAGAAGAGTCAGAGAATACATATTTGCGATCATCCAGCTTGACTTAGAAATCTAATATTATGAGATACTGATATGCTGGTTTATCATGATAATTCATGACTAGGGCAACAGTTTAAGAAATTTGTAACAGCTGAGAATTATTTATTTTGATACTAGGAGAATATCACTCTGCTAACTTAAGGTAATCTGTGTAACTAGACATGTCAAATTTTTTGATTGATGAATTAGAATTAGAATACCCCGTGCTGTATCTAGATATGGCTCGTGCAGTTATCATTGTTTCAGAAGCTTCAGGTTAGCAGACATATGCTTTCTCTTTGTTCACAATAAAAAAGAATCATATAGCCAAATGGAAATAGATTGAGATATAGATTCTTGGCTGCTGATACATTCAGAATAGATAGACATAAAATCAGATAGATATTTGTTGACGAAACTTTAGTTAGAATAGATATTAGCCTGGAATGTCGGTTGTGCATCACTTACATGATTGTTTGTCTGATGATTTAGCATCTATCTAGGGGAAGAACAATATTTGTGTGCTATAAGTAGTTCTTGAAGCAGTTGAGATATAATTAAAATATACCAAACTATTGCATAAAGCTTATCTTTACAGATGATGCCCATTGTCCTACCACAGTACAGTCTGTAAATTATAGAGGTAACTTCATCATATCTGTATGGTTCTGAATAGAAACACACGATGCAACGGTTCAATTAATATATCAGGGATAGGACCGAATGTTTCGAGCATTTTTCTCGTAGAAATCCAGACAGATCATAATAAGCAACATATATGGTATTGGCTAAAATTATTTATCCTGTAGATTCAAATGGATAAAGACAGAACTTGGTCTATGACATTCTTGGTATGGATTGAGGTCATGTTAACAGTGTAAAAGACTCGAGTATATTGATTAGTAACATTTCTGCGTTCTTTTAGCCTATACAAATGCACAAATAACCAAGGTCATGGTATGTCAGAATATAATTAAATCACCTTGATAGTGCTTCTATACTTCGAATCATCTTTTGAACAATGATCTTACTAAAGACAGAATGCAATTGATCAGACTGTCGAATGTCGTCTACATTCGAATTCACTTAGCAGTAACAAGATTTCTAGATCTTCGATCGTAGATGGAAATGATAATTCCTGCTACAAACGCTATGATACTATTGACGAATAATATGATACTTACCAAGATTCCAAAGGAATTGATTGCTATTTCGTATCCTATTTTCTCCAAGTTAACTCTTATATTGCTCTGATTGCCCTTTGCGAAATTTCCCAAACTTGATTTTATTAAATCCTTAGCTGAGATTTGGGGTAAGGAATCGGCCACATTGATAAGGGAGGATATTGAGCTGAATATTATAGCCAGACCAATAACAAAAAGGACTGCGCCGCCTATTAATACTGCTATACCGCGTTTGATCCAAAAACACCCCTGAGCATCTCTATATACAATATCTATTTTGCTATGGTAATAAACCTTCTGTACGGTATTGAGAGCATTGTAGTTTGAATTTTCTAGTTATTATTTCCAAAGATTCCTAATCACAAGATCTAATTTGCTTTAGAAAGTGTTGACAATATGCATATATACTTACCTACGCGTATACTCGATTATGAGTGTCCCTAAACAGTTAGTATTGGCTAGTCTAATATCGCTAGCATTGATTACTGGTACTGCGGTCACGAGCATGCCCCCGGCTTTATATGCTCAATCGAACAGCGGCTCTAACACAAATACGACCCATTTCGTTGCAACGCTGAATGGCAAAGGTGTATTCCCTCCGGTGAAGACGAATGCTACAGGAAAGGCTGAACTTGATTTAGTAGGAGATGGAAAAACCATGTCTTACAAGATCACAGGTGGACCTGTGGATCAGGTCAAGGACGTGACTTTGTCTCATACGACAGGAGGAAGAGTCACTGATATAGCCGTTTTAAGAAGTGCGACACAGAAAGGGCTAAGCGGTCAGGCAAATACAGCGACACTTACAGGAAATTTCACTAAATCTGATCTGATTGGTGGACCTAAGGATATGGCATCACTAGTAAAAGACATACTATCTGGAAATGTGATCATAAGAGTCGACACAATTAAATTTCCTCTAGGTATAGTAGGAGGAAAGGTTACCCCCAATCTGTAGTCCTGAAGATCCTGATGTTGCAGGATATCATTTATTTTTCCTTAACGTAAGAATAATGATACATTTGATTGGAATTTTTGTAGTGTTACATGTTCGACATCAAGTTTTTCGTTATCTACCTTTTCATAAGCTCACTGTTCTAAATGCAAAGTTTTGTCAAGTATCTGCCAGCTTACTTCTCAAGGTATTAGAATAACATTCAGCAAGTGATCTTGTGAAGGAGTAAGCATCAGGTAAAGAAATGCTCTTACTTAATGAATCAAGCTCGTTTATTAGTCTACAAATGGGCGCCCCAGACCGAGCAGCTCCATTTAATACAACCCTCCTTACTAATTTCCTTCCTGATGTCTTTATTTTATCGTAGGCAATATTCCTCGAGGCTGCCATAACAAAGACATTCGGCATATCTGCGTTAACATCGTCTTCTATATCTTCCCAGTCATCTAGTATGTCAAGGAGAGCTTGATTGTAATGAAGAGCTAAACCAACATTTTCGTTATAGCTAGGTAGCTTCGCATCCAACACCTTAGCATAGATCAGCGATGCATCAGATGATTTTGATAGATTAAAATGTCTAATTTCTGTATAGGAGAAAGTGTTGTTCTCTATTAAGCGATGTTTCACAACCTGCTCAAACTTCCAGAAGGCAGAGAACTGGTCTAGCATATAATCGATCGAGTAGACAAGATATTGTGCGTCATCTCCGGAATGGAGGTCATTCTTTAATGATTCTCGGATTTGTCCTGCAACCATCGAATAACTCTCATCTCCTGTCTCAAACAATTTATCAACGAATAGAATGTATCTGGTCAACAATCTTATTGTCCTATATACCCAAAAAGCTTTTCCTATACTTTTCGTATCCATATATGCAACCATAAAGTAAGTGGGATCCTGTGTGTTTTCATCTACTTCTGGATATGAATTACCTAGTTTCTGATCCAAGCTACTTAACACAGCACTTAAGGATTGCATCAGATTTGCAAATAAAATAATGTCAGTACTGGCACAAATATCATTCATAATACTAGAAATAGCGCTGAAATACATGTTTACTTCAGAATTTGTAAATTTAGATGTAATTCTATTATCTTCTAATATACCTTTCAAACTGGCATTTCGAAATTATAAATATTACTGAAATTAGATAAATCGATTCACTTAAGGAAGGAGTCTAATTGAAGAATCAAATTTAATGATTGCTCCTTTAAACAAACAATAATAGAGTACATCCATACCTGAAATAATATATACGCGGATCTTCTTAAAAGGATTTATATCTAGTCTGCATATCACACAATATTATGAGTGAAAGTAGATCCCCCGGGTGGGTACGCGCCGCCCAAATTGGACTTGGAGTCCTAGCAATTATATTGTCAATTACCTTGTTGGTTTATCCGCGAAGCTCAGTAGTTGCTATTGTATATCTTGCTGGAGTTGTCCTGTTGATAGTTGGTATTGAAAAAGTCATTACTGGGCTTTTTGTCAGTAGCAAATCTCGTATGGCCAGCGTAGGGTTAGGAATACTGGTAATTATACTAGCGCTGATTGTTATGGCATTTCCGTTGTCAACTAGTGTATTTCTAATAGTATTGCTAGGAGTGGCATTATTAGTGTATGGAATAGCTAGAATTGTGCATGGAATCGGAGATAAAGAGAAAGGTGGATGGTCTAGATGGTCATCTATAGGAATAGGCGTCCTGATGATCATTATCTCTGGATTTATAATGTTTGTACCGCACGCCGGGCTAGCGTTTGTAGGAATATTGCTTGGAATAGCTCTCTTAATTGCAGGAATAGAAATTGTCGCCGCAGGAGTAGCAGGAAGGAAGATGCGTTTCATTCCAACTAGAGATAGGGGCATTTAGAGTTTAGCTCGTGAATAACCCTCTTAGCAAAGATCAGATCGAGGTATTGGCCTCTACCTTTTTCTTGACGACTACTATTATTCATCTTAGAGCTACTTCCATATCGATATCGATAGACTCTAACTAATATTATATCATTTTACAGTAAATTCTACCTTAAATTTAAATAGTAAGCAATCGTTTCGAATAATCCTTGAAATCTGCGCACTACTATTTTTCAGAAATAACCAAAAGATGGGACGTTTTTGTGGTGGGAACACTGATGACAGGTGGTTTCATAATCCTCATTCTAAAGTTACTAGGAATGATTGGATATTTCGATAAAGGAAGACACCTATTTTAGCGCAATTCTTGCTTCAGAATTAGAAGGATTTTAATCAGGACTTGTCCAGATTGTTTTAAGAAAACGATCTACTAACCAGCCTCACCCTGTATTCTAATGCTCTATAATCATCGACAGTTACAAGAAGTCCAGCGTTGTGGTCCTTCATTTGAAAAAAGAATAGTGTAAATCCAACTATAACTCAATGTATGATCCATAATATTTAGACGAATGCAGATGCCAGCTCAGAAATTTTTTGTTCCCATGCCACGGATTTGATAATTCCACTTGCCACAAGAATCCCGCTAGCACCTAAATCTAATGCCTTAGTAACATCTGATTTATCTACGATACCGGCTCCACATACCATTCTTGCAAGATCAGAATTATCATTTACAGATTTAAGGGAACTGGAAATAATTTGTGGAGCCTCTTTGGAAATTGCCTTACCACTTCCGATTAGCTCTGGTGGTTCAATAGCCACGAAATCAGGATCAAATTTTGCTACTTCAGCGACCTCTGCAGGGGTTCTTGCGCATACAATGGAAATTAATTTAAGGTCTTTTAATCTCCGAACCAAATTCGATATACTATTAGCATTTACTCTATGTTCACTGTGGTTTATCAACGATCCCTTACTGCCATATGATTTTGCAATCTCTGGAATAAAATAACCAGTGCTAGAACCAATATCTGCATCATCCAAGTGTTGACAAATGACAGGAATATCGACTGTCTGGACTACCGACCATAGAGATGGCTGCGGCGGAGCCAATATAATCTCAACTCCTAGATTATTACTTACCTTTTCGGCAGACTTGGCTAATTCTATTGTCTTTTCTCCAGAAATCTCCATGTAATTCTTAAAGTTTAAAATTAGTGGATTCTTCAAAGGAATTAGAGCATGTTCTTTTCCTTTGACTTATTATCTTATCTGTAGGTTTCATACACAATTGAAAATCCAAGTCGTCATGTCAATCGGTTGCTACAAAGTACATAGTCACGTAACAGCTACTTTTTTCTATTTCTAGC
>JBEDUN010000127.1:0-6624 GCA_040414675.1 Nitrososphaeraceae archaeon | reverse complement strand
GCAGATGCATTTGTTATTGCTGTTAATAGTTATTCATATCCGAATTCTCTTTTACGCACAGCCAGCAGGCATTTTCATATACGACATTGTGTTTAGGACAGTATTCGTATTTTGATTCTAATGTCGTTTCTTCCTACCCCTCCTTAGGTAACATACCGACTGAGGAGCATTATTTTAATTTTATCTTCAGCCGAAATTTCTAAATATCGTCGTAGCTAAATTAGAAATGCACACGCACTCACGTATACTGCCCCATGCAAGTCAAGTAGTATCTGTCAAGGTTGTTTTCTTGCTGGACTAACTGGCTCTCTTTAGTCTGGCATAAACAACCCTGTCTTTTAAGTAGTTAAGATGATACAACAATCAATAGACAAAACTGTGATAGCAATCATTGTTCTTATTATGTTTGAATGGGCTATGTTGGCTCTGTTAACTTAAGGTAATCTGTATAGCTAGGCATGTCCTAGTTTAGTCTATGAATAGAACCAGAACACACCCAGCTGTAGTTAGTTATGGCTTGTACCTTTATTATAGTTCCAGAAGCTTCAGGTTAGCAGCCAAATGTTTGTCATCATCGTTCATAGTAAAAAGGAGTCATGTAACCATATGGAAATGGGTTCAGAGATATGCCTACTTGGCTGATAGATTCAGAATAAATAGGCATAAAATAAGACAAATATTTGTTGACGAGACTCTAGTCAAAATATATGGCCTAGAATATTGGCTATGGATAGCTTACGAGCCTAACATGAATGTCTGTTTGATGGTACATCTATCTAGGGAAAGGACAATTTTTGTATGCTATCAGTTCTTCAAGCAGTTAAGACATGACTATGGTAAGAAGCCCATTTTTACAGATGGTGCACGTTGGTACAATGTAGCATGTAGATGGTTAAGATTGCCTCATCAAATGTATGGTACTGAATTGAAGAACGTGATAGAAAGGTTCATTCAGCATATCAAGGACAGGACAGAATGCTTCGATGACCATTTCCCATGGAGAAAGCCAGATTGTAACAAACAACATATTTGGAATTGGCTGAAATTATATTTACTACATATTCATATGAATATGGATAGAATAAGGTTTATGACATTCTTCGCTATGGATCGAGGTTAAGTTAACAGAGCCTTTGAATGTCCTAGCGAATATATAAAGAAGGTATGTAGCAGAAGAAAATATTCTATGCTATCATTTTACCCCTTATGTATCCTTGAATGTTGCATCAATTCCGTTTCATTCTTGAACTTTTCGCCACATCTAATGCACTTGAATTTCTTTCTGGTAAAGAAATCAAATTTCATTTAATAATTCTATTATGCTATGCCACAATATTAACAACTCGTTTTGTTTGTTATTTATATTTTGAATTATCCGAATTCGCTTTGGGCACGCATTTTGAATAACTAACTGCTAGCGCAACTAATCTTTTCCTCATGATACAAGTAAGATAAAAAAAAGCAGCAAGATAGGAGATGGCAGCCGACTTAGAAACATTCTTGGCTCAGCATACGAAGTTGAGCCTATATTTATGATAAAGTCCAAGATAGTAATGACATCTTCAGCCAAAGGCTGTTAAAGACGCTCAAGTTCGGCTACTTTCCCATGAAAGCTGACTAGATTAGGTGCGGCCGAACACTTAACGGCCTGTCAGTTGAACATTTATAAAGAATAAAATCCGTTGTGGTACAGACATCAACAACTTCAAGCATATACTGGTAGGCATGGTGATTACCTGTTTCATACTTAATCCTCTAGGTCTATAGGAGGATTGAGTCCTTACCAGCAAAAACTGGAGGCATCAAGGAAAAGCTTGATGAGGTTGTAGCAATTTTGTTAAAACCCCTTTTTAGTCAGTTAGTTAAACCTTTTTAAAAAATTAAGTCTAGCATGTACTAACTAACAACTTGCAAATCTGTCATACTGGATAGTGTTAGCTTTGGTATCGCCAAGTACAATCAGCCAGCATTATCCCTTATGATAGTCTACTAGCTTGCCCAGCTAGATTTTGAGCTTTTATAAAGAATAAAATCCATTTTAGTATTAACGCATACACAGCGTCATTACTCGGCCGTAAGGTGATGGGATTTCGACCCTGTCGCTCTACTCACTCAATCTACATATGTGGTTCTTGATAGATAGACCGTCTGTCCAGAACGGCTCTAATCAAATCAAGCAGAGTCAGAATCCTCAACGGCCGTTTATTTTGCAATAAAAATAAAAAATAAATAATTCACTAAGCTATTATAAGATAGGCAAACCACTAGACTGTTGTCGGGGATAATGTTGTCTTAGTCTCCATTAGTTAGCGTTATCCCCAAGACAACAGAATATATCAAACATACTTAGGGCCACTATGACATAATATGAGTAAATTGGGATAGATTTCCTCCTTGTTTTTATAGCATATGAAAGATAAACTTCTCGGATAGGTAGTACAATACGCCGCCGGATTCGTCGCAGCAAATCCACCATTTTTGCGGTTGAGTCCGGCTACTAAGATAGTAATGTCAAAATTAAGAATATCGAACTTGTTCAACTAGTAATCATACCTATGTATTATTCATGCTCAAAAAAAGATACCTAGGTATTATTTTAGGTACTTTACCAAATTAATTAACGGTTGTTTTCCTTCCATTCGCCATATAATTCAGGCTCTTTAGCGTCCTCACCTAATACTTTTCGTAGTGCATATTCTACCTCTAGACTAAGGCCGCCCCTTTCTTAAGTCATGCCTAAGCATGACGTGAATTTTGAATCAATAAAGTAAATTTGCAGGTCCAGTAACGCTAAGGTTTGCAGACCGTTCTGAATTTGGTACAAATTTCTTACATTTACAGGAATTATCGCACATATGATTATCCTTGTGGATATGTAGATAATACCCATACTGACATGCTACAGGGTTTTCCAGTCTAGTCATTTCGCTTCATTGATTCCTCCCGTCGAATTAATAATGATATTACGTATTTTTATACAGTCTAGTCAATTTATTCTGAATTCTCCTTATCTAACTTAAGAGCTTTGTATCGTTATCACTCTGCTGTTTCGGTGTTGAAATAGTGTCATCATAACTACCTGTTATGTAAATATAGTTGAATTGATATTTCTGCTTACTACTGGTTTCGGATAGTGAATCATTAGTCTTTCGAATAATGTTGTATCTTATTAGCAAGATTATTGTGTCGTTAGCTATTCTTTTATACTTAATTCCCTCGACAAACATTATTGCCTTTATTAGGTCTTGATATGTAACATTTTCAAAAGAATTGTAGTATTTAGGATCAGGTGAATAGTTGTATTATTCACTCTTCAGTCGTTCTATAATTTCCCTTGTCATTTGGAGTACTTCGTGATACTTTAATATTTATGTACTGCTGGCAGTAACGAAGCGAGCTTAAAATCCAAATCTTTTAACATTAGGTTTTATCTAGCTTAACCTGGTAATGTAATTGCCAATATTACCAACAGCTTCAGTCGGTTCGGTCTTGCCGACCTTACTACTAACTAACCGGCTGCAGACGAACCATACCTAATACATAATTCGTGCCTTCAAAAATGCAGTCATAAGGCGAAAGCCTGTGCCCTAGTTGCTTTTTTACCGGTGGTGGTAGCGGCTGAGGCGAGGCTTTTGCCTATAGTATAATAGATTTTAGTTATTAGAACAGTTCCATGCAAAGTTAAGTTTTATGTTTGTCGTCGTCTGATTGCTTGCTCCTTCTCTCTATTATTCCTCTTCAAATCCCGGGTAAGGCAGAAGCAAGGGTGGATGCAAGGCACACAAACAGATGACGTACAATCAACCTTCAACGAGCAAGTATCATATGGTAAAGGTCTACCTCGGTTTAGCAAATACCATAAATGCTGAGGCGAGCTTTTACCTATACAATGATTGTTTGTTTTCATTAGAAATACGTAGATTTATTTTATAATTGGATGTAGCTTTTATCCACAAAATCGAGTCTGTGTTTTTTGTTTGTACGCTGTTTAAGACTATTGAACAATCCTTTCAATAGCATTGCTTGTGCCAATTATATCGTTAATACGCTACTATTAGGAGTTAAACAAAATATAAATACTATTTTAGATTAGCCCTTGTTCATTGATGAGCCAGACTTTTCTTTAGATTGTCGACCAGTTCATTATCACTGTGACACGATAGATGGGTTTCTATCGCTTCGAGTGTTATAAAGCGTCTATGACATGCAATACACTCGTAATAAAAATAAAAATCTTTACTATCCCCTTCTAATCTTACCGGCTCTATCTCAGACGCAGATGCTAATACTGGTAAGGTCATTCCTACCGAAATATAGATAGTGTCATTGCTATTAATATCTTTATGATTCCTTTAACTATACTATTTATGCAGAGGTAAAGTCAAGTCCAGTCTGCTGTCTTGCCACTCATTAAATTCATGAATTATTAGTTATTCTACTATGAATATCCAGCATTTTTGCATGGTCTGTTTGACGGTACCAATCGACTACTTTCAGTAAATCACATGGAACCTATTCTTCAATCCAGTCACCAGTGTCGTTGTTGCCGTTACAGCTAGCTCTTGTCATTAGGCTGACTGTTTATCCAAAATTACAGTAATAGGTGATTATTAACTTTTTTTAGCACTTTGTCGTAAAGTCAGGTGTATGGTTGCTATATCTAAATAGATTGCTGCATTCATAATAGTAGCGCTTCTATCTATGTAAATTGTCAAAGATTGAAATGGAAGCTATAACTTCGCTTAATTTCTAAAGCTTCTAAATAGCATACTGATCAGTCTATAGTGAAACATAGCCTTTACAAGCATTTTGAAACTTGGGTTGTTTGCCGGCTGGTTGATGTGCACAACTGGTTGGCAGACGGCATTACCTTAACTTCTATAACTGGTAAATAATTGGTTGTCTAATAATAGAATTGCACCCAGAACAAGTGTCTTGGTGTTGTTGTTGTTGGTAGCGGTGGCATAAAGAAATCATGAGATAGTGGTGGTTGTCAATACCATTATTGCCTGGTTTCTTTACCAACAACCCTTACAGTAAATGACTTATCCATATACAATACCGAACCGAACCGAACCGAACCAAAAATTGTACAAGGGCCGTCTGTCGGGCCACTGGCTCACATTGGTCTGGCAGATGGCCTTTAAGATGTGTTGCTAGATCATATTGATTAAGCAACACATGTAGCAGCTCCGTATCCATTAGATATCTGAATAACTGTTCGAGCAGTTATCTGTTGGACATTAACTCAACCAGCAACCGATTTCTATTATTATTCCTGAATTAATTAGTTACTCCCATTGTGGATAGATTGACTCATTCAATAGAAAGTTTCTTTAATCGTTCAATAACCTCCAATCCATGTTTTTTGACATCTGAGTTGTGAGGATTATAATCAAGTATCTCCAAAATATCGGCTATTACCCTTTCCCCATAACCAGCAAGGGCGTCTATTGCCTTAATTATATTAAGAGGATCATTGGAAAGCTCCGCCTATTCCTTTATGCTTTTAATCTCGTCGTCTTCTGTCAATATCATTTTATGTATATTCCAAGACTATTATATCATACGAAGTCTGGGTACCGTCTAAAGAGTCCAGTATGAAACTGGACAGTACCTTCTATACTTTTTCAGAAAGCGTTACTAGCAAAGGACTAAACCATTGAGCGCGAAATTACTAGACATATCACTAACGACAAAAGCGTATAGAAAAGATTCTATTATAGACACTTGATTCGTACTAGTGGTGACAATATGACACAGTGTGTACAAGGTATTCTAAAAGAATAGCATTCGCTAATCATATTATGGTTCAATCTACAGCACTAATTATCGCGGCGACTGTAGCTATCGTACTTGCTATAACTATCGGATACATTTACACATATGTTAGTCGTAGAGCGCGCCGAGACTATGCCTAACTAACTAATATTGACTTTAGGAAGGGAGATAAATTAATTAATTAATACGTAAGATAAGAAAGGAGAGCCCTCCTTAGACTTTATCTCTTGATTGTTATTATGCAAGGAGCATACTTTGCATTTCTGGCTTTTTATTGTTAGCTACGGTATTTGTTGCTGCTGTCATCTCTGGCGAACCTGTGCGCAGTAGTGTCTATGTCTAGTCGTAAAGTCGAATGCCAGTCGCCAGCTCCAGCCATCACCACCATTGTCTATTGGGTATACTGTCTGCAAAATTTGTAATAGTACTACGACGTTCATTCGGAAGGGTAAGTGTCCTAGTCCTCTTTGGTATTTGCTAGAGCCTGGAAATGTTAGCAGTGGATATATTTGTGATATTTGCTACCGCAGCAGAAAATATCTGAAGAAGAAAAATGAGAGGTTGCCTAATGGATAGTGATATAGTAGACTTGACTGGTACTGATGAATGGCAGCGGGGGCAGGTCGTATAGTATTTCTTTAGGCTGCCGGAAAATACCCACGAGTGACCACAGGTGACTCGCTTACAAGTTACTTTTATCCATATCTTTTGGACATGTACTAAGTTGTTTTCTTCTGATTCTCTCTGCTGAACAGGGTCTGGTTCTTGTGTTAAAAGTGCATCAAATACTGCAGCTGCATTACTTCGGCTGATTGTATTAATTCATTTATCGCGTGCCTGGTT
>JBEDUN010000126.1:0-23799 GCA_040414675.1 Nitrososphaeraceae archaeon | reverse complement strand
CCACGTCTTACAAGTGATTGATTATAGGAACGCCAATCAACCATACCAGATAATCACGACCGGCAAGCTAAATTGGAAGTGGTCAAATAAGTATCACTTATAACATAAGAATCATGCAACAGAGCATGAATTTCTATTTTGACAACTAGATACTAATAACTTTAGACATGATTTTGTAGAGTCTGAAGATTGTACCAAGAAAGTCGATGATGAATTTGCAAAAAACTGATAGAGATAGGGACAAGAGCTTGAAATATTCATAGTCTGAAGAAAATAATTTCCATTTATTCGTATAATCATATTTCACGGTCTAAAATTAAGATAAATGTATCCTAATCTGACATCGGCAAAGATAACTAACAGGGTTGATTAAGATATCATATCTGAGCTCAGGAATGTTCGAGTTTACATTTCAGTACAAATGATACTTCTTGACATATCAAATATTAATTCTAGAACACTGCGTAGTACCAACAAATAACGCTCAATGATTAGTAATGGAAAAGTTTGATTGATAGTTAAATATAGTGCATAAACGGCATAGAATATTAATTGACAGCAATGCACTTCTATATCCAGAACTAATCTAATTAAATTAAGGTCTGAAACTTGGTAACTGAAACATAAATTCATAAAAAAAGACCTTTATTTGCAAAGACTACGAGTAGACTAATAAAGAGGATAGAAATTCGCAGGTATAAGTTAAGCAATTCCAAATTTGGGACTGCAAGACCGTGTTATTAAAATCATCTATTTATCCTTCTTTACTTCTTGACCAATATTAGATATAATCTGTACTAATACTTGTCGAGAAAATGGTCTGGATAGGTCTCTAATCTATTAGAAATAACTCATATAACAAATGGCTTTCTACTAAGATATTTCGTATCGATTATGCCTGAATTTGAAGTGGAAATAGTGAAGTTGAACTACAATATTGTATATGGGAGCAGATTGCATATGTTGAGTATAAAAGCGGAAATTTGTCAAGATAGTAAAATATAACTTCATCCAATAGGTTAATACATTAGTTCGTGAAAAACAATGAAATCCAGCAACCAGGACAAGACATTTGCTCATTATGTGGAAAAGTCTTGACTAATAGAGGAGACAAATCAAAATATATCGAAGATACAATAGGAGGTGTTAGTTATAGATTTGATTCTAAGGATTGCGTCATTATGTTCAAAAGGTTTTTGAGCGTCTATGGTGACGGTTTTAGACGTTTTTCTGGACAACCTCAATATATTTCTGATCCTTTCTGGGATAGAGCGATACCTAAGGAAGAGGAACTCAAAGAAATAGAGGAGGAACAAATGAAGAATATTTCATACACTGCACACAAATCCACAAGAGATATAGTAGTTATTTCAGATCCCCTCGAAGTACAACAGCTTGGTTTCGACCTTTTAGAATCTGCCAGCGAAGATATCGCCATAATATTCTCCACTGGTAATGCTTTTCTTAGACAAGTGCGAATTGGAGGAATTCAGCTGCTAGAAGAGATAAGAAAACATAGGACTGATTTGAATATCAGAATTATAACACCTACAAACGAGGACATAAAAAGAGTGTCACTTGAAATAAGCAGACGATTAGGTGTCAAGGTTAGGCATATAGTTGATTCTATGCAATCTAAGATTACATTGGTGATAGTCGACCGAAAGTATTCCTTGGCAGTAGAACTAAAAGACGACACCAAAGATAGTTTATATCAAGCAATAGGCTTAGGTATCTATTCGAATCACAAATCCACTGTTCTATCTTACATAACTATATTTGAGAGCCTTTGGAAGGAGCTCGAATTAAATGAACAAGTTGCCAGTCTATGTGAGCAGTTAAGATCCAGGGAGAAGATGCAAACGGAATTTATTAATATAGCGGCTCATGAATTTAGGGCACCCATTCAACCGATCTTAGGGCTGGCGGAGATCCTCAGAGCCAGAGAAAGAGTAGATATTGAAAAACAACAAGAACTCCTAACCGTTATTATAAGAAATGCGAGAAGACTAAAGACTCTCACCGAAAATATTTTGGATAGCACGAGAATCGAAAATCAACCACTCGTACTTCATCAGGAATTTCTCAATGTCGAGGATGTAATATACGATGCCATACAGGATATAAATAGTCAATCTGATAATAAAGCAACAAACGTTAGAATAATATATGATCCATTAAAAACCAAACATAAAATTAGATTTGCGAAAGCAGACAAAGGAAGATTAATACAAGTAATTTCAAATTTGCTTGATAATGCAATAAAGTTTACTGAAGATGGAACGATAACCGTTAAACTAGATGAGAACACAAATAAGAATGAAATTGTGGTAAGTGTTATAGACACAGGGATAGGTATTAGTAAAGATATTGAATCACTATTGTTCACAAAATTTATGACAAAGGCAAGCAAGGGAACTGGTCTCGGATTGTATATTTCGAAGAGTATCATTGATGCGCATGGTGGCACGATATGGGCTGAGAATAACGAGAATGGTAAGGGAGCAACATTTAGTTTTAGTTTACCGATGGAGCCTTCCAAATAGAATTGGTAGAATTGATAGCAATCAACAAGAATCTACAGTGGTGATGCTTAGAATAATCATTATTTTTTAGTATAGTCATTATAAAAATACCGACTACTTACGAATTTGTTTCAACATTAAGATTTAAATCTGATTTGATATAGATCGACTACGCCAGTATTTAGGATTTATGAACAAAGATCTGAATTACATATAGGAGGACTTATAAAAATACTAGAACAAGTTCTAATAATATATATACCAATTTATCTAGATAACTTCAGATATAGAGCAGTTTGTATTTTGGCTAGACTTTTGTAGGAGAAGTGATCAAACTATTTGGAGATGTTAGCAGGACAATCTTTAGAGTGGTGTTGTTATCAAATTTCTTACAGCATTTAAAAATTGCATCTGGTTAATTGGTTTTCTCACAATATTATCAGGAGTGATTTCTGGAAATATCTTCACTAGTTCTTCTGCTGCATCAAGGGCAGAAACAAAGAGCACCTTGACATTGTCGTCTATCGCCTTAAAGGTTTGATATATCTGCAACCCGTTAAACTCTGGCATCCGTATATCTAGGATTACAAGATCATAATTAAGTGAATTCTCTCCAGTATTTTCGAGGAAGACCCTCAGTGCTTCGTATGGATTGGTATATCCATCTACAAAATACCCTTCATTTACTAGGAACGACTTGTAAGTGAAGAGTATGTCAATTTCATCTTCTACAATCAAGATTTTAGGTTTCTGCCCGAATTGATAGATCATGTCAATATTTGGATGGTCTCGAACTTTCGCAGCTTTTATAGATTCAAAGTACTTGTCCTCAGTTAAAAGAATGTCTTTAAGTATATTATTCTCGCCTATTATGACATCAACAAACTTTTCTCGATCCTCCTTTGGATATTCGTCATATAGTGAATCAACAGCCTTAAGCCTCAAGTGATTATTGGCAGCATTCTCGCCAATTATCTGCAAATAATAAAACACCTTACCCAACGAAGTCAGAGAATATTTTCCATTCGTCTTGCTGGTCTTTGATCTCTTGACTAAACCAGTATCCAGTAGTTTTGATAACGTCTTGTAATATTGTTTGCGAGTAAGTTTTAATTTGGTCCTAATTGCCTGGCTATCATATCGTTCCTTCTCATCGCGTTGAACAAGTGTATAAAGTAGAGTATAAACTACCGGATTAGAGAGAGCCTTATAGATATTGGTTATAGTTGGGACCTTGTTCTGCATGATTTTCACTGTTAGATATAGCATGATTAATAGCTAAGCTATTACATAAATGAGTGCTTTCGGACAGCTCAAGAATGCATATTAGTGAGAGAAGTAACGGATTTTTGCTTCAAATTAATTTACACGCTCAGCGAGATATTTCTTAGGTGTCAAAACTCGAAATTTAATATATTCGTAGAAATCTTTTATTTGAATAGTTTTTGATTATGTGTAGGGGTTCTGTTGACTCAAGTGTTTATCATCTCCTTGTTACGCATACTTAGAAAAATGATCAACTAATTTTGTACATGTTTTAGTTTACAATTTTCTTTATTACAGGTGAAATAGTTATCAAAACTCTCGATTCTATCCTTAATATACTGCATTGGTCTTTTGAAGATACTTTTTTCATGTGAAGAATGGATACGATGATCTAGTTTTAAGAACTGATAGGCTGTTGGATACCAGGTACTGCCATCTGTAGGTATTATTTAATGCTTACCAACACCACCAGATTACAAACCTAGAAAGTATAAGTACAATCCGTAGCCAACCTACTTTGAAGGTGTCCTATTTCTTTTAACAACCATATTAAAGAATAGGATGTCTTCAGCTATAGGATTTTCTTTAAGTTAAACGGCCTCTATAGGATACTAAATCTTTATTAATTTCGAAATAATATTGATTTAATTGGTTATATTCATGTATAAAATGTAAGGCTTGGAGTATTTGAAAATGTGTGATATTCAGCACATTCCCACTCATGCTTTATGATAAGTCACTTCTAGACGTTTGTTTGCGTAAAACCGCTAACTAATGATTTTACACACACAATTTCGCAAATATTCCAATGACGATACTTTATGAAGAATGGAACTACACTTCATTTATGAAGACTTTGATTATAAACTCGAAAATCTAATTAGGTCTATTTTTTAGATATTCAACTGTGCTTGTAGACATGCGACACATAAATTAATATAAAAAAGATTGAGCCAAAGTTCTTAGTCATCATTACTGCTAATTTGAAGATAAACATACTTTGATTCGATTACCCATTGATTGTTTAAGAGGTGAAATATTCACTCGAATGCCGATGCGAGTACCGACATTAACTTCTTTTCCAATTATAAGTGGACAAAGATGCGATTGAATCTGAACTTGTGCAAATGTATCCATAAAAGGAAAATAGCAGGACATCAAACAAAAAAGCAATAAATCCTCTTGTGAGGAATGATAGCAGGACGTAATTGCTGATGAAAATATCATCTTTTCGCGGATAAATCACAACATTAGGTAATCTTCAAATCATATAGAAATACATAGTGTTTCATTAATCTATCATATTACTATATCAACCTACCAATCTGGACTCGTCCTAATCCTAATAGTTTGCATTAAGATAATGGAATTATCTCATAATACAAAACGCCTAGTCAAAGGGATGGCTCTAAGATAATAGTTTAGAGGAGTCTAGAATGTGTTCATTAATAGAGGGCTTAGAATACTGTCTACTTCATTTCCTATGAAAACTCTAGTGCCATTAGAATTCGAAGTACAAAAAATAAAACCGAAGCAAATCCGTGAGAAAAATCATCAAATTCTGCCTTAGTTAAGCGCAGCTAAAAAAGATACCGAAGCTTTATACGCGGAGTATTTTCTGCTGAACAACCCTTATCGATTCAATCAAAAGGCACAGGAAAGTTCAATAGATAGGCTTACATAAGACAGTCTGTCCTTGTGAAATAAGGGTGTGACTAAACATCTTGATCGTATATTATCGCATGATTCGTCATTATTCGTTCCTAAGTATGAAACTCTAATTAAATACACTCTTGTGCCTTCTATTCCTTTATGTATTATTGCCATAATATCTGCAAATTCTAATACTTGGGTGGCATCTGAAATTCATCATTTCTACATTGAATTAATTGCGGTGATATTCGCAGCAATCTTGGCTTTTTATTATATGTCTAGAGCACATACGTTAAATGACAAATTTAGTTTATTTATCGGAATAGGATTTCTTGTCAATGCTGGTATCGATTTTTTGCACGTTATAATTTCCTTTAGTTTTGCAGACCAACCTACGTTCTTAAAATTTTTCATACCTCAAACATGGTTTGCGGGGCGAATATTCCTCAGTGCTATGTTGGCCATAGCAATCGCGGGATATCCAATTCTAGCTAATCCAGATTTTCCTAACTCGAGCTACTCAGGACAACATCAGCATCAAGGGAAAAACAAAAGCAAGACCCTTCCAAAACTGCTTTTGATTTCTTTGGTAGTACTTGCATTATTCTCTGTCCTCCTCGCACTTAGCTCATTTGTATTTACTTTTCCTGGCGTAGTTATAGATTATTTCTTAATTCATAGACCGTATGAAATACCATCTCTTATCCTTTTCTTGATAGCCTTGATATATTTTTACAAAAGAGGATTATATAAGAAAAAAGACATCTTCTTTAAGGGTATCCTTCTAGCCTTGGTTATTGACGTATTTGGACAAGTAATAATGGCATTTTCAGTCACATCGTTCGATACAGCGCATAATGTAGGACATGTTCTCAAAGATGTGGCATATTTTGTCAACATAATTGCCTTAGCATTGTCGAGCATACAATATAATGCGATATTGAGGGAGAGAAATGCAGTGATCCAAACTCAATTTCAGAAGTTAAAGGAGTCTGAAAAAATGAAAGATGAATTCATTAATGTGGCAGCGCATGAATTACGGACACCTATTCAGCCTATTCTTGGGCTGACTGAAATTATACATTCTGAGACGACAGATCCTAGGCAGCTTGATTATCTAGATGTTGTTATACGAAATGCAAGAAGACTAAAGCGTCTTACAGATAATGTATTAGATGTAACAAAGATTGAAAGTAAATCACTAAAGCTAAACAAAGAACCAATAAATCTCAATATTATAATTGCAGATGTTCTCAAAGAATATACTAGTAAGATACATCATCGGAATTTCAGAGGTGAGAGAGACCAACAATTTCCCACAGAGGTTAAAATATCTTACGAACTGAAACACAAGGACGATGACATTATTGTAGAAGCAGATAAGAATAGACTAGCACAGGTTATTTCGAATTTGCTTAGTAATGCATTGAAATTTAGCGAAAAAGAACATGAGGCAAGGATATCCATAATCGTAGAGAAAAACTACCTTGAAGAATCAGGGAACCAGACTATAGTTGTTAGTATAAGAGACTACGGAGAAGGGATTGATCCAATAATATTTCCCAATATGTTTTCCAAGTTTGTAAGCAGTTCGTATTCGGGAACTGGACTGGGATTATATATTTGCAAAAATATCATTCAGGCTCATGGTGGCAAAATTTGGGCCGAAAACAATAGGAATAGTAGTGGGGCCACATTCTACTTTATGCTGCCTATTTCTGCTGATAAACACCTAGATTATGAGATGCAAGGGGATAAGCAAGAAATAAGACATGTCACAAGATGATCATTTGAACAGATAACAAAGAAGCTATAGAAAACAATCAATATATGCAGCCAAAATTCGAAGAGACATATAGCCAACTATCACAAATAGGAGACTTATAATGGGAAAATACTCATATTTGTTAGAAATATCAAGCTGAAAATGTTTCGACCTAATAGTCGCATTCGATCAACTTAACATGAGCGAAGGATGATTTAAACAACAAGAAAATATATACTTAATTTATTATTATGGTGAGGCAGACCCCTGCGTTATCGAGTTGACTACATGTAATAAAATGCGAGTATAAATGAATCTAGATGGTGTCATTTAACCTTGATTGTGTAAAAGAAACATCTTAAATAAGATAAGTTGTAGTATAAATTGCCTAATTATGCCTAGCTTATTAACAAAATATGTCGATGTTGAGAGATATATTATACTTAAACAAAATGGTCTGTGTCGTCATTGCAGTATGAAATTCGATAGAAAGGATATAATTATCAGCTCAGGGCGAGTTCATAAAAAATACTATCACAAAAAATGTGCGGACAAATTAAATATCATCTAATATAAATCCCTTCCGAGTACTATAATATATCTGAGCAAAACCGTAAAGATGCCAATAGCTAATTGGTAATTTATCGGAAGTAGATACTTCAGATGTTAGAATGATTCAATTATTCTAAAGAATTTTCTGCTCATACGCCATAAAGATTGTTGGAAAAGACATACACACCATCGCGAGCATATGTAAATAGGTTGAAATCGAGCGGATTGAATCAATATACATAAAAGATCGATTGTATTTTTAATTGAAGGTCTTCGTTTGCACATGCATCTCATGAATATATCTCATTTGCAACTTTAACAAAAAATTGGCTCATATAGGCAATCTGTACATAATTAAGCAAAAGATGTCTGCTCTGGAAATGAGATATAAATTGATTTTAAGATCTATATGATCCCTATTCTTGACAGTACAGTTAATCTGATGCGAAATTGCAGCACAATCAGGTTTTACCTATGTGATAAATCTAATTCAATTCCACGATTGACTACAGAAATATGCTCGATTCGAACCAGGCATTAGTTTTAACAATTGCATAATGTAAAAACAATATTATAACCAACGCTGAATTTAGACACAACTATCACCGAACATTTCACCGCAGCTAGTTTGCGTAGATATATTCTCTGAATCCTGCTTTGTCTGCTGTAATACCTCCAACTTTTGTAAGTACAAACTCACGACGATTATGTAGAATCGATTCGTGTAATGCTAATGTTCGACCGTCGTGGAGTTTCTCATACTCCTCCATAGAAAGTTTAGTACGAGTTCCAATTTCGTCTTCCAAGTTCATTTTTTTCACAACTTCTTTGTAACCTGGTTGTATCCTACCACTAAATACCATTGCACTGCTACCGCTACCATATGACCCGAAGCCAACTCTCTTACCGTCTAATTCTACGCCTTTCTTGTATTCAAATTCAAGTAGGCTTCTAAATCCCATATACATTGATGCAGTGTACAAATTTCCAATGATGGCAGATGCTTCTAACGAACTAGCCATTTTCTTTTCATATACCTCATTGTAGAATGAGGTTTGCATGAATGCGCGTCTAAATTTGTCATCAGTTTTCATAAATTCGACGTCAGCCAGAATTGATTCTATCGTACCTCTGGGATCTTTGGGCAGGGGTTCCTCCATACCCAATTCTCGTATAACCTGTCTCCAGCGAGGCAGATTTCGCCATTCGTGCCGCAGTAGATATGCCAATGCCTTCTCGCCCATTTTCCTGTATGGAAGATGTACACTGAAGTAATCTATATGATCAGTAATTGACTCCTCATCTTTAAGCGAAATTAAGCCTGTTTTGATTGCCTTCTCTTTGTAACCATCAAAAGCCTTTCGTACTTGGATCAAATAAAGCAAATTTGAATAATTTCCATTTACAAGTGGTGTTTCTTTTCCAAATGGTCTGTAAAAGTCATACTCATTCTTTATGATAGTAGATGTAACCTTTTGATCAAAGCTTAGCAATCGAGGATTGTCCTTTACAAGAATCGCAATTGCTCCTGCGCCTTGTGTATACTCTCCCGCCGACCCGATATCATATTTTGCTATGTCACTCACAATTACAATAGCAGCCTTACCGTTGTTTTCATCAGCTCTTATCCAATTTACATTATCATAAATAGCATATGATCCACTGACGCACGCGAATTTGCATTCGATTCCACCTGCGTGTTCAAAGGCATACTCCCCGTAAACCTGTTCAAGCATCCCTATCACAAAAGAATTCATAGCCTTAGACTCATCTAATCCAGACTCAGTAGCAACATACATTCGACCTATATCTTCAGGACGTAGGTGATTTCTTTCCATTAATTTTAGACAGGCGTTAGCAGCCATACATGCGGGATCCTGATTGGTATCTACCAAAGCCATCTTTCTTATTCCAATACCATACTCTAACTTTTGCGGGTCAATACCTCTGGCTTTAGCAAAATCCTTGTAGTCAATGTATAGCTTTGGAATATAGATAGCCAGATCATCGATTCCTACTGGCATACGACATTTGCTATAAATATTACCAATTTAAAGTTATTCGTAACTAGATTTGACAAATAGGTAATTAGTTAATTAGCATCGATACATGTTCTAAATCGCAACTAATCAGAATCATTTATTTATAAAGGACCTTTCGAATGAATCCATATAAAGATCAGTCTTAATCTCTTACATACTGAGTTATTATTAAACTATATATAAAATTAATTATTCCAATATTTTATAATAGTTTGCTAAGATATTTGATACATTATTATCTCTCTGATATAGTTTGTAGTATTCTAATGTTAATATAAATATATCACGACGCGTGATGTTAAGAAGCAAAAAATCGTTTCAAAAAAAATCTGCGCCAATTTTATTGAACTCTACACGTATTTATTCTACACTTCAGAATGGTATTACTAGATTCGGATTCGGATACAATTCCTCACATAGGAACTTTCGATCGCGGGATATTCCATTTAACTGGATTAAACTAGCTGTCGATATGCATTCTAGCAATTAATTCGTATCTCCAAAAATTCGTGTTGGTAAATTCCAGTTATATTTGATTGCGGCTATGCGACCAAAGGTTATAAAGATGATTCCCAATATAGTCGAAAAAACCACACTCAATCCTAAATGAAGCATAATAAAGAATAAGAGAACTCCTGCAAAACTCAGAGACACATATAATTCCTTTCTGAAAACCAACGGGATTTCGTTTACAAATATGTCGCGTAATATGCCGCCGCCGACTACCGTTATAATTCCAGAGAACATTATAGCGATCAAGTTGAAACCAAACATTTTATAAGCAATGTTAGCACCTAGTAAACTAAATATTCCTAGACCAAATGCGTCAAATGTCAGAAATAGTTTCATTAGATTTTTTAAAAAATGATATAGTAGGAGAATACTGATCCCAGCAATTGATGTGATTATTATATACAATGGATCTATTATGGCTATTGGCGGCGTGAACCCCAATATAACATCTCTAATAATTCCTCCAGCTAGTCCTGCAGTGCCAGATAGCACAATAACCCCCACGATATCTAGTTTATGTTCGATAGCTTTCATACCACCAGTAATTGCGAATATAAAAGTCCCAAAAAGATCTAAGACATGAAATGGAATCGACGATAAAACAAATCCATCCAACAATCCTAATCACAATTTATTAGAAGTTAATCTACATATAATTCATTGATATATAATTAATTGCAATTGGATATTATTAAACAAGATATTGTACTGGTAATGATAAATCCATGTCTAACGAAACTGAAATGAACTAGCCATCATGTGTTCTAATAAGCAAGATATGTCATTCTGTATTAAATCTATTTTAACTGGTGCATTACTCTTTATTATCCAGTTGTTACTGTATCACAGAACTGTGTAAAAGTTTGTTCTAATAATAAATTCACGGTACTCGCATCGGCATTCAAGTGAATATTTCAAACACTTTAGGTTGATCGATATTTTGGACGCCTAAAGTTTTTACGTTATTAAACATAGAATAAACTTCAATTGCCAATACATATAAATTTTCAAAATCAATCGATCTATTAGATATCTTATATATTACTGTCATATAGAAACGATATTGAAAAATGTCTCGATAAGTCTTTGATATTGTGATATTGCAATATAGTCCTGATTTCATCTATTTTAGTTTGATATTATCTTCATAGCTTTCCATCAAGTATATTGATCAGTTCTATTAGTCAAAATTTGAAACCTGGTATTAAGTATAATTAACCTTTATCAATCTAACAAAAGATCAATACAACACTATTTGTATGATGAACTACATGTATCTAGTTCTAATTTTTCGATTTGTTAGTATAATTTGATATAAAGATATTAACATACTATGAACTAGCTGATTACTATAACAGCACCTTGATAATAGATTGTTCTAAATATAGAATCTAATTGTATATTATAGTAATAGTTGTTCGGAGGCGAGTGTTAGAGCATACTGTGGAGTAGTATCGAAATGGGAGTTCTTTTTTTAATCTTGATACAGACGATTAAACAAAATTAACAAATTGCAAATTCACGATGGTTCTACAACTCTGCGTACCACGACGAGACAGATTTAACACCATTGAATTACTAATCTAGGTTTTCAGAAAAAGATACCATAGTTGACATATTAACATCGCTGATTGCAAAAGATGGTTGAAGAGATTTGAATAAACAAATTCCAACGATTCTCATCTTATAAATGTGGTGTTTTGCGTGAGGCCGGTGAAGCTTATCTTAAATTATGGAAAAGGCATGAGAGAAGTAATGTTTGTACCTATGTTATTATAGTTATCATGCCTTTCTGGATTTGAATGATAAGTAGGCATGTTATATTTATTGGCGTTAGATGGTTACCGCAGTCATTAATCTGAACTACATTCTCAGTTTTTTGTAGTTTTTGCTAATGCATTACTACTTGTTTCAATTGCCATTGTTAAAACTGATACCCATGCAGATAGAACGAGTACTACAAACACTAAAGTGTCCGATTTCCTTTCCAACCACGTGATAGTAATTAATCCATTGTATCGCTTATAGGTATTCGGAGCAATTTTATGATATGTTAAATTGACAATTCTTCCATACCATTCTATAATATTTTGTAAGCTGTTTTTAATTGATAATTTATATTTGCTTAGAATATATGAATGGGGCAATCTGATGCTGTGGATCTATTATAATGGAGTTCTCCAACGGCTTTAACTAAACTACGCATTTAGAGTGTGATAGAGTACATAGATATGAGGAATAATGTGTCCGCCACATAGCTTAGAAAAACAAGAATGTCAAATATGTGCAAATTGATTAATATTTGAAAATTTTTTCGAAGATACATTCGAATTGGAGATTATAAATCAGGTTCTTATATGAAAGGTATTGGTCTTTCGTATTCGGGATTTCATCGCCTAAATTTTTCGTATGGAAGATCTAGCAATTATAGAAGAGAATTACTACTATATTAGAAAGACTAACAAACAAATTTTGCACTAACAGAATTCTGTGGTAGGTCAGGATATACGGACAATAGACAATGGCGTAAATATTCTTATTTATGAAAGTAACGGTTCTGTAGTTGGAATCATATAACATATGATCAGGCTAGATCATTTTTGTTTGATATTGCAAATTTGACAAATTAGACGAACTGATTAAACATATTCTAACAGTGACTTCTGTTTAATCGATTTTTTTCTCCATTCTTATCAAGTTTGAAACCCTAAGCCCAATTTTTCTAACTGGTGTAGCGGAGATAGTTGTCTCTGATTCATCAATGAGGGAATATTTATCTAAAAGATATTGGACAACAGATGAAATGCACTCTTGTTTATTTTGATAACTTGTATATGATTTCTCCCTAGTTATAACCGTAAAATCAACATTAACTAATTTTATATCAACAGTTTTAAATTCATATCCATTTTCATTTACCTTTTCATATAACTCACTGACCAAGCTAGTCAGACCTTTTAGAATCAGTTGCTTATTACTGGTGAATGTCTCAAGAGTGTACTCGTTACTAAGTGAAAGATAGTCCTCTCGAGGTACGACAGGCTCATGGTCTTGACCAGTTGCAACCTGCCACAACCATATACCCTTTTTCCCTAATCTATCCATGAGACTTTATACATCATGCTTAGCTAACTGTCCTATTGACTCTATGCCCATCTCAGACTTCAGGATTTCTTCTGTCTTGATTCCAACACCGGGTATTCTTTCCACTTCCAAAGGTTTGAGAAATATTTGTAAATTATCAGGAGAAACGATTGTAAGTTCATCAGGTTTTTGATAGTCTGATGCAATCTTTGCAGCTGATTTCGTAGATGCTACTCCTATTGAGCAAAGAAGATCGCACTGTTCCTTTATCGCCTTCTTCATAAGGAGTGAGTATTGCTCAATAGTTAATCCAGATATGGAAACTTTATTCGTACAGTCAAGATATGCTTCGTCTATATTGGCTTGTTCCAAAGTATCAGAATAAGTCTCTAAAAGAGCAATCACGTTTTCTGAAATTTGTTTGTAATACGTTAGATCAACTGGCTTTAAAATTAGAGTAGGACACAATTTCAGAGCCTTGGAAAGAGGCCCGTATTTCCTCACAGGAAGGATAAAAGGAATTCAGATCTATATGAAATATGATATGTCCTATCCATTGACGGTTTTGGTGAGGTTTATTAGGCAATTCTAATGGCGATGTTATAATACTTGAGCAATGTATTCATTTTTGTAGTAAAGATCAAGTGGCATGTAAGAAAATTGTACTATTACAATTCAATCCTTTATCTAATAGATTACAATACGATCAGGTAACTCCGCATATTTGTTCATTGTACATAGTTTATATCTTTAGCACTTTTCTGCAAAAGTTCTATATATTGACAATGCATCAGCTTCATCAGTAGCGCCAACGATTGTTGCTGCACCACTTGTTAAGAAACTAATCGATGTCTTGCCATTAATAGCGGTTACTCCCAGATTACCTTTAGTTTTGATCGTATATCCTTGCGAATTAGCAGTTTTTACAATATTATTCAAATTTATTGATAAGAAAGGTTCTGATGGAGTTAATGTGTAAGTTCTTTTGCCTCTGTCTCTACCACATAATTCTTCAACAATAAGATGATCGTGAGATATTTTGATATTTTCCGGCACTTTGCTGAATGAGCCACAGGAGGGACATTCCTTTTGTCTATACATCTGTATTTTTTCGAATGATAAATCGTTTATATCAATATACATTAGCTTGTTAATAAGCGATGGTTGTTGGTGCGTAATGATCTTTATAGCTTCAGATACTTGTATAGCACCAACTATATATAGTATAGATGGATGCACTCCTTCAGTACTACACGTAGGCATATTATCTTCAGACAACGCAGGAAATATACATCGCAAACATGCAGATCTTTTTGGCAATATAGTACAAACCGAGCCAACTGTGCCCAAAGCACCCGCATAAATAAATGGTACATTGTGTTTTATACATGCATCATTAAGGGCATATCTGGCATCTACGCTGTCGAGTGCATCTATTACTATATCTGAACCTTTGATAACCCTATCTGCGGTATATTTGGTTATAGACACCGGCATAGCTTCAATATTAGTTGCAGAATTTATTTTTCTTAAACGTTCAACTGCTGCTTCAACTTTGACTTTACCAAGATCGTCTTCGGTATACAGATGTTGGCGATGCAAGTTAGAGATCTCTACAACATCTCTGTCTACCAATTTTAGATTTCCAACTCCCATTGCAGCCAGTTGAGTGACAACGGGATTTCCAATACCTCCAACTCCTACAACACAAATTTTGGCATTTCTTAACGATTCCATCCCATTGAATCCAATTTCATCAAGCATTATCTGCCGAGAATATCTTTGGATATCTTCATTCGTAAATTCTGTGCCTCCAGCTACCGCGGGCAATATGAATACTGAATCGCCATCTTTTAGAATCGTTGACAATCCATCAGTGCTAAAACGAATATTTTTTCCATTTAGATATATGTTAATCAGGGCTCTTGGTTTGCTGTCTATATCAAAGACTCTTCTTTGGAATTCCTCTCCCATTTCGGAAGTAATTTTAGTAAAGGCGTCACTTAAATCGTTTGCATCAAGAGAAATTTTTCTCTCTCCGTTACTCTTATTTAGAACCGAAGGAATTACGAATTCTACCTTAGCCATTTTGCTCTTCATTACCTCTGCTCATATATATGTCATGTAATCATGGCAGAAACTAGCCGTACATCTGGCTTTACAGCATTAAGTTTCGGTAGCACATCTACAATAGCTTCAGTAGCCTTTAGCCCATTTCCTGTGATATAACAGACTACGTTTTCGTCTTTGTCGATTTTACCTTCTTCTACCATTTTTCGAAGTACTGCTATAGATACACCACCAGCTGGTTCAGTGAAGATGCCTTCTGTCTTGGCAAGCATCATTATTCCATCTATAATTTCCTCGTCAGTTGCTTCCTCTGCATTTCCGCTATATTGCTGCAATCTTTTTAAAACATATCGTCCATCTCCGGGATCCCCTATGGCAAGACTTTTCGCAATTGTTTCAGGTTTTTCGATTGGAGTAACTTCATCACTTCTTCTTTTAAAAGCATCAACAATTGGAGAACAGCCATGAGGCTGCGCCGCTGTAATTCTTAATCTTGATATATCATCTAACAGTCCAATGTCATATAATTCTTCGAATCCTTTACAAATAGCGTTCAACATTGCTCCACTCCCTACTGGAATTATCAAGTTATCTGGAACCTTCCAATTTAGCTGTTCAGCTACTTCATAAGCAAGTGTTTTTGAACCCTCTACGTAGAACGGTCGCATATTTATATTAACGATACCAATTCCTTTGGTGTCGCCAACTACAGATGCTACTCTATTAGCGTCGTCGTAAGTCCCATCAACGGCTACGAACTCTGCCCCGTATGATAATGCTTGTGAAATCTTTACTTTTTCAATATCAGAAGGTGCAAAAATATAACACGGTAATCGCGCCTTTGCAGCATGTGCAGCAGTCGCAGACGCCAGGTTTCCAGTCGATGCACAACCTACTGCTCTTAGTTTAATTTCCTTTGCTCTTGAAACAGCGATGCCTGCTGGCCTATCCTTAAATGAAAAAGTTGGGTTTACAGAGTCGTTCTTGATGAATAGATTTCTTAACCCTCCTAATGTCGTCCCTATTCTGTCTGCATGTTGTAACGGTGTAAAACCAGCATCTAGATTTACAATATTATTATAGTCAGCAATCGGTAGTAACTCAAAATATCGCCAATAGTTCTTTGTCTGTCTGGATGCGAAAGTGGATTTATTTAGTGAAGTTGGTAGATTGTAAATTACGTCCAATGGACCAAAACATTCTTCGCATATATACCGAAATTGAGCTTCATATTCTTTATCGCATTCTCTACATTTTAGACATCTTATAATACCCATATTTGTGACTGTCCATATTTCATATATTGATATAAATAAGCCTCTCTAAGATATAATTTAGTATTACTAAACATAAGTGCGAATTGAGCGGAATTATATTATGATTCGATCAAGGTCATCATTGAGATTATGCGATCTGTGTCCTCAATTTCATATTATCGTTTTTTATTCGGTAATGGAAACATGTACGATTTCCAGTATGACACATAGGGGTCTTGGAATCGACTATGTACAATAAAGCGTCATAATCGCAATCCAACATAATATCTTCGACAGGCTGAACATTGCCAGATTCTTCACCCTTCATCCATAATTTATTTCGCGAAGTGCTCCAGAACCAAGCATTTCCTGTCCTAATAGTATTTTCTAGTGCTTCCCTGTTTGCGTAAGCAAGGGTTAAAATATCTTTCGTGCTTTTGTCTTGTACAACTACAGGTAAGAGTCCATTCCTTTTTGCAAAGTCAATCTCATTTAAAGATTTGCTCATGTTAGATCCAATCATAATGGACTTGAATCAAGGCACAAAATAAATCAATTGCTTCCTAAATGAAATCCTGTATGTTATGAATATGATAACACTAATCTTTCAAAAGTCTTCTTTATGCCTGAGCCACTTAAGCAAAAAGGTATTTAAAGGATATAATTTTTTCTCAAATATGGTCTACAAATATATCGACATTGTGGGTACTTCGAGTACTGACATCACCGATGCAGTGAATAATGCTTTCCAGGAGGCTTCCAAAACTGTGAAGAATATCAAGTGGGGAGAATTAGGCCGCATTACATTTAGAGTAGAGGACGGTGGAAAATTGGAGTATCAAACAGAGGTGAGAATTGGTTTCGAAATTCTCAGAGAAGATCATAAATAATCTACCAATTTGCATAACACAAAAAATTAATAAATTGAAGTTAGATGAGGAGTCAATTCTGGACTCATTAAAAAATATTCCAGATTTTACTCTTTTTTATAGAATTACACGAGTACGTTGCGCTCACACTAGTGTTTGTACAATCATTACTGCTAAATTATAGATAACAGAGGTATCATAGGATTTGTGAATGACAGGGATGTTTGATGTAAGTAGGAAAATAGATACTTTCAGAATGGCAACAGCACAAGCTATAATCAGGATTTCTCAAACTACCATGCAACGGCTCGATAATGGCAACTCTCCAAAAGGCAATATAGTCGAAGCCGCAAAAATTTCGGGGACCCTTGCTGCCAAAAAGACCTCTGATTTGATACCATATTGCCATCAAATCCCAATTGATAATGTTAATATTGATGTTTCTCTATTTAAGAATCAAATAAAGGTTATTGTACAAGTAAAAAGCATATGGAAGACTGGTGTGGAAATGGAGGCACTTACTTCTGCTTGCATAGCATCATTGACGATCTACGACATGTTAAAACCTATTGATGAATTTCTATCAATAGAATCCGTAAAGCTTATTAGAAAAAAAGGTGGCATTAACGACTTTAAGGAGAGGTCTCACGGTAAGATTACAGCCGCAGTTTTAGTTGCTAGTGATACCAGAAGTAAGCAGGAAGACGAGTCAGGTAAGATAATTATTGAAAAATTAAGAGAAATCAGGTGCGATATCGTGGAGTATGAAGTAACTCCTGACGATAAATCGACTATAATATCCAAACTCAAAAAATTTTCTGATGACTTGAGGATAGACATGGTTATAACAACTGGAGGGACAGGCATCGGTCCTCGTGATGCTACTCCTGAAGCCACAAAAGAAATCTTGGAAAAGGAGCTATCTGGCGTTGCCGAGACAATTAGAGCACATGGCCAAAGAAGGACTCCTTTATCGATGCTGTCAAGAGGAATTGCAGGCATCAGAGGTAATACGGTGATAATTAATTTACCTGGCAGTACTACTGCAGTTTCAGAATCACTTGATTGTATTTTTCCAGGAATCCTACACGTTTTTAAAATAATGCATGGACACAAACATGAATGAAGTTTACATGATCTAGTATTATAAAATGGGCAAATGGAATGGTAGCCGATTTTATATCGTAAAGACTGCGCAGTATTCAGATAATTGGTACTAAATAAGTCAATTCCGATTTAACTTGAATTTGCATTTCTTATTCCAAGTACGTCATTTAAACTTCTTTAATGATTGATATTTTGAGGATAAATTATTGTTACATCATATCTTGAACAACTTCGCTTAGTGTTATACTGGATACGATAGCAATGTCACCATTCATAGTAACAAAATATCAGCTATGAGAAATGGCAGTAGCATTTTTAGTGTATGCAAGAATATTCAATTATGACTCATTCAGTGAAACCTTTAAAAACTGTAATCTTATTGTCCAAGTAATCTTGTTTCTCATAAATTTGACATTCGACTAGCCTATACTGAAATGGCATCCTTCCTAGAATAAGCTTCTCGTGCGACGCTTATCGCCCCCTTTCTTAGCAACATTGCACGATATACTAGTTGCTTCGATAGTTCTAAAGCTAGAACCCTGGGATTTTCTCCGTTTATAATAGCCTGAGTAAGGATATTTTTTATATTTTTGGATATTTTGTATTTAATGAGATCGAATGCTTCTTTTTCTGTTCTTCCCTGAGACTCCACAAATGATCCAATAACACCACCTGCGTTTGCTAGAAAGTCAGGAATAACCCATACACCATTACTATTCAGATATTCATCTGCTTTTTTGGTAGTTGGAAGGTTTGCTGCCTCTACAACTATTTTCACTCCATGATCAAGTATTTTCGTAACAGTCTCATCTACAATGACATTTCCCATAGCAGCAGGGACAAATATATCTGAATCAATTTCAAAAATCTGATTCTTATTCAAGATGGTATATCCATCCAGATCAGACAGCATTGATTTACCCTTCATATCCATCATTAGTCGTGGTATATTTAGCCCATCTTTATTATAAACAAGCCCAGAAATATCACTTATGGCAACTACCTTAATTCCTGATGAATCAAGGAATTTTGCAGTAAAAGAACCAACGTTACCAAATCCTTGGATAGATACTTTTATGTTATCTCTGATAATACGTATGGCATTTAGTTCCAGTAGAACTTCAAGAGCAGTTTCAAGTGCCGTTGTCACACCATATCCAGTGGTTCCCAATTCATGGGGAATTCCACCAAGCTCGGATGGTTTTCCGGTACATGCGCGCATATCACCTATTTCATGTGCAAAAATAGCCATATCTAATTCAGTTGTTCCGATATCTGTTGCTGCAATATATTGTCCGGGACAATAGGGTTTAATCATTTTTGCAAAGGACTTGACCCAAGCCACCCTATCGACCTTGTTGGGATCTGCAATAATCCCACCTTTGGCCCCACCAAAAGGCAAGCCAGCAGCGGCGCATTTCCATGTCATTGTTCTAGCTAGTTTGAAAACTTCTAATGGTGTGGCACCTTCGGCAAACCGTATTCCACCTTTGCCTGGACCTGTGGAAGTGTTATCAATAACCAACACGCCTTTCATGCTTGTATCAGGATCATAAACCTGCAAAACTTTTTCTGGGCCCCATTCATCAGTTTCTTCCCACACAGATCCCATCTATCGTTCAATTAGTTTTAGTAAAATATCTTACTTAATACTTTGGAGGATTAGCCGCATGATGGTCGATCTTTGGAAGTCTTCTGGAATTCTGGAATTCTGGTTCATTGGATAGATTATCGATTCAATAGATATATCCGGCTTTAGAACACTGGTTTATAATATCTTCCTGTGAATACGAACTACTCTCGATTTTCGCGGTTTTTGGCGACCAAGATTTTATTCTCAGATATTTTCCTTAAATTGACACAATGAGAGCAAATCATTGATAAATAGTTTCGGGATTTGAACAATTGATTATTTTGAACCCTGACAATTACTAAGTAGCATGATTACGAAGATCCCTGTATGAAACAGCAATATTTCGATCAGAATCAGATAAACATTTCGTAAATTTTAGTCTCTGTGAATATCTGAATTGCATCGAACTAAAATGAAAAATCCGTATTTGTGATATAGTAACTAAACAAAGACGATTTAGTATCAAATCATTTTTCTATTCTCATGCTTATTTCTAATGCATCTTCAACATTCTTATTAAATTCGAGAGTGGTTTCAGTGGTTTGGCTTTTGTACACGCCGGCATTACGAACATATTTCAAATAATCTGCCATCTCATTTTCGTACAGCTTTACATTATCCGCTATCACAATTGCATTTTCTTTAATAATATTATTAGTCTCAAGTTGTTTAAGATATTGAAAATATTCGCTTTTAGCGGCATCTAAGAACACTAAATCAAATTTGAAGGTGAGTGACGGAATAATCTCTAAGGCATTACCACAAATAACTTCAATCTTATCTACCATTCCTGCTTTTTCTATGTTTTTTCTAGCAATGCTCGCAAAGTTCTCATTTACTTCAAGTGTGATTAGCATTCCACCATTGTGCAATAGACTTCCCATCAATATAGCAGAATATCCATGCAAAGTTCCGATCTCAAGTATCAAATTAGGTTTATATTTTCTAATTATATCAGATATAATTCGACCTTTGACAGGCCCAATCGATGGAAGATATTCCCTTTTTGATATCTGTTCAAGTTCATTTAGAACACTCAATACTGTTTCCTTCTCGTATCTGGACATAATACCCACTAGCCAAAGATAACAGATTCCATAATTAAAAGATATTTCCCAGGCATTAGTCTATTGATCTGAAAATATATACATACATATGTACCTCATACCATATAACTACATAGAGGTCTTGAATAAATGGTTAAAGTACTCAGGATCGATAAAGGCAATAAAATCATCACACTAGAAATCACTGACAGCGAGATTGGAAATACAATATCTTCATTAGAGAATATGGTTTCCACACAGAAAAGGGATCTGCTAGAAAATCTTCCCTCTAACGAAGAAGATAGACGAAAATTAGATGCATATATGTCATTAAAGGAAGATCTTCACAAGGCTGCAGCAATGTTAGAATAGTTCAATTCTTTTGGATGTAGCAAATTAGAGTTAGTGGATGCGAGATTCAAGATTATAAAAGCAATGAAGCGGCAAAGCCTAGAACCTAATAATAAGATCACTGACTTGTCTGGGTTCAGGTCTGCAATTTATCTCAAAAATCAGTTTCATAAGCAGAGTCAGATTTATAAATTAAATAGTATATAAATAGTGATTGATAGTTTACCATTAATAAATAATGACTTGTACTGACTATGTTTAATTTAGCGGGTTATGCTATCTAATCAACAGGGTCAGTGATCCCTTGTTTTGACTAAAGCCTTTCGAAATAGCTATCAACCTTAACTTATTAAAAGATGAAAAATTTGCCCTTGTTTATAAATATCAGTTATGGTCATACGGCCGTGTTAGCTTAGAGAAAATCCCATAGCTGAAGACATCCTATTCTTTAATATGGTTGTTAAAAGAAATAGGACACCTTCAAAGTATATTGACTACGGATTGTACTTGTACTTTCTAGGTTTGTCATATAGGAATACTTAAGGCATTATCTCGTTTCGTCAAAGAAGTCATGTATCCATCTGGAAATGGATTCAAAAGTACAGGCCTAAAAGTATCACGAGAAAGAGAAAGTAGACAACGGAATTTATCATTGATGAAATCATCATAAATATTGATTGGTTCTAATTACATGTGGATTTGGGTTGCAATAGAGTCAGAATCTAAGGAAATTCTTGGAAATAGTGTATCAAAAGAACGAAATATGCTCATTGCGGAGCACCTATTCATTGACAAAAGATGTGGTGGTGGGTAAGCATTCAATAATATCTACAGATGGCAGTACCTGGTATCCAACAGTCTATCAGTTCTTAAAACTAGATCATCATATCCATTCTTTACATGAAAAAAGTATCATCGAAAGAGTTAACAGAACCAGTCATACTCATATTTTTGAATATATCTTTTTAAACTCGCCAACGGCATTTTTATGATTGCGCCTTTTTAGAACATTATCTTGTTGTTCTGAATATATCATAGTCACATCTTCGAGACTATCATGAGAAAATGCCAAGACATATCGGAATTTCTTACCCCAATTTTGCTCATAATAGTGCGGATGATTCAATGAAATAGGAAATTCTAAGGTGGAGTCTACGTGTAACCAAGAATCATTTATTGATGACTCATTCCAACAATGATCTAGAAAATCATGTACAATTCTAGTTTTGATCGAAATAGAGCTTAGAATTGCACCAAAGAGCAGAGACCATTCACTACACCTACCAAGCCTCGTCACTGCAATCTTACGAATTTCACCATATCTAGGGAATACTTGTTCAAACCCACATTTATCGCACAAATAAATCTCTGTTGCGCGCAGTCTCCATGAATTTCCAGTTACGACCTGTACATCCATTTCATAGTGGCATTTTTCACATCTCAAAAGCTTAGGCATCCATCTCATAAAATCGTATTTAAACCAATGCAAAATTGGCTTCAAATCTTGCTCAGTATAATATAATTTCAGTACCGAGGAAGGAATCAAATCCTTAACAAGATTCATGATATCAGCATTATTATATTGTTCACACACTCTCTTATACAGTATAAAAGTATCAATTGTATTATGCGAGAGTAGCTGATTGAAGCTACGGAATATTCTCACAGAATGCGATTATCCACAATCTAATATAAAATATGAATATAACCGACCAATTAGTTGTCATTTTAGTCATACCTGCAATGGCTTTATTTTGATCAACCTAAGACGACATTGATTTCTCTTTACTTATATTGCAAAAATAAATATGATTTTGGTTATCGAGAAATAAAGCTACTAATGTTGTTGCCACATAAAGGCACCATACCTACTTTGTCTATTTGATCGCAGTTATTTTGAATGAGAAATATAAGATCAGCTAAATAGTCCGATCAATTTAATTGCATTTAATTGCAAGTACAATGTAACAACGTTAATCAAATTATAAAGGCAAAAAAATGTCTAGTTTAGTTTGAGAAAAATGGCACAGATGCCAGCACTGATTCCAAAAGAGGTAGAAATACAGA
>JBEDUN010000125.1:0-5163 GCA_040414675.1 Nitrososphaeraceae archaeon | reverse complement strand
GCACGTAACATCCATGCCATCTTTTCATGTTTTTCCATAACACCAATCAAAAAGTCATTAGTACCCATATCATGATATTCTTCGCACTTGTCAGCATCTGTACGTAGACTTCTAATTATCTGTTCATGGTCTGCTAGCAGGTTTGATATCATTGTTAATTCATCTGGATATTTTCCTGGACTTTCTTGAATTGAACCATGTTCTATAAACTCGGCGAGTGTACCAAGTGATCTACCGTTTAGCGTGCGTACACGTTCAGCAACTTCATCTATGATTTCATCTATTTCTTCATACTGCTCTTGAAAGAATTTGTGTCTTTCACTAAAATTAGGACCTACTACATTCCAGTGATAATCTCTTGTCTTTGTAAACAAGATATATTCGTCGCATAATCTCTTATTTAGAATTTGAATTACACCATGACGAGAGTCCTTGGATTAATCAATATTGATATCTTTCTTGCTTTCCATTACTAATTGGCTAGTCATTTCACTGTTATGATGCACAGCATAAGATAAAAAGGTCACACATTATTATGAAAGACATCTAAAAATTAGATAGAATCATAAGGTGTTGAAAAGGAATGCAAGATAAATGATTATGGAATATTGAAATCTCTATATGCTATTTAAGACAACTAGTATTATGACGATACATACTGCAGATACACATGACAAGTTAGAATATGATATGTCTAGAGTGATTGGTCTTCTCAGACCAGTACGCCAATCGAAGTCGATACGGCTTTTAATTGTCATGGCATCAGTATTTTCACTTTCATATGCCATAATATTTACACAGTCCAATAGTAACACTGCTTTTGCAGCAAACAATAATAATAGCAGCAACACTAATAATAGCAGCAACACTAACACTAACCACAGCAAGAATACTGGCCTCATACAATCTGCAAATAACTCGAATTCAACCATCCCAATCATCTCAAAAATATCAAAGAATGGTACATACTTGGTTCAACTCAAATGGAGCAATCCAACTGCTGCCCAATCTCCTAATATACCTGCTAACAGAGGCTTTGATATGGAAGTATTATTCTTAAATTCAAGCGCTCCAATCCCTAATGCAAAAACCGTTCCACAAAGAGAGACAAAAAATGTGTCCGGAGAAACAAGTCTTAATGCAAGCGGATTTACCCAACCAGGGATATTACAACGATTGATGCCAGTAGATAGCTATGATATATCAATTTACGATAACAAAGGTCATGTTCTTTGGAATAAAACCAATGAAATGCCACGGGCAGGGAGTGGATTTGAAAGAGTAACCTTTTCTAATCCATATAAGGGAGACATAACTATTCAGATAAATAATATTAAGAGTGGGGCAGCAGCTGCAGCCAGGGGATCACACGTAGACTCGGTAAAGTTTGAAACAAAGATAACATAGTTACGTTACTAGACAAATATATCTTTTTTAATGTTGGTGCCATTAATAAATCTAAATAATAGTTTGGACTGCTTAGGATAATAAAATATAGAATAATATCAAATTTATTTTGCAAGTAGGTTACATTATTAAACATTTTATAGAATATTCAATGCCTCTGAAAAAAATAGATTTAGAAGTGTTAACACTTTGGTCAATAACAATGCATTTTTACCATATTATCACATAGGTCATTTTGATATATTCTTTCAACAAGTTACATCTCTTAAATGATTAGTAACACATAACAACACAGAATATATTATTATTTGATGAGACCTACTTATCCTTAACATGCCAGTTGACCTGTTGACAGCGAGTGTTGGATATATGTAATAGCTTCTTCTATTGGGGCTCGTATTACGACAAAAAGATAGTATGACTTCCTGAATAAGTTAATTGATAGAGAAAGGGTTGGTAGTTGGTTAGACTAACGTAAAGGAGTAACTTGATGCTTTAGTTGAGATGCATTGACTTAAAGATTGCAGCACGACTAACACTAGCTTTCACTTAAGAATGGTCAAAGAAAAAATTGCCGCACAAGTTCTATCTTGATAAATGTAGAATTCGAATCATAATGTAATGTAAGGCAGATTAATCATCTTCTAAGGTCTTTTCATTTATTAAGACATAGGATTACTGAATCCAAATGTTATATTCTCATGTGCCCTTAATCCCCTGTGCAACAAGTAAAGAATAGCAGCCCAGGCCGCACTGCTCACATATTGGTTTCAACCCTTTGTCAGCAGATCCTATGCAACATGGCTGCTTGATTCTTCCCATATGATCTAATGAAAGTATAGCCCAAGAAGGACAATCAACTGGTGTTGTACCTCGTCCTCCCCAATTACCTTTCATTAGCCTTAATTGTTTTTCTCCATTGATTACAAATGAAGGGTATTTTCTTCTCAACTCAATAAGCTTGTCCACCACTTGATTTCGAACATCTCCAAACTCTAGCCACAATGGGTCTTGCTTTACGAATGGAGTGTGGAATTGGAAGCCTATTTTATTTACCTTATCCTTCCATTCATTTGTCAAATCTTCAATAGTGGAATAGTTTATGGAATTAATCGTCATAGTAATCCAGATATCTTTCCACAATGGTTTGCCATTTCGCTTTGCGTCTGATGAAATATAGTTTAGTATATTTTGCTTAGTTGCTGAATAGGAACCCTTTCCCCTAATTTTATCATGAATCTCTTCAGTTCCATCTAAGGAAATCCAATAGAAATATAATTTTTCAAATCTTCTAAGAGGAATTGTTCCATTTGTCACAACACATATTCTTTTCGGCATCTCCTCGCAGAATGTTTCTATAATATCCGGCCGCATAGTAGGCTCCCCTCCTACCAGAGTCACTACAAATATTTTTTGTTTTTTAAAGGTATTTCTGATTATCATCCTCCAGTCTTGTGCACTCAGATCTTGTGTATCATTTTTTCTATTCAACCACCAATAGCAATGACTACAATGCAAATTGCAGATATTGTTAACGTCTACTGAGCCGTACATAGCTGGTTTTGCCTTGAAAGCCTTGATCGAAGCAACTTTTTTGAATATACTTAGGTAATATGGTAATTCATGTATAATATCAGTTACACCACGACCGTAAATAATATCTACCATAGCTCTACTTCTGCCTTCGATCCATAGTATATGATAATAAAGGTGATAGATAAGTATTGAGATTTTCTATGGCATAATTTACCCTAGAAGAGTAGTTAATAGACATCAATATAGTTAATTTTGCGGGTCAAGCAAGGGACCTTAGCTAGATAGATACAAAATGATATACTTGAATGCGATTCAAAAGTATTGATATATTTTTTTTTGTTAATTCCTATCTAATTTTATCTCGAAAACTCTTAGCAATTATGGACTTGATTATTACATTTTTGTTGTCTCTTCGGCACAAGTACATGAAAAGGGTATTTGACTTGAAGGTAGGTAGATTACTAATAAACAAGAATGTGGTCTTGGAGGCGATTTCTTATCCCGATCCATACATTATACAATATCGTAAGATCTGCCTTCGATTACGGATTGGCATGAGTATATCAAGTATATCAATGAATAGTAAAATGTAAATGATTTCCTATTTAGAAAATAACGGTTGATAATACACTTATATGCTTATAATGGGGCATATAATATACGGTTATATCATACCGATTTTAGTCCAATAGGTGTATACAGAAAAATGGTATCGCCTTCATCTAATACAACCAGAATAGCGACAATAAGATCAGGCAAATTCACCAAGGTTAAAGTATGGAAACATGGAGAATGTAATAATCCATTTTTCGATAGAAAAATTGAAAGTGCTACAGAGGGACTTAAATCAGATTGTTATATGCAATTTTACAAAATATCACATGAGAATGCATTAACTATTGCAGATTATATTTTATCAATGAAGTCTGAGATTAATCCAGCCGATAGTTATCGAAGAGATAATATCTTATTATTGGCCAGGTTTTCAATATTCCACCATAATAAAGCATTCAAACGGATAATAAGGGATGATGTCTTGTTATTCCTAGATAGTCTTCGTAAACCTGAATCCGTAGACCCTTTACATAAATGGATAGGGACTTACAATCTATTTAGAATATTTTTACTTAGATTCTTTAAGTGGTTATATTATCCAGATATAGAACTCGATAAACGATCTAAACCGATAGTAATTGAAAATATTCCCCGATTGAAGAGAAAAGAAAAATCAATATACAAACCTACCGACTTGTGGACTGCTGAGGACGATCTCCTATTCTTAAAATATTGTCCTTCAAAGAGGATAAAATGCTTCCACATGATGTCTTATGATACTGGCTGCAGGCCACATGAAATATTGAAATTAAGAATAAGAGATATTGTATTCAAATCTGCTGGAACGAAACAGTATGCTGAGGTATTAGTAAATGGAAAGACAGGGAGTAGACACATACCCTTGATTGATTCGATACCATATGTTAAAGATTATCTTGACCACGAACATCCTCAGTCCAGTAATACAAATTCAATATTTATTTCTGGTGCCGGGAAGAGTATTGGCAGGTCAATCAATTCACATGCTATTTCACTTATCTACAGTGCATATAAAAGAGAGCTATTTCCAAAACTATTACAGAATCCAAATGTTCAACCTGAGGACAAGCACAAGATTAGAGAGTTACTAAAGAAACCCTGGAATCCTTACATAAGAAGACATAGTGCCTTAACAGAGAAATCCAAGATATTAAAAGAACACACTCTAAGGCAGTTTGCAGGCTGGACTACAGGTTCAAACATGCCACAAAAGTATCTTCACTATTTTGGTAATGAAGCCTCAGAATCATTACTGGAAGCATATGGCATTATCACAAAAGATCATAAATCGTCAGATGTGCTTAAGCCAAAACAGTGTCCAAATTGCAATGAACCCAATAAACCTGATGGCAAATTCTGTGCTAAATGCAGAATGATTTTAAGTTATGACGCATATGAAGATACAGTAAGTAATAAGGAAGAAAAAGATGATGCAATTTCCATCCTGTCAGACCAAGTTATGAAACTTATGGTTGAAGTTCAAGAATTGAAAAAGGCAGGATAGCTATTTAAGAAATAGACTTGGATGATACTTTGTCTTGTGGCATTTGTGGCAATGCTTAATTCGCTTTCCACTTTTTTCATATAGCACATTGTTTGGAGGGGGTCCCCAAACATGATCACATT
>JBEDUN010000124.1:0-44171 GCA_040414675.1 Nitrososphaeraceae archaeon | reverse complement strand
CTGCTACTCCACCTTTAGGCATAGGTGTACCATCTGGACATGTATCAGGACAGTTTCCATTAGCATCTTTTGGCTGACCATCTGGACATAGTTCCGGATTATTGGAAGGTGGAGCAGTAGTGGATGTAGAACCTGTATACGGACTAGCTTCAGAATTAGAAGTATTACAAATTATGCTATATTCTACATTGATAATCTGTATCGAACTTCTCGGTTCGTTTGGCACATTCAAAAAGTCTAATATCTTTTGTTTAATATCATCGAGTTTATGAGGATCGTCTAATACTTTAATATCAAGCTCACTATTTGCTGGCAGATTAGCCTTACTTGCTAGATCAGGGTTTACTATGAGAAAGACAATTTTATCCCAGTGCTGGACATCTTTTGTTGGACATACAATATTCTGTGATTGAGCAAAAGCACTTGAAGTCAATTTAGTTTGAATAGCAGCCAGAGTTCCGAAAATAAGACCCATCATTATAAAAATAGATAAAAGCTTAAGATGGCTCAATTAGCCAAACCTTTCCTACTCTGCACAGATCATAGCATAACCTACCTCAAGTATGTGTATTGAATCTCTCGGTTCGTTTGGCACATTCAAAAAGTCTACTACCTTTTGTTTTATATCAGCGACTTTATGAGGATCGTCTAATACTTTAATATCGTACTCTGTCTCTGGCACAAGATGTAGCCTTCCTGCAAGACTTGGTGATTTTATAAAAAAGACAATCTTATCCCAGTGTTGTACATTTGATGATGGGCAAATTGGTCCCTGCACTTGAGCAGATGTGCTTTGAATCGGTGTATTTGTAATAATAATAAGCGCGCCAGAAATTACAACTAACAATGTAATGCTGATACTGTATTTATTCTTCACTAATACTAACACAGGTTAAACTCCAACAACTGTGGTCTATATAGGCATTTGTCAACTTGTTCTCGCCTATTATATCAATATATATTTGCCATCATTTAGGCTTCAAAATCTGCATTACTTTCTAACTAATTGCAGAATTCCCAGAATTTGAAAAAGTAGGGATGTTATTATAGCTACGTCTACTAGTATTGAGACGAAAAATGTTACAATAGAATACTGTGTCTACGAACTTTTGTCGAGGCATTATAAGAATGGTATAGTGTATAATGTGCCGATCTTGAGAATGAAATTTAACTAGAACACTAACCTTCTATCCCTTTATTAGTGGCACCTACATAGGTGATGCTCTTAATTGACCACGGATTTCACCGTTTGAGTTTTCATGTGTATGAACATTGACATAAGCTTTGCCATCTTCTATCAATTGGATTAGATCAGTTACCTGTTTTCCTGCTAAAGGGCCCTTAAGATCAGCCGTAGTGATAGTGCCGCTCACAGAAGTAGAAGTGCTACCGCCGCCAGTGCCTGAAAAAGATGCCGATGCGCCTGCAAAAGTATTACCTGTTTTCAAGTTTGCCACTACAGGTCCATTTGTTCCTACGCTGCCTTTATGAATATGAGCTCCACTGACTACACCATTTAGATCGGAAATAGATAACTGATAGTCCAATGTGCTTTGCTGAGAATTTGCAAATAACCTAATTTTTCCTGTAGCATCAGTGTTAACAGGTGGTACTTCATTATCGCCAGTTAAAATGCCAATAAAATGTTTTCCTGAGACAGAAGACGTAGTCGATGATGATGAAGATGAGCCCGCCATTGCCGCTGTTGCCGATACAGCAACTGATCTAGTTAAACCTTCCAATTGAGCACTAGCTTCTGCGGCAGTCATAATTACTATAGCAAGTGAAGTTAGTCCAAGGATAAGAAAGAGTGTTACCTTGGTAGATAATTGTGTTTGCATCACTATTATATCCAAAATCACATTAATAAAATCTCCTCAAGCAATGATATTTGTTCTCGTGCCCCTGTTCAGGTCAGACAGGTTCATAAATAGTCCGACTGCAAATATGCAGCAATATGAGCCTTGTGAGTACAAAAACACCAATTAACGTTCGATTATTATTTCGAAATTAGATGGGTCTCTCATCTCAGAATTATCCATTATGTACCATTATAGACTCTGATACTGCTAGAGTGGACTTCACCCATTTTAAAATGAATAGTCCTCTAACTGGAAGTATTTTTCATTATGGTTCTGACTTTAGACAGGGTAAAAAGAACTTATCATCATGGTTTCCAATAGCCCGATTATTAAATTTACTTCACATAGCAAGACAGATTACGAAGAATCATTTAGCTAGAGAAGATTTTTGATTAGTTATTGAAAGGAAGTTAATGAAAAAATAAGTTCAAAATAAAATTTAATTGATATCGTAAAATAAAAGATAGGAGAAAATCCATTCGTCTAGTTGCAACATTTAAAGATTAGATCTTCGCTAACAAATCCGCCTTTAGTTTCTGGAATTCCTCGTCAGTTAGTACTCCTTTTTGGTGGAGGTCCGCATATTTTAGTAATTTTGCTTGGACATCTTCTTGCTGAGATTGGGGTTGTGGTGCTTGTTGGAAATTTTGTTGTTGTAGTGCTTCTATCTGTCTTTGTTGAGCTTCTATTTGGCTTTGTGCTTGTTGTTGTTGAGCATCATAAGCTTGTTGTTGTTGTTCCATCTCACGTCCGGCACGATGTCTGGCTATACCGGCTCCTAATGCTGCTGAGGCCCATCTTCCTCTCATGTTCTTCAATACATTTGAGCAGTTAATATACTTTCATAAAAGGGAGGTTTATAGCGTTAGTTCGATAATATATTATAACTTGGAAACAAACCACCTTCAGTACGAGTACATATCGAAGGAAATTAAAAGAAATTATAATTCACTTGTTATTCTCTAACTATGATTGAGTTTAAGGAATAAACCAATAATTGAGCAAATTCGGCTATTCTGGTTATTAAACAATGATACAGGTCGTAGGCACTCTTCGGTAAGTGTTGCTCATATTGCAGTTGTAGTGTCGAGTACAGTGTAATCTCAATTATCTGGCTTGCAAGTAGGAGAACGAATGTATTATAGTTGGGGACTGACAGACGAGTTACTTCTTTATTATATTAGTATGATATTCTGCCCTCTCTCTCCATTTGCGTTATAACTCTTTATATGTTCTTTTTAAAGTTCTGTAGACTTTGTAATAATCTTATTTTGTTTGTTCATCCATTTGATCAAATTTCTTGTGTTTTCATTTGGATGATTTATCATATTTTCTGCTTTTTCTGTAAACGTACTAACATCTGGAAATATAATTGGGAACTAAAAAAATATTCTTTTTGAAGAGAATTTGTACCTGCATACAAGAGCTTGATCGATACCAAATATTCTTGTTGTAGATCTGATATTGCTTGTACGTATTGCTGCATAGACTTGGCAGGTTCAACTCATAGCTTTATATAATTTTCATTAGCTACTTAGTGCAACTTATTCACTGGAATACCTTTGCTCTTTCTTTTCGCTGGGCATATAAGGATCAGTTATGATACTAAGATATAGACCTAACTTTCCCCATACTTAGTAAGTTTCCGAGAGAACTTTTGCAATCTTTACCAAATACTGCATCTGCTTTGTCTTCTATCTGCATCTGCATAGTAGTTAATTTATCTCCCTATATTGTCTTTTTCATTAAATGCGGTTATGTTTCTTTTTTGCTCACATTCATAAGGATTTATTCGCAGTAATTTTTATTCTGATAACAATTGACTATTGTTTCAATCAGCCCTTATTAAATTCAGTAGTTGTTCTACGAGTCATCCTCGTCAAGTATTACTCGTAAGAAAGTCCGTAATTCTCAGCTGCTCTCTCTTACTTTTGTACATCTGACTATTTCTTAACCATTCATTCTTGGATAAAGACATGCTAATAGAGGCAAAGTTTAATGCTTCATCAAAGCTTTCGACTTGTTTTGCCATGCCCTCAAGGGCCCTTCTAATCCCCTCCCTGACTTGCCACACTCCTACTGGCATAATATATTCTGGATGGATCTCTCTTAAAATCAATGCAGCAGCTTTATGCTTAACTTTCAAGAGATATTCCGCCACGCCCAATCTAGCAGCAAAATATGCTCCTGCTATGGAAGGGTAATGATTCAGACCATTTGCATTTTCGTAATCCACTCCAATTTGCATATTTCCACTATTCTCGTCATACCATGCCTCCTGCATTTCGAAACTCCAAATTTCATCTGGGATCAATAGTATAGAGTAATAGTTGCCCAAATGTGAATACTTGAAGATTTTGAAGCGATCGATTGTGGAAAAGGCTTCAATCTTTCTTATCAAATTGGCAGATATGATATCATCAGTTGCAGAAATACTCCATCTAGTTGGTACCAATCTACGATTTTTTTTTAACCCTAACATTCCCATACTTAGGACCCTATTGAGAGTACTCACATGTACGCCATCAAGATATAGATCGACTATTGCTTGAGATGCCGACAGATCCTTGTCATAGTAAGCGTCTTCTATTCTTTGATCGACTGAAATTGAAGATGAAGAAGTTTTAAAATTCTTCAAGGGAGCGGCTGGTCCGAAAGGAGCCGAGTCAGTATCAAATCTTGAATCTCTATCTTGCTCAAAGTCTGATATGGGTACCTTTTCAAACGTTGCTTCACTTTCCACCGATTTGTTAGTCATAGCGACTTCCTGCAAAGATTCTACATACCTTCCACTTACATCACGAACATCAACATTTGAAATACCTCGTACCAAGGCTAAACGGTAATTCACAATTTCTTCTAGACTTTTACCAAGCCACATCTCTGGTGTATCGAGGATTTTCGTGTCCCCGTGAAGTGGCGGCATCATAGGTCCAACTTTTACTTTAGGATAACCATACCTTCCAACAAATACTGATGGTGGTGTGGCGCCGGAAAGCGTCGTGGTTGAGAACTTGGCAGAATTATCATTAAGGAATTTAATCCAATTTCTCTCTAATCTTGCCTTGATTTCATTGGCAGTAACCACATCCCTCTCTATTCAATTAAGAACGTAAAAGTTATTTGAAGGTATAGTATCATCTTAAGCTCAGAGTAAGTGCTTGAAAGTAATATTTAATTAAAGACTCTATCTTAAGATGTTCTCAATCTATCTGAGTATGAAATGCCTATCCCTAAGACAACCCTATGCCTACCTACTGGCATCAGGAAAAAAAACTATAGAACTGAGAAATTGGAACTCTAGGTTTAGAGGAAAGTTCTTGATACATTCTTCAAAAAATGTTGATAGCGAAAGATCAAAATCCTTAGGTATCGATAATAGAATGCTTACACAAGGTGCGATTATTGGTATTGCATTACTATATGGTGTCAAACGATACAAAAACAAAACAGAACTTGAAGCAGACTATCATAAGCATTATGCAGATATCAAGAAGTTTGGTTCTTGTATGTATGGATTTATGGTAAAGAATGCAAACAGATTTCAAAGTCCGATTCCTTATCCAGGCAAATTAAATTTTTTCGAAGTAGAGTATCATGATTTTTAAAAGGCTTCTTTATCATAATGATCTCTATGGCATTTTTTAGATAACTAAAATAAATCCCAGGTCTGATTCTGTTATTGTCTGTGATTGCCATGTTAAATGCAGGAATATTGTAGTCGTGTATATATGACCATCTCCAAAACGCCCAACCCTGACTACCAAAACGCTCAAGCCGCTTTAGATATTCACAAACCTGATCTTGAGTTAGAACCGTGTTTTTTGTAAATCAGGAATTAATTTCGCCCATATACAGGGGAATGTTTCCCATCATTAATACAATTAACTTAAAATATAATATTCTACTTAGAGAAGGTGGATAAGCGTGACCGTCGTAAATTATATTATTATCTATACCAGTTGATCGCACTAAAGCCTGGGATGCCGGATTGTCAATTACACCATGGGGTAAAGTCCAACATAACAGCAATGGCTTCCCAGTTATTTTTCGCATTTCACTCGACATGTAACTATGGTATCTGCCTACCTGTCTATAATGTGCAAGCTTAAAAATTTCTGGCTCATTTAATATTTCGAAACCAACCGTGGATCTACGATTGTTTAGATATTTGACAACGGTTGTGAGATAGTCAAGTTGAGCATCCCAGCCATCTCTATCGTCTACAGTTTTAATATCTCGGTTCCACCACTTATTCCAAAAGTCACTTTTTGTTTCATGGCATATATCATTTGATTTATCATTTTCTCTACATATTTTTCTTTGATAATATCTAGACATTATCGACTGAGGCATGCCAATTCCGTTTCCTATCCAAGAAGAGCATTCCCATTGATGATTATCATAAATACACGATATACCATATTTATCGCCTGCATCAGCTATATCGTTAGATCAGCTATGAATTGTCCCTATTTACTTCAAATGATTCCCAATAGAAGGTTACTCTTATACAGCAGATTCCACTTTCTGAAAAAATTCTAAATGAATCATCGATATACTTGTGTGGTGGATCTATGTTAGATCCGTTTTGATATAATTCCGACCCAACCCCATGAGGATTTATGCCTATTAGCGGATTCATAGTGAGCTTAGACCTCATTAAATTACCAGAGCACCTTTACTTTATTTGGATTAGTAAAATGATGAAACAACAATAGGATGGTAGGGATGATAGAGGGAGTGAAATCAAGATCAAGATCAAGATCAAAATCAAAATAGAGAGATTGAATATCTCAATTTTATCATTTCCTTGTGTTCACAAGCAGCTACATCGATGTATCAAATCTCGCTACAACAATATATGCAATACAAAAAATATAACACGTCAAACTCTAGAACAGGAGGACAAGAGCCATTGAGTTGAGCTGCAATCGATTATGTATATAGTTGATTTACCAAGAAGTCAGACACTACTTTATATTCCACACGACTATCAGCACTTAAGGTCATTTTGAACACAATACTTGTGGTATAATTTAGTTTTATTTTCTCAATGTCCTTCATTGGACAAAATAGATGTTTTTGGCAACAATATATTTTTATAATATTGGCACCTTATTATAGTAAAGTGTTACCGTTAAATGTTATCAGAACTACATATGTAGTAAGTTTATCCGATGGTCTTGGTCTTGCCGCGATTGCACTAATTGCTGAAGTGCCACCGGGGGTAGAATCATTTTTTATTGGACGAATAAGCACAGAAAGCACATCTTCGTGATATTATTATTGTTATTATTTACTACAGTGAAAATGAACTTTGAAAAATCTAAAGTTCTTGGTGTGCGTTCCTAACAATCGGAAAGCAGCCCTTACTTCTGCGGTAGTATTAACCTTACTACTTATCATAGATTTGTTATCAACGCGCCAGATTTTGTATCCTACTGGCACATATCAGACTGTACTCTTTATGCTTATAGTGATAGTCGGGTATGGTATTGCTTCCTGGATTCTTTTAGAATATACCAGAAGACTAACAATAGATCTCAGATCCAAATCACGACTGATGAATATGATGTATTGGGGTGTTACTATAGTTCAGTTTTCACTACTTGGTCTGTTAGTGTTTAGCATATATAACAATAGTACAAGTTGCACAGGATATTTTGAATTCTGCACTAGCTCTGTATTTCTGACAACTTCCGTGTACGTGATTAGTGCCATAGCAGCATGCATAATTTTAGGTATTATGAGCTTTAAATTTTTCGCATGGTATAAAACAAACAAGAGAAATCTGATGGTATTGTTTTATGGTATAGCAGCAGTCACAATAGCTATCGCAATAACAGAAGACGCGTACACTAAACTAATTGTAGTACATTTGGTAGAAGAAAAAACACCTGTTGGCGTTGGTCCTCAGACTTCATTCATATACAAAAATCTAGAAAAATACCAAGGTGAAATTCAATATAAAGTAACAAATCCATACAATACCCTCTTATGGATTTCCCCCGCAGCTACTAACTCACTTAAAAACAACCTAGATCAGCTGCAGCTGCTTCCCTATATCTTTATGTGGTTAGCGGTTGCCACTCTGTTACGACAGTATTATAAATCAATTAAAGGAATAGACAAAAGATTTCCTCTGAAGTTTTGGGCAATTCTAGCGGTTCCTTTGATACTATATCTGATAGGGAGTAATTTAATATTATCAACACCCGCAGACACACCCTACAAATATTATTATCGAGTTATTTATAGATCAGGAACTATAGGCGCAAGCCTCTTATTTGCAGTTGCATTTTATGTTGCAGCTAGAAACATAGCTGCGTTACAAGTAAAGGACTACCTAGCTATCTCTGCAATAGGCATAATAATGGTGCGCATAGCACTAAGTATTTCTGCATTGCAGCAGACTTATGGTGTTGCTGCACATTCGATAGTTCTATTGTCCTCATACCTATTTGTCATTGGGTTCTACGCCTTGGCAATCTCAATTTCCCATGATAGATCATTAAGGAATTCGATTAGGAGTTCTGCTTTAGAGGTTTCCAAATTATTGGATGTTCTTGAAACACCTAACGTGGAACAGGAAATAGAAAAAAGAGTACTAAGCGCAGCTAGAAAGAAAGAAGTAGCTATAGTACAACAGAGCGGAATAGAATCTTCACTAACCGAAAATGAAATGAAACAATATTTGGGTACTGTGCTAAAAGAAATCAAAATATTAAAGAATTTAGACGAAATAATTACTAAGGGAAAAGAAATTCTGAATAGATCTTACGAATTCTTAGTTTGCTCTGGGTTTGGTGGATTACGACTGGCTTATAATAATTATTTTGATCTGTATAAAAAAGTAATGGAAAAGCATAAAAATGGTGGGCATAAGGGAATTAGAATAGTTACGTCAATTGCTGATAAAGATAATGCTAATCTAGTACGTAAATTTGTAGACATTGGAATTCACGTAAGGCATGCCAAGAATATGCCTCCAATAGATTTTGCCGTTTCTGACAAAGAGCTGATTGCTAATATAGAAAAAGCAGAAGGTGGGGAAAAAATCAGAAGTCTTTTAGTTAGTAATGAATATTCTTACGTAAGCCACTTTGTTTCCATTTTTGAAGAACTTTGGAATAATGGATCAGAAGCCATCGATAGAATAAGGACAATTGAAGAAGGTCTAGAACCAGAAATATTCGAAGTTATTTCTGATAATCAAAAGGCGGCTCATATTCTTGTAGATTTAGCAAAGTCAGTTAGCCATGAAGCCCTTTTTCTTCTTCCCAATGATAGAGCAATGATAAGGGTGGATAACTTGGGTGTTATCGACTATCTGATAATAGCATCACAAAATGGAGCAAACATAAAGATCATCTGCCCTCTTACTGGAGAAAATTCCCAGATCTTAAAGAAGATATCCAAGAATGCACCCGATATAAAAATTTTAAGTGGACATGATTCTTCAGCTGGTTTTTTCATAGCAGACGGCAAAAGATTTATCAGAGCTGAATTGAAAAAAGCTGAAGCTACAGAATTTACCGATGCAATAGGATTTACTCTTTATTCTAACAGCAAACGCAGCGTCGAGTCATTTAGATCAGTTTTTGAAATGCTTTGGAATGAACATCTGATAAATGACCAGCTAAAGAAGACAGAACAATTACAAACTCAATTTATTAATATGGCAGCTCATGAGCTACGTACTCCGATACAACCTATTTTAAGCTTATCAGAAGTTCTCCGATCTAAAATAAATGATCCTAATCTACTAGATTTGTTAGAAATTACAATCAGAAATGCAAGAAGACTTAGAAGACTTACAGATGATATTTTGGATGCCAGTAAGATTGAAACCCTGCAACAAATGCGGCTGAATAAAGAACGGTTTAATCTTACCGATATTATAGTCGATGTTATTTCGGATTCTAAAAGTCAAATTACAACAAATACAAAGAGTAACGTATCGTTTGAGCTTCTATTTGTAGAACGGGAAATAATCATTGAAGGAGATAAATCAAGAATCCACCAAGTGGTGACAAATTTAATTAGTAACGCGATTAAATTCACAAAGGAAGGCAGGATAACCATTGCAATTGAAAAAACTACTGATGGTTTTGCTATAATAAGTATAAAGGACACCGGAAGCGGGATAGATCCTGAGATATTGCCAAGGCTTTTCACAAAATTTACTACCAAGTCAGATAGAGGTACTGGCCTAGGACTATTTATCTCAAAAAGTATTGTGGAAGCTCACGACGGGAAAATATGGGCAGTTAATAACGTGGAAAGCAATGGTGCGCTTTTTGCATTTAGCTTGCCAATTGCTAAACAAGAATACAATACAACAAGTAGATTTCTAATCAAAAATACAGAATAGTATCCATAACTAGATTATGTCTAGAGCTTATCTCTATTATTCTCAATATCGATGCATTTGAATTAAATCCAGTCGGCAAGAATAAGACTAGTTAGTAAGAGAATTGATAAGGGAGGAAATTGACGTATACATAGATGCTATGGTACCTAGTCTGATTGGGAACATATTTGACCTATGCAATTCAAAAGAAGAAATCTTCGAGGCTATCAAAACGATATCCTGTAGACTTAACGAAGCAGCAATTGCTGAAGCAAAAAGACGACGATTGTAGACCACATCAAACAAGCTATTAGATCTGATAAGTGTTCATTTAGTAAACGACGTCGTTGCCGGCAGATGCAGTCAAGTACTCAAATCTCTAAACAAGTTGTTTTCGTCTAGTAATAGGCGTTAGCAGAAATCCTTTATTATAGTAATGGAGTAGCTATTTTCGTGGACCAGTCAAATCTTGTCATGGATCCTTTGCTAGGTGATTAAATAATTTGCAACAGAAGGTGGGATTCCAGATTGACTGCTTGTTTGCTGCTGAAAACTAGTACGAATCCTTTAGTATCTGTATTCGCAATTTTGATCATGTAGAGGGAACCGGAGCATAATTATGTAGCCCCAGAATAGAACTAAAAAGAGTAAATATGGAAATCCATTGAAATATACTACAGAATTTTAAACATTCGGAGCAAGTTTGTGATTAATCTTTGATCTATTTTTATTGGAGTTATTTTCATCCAAAAGCTGCATATGTTCTTCCAGAGTATTGTATCTAGAAAAATCCATTCTATTATCCTCGTAATCCCCTATCCTCTGTAACTCTTCGACTATCGAGTCGTACTTCTCTGGGGTTACTTTGGAGACTTTTCTCCTATTCTGTGATCCAGTCTTCTTTATTACCGATGACGAAGGTGAGGGCGTCATGACCTATATGCACTAAAGATATATCGCAAAGTGGTATATAATCTCATTTATTTAATCAACTCAAACAATCTATGAAATATTCTTGTAGGTCTGATGCTTCTGGCAGAGACGATTGCCATCATCGACTAGTATATTTACGATCTCAATATTCTTAATAGTGGGCAGCCAAAACTGTCTATTAATCAAGACACGGACGTAAAAAACGAAGATTTCGATATAGTGAATCCAAATCCTGCAAGTCATACTCATATTATTTAGTCTAATTGTCGATAGTCAAAGGCTAGACAAGGTGTCATATATGTCAGTCCAGAAGAAATAATGATAACGCTCTATGGCAATTGTGTGATGTATGTTCTATTATTCCACCCAAGTACAAGATGTATTGTCCGAAAAGTCGGTAAATTCGAGACTCGCGTAATTTATCCAAGATCGTTAACTAGTAGTAGCGACGATAGCATCATTGGATCAAATCCCTACTTTTCGTATATCTAAAAATAACGCGTCAAGGTGAAGTGATTGGTAGATAAATGAATAATCATTTCCTAAATGTGAGTATTATTCTAACACTATTTCTATTTTCCACTATCATACCACTTTCATGTTCATACAACAATAACGATCGTAGGTTTGCCCTAGCAGAGCAACAAAAGACTATATCATCTGCATCTAATTCTAACCAATCTGATAGAATACTTGGAGCTATCGCCTCAAATCTTTTTGGTAGTGGTTCAGACTCTGTCGGAGGCAGTAGTCATTCTCAAATTCATAATGACTCTGGATTAAAATCAGGTGTTCAAACTAAAGAATTATTTAATAACGATCGTAGGTTTGCCCTAGCAGAGCAACAAAAGACTATATCATCAGCAGTTAAATCTAACCAATCCGGTAGAATACTTGGAGCTATTGCATCTAATTTGTGGGCCGACAATCCTGATGCTGTAGTAGCTGGTCATCATCGTCCAATTTATAACGAGTCCGAATCAAAACCGGATGTTCAGGCTAAAGAAAAAGGATACTTGGTCGCAAGTGTAAAACCCCTCAAAGTTTCTTATCCGTCTGACTGGATTAAGAATAGCGGCATGAATATGCAGTTTACCGGACTTAATTCAGTACCGATTATTCGATTTCTAATTCCTGATTTTGATACTACTACTAGCAAAAGCAATTTCGTTGGAATAGCCAAATACATTATTGGGGGCAATCGGACTGCCGCAACTTTCCTATCTAATTATGTGATTGAAGAACTCAAGGAATTGGAAAGCGATGGAAGCTTTCATCTCTACGAATCGCATGCTGACAGAATTGGTCAAAATCGTACTGTTGCGCAAAGGTTAATCTACTCGACCAATATAATCGACAGTTCACCTGTTAGTGGTGCTGAAGTCATCGGTCATAGGAAGACTATGGAACTAATCACAGTGGACAATGGAACTGGATATTTCTTTGTCTATAGTGCAAATGCCGATAGATATCCTGTCTATTTAGCCAAAGTACTTAAAGTGCTTGACTCGCTAGAAATTAAATGATTGTTACTTTTTATATCTACATAAACTTACTCTTCAATTGATTACAGCAGCAACAAGGAGATTGGTTAAGATACCTGTAGAACGGCAATACTAGATAATACACAAGCGAAAAAATAGACGAGGACTGATTATCTGGTATCTGGCAGTATCTCCTGACCTACATTGTAGAGGAAATGCCGGAAAGTAATATGAATCATGGTCCTTTGAGGTAGAACGTGTTCTACGATTCACACTAGATGAGAAAGTCAGTGAGGTCGTGAACTATAAGGATTGGCAGGGAAATAACAGATAAAACTACCATAAACGACGACGGTAGAATCCAGAAATAACAATGGAGAGGTCCTGGTTCCTACAGATCGTATTCGTGTGATAATTTGGTTTCGCACAACCGGGTAGTTGGCTAGTACACACAATCATGCTGCTTGTGTTATATGCCTTAACTAACAAGGTTCCGCCAATATTTTATCCATTCAAATCGTGTTCTTTTCCACACATTGCCCGTTGCTGGCTAGCATAAACTGCAGTTGGCTTTATTATCTAGCTTCAGTTATGATGGTTACAGTGCTGGCGATGCCTATCGTTCGGTGTCCGTGTGTCCTCGGAGTCTTAACCTCTTTTTTAAAGGATGTAGTGCATATTATTATTGCGAATTACTCTCAATTCGCAGAAAATGAGTAGACAGTAAGTAGAACAATGTGGTTTGCTGGTAGGCTTTCACGAGTAGTTGCTCGGGAAGGATTGCCGGTAGATCATTTTATGATTATCTGCAACTGTACGTTTGGCTCCTTGCCTTCTATAGGTTGGATTAGAGTAAATAAAATGAAATAAGCCTGAGATAATTACACACTATCTATCTCAAACTCGACTCAATAGTAGTTAGTAGTTGGTATTTGACTGTTTCTAGCACTTGAATGTTGGACCGACATACTTCTAGTAACTAGGCATGACAATAGAGAGGGGTAAGAGACATAGAAGCAAATCTTTCTACTCAGTTATACTATTTGAACGACTATTGACTGAATCTACTGACATGGTTATCAACCAACATGGAATCAATGTAACGTAAAGTGCAGGCCAATAAACAGATGAAATGAAGGTAAAAACTGTTCTGAGTTATACTCCATCCATTGCTATATAGAATATAGTACATAATAGGTTGTCTATCTACATTAGCCCTGGATGGATAGATAAACCAGATGGCACGTCATGAAGCTACGATTGCTGCTGATAAATAGAACCAAGTTAGGTTAGGTCAAAGGCATGGCGTGTATCTCCCTCAGCTGTTGACTAGACTACGCTGAACCTTACCTAATCCAGCAAAGTTAATCGAATCAAATTAAGAAATGAAATGAAACGAAGGTACTGTCATTCTAGAGCATTAATTACCAGATTCTTCAGGCTTATCGGCTGGAAACTCTCTGTTATAATACCTTTTAGTCTCATATTGTTCAATACAATCCTTTAATCTATCTTCAATAAACTTAGCTAATGGAATCTCGCCACGAAGTTTGTTAATCTTATCAAGTAACTCGTCTTCTACGGATATGTTTACATGGTTTGTCATATGTTTTCCTTATTTTATTGATAATTTTTCTTAATATAAAGTGAGCATACCCACTCACTAGCGATAATTAACTTGTTAGCCCTTCATTTAGGTCTAAGGCGCTCATTAAGATCGCTGGGGGATAGATAATGAACTTTGACTTGGTTAGAAAGGTTACTCCACTGTTTTTGACTGCATACATGGTAATTGGACTTTTTAAAAAACGATATCATTTTGAACGGTCCAAGAGGAGGATTATAGACATCCTGAGAGCATTTTACGAATTCGAAAGTACAGGTAAGTATTGTTGAGCTCTAAAGACGCCAGTTGCACAAGCCTCATTAAGATGGTGAAAGCGATCAGAATCAGATCTCTTATACTCCTTTCCGACCTTAAATAGCCAATTAATATCTGAAATTTAATCATAGAGTGTATATCATAGTCTGATCAGTCTTTGACTACAATTAAACATAGTAGACCTTTGTTGTGTGGACTCAATGACAATATGTAATCATTTCCACTTCCCGGTAAAAGGGTATTGATGATTCTTTTAGTACTGGCATGTATAGGGGAGTTATCTGTAGTAAATCTGCTAAAAAAATAGTCAAACTAGTTGTATAACTATTTTAAATAAAATAAGAAAATATCCAAGTAATATATCTAAAATAGCTAGTTCCACTCCTTAACCGAAATATATCAAAACAATACAATCTCATGTACAGATGAAAAATCAATCTATAATAACTCTAATTGCAGTAGCGGCAATAGTAGGTATATTAGTAACTGCAGCGGCAGTTAGTCAAGATGCTTTAGCCAAATGTAAGAAAAATTACCGTGGTGGACATGGCGGCAATTCAAGACAAACTATAGCTCAAACCAATTTTTGCGGTAATGGAAATTTGGCAATGCAAATCAGTTGTCAAAACTTGGCCAGTCAGATACGTGGTAGTGGTAACGCCGTCAATGTAATAGGCTTATAATAAAAGCCTAAAACGATTTTGTAAAGCTCGCTTAAATGGGAAAAATTATACAGATGAACTAAGACCACAATCTGGGCTAGATCTTTACACATTTTTTCTTATCGTTATCTGTCTTTTTAGGATAGTCAATATCGTCGGCATTTTTAATTGACGGATACTACATAGTTAGCACATTTGAACCCATTTTCTTCTTAAAATAGAGATAATACCTCCTCCTTAATAGTAAAGAATGGTAGGGATTTATCTCGATTGTTATACGTCGTACATAATTTTATAAATACTCCAGAATTATGATAACGGCAATATTGTTGTTTACCTGTTTAGCTGTAGATTATGAAACAACAGAATATTAAAATAATGTCCTAAAATGTCATTTTCTTTCGTATTTTGTCAATACTGCCTATCAAGGTCTATATGTAGAGTTGGTGTGCAGAAAGGGATAGCAAATTAAAGTTTACACTTGAAATAGATCGCTGCAGTAGAACTAAAGTTAGAGAGGTGCTGTCAGGTTAAGCAATAACAAAAAAAGCAATTCTTAGCGTCTTCTTAAATCTGATATTTATTCTAGTAAAGATTAAAAACAATAGCTACGTATATTGAACTGTTGTATTTGCGATCGTAAAATTTTCGTGAACAACATTTAAGCTACCTTGAATATCATATATCATTTGTAACCAAGACTATTAATATTTACAGGAAATCATACGACTTTATTCTATTGAATATATTGCTGTGGTGTTTGGTTAGATAATTGTTAAAAAATAATTATCTAGCAACCCTTGCTGGAATAAGGATTATCCTTGTGACCTTGATGAATTTAGATTTACAAAATTGTCGTTTCCATCTGCTTGAGATGCTATATTCTCACACCTTATATTTGAGGACAATGGCTGATTTCCGCATGGATTTGCTGGTGATGCTCCTTGCGGATTCCTCGCAAATGCATTGTTACCGACTATAGTTGTTGTCATAGCTGCCACAATTATCAGAACTGTTGCGGTCAAAACAATTTCTTTTTTTAAACTATTGTGATGGTTCATTTACAGTATGTGTGTTCTAATGCTTTATCTCCATTAGGACCATTAATGCACTTTGATAAATCAGAATTATTTTCTTGTCAAATGAGTCTGTATGATACTACCAGATCTGTATAATTTAGAGATTTATCTATAAAAAAGATCTACAGAAATGGATAACAAAAGCTCATTTATAAGAACTAAAATGATTCCTAGATAAATATGTCAATATTAAGGCAGTCATTTCCAATAGGTCTAATTTCGTCAGAGCAAGAAAGTGACTTTTCGGTACGGTTATTCCTCCAAGTGCCACAATCAACCAGGGCTTATATCGATTAGGGTACAAACACGTAACCAAATTATTACAACTCGGATCAAATGAATTACATTACTATTTATAATAACCATATTCTATTATAGTCTAATGAACAAAGACGTACTCACAACACTTCTGGTTGTTGGAGCAATTGGGGCATTTCTTGTTGGAAGTCTATCGTTTACGAACGCCTACGCAACTACTCTCCAACAGCGTCAGGCATGTGCAGATAAATTCCTTCCTCAAAATACTACTCAATACGACATTTGTATTGGAGGAATGAAATCGGGCTAACTCAAGGTTTACCAGCAAAGTAGACCCATTTTTTTGATTTCCACTAGATTAGGTACTTCTTCTGTATGTCTGGTCTAAGTAAAATATTATTATAATATCTTCGACTTGCTTTCAAATGATGCGAATCTTCACCTTTTGTCTTTAGCCTAAATCGAAATTTGCATGATCTGAACTCAGTACTTCACTATTGCTAAAATGTTATCACGAGTACATGAAAAGTATTGAATCTTCACCTCTTCGAAGAACAACATGTCCTCATCGCAATATCCGCAGATAGTGATGACGACCTATTTATAATGCAAAATAGTAGCATTCGATTAGATTCTTCATGCATATAGAGCATAAATTACCTAAACCGTTCGCATTTCCAGGTAGCATCACTCATTACTTGTCGTTATTGCCGTTTGAAATTAAATACATGATGCTTAAACTAGAGCCTGACTTTGGTTCAAAAACTCTTGCCAACTGCGAAGAGATCTTGCAAATAACAGCAAGACGTGAGATTACAGAAATTGAACTTGATATAGCAGAGTTGAAAATCGATAAAGTGCTTTATTGCGATTCTATTTCTGGCTACAACAATAATCCCAATAATTGCAATGAATTACATTTTAGCATAAATAATGACAAATTAATTGTCAAGTTTGCAAACAAATTACCGGAAGGTGGAAGCTTAACTCTTGTTATTAAATACTCTGCTGGATATCGATATGTCAATAATAATCTAGTAATCACTAAACCAAGAAGTGGTTTCCATTTTATTGAGTACGATGAATATCATCGAAAGAGCAGTAATAGTCCTCAGGCTTGGACTCAAGGTGAAACAACCGAGTCAAAGTATTGGTTCCCATGTATTGATCAACCTCAGGCTAAATATCCCAGAGAAATCGAGGTTCTAACTCCAGCAAACTTTACTGTTATTTCTAATGGAACAGAAAGGTCTAACAGCAGGGAAGAAATAATGCAGGACAACAAAAATGGCTCAAAAGAACTAGTTAGACATATTTGGGAAGAAAAAATACCCAATCCCGCTTATCTTACGTCAGTAGTAATAGGTACTTTTAGTCGAAAGGATGAGGAGTATGTGAGTAGTAGAAGCAACAGGAAGATCCAGTTATCATATTTTTGGCCATTAGACTTTGATCAAGAATATGGCTTACGTAATTTTCAAAATACTCCAAAAATGATAAGGTGTTTTGAGGAATTTCTGGATTCGCCATATCCGTACGACAAGTATTCACAAGTCACTGTAGAGGGATTTGAATTAGGTGGAATGGAAAATACCAGCTGTACTACTTTGACTAGAAATATCTTGTGTGATAAGAGAGGCTCACTTGACTATACCAGCGATGACGTTATTTCGCACGAACTAGCTCATCAGTGGTTTGGAGATTTGATTACATGTAAGGATTGGCCGCACATATGGTTAAACGAAGGATTTGCTACTTATTTTGAAGCCTTATACTGTGAATTCAGCAGAGGAACAGATGAGTTTCAAAACTATATGGTGCAGATGTCCGATTCCTATTTAGATGAAGCTAGCACTCTATACAAGCGATCCATAGTAACCAAAGTTTACAAGCACTCAGATGATCTATTTGATTCTCATTCGTACAAGAAAGGAGGTTGTATTCTGCATATGCTTAGAAACTATCTTGGTGATACCATATTCAAAAAGTGTTTAAAGACTTATGTTGATACTTATAAAACTAAAACTGCTGAGACAGATGACTTGAGAGAGACTTTTGAACATGTGTCAAGTCAGAGTTTGGAACAATTTTTTGATCAGTGGGTGTACGGAGCTGGTCATCCTGAACTAGACATTGAATTCTCACAAGATGCCAAGAACATAAAATTCAAAATAACACAAGTACAGAACGGCACTATGATTGAATTTGAACTTGAAATCGTGTTGGTTTATCAGTATTCATCTGATGATGGAACAACACAAGAAAAAAGATTACATCAAAAGTTTAAAATCTCAGAAAAGGTAACTGAAAAAAGTATCGAGATTCCATTCGACGACAAAGGAAACAAAATGAAAATCAAAACCTTTTCTATCGATCCACATTTCAAAGTTTTAAAAGACCTAAAATCAATAAAAGCTCCTGAGGACCTTCTCATAACTCAGCTAGAAAAGGGTGACACAATATTCTCCAAGATAAATGCAGCGCGCGCCTTGAAGGACAAGTTTTCCGACGACGTAGTAAAAGCATTAAAAAATCTTATTCTAAGTCAAGATGGGTTTTGGGCAGTATCAGTCGAAGCTGTCAACATACTCGGTTCATACTATAATGTGAATGATTACGTTAGAACAAATAAGGCATATTCAGCTCTTGTAGATTGTTTTTCCAGTGGGATAAAAAATTCCAAGTTGCGGAGGGCAGTTGTACGAAACATCGGTATTTTTGAACAAGAGGATTCCATCGATCTACTTCTACCACTTGTTAAAAATCAAAACGATCCGAGTTATTTTGTTGAAGGTGAGGCAGCTACTGCATTGGGAAAGAGTTGCAAGCATGTCCTGGATAAGTCTAAAAAGCAAGAAGTAATATCAATATTAAAAAATGTTGCAGAAAGAACAGATACGTTTAGAAATATTCCAGCACGTTGGGCAATTGACGGCTTAAAGCATTTCTACAAAGATGATGACAAGCAGATTGTTTCTGAAATTGCCAACTTTCTGATTGATAAGACCAAGCATGGAAGTCATGATTTGGTACGACGAGCCGCAACTCCAGTATTGGGCAAATTCCTTCTAGATAAAGATAAAAAATTCAATTCTAGTGTACTTGCTAGGTTAAAGGAGCTATTGAGAGATGAGCGTTCACTTATCAGGACTAGTGCGTGTACTGCCTTTGCCGATCCTGATGCAAAGCCATCAAAGCTGGGTGTCCAATTGATGGAAATCCTTGATCAATTAATATATGTCGCTGGGCATGACATAGATGGATTTACACGAAGGGCTGCAGAGAATAGCTTTCTAACAATCAAAGAATGGATCAAGGAATGGTCAGAAACCCCGTTACCAATAGCACTTAATCTGAGAGAAAAGGAAGATGCTACTACTGCAAATGAAGAAAGAATAAAGAAGCATCAAGAAAATGCACTATCTTTACTACGCAAAGATGTATTGATAAATGAATAGCAAAAATAATAAGGACATTTGCATAGAGTTGAAGTAACAACTTTTCCTTTTTGACCTCACATACTAGTACCATCATTAAGAGTAAAATTAAAAGTCAAAACTGACTTCCATAAGTGATCTAAACACTAACTACATCTACCTAGATTATGTTATTCATATATACGGATCATATATAGTCTCAGGTTGCCGCAAACAAATTACAGGATAGCATTGGATGAATATCTTTTTTCGCTGTAAATAAATAAAATGTAACCTTTATCTTAAGCTGCAATTAATTTATTAATATGTCCACTTCCTCTGCGAAACTTAGTGCTTTTATTCACAAAAAAATGACTATGTGGGTGATTTGTTTAATCCTACTGATGAGTTTAGCATTCAATTGTCTAGTAAATGAAAATTCTGGATATGCCGTTGGTAACAATAGCCTTACTAGAGCTGTCAATGAAGCCAATAGCGTTAATAACAAATGTAATTGTATAGTTTTTAGATTAGATGATGTGCAAGATTATTGGCTTAATTCGGTACAATCCGCAGTAATGGACTTGTTTATTTCTAAAGACCAGAATCTATCTCTAGGTCTGATAATGCATCTTGTAGGAAATGATACTAAAGTAGTGGACAAGATTAAAACAGGACTGGGCAAAGGGCTATTCGAACTCGATGTGCATGGTTGGGATCACATTAATTATACTAAAGTAAGTCAAAATGAACAGAGGAAATCTTTGTACAATGCTAGCATGAAAATGGAGAAAATATTTGGAGTTAATCCGATAGTTTTCATTCCACCATTTGACACATTTAATAATGATACCATTTCGGCAATGAAAAAACTTGGAATGAACATAATTAGTGCTGGTCTGCCTGAAGAAAGTAGATATGATCAAAATAGAAGTATTTTCAATGCAAATCATGCAGGTGTAAATAGCAGAAATAAAATACTATCTCAGAAATTACTTGATAACGAAAATAAAAAAGATATGAATATCACAACAGCCTCTGTTGTTTATCATCTACCTGGGACAATTTTCTTTAAAGACTTTCAGAAAGGTAAATGGATCAAGACCCCGGTTGACGAAATAGTCAGCAATTCTTCAAGGAATATTGCAAAGTATGGCTATGCAATTGTAGTACTTCATCCACAGGATTTTGCAAACACTACTAATGGAACAACGGTACCGACCAATTCGGTAAATAAGACAGAGACCACTGACTTATCTCGATTAATGGACAAATTTCTATCAAAAAATGTAAAGATAATGCCATTTCACAAAGTTACAAGATTTTAATCTTAAATTGCGAATGCAATTCATGGCATAGTGCTATGAAAGGTATGTACTTGTTTTACTATTATCTCGTCCATGAAACTTGCTTTCTCATTAAAGCCTACTTACTCTCTATCAAGAGCTACCTTGTTAACCAGACATTCTTTTTATAATTGGCGATAGCTGAAAATGTTAGCCATGACACGACAAAGGCTAATAAAAGATTCATTATAGGTCTGTACATCCAATATTTTGCATTTGGATCCCGCATCTTATAGTCTAATCCTTCAAAAAATCCAATCATCAAATATCCATTTACCAAAAATAACGGAAATAAAATATTGTGTAAGGTAAATATGCAGTACAACAACGCAACAATTGTAATTATCGGTGATAAAACCGAGAGTGCGAGACCTGCATAAAAAAGCAGTGACATCATTGGGTTATTTTTTGACCAGAAAAAAGTGCTTGCAAATAGGTTTGCTCGTAAGTATCCCTTTTTCCATCTTTGTTGTTGTTTAATAAAACCATTCAGTTTTTCTGGAACATCAGTATAAACAATTGCATTAGATACATATGCTGATTTACATTTTATTAGTGAATAGGTTGTCAATGCCCTATCTTCCGAGTCGTCGTAATTTGCAAGAGATGTTAAGAGCTTGTTAGAAAGAGATGAAAGGAACGAAGGTGATTGTGCTTTTATTGATTGTACTTCAGGTCTGGATAACTTGGCTGCTGAGGTTCGCGATGTTGATGGCGTCAAGCTAATAGGGGAAATCTCCCTGATTTCATCAAAACTATCACTAGGACTATTTTTGATTTCCTTATTTTTATTATCAATCCACAATGAGACAAATTCCTCTATAGTTTCGCGTCTATACGCTGCTAAACATCCACAACAACATGTAACAGAACCAAAATAGCTTTCACATGCCTTGTATATATTGAATTCATAGTCATACCATGCGTCCTGACACTTTGTAAGCAAATTCTGGTCAGCATTTAATATCTTCGCATGGCCTGCTAATGCTCCAATTTCAGGGTTTGTGTTAAAAGTATTGACTATCTGTTCAATGGCTTTCTTGTCTACAATACTGTCGGAGTCTATCAAAACAAGATATTTTCCTTTTGACTCAAAAAATCCCCTTGCTACTGCTTTTCTCTTACCCTGATTTTCTTTATGAATAATTTTTAAATTTGAATTCTTGTAGCCCTCATTTTTTAATTCATCAAGAATTTCACGTGTTCCATCATCGCTCCCATCATTAATTGCAATAATTTCTATATTTCCATAAGTAGAATTCTGGACTGAATCAACAACGTATCGAATCATATTTTTTTGATTGTAAATTGGAATTATAACTGATACAATACTTGTCTCATCTTTAGTTAGATCTGTAGCACCAGCATAATCAGTTTGACAATCCTTATGATTGCTAACTTCTGTATCCTTATAGTGATTCATTCTCATCCCATCACTGAACACAGAACCCATGGAGCTTGAATGCTTGACTCCATCATATTCGTCGGATGCACTATTTAGTTCTGACGGTGATGCTGACGTCATGCAAATAGAAGGATTTCTATAGCAGAACCATCCAAACGCCATGATCAGAATAGAAAAGGACATTACAATTCCAGTATAGATCATAATCGGCTGTGACCCAGGATGTATTAATCCAAAGTACAAATTGTAAATTAAAATTAAAGAAATTAGAAAAAGAAGGGTGGATATTCTTATCATCCAACCTTTTTTACTAATATTTATCCTACCGGTAGAAGCAGATACGGTTTGACTTGGTTCTTTAATGATCTTACTTAAACAATCAGTGGTCCCGGAAAGTGAGGAGGAGGATCTATATTTCAAAGACATAATTAATCGGTCACCTGACTGCCATCAGAATAATGCGAGCATTTCAAACCACTTTTCGAGTATAAATATTGTTCACTACAAATTCCATTAGTCATAAATCAGATTCATTACCCACTTAGTTTTCATAGTCGAACTCATACGTGTCTTAATCACTTTACTTTTTATTGTATCTTGTTCAGGAACATATATAGATTTAGTTTTCATCTGGATTCTAGTATAATGTTATCCTAGAATGTTAAATGGTTAATCATCCAGATCTAAATAGAATAACAAATTCTTGATGCAGATCCTTGTGTCCAAATTTGCTATATATTGTACTTAGTAACATTATACGTTTTGTATGATTAGCTGATTGCATTCGCTCTACTCAGGATATAAAAACCTTTTCACGGATTCGTTAGATTGTATTATGAAGATTATATATAGTAGCCTGGACAACTTCGATATGATTTGCCACGGCTTGGTAACAGCAATTTTTCAAGGTACGACATGATGTATTTTGCAATTTGTAATTGTCGAGTAACTATGTTCTAAAGAAATACGTAAGATGGGATTTTTGGGCACTTGAATTTGGCTTCAAGAAATCACAAGTGCAATAGGGTTAGATCGGATCTACAACCAATCAATTTATTAATAAACTATAATATTTCTCTTGTTTTTATTAGTCATTTTCTACCTAAGTCTAAAACCTGTCATAATTTACGAAAATTTTGATAATTGATAAAGATTAGAAGATGGTTTCAAAAAGAGCCTAGTAGCGAATATAGCAGAAAGCAATGTCATAAATCAGTAATAGGATCTGGAGTTGATAGGATCTTATTCTATATGTTCGTTAGTTCATAGACAACAGTCCTTCATATTTTCAAACAAGAGCCACAAACCATTTATAATAATAAGATTTTCATCACCAAGGACAGTATGACTCACTCGCCTCGTCCTCTTACATCTCGCGAGTTCAAGATTATGCTGCAAACCAAGCATTTCACAAATAAGATGAAAGGAATTAAGGAAATCTCCAGTCTTATCGGGAGTATAGTTGAAAAACAGGGTGGAAAATTCAAGGCATCTGATAAATATAAGGAAGAAGAAAGGACAACTTGGTTCTTAGATACCAAGGCCTACGAGTTATACCGCGATAAAAAATTCCTTCTCCGAATAAGAGAATCGAAAGTGTCTGGGCAATATGAAGTAACACTGAAATGTAGACATCCTGACAGGTATGTCTGTGCGTTGTATGATCTTTCCGTTGCTCAAGATATGGAAACTAAATTCAAGGATGAAATCAAAACCAAATTCGAAGAAGATATAGTTACAAGCAAGATGACTGATGGAAGTGCTACTTCTGTCAGCAAATTTTCTCTTTCGGCAACCTTTGAGGATAGCAAGAAACCAAACTTTGATAAAATCAAAAACTTGATAGCTTTCTTTCCTGATCTAGAATTAGAAGGAATAGCTCCTAATGAACTACTCGCCAGAGTAAATGATTTTGAAGCTAAAGAAATTTCATCAAAGATTGGAACTATAACATTTTCAGGTGACGATACTGAGATCGAGCCAGAGCTTAATTTATGGTATTCAACGAATGAAGAAAAGCCACTTATCGTAGAATTCACGTTTAAGTGTAAAGCAGCAAAACAAAACAATGACAAAGATAAAGACAAAGGTGTCTTGCTAGAAAAATACTCAAAAAAACTTGTCTTAGGAGCAAGTCACCTTTACGAGTCGCTGCAAAAAGATACTAATATTATAGATTTAGACACTACCAGAACAAAAACAGACTTCGTTTACTTGGTTAAAAAATAAATGAAGTTTTGCATCAATTCACTCTTTATCATCATGACACAAGTATAAAAACGCCATAACATTGAATGTCACTAAGTCAGCCTATGGATTTTTATGGGATATGGAACTATATCAAGTATTAAACTAAGGAGTAGCATTTATGATAGAACTAGACGATGCTGTCACGGGCTATAAAAAAGATATAGGGATACTCTGCGATGCAGTTGCAAAATCAAATGAGTACCTGAGCACTGATTGGGAATGCATCTACAATCGTTGGTCCAGGCTTCGTACCTGGCCGGAATCATAAAAAAATTAATTGATTACTTGAAAATGGCTTGCAAATTAGTTGACCTACAAATCTTGTGACAATTGGTCCTTTCCAAGAACCACTGATGCCTTTTCTTCCATCTTTGGCATACTGAGATCAGGTATGGAGTAAGGATTGAATTATTTGCCTTCAGCGAACCGAACTTGCAACAAGACCCTTATAGGTTAGTGACTTATCAATCCGATCTAATAATAGCGAATAATTCTTTTAGAACATTTTCGTTAATAGTAGTGTGTGTAGTCGACTGTTTTTTCTAATTTAATCCTTGTCTTGTACGATAAAGAAGTATCCGCGTATGCTCGCTCAGCTATAAGATTATAGGCTTTCTGTAAATCTTCCAGTTATCGTATAAGCATTGGTAGAAATACTATTGATACATAATCTTAAGAACCATCAATTCACTATTCCCAATTTGAAATCATATAGTGATACAAACTGTCGAAGACGTGTAATATTTAGTTTCGAGTTTCAATGGTTGTTTCTATCTTTTTCCACATATAATCGGTATCTAAAAAGAACCATTATTCTAAGATAACTACTAAATAAATTCAATATGTAAATTCTAAATTTTAGAGAAAGATTTAAAAAACATTCTACAAGACTTACGATTGTGCGCTTAAAGTTTAAGTTAATTATAATGTTTTCGCTAGTTATTATCGCTGCGGTTTTATCCACTTCATATATATCTTTCAAATCTCTTGAATCAGCAATAATAGATTCTCAACTCCAACAGATGGGTCATGAAGTGGAAATCAAAGCAAATCTAATTGATACTCTTAATTCGAGAGCGTCAGAGGATTTGTTATTTGCAGTTAAAAATCCAGTATTTGTAAAATATTTTGAATTACCTGACACCAGGGCGGGAAATGTATACAAAGATGGTGTACTACAATTTACGGCACAACAGAGAATTGTCAAGGAAGAACTTGACCAGTGGATTTATGACTTTCAGAATAAGTTCCCCGTAGATGAGACTTGTTTAGTGGATAAGACTGGACAAGAACAAACCAGATTGGTTATGAAGTCAATTGCACCTTTTGCCGAGCTTTCTTCTAGAGAAAAAGCAACGCCATTCTTTAAACCATCATTTCAGAAAAATATTAATCAAGTATATTCGCAGTATCCTTACGTTTCACCGGACACTAAAAGGTGGGTTTTTGCATATACCACTCCAATAGTCCTTAGCGACGGCTCGAAGCCTGCATTTTATCATTTTGAGATTCCTTTGAAATCGTTTCAAAATATTACTCAAGTTGATCAAGGTAGGGCTTATGTGCTTGATCCTAAAGGATATCTGGTAGCTGATTCTGGTCACATTTACAACCAAAGTCTAAATTCAGCTCATTTTGGCCAATCCCCAAGAGACTATTTTCCTTCAATAAGTACAATTTCAACCTCTTCTGAATTTAATAAGGATGTCAGAAATATAATGGCCAGCAATAGTACGAATACCGGCCATTTGACGTATTCTGTAAATGGAGAATTACATTATATTGTCTTTAAAAAATTACCTATGTTTGGTTGGGTTTTAGCTTACGAGAAACCATATTCACTAATGATGTCAGGTAACTATAACTTGCAAAATCTCGCAGTTATGCTGTTTCTAATATCTCTTGGTGTAATTGCGGGTGGGTTGCTGGTAGTATATTTATTATCAAATAGAATTACTCGTCCCATTATAGACGTTGCAAAAAAGTGTAGAAATCAAGATGTAGCCAATTTACAAAAGATAGATCCTATAGGTAAGGACAAGGAAATTAACGAAGTTATATATGCATTTAACGAAATGATAGAAAGAGTAGATGCTATTGAAAAACAAAAAGACGAATTTGCTTCGATGGTTACACACGAATTAAAATCTCCGCTTACTCCTATTATTGGATGGTGCCAGACTCTAAAGAATCCCAAATTGATAGGTCAGTTAAATAGCAAACAATTGAAAGCAGTAGATGCTATTCAAAGGAATGCAAAAAGATTGCAGCAGTTGGTTGGAGATATATTGGATGTACAAAAACTCGATCTCAATAGAATGAAATTCGAGAGCCAACCTGTAGATATCAATGATTTATTAAATTATATGTACAATAACCTTCAAAACGTGATGGCTCAAAAAAATATTGAACAAACAAATTCTACAAAAGAACAACTGACAGTCAAATCAGATAGAAATAGAATAGAGCAAGTTTTAAATAATCTTATTCTTAACGCAGTAGATTTTGTTCCCTCTGAAACTGGTAAAATTGAATATGGTGCTCAAAGTAAAGGCGCCGACGTACTCTTCTATGTAAAGGATAATGGGACAGGAATACCACCCGAAAAACAAAAGAATCTTTTCCGTAAATTTTACCAGATCGATACTTCAGTGACTAGGAAACACGGAGGATCAGGTCTAGGCCTAGCAATCTCAAAAGGAATTATTGAATCATTAGGAGGTAAGATATGGATTGAAAGCGAGTTAGGAAAGGGAGCAAACTTTTATTTCACTGTTCCAGTGGATAGAACTAATATAGTGACAAGTGAAAAAGTAATGGATGTTGAAAAGGCAGCGAAATGAAAATACTGGGAATAGACGATAATACCGATATAAACGAACTGCTTGACACAGTATTAAACGGAAGTGGTCATGAATTTACTTATGTAACGAATGGAACTGAAGGGCTAAAATTAATTCGCGAAAAAAAATTCGATATTGTACTCCTAGATCTAGCTATGCCTGAATTCAGTGGATTTGATGTAATTAATTCGCTTCTGAAGGAGGGACTTTTAAGTAAACAAAAGGTTATACTGTTTACTGCTTCATCAGTATTAGATTCGGAAATAGAAGAACTTATTAAAAAAGGAGTAAATTCCTGCATAAGGAAGCCTGTGGATGTGGATTTTCTTATAGAAAAGCTAGAGCAGTTGCAAATTTGATATGATAAAGATAGTTTTGCAACGTGGGTCTTATTGACATCGAATCGATCACACGATCAAATAATGAATAGGACATTGATGATTGTATTATGTATTATTATGGTTTTTCTTGCCCAATCATTATATTTTGGCAATCAAGTTGTCGCTGCGTCATCTACTGCCAATGATGATTGTCCTATATTTTCTATCAAGTACGGATGCGACCTTTCTGCTTGGTTTCACTTAATTATTGATGGCGCAATAGCTGCTTTTTTGGGAGTATTTTTTCATCATCTAGCACACAAACAGGGTCTAAGATTAAAAAAAATTGTTGAAGAACACGATGCCATGAAAAAAAGGAGAAGAGAATTTGCAATTCAATCATTAAAGAACAACTTTACTTCGTTACTATTTTCAATGTCTCTGATAAATAAGCTAGAACCTGCGTATACCAGCGGTGCGAAAAATACCAATAATATAAAAGATCAAATTAATAGAAATTATGAAATAATCTCTCGTGTAATAAATGAGATTAAAAATACATTGCTTTTCTTAAATGACGTTCTAGAACCTCAAATTATCAATGATGTCAATCGTCTCTGCCAAACTATCAACCAAGGTTATGTAAAAGATGAAAATAAGCAATTAAGATCAAATGACTATACTGAAACAAAGAACAAGATTATTGGCCTGTGTAAGTCATTTGATGAATTACATCCTGCGGTAGTCCCTGTCCAACAATTATTCCAAAGTACTTCTTCCAAATCGCAATCTAATAGTCATCCACAAAGAAAATTAATCTATGAGGAGATTGCAGTATATTGTAAGCGGCTCTTTAAAATGTAGATTCTGACAAATAGAACAGGGAATTAAATTACTAATATGGCCTCACATCAGCTTCATTAATTCTTAATTATAGATCTCTTTCATCTACAGAAATTTATGGTCAACTTAAGTATGTCTGGCTTGGCATGGCTTGGCTATTGTGAGGATCCTTTTGGATAAGAGAACCTTGGGTCTAAGGCGTCAACATATTTGCCTGCTCAATAGATGTATCGTTGAAGTCATAACTGACATGTAGAGTGTTCATTGTTTTACCATAATTCTGATACAAGCAGAGATTGTAAATCATCGTGGTCAATTAGTACATGGACATTCCTTAACCTGACTCTAATAGTCGTAGTAGGCATGTACTGTGATGGGATTATCCCAATGTCCTGAGAGTAGTTGTGAACTTTCTATGAAAGCAGATATTGAATAAGAAATGATTCCAATTGATCATGAAATCGCAGTCTAATCTCATCCTTATTTATCCTGATGACTGATTTCTTTACTTTGTCGGCGACGTCACTTGTCCCTTTATTTCGCCTTTCTCATGGTCCGATGTACGAATTTCGACAAAAGCCTTACCCTGTTTCATTAGACTTACCAAATCAGTTATTTTCTTGCCGACTAATGGGCCATCAAGATCATCGGATGTTATGGTTCCGCTAGATAGTACCCCATTCACTTTTCCAGTGGGTATGCCTGACTTACCATTATGATTTGCATATGGGTTAAACACTTGCGCAAGTAGAGATCCATTGCTTTCAATGATATGTGCCCCTATTACTCCATCAATATTATTTGTGTTCACTTCATAGCTTAGTGTGTCATTTGAATTTGGAGTAAATTTGGCCGTCCCTGTGGCTTGGGCATTTACTGGTGGACTTTCATTTTTACCTGTTAGTGTTGCTGTGTACGTTACCTGTTGCTGCTTTTGTGCGAGTGCCAAGCTTGAAACGTTGCCCGACCATGCGAGTATGTTAACAACCAACAACGCCGCAACAAAACCAGTAATAACTATTCCCCTAATTGGCACTGACTTTTGTTTTATCATACAAATACTATAATTTCTTAGTAAAAATTATAATATTACATGTTACTTAACCTTGTTAATGATATTGCTATTACCACAAGATGTCTTGACGTATCAGCAATGAACAGAAAGTTTGAACTTTTTTAAAATTTCAATCATCTACAAATGAAGTACCACGCATTGTTACTGTATTCATCTATTGTTTGCGAATGATGTCATTTTGGAGCCTGGTACTTGGTCTAAGTTACAAAAAACAACAACAACCGTAACAACAGTATTTTACAATTAATTTACCGTTAACAAGCTTCGTATTAGCAGTCTTAATCTGCTTTAACGGTAATTTTGTATTGCCTAGTTAGTCTGATTAATTCGTCAATCTCTATTTAGAGATGTAACTCATGTATTAATGAACTCTTTTGCAATTGATTGCTTGCTAGAGCAATTGTATTTGCATCCTTGTTTTACGTCCTAATATATGCTGTCTATCCATTTCTAATTATTCATGAAATATTTGATAAAACAATAAACAATATGCTACATGATAAATACATGTTTTTTATTTGTTGGCTTTGGCGAAGAATTGCTCTCCAGTTGCCATCGTCACTTCTGTAATCCATTCACATTTGATATCCACTTTATCATGATGTTTGATAACAGCCTCTCTATCAGGTGCATCCAGAAGGCAGAAGCATATACGAGCTTCCTTATTGTAAAAGAGATTAACATGTCTGACACCATATTCGTCTGTAGGATCGTTCACTAGTTCTTTGAGATGACTTTCCTTAAAAGGCACTTTGTGGACATCGAGGAATATAGGCAATATTATGGTTCGTTGGTTGAAAGTTATATATAACTTCTACCTATGCCTGAATTTCAATAATACCAAGATTGCTTTTACGCGGAGAATTCTGGACAGAATAAGTTAGAAAAAGAACAGGACTCGATAATGTTGGTATGAGTGTAAAATAACTAGAGTTCCTCGAGATCTAGGTATATAAAAGTGAATCAAGATACTTGTAGTATATTCCATGGCTCACTCGGGTTCTCGAAGTTCAAGCGACGTAATTGAGGTACGTCGTTCTGAGAACTTTTATAGGCAGATTTTAGGTATCATGTCTGCAACCCAAGAAAAAGCTGATTTTTGTATGGATAACAGAGGATTATCAATTCTGGTTTCTGATAAGCAACTGGTGGATGTCATAAAGGGCTTGGTAAACGCTGGGGTAAAATTAAGGTTTATCATCAATATAACTCCAGAAAATATTTCATTTTGTAAACTCCTTCTAAAGTATTGCCAAACTGTTTATCATGCAGATTGGGTTAATGGTAATTTTCTAATAATTGACGCGATAAAGTATTTGTTCTATGTACTAGAAAGTGATAATGAAAGTGGAAAAGTTCAGGATCAAGTTGTAAAGCAAGTTTTATTCAACGATGATAAATCATTCGTAGTTGCACAGCAGTTTCTATTTGAAAATGTATGTGGCAATTCAATTCCTGCCAAAGAGAAGATAAAAGAAATTGAAAGAGGATATAGGGGCGAATTTACCGATATGCTCGACAGCGGATCTGAAATTCAAAAAATTGCCATTAACATTTTAGAATCAGCATCTTATGAAGTACTTGTGTTATTTTCTACGCCTAATTTGGTCTATCTGGCCGCAAGGAGTGGGATATTGAGCTCACTTTGGCGAGCGTCGAAGCGTGGCGTGACGGTTAAAATGTTGATACAGTCAGATCCCAATCAACCAAACGACGTCGTACAAGAAATAATTGATGAAAAGCACTCGGCAATTGTGGTCCAACATATTACAAAACCCTTACAGTCCAAGATCGCTACCTTAGTAATTGATCAAACTATTTCTTTAGCTATAGATGCTAAAGAAGATAATTCAGAAAAAAAGTTCTCTGAAAATATCATGATTGCTATCTATTCAAACAATGAATCAACCGTCTCTTCAAGTACTTCTATATTTGAAACTCTGTGGATACAATCCGAGTTCGATAAACAAACCAAAGTTAAACAGGCCTATTTTGAAATATTTAAGGGTCATAACCTTAAAGATGAAACATACAACAGACGTTGGTCATCTTCTGACAAAGAAGCAACTGACAAATGAGCAGAATTTTAAAGTACACAATACTGTAACCAACGACGCTCTGGAGTCTTTACAAGAATATGTGCTGTGCGTATACGACAAAAGGATCAGCAAAACCTTCTCTAAACTATACCTGATAAAGAAGATGTTGACTTAGTCATTGTTTACTAGTCTCTTTCTTAGGGCAGCCTCCAATACTTCTTTGTCAATACTGGCAACAACTTTTTCACTTGCCGTCTTCATGTCGTCGATGTATTTCAGGCCATCAGAGTCTATATTGCCGTTTGGATTAGCATCAGCGATAGTCTTTATTGCAGTGCCCAACCCCATTAATACCGCCAGCGATTCATCGAGTGTAAACTTCACCGATTCCGGCTTGTAATTCGATTCTATCGTATCCAACGTGCTTGATAACTTTGAATTGTATGCCACTTAAGTTCATTGCTATTTCTAGTTGGTAATATGGATAGTAGTTTTGAATTCATATCCAATCCTTAATGATATGTCAACAAACAAACAAACAATTGCAGCAATTTCAAATATACTATGATTCCTGACACTCAACAACCAGATCTCCAGATGAGCGTAAGGTTTGGTACTTGTAATAAAATACACATTTATGATCGCCCTAATTCTTAACCCTGATAGAGATCCAGATGTCTAAAGAAATTTCAACATTCTCAAAAATCTTGGTAGCTATTGATGGATCGGAGCTTTCACTAAAGGCAGCAGAAAGGGCCTTGGACTTGGCAAGACTTTTTCATGCAAATCTTAATGCCATAACGGTCTCATATATTCCAGAGTCATATCATCTGAAACAGGAAGATTTCATGAATAAATCAAAAAGTAAAGAATCTATGACAGATGCGAAGTCATGGTTGGATAATTTCACACAAGCGGCAAAAGAATCTAACGTTCTACTTAAGACTGAACTAATCAACAGTCATAGACCAGTGGATTACGTAATCATGGAATACGCAGAGCAAGAAAAGATGGATTTAATTGTAATGGGAACTAGGGGGCATTCTGGTTTAAAAGATCTTTTGCTGGGAAGTGTAGCATCATCCGTAATAACATATGCTCACTGTCCAGTCATGGTAATAAAATGATATTAACTTAGGCTGGCAATGTGATAGTCGATCCGAATCAAACAACTTACGATATAAATTTAGAGTTAAAACGTACCAAACTCGTATGCTGATCTAATTAAAAGCAAGAATCTCAATCTTCTTAAACTCTTCAAACATACTCAGCTCCGACTTCACTCGCTTTGGAATAGAAAGAACCTTGTGAGAATAAGAAATAGATACCTGATTGTCCATTTTAGTGATAAGCCGAATTATGAAAGCATCTGATCTAATTATAAAATGTCTTGAAGCAGAAAGGATTGAATATATTTTTGGATTGCCAGGTGAAGAGAATGCCGATCTTATGATTTCACTTGATAACTCACAATCTATTAAATTCATACTAGTTCGACATGAACAGGCAGCTGCTTTCATGGCTGATATGTATGGGAGATTGACTGGTAAAGTAGGCGTGTGTCTCTCTACCTTAGGGCCAGGGGCAACCAACCTGACTACCGGTGTGGCAAATGCTAATATGGATAGATCTCCAATTCTGGCCATAACAGGACAAACTAGCACACATTATTTGCATAAGGAGTCTCATCAAAATATGGATGCTGTGACTATGTTTCTACCAATAACAAAATGGAGATGGTCAATACGAAACCCCGATAGCATTCCACAAATCATTAGGCGAGCCTGCAAGATTGCATTGGAAGAAAAGGCAGGAGCAGTTCATCTCGAGCTACCTCAAGATATTGCAAAAATGAATTCCGAAATTTTACCAATAGATCCTGGTCAACTGTCTTCCAGATCACGGCCTAGCAGGGTATTGATAGAAAGGGCTGCGAAGATGATCATGGAAGCGAAAATGCCCTTATTATTGGTTGGCAACGGTTGTATACGAGGTGATGCCTCTGACTGTTTGAGAGAATTCGTAGAGAAAACTGGGATATGTTCCATGAACACCTTTATGGCGAAGGGGGTTATATCGGATCATACCGAGAGTCATTTGCAGACCATCGGGATCAAGGAAGCTGATCACGCTTTGCTTGCAATGAAAAGCTCTGACCTAATAATCGCAGCTGGATATGACCTTGTAGAATATAGTCCAAAAAATTGGAACGGAGAGTTGAGCAAGAATATCATTCATATTGATTTTACTCCAGCAGAAGTTGATACATACTACCTACCGACAATAGAGCTTGTAGCTGATATTGAATATACTATTAAGGCGATAATTGAAGAGATTGATAAAATTAACCAGAGAACAATGTTGTCTTCAGTTGATTTAAAGGATACTAATCGTAGGAATACTAGCCAGGTAACGAAATTTGATAAAGTCATAGATAAGAGAAAAATGCCTGATCTCTTTCAGAGAATCAAAAAGGAAGTCGTTTGGAGAAATACCGAAAAATTTAAACGCAATTTTTCGTACCCAATTCAGCCTGAAAAGCTTGTGTTTGATGTAAGATCTGCACTAGACGAGAATGATATAGTTATTTCAGATGTTGGGGTGCACAAACTTTGGATATCAAAGCTATATGAAACATACTTACCAAATACATGTATCATTCCCAATGGTTTTTGCTCTATGGGATTTGCGTTGCCAGCCGCCATTTCTGCACAACTTGCCAAACAAGATAGAAAAGTTGTAGCAATGTGTGGGGATGGCGGGTTCTTGATGAATGTCCAAGATCTAGAAACAGCTGTTAGACTCAAGTTACCCATTATTGTGGTAGTGTGGTGCGATTCTGATTACGGATTAATCTCCTTGAAACAAAAAGAAGAATTTGGTAAAAGTGCCTTTACTAAATTCAATAACCCAGATTTTGCCAAGCTTGCCGAAAGCTTTGGAGCTACTGGGTACAATGTTGAATCTACGGCAGAATTTTCAAAGATCCTTTGTAAGGCAAAGAAATCGACAGACACTCCCGTAATTATTTCAATAGATGTCGATTATACAAGAAATACTCTGCTGCTAAACGATAACTTCACAGCTCTGCAAATTGGGCATTTTGCAGGTTGACAATTGAATAAGTATACCCAACAATGACAATGTGTATATTGTAGTACAAGATGGTAGAACGTCCTGAATTAATTAAGTAACTAATTAATTAATTAATTTAGTATCGCACATATAACAATATTATAAGATGCAAAAGGTGTAAGTATGATCAATGGTATATAATATAATATATTCAGAATGCTAGTCAGAGTAAACAAACTTATCAATAACGATAAAGTTAGTGTTACAAAGCTTGACATTGATGATAACGGTACAATCACTACTCTGGAAGATCTAGAACTTGATCTACCTTCAACAGATGAATCCATCATAGAAATATTAAAGAATTCTCAATATGCATGCATATTTACTAATAATAGTACTAACATTCTCAATGAGAATGAAGGCGAAAATACTATTTTAATGGCTAACGCAATGACCGCAGAAGAGCTCGCACAAGAGCAAAAAAAGACTATAGATGCGGTTAGAAAGCGTATAAAATAATGACGATATCTTTTACAATCAAGTAATATTCGAGGTCATTATGAATTTGCCTTCAATTATGCAGATCTATACTATGGCATCTATATATTGGAGAGGATTTCAGAAATGACTAAACTTATATTCATGCATTGTTTGTCTGTTCCTGAATGAAGGCAAGACTGATGACAACAGTTGTAGCTGTGTTATTACCATCGTTGTTGATATTTACTATAACAAGTTCCTTACTTAATTATAGAGCTATAGCACAGCAAACGCCGGTGACTCGAATATTAGTCGGTGGTGGAAACAACACTTATCCTTTTTATGGTTATGATCCACAAAAAGTGGACATTAAAGCTGGAAGTACAGTTGTCTGGAGCGCTCCATCAATTGCCCCACTTGAACCTCATACTGTTTCGTTCATTTTTAACAACAAGTACTTTGCTCTTCCTACGGCCCCATTTGTCATCTCAAGCTCTTCAAAGTTTGTGCCCTTGCCTAAGGACGCCAATAGCAAACCAAACGTTGTACATGGCAAAAATGGAACTAGTATTGCACTTGTAAACAATGCAATGTCTTATGATCCATCTGTGATAGATCAGACGGGTATGGCAAAGACATTTGAACCTAATAAGAGTTTACGCGTTAATGGAAATGAGCAATACATTAATTCTGGCTGGCTAGTACCAAAGGGAACTGAAAAAATATTTCCAGGTGCTTCAACCATATTCACCCTGACCTTTCCAAAGTCCGGAACTTATAGCTATACATGCACATTACATCCCTGGATGATTGGACAAGTTGTTGTAAAGTAATAGATATAAAATAAAAAGACAGAATGCATATTCCTAATTCTAGTGGCATATATTGGTATTTTGTCTTTGATTCCTTTTCTTAGTATAATAGTGATAAAATATAGGATCACTCGATAAGCTTACAACAAAATTTTGGTTTTCGCCTTTTATTTGTCTATAACTAATTTTAACATGAATCTGTAAGTATTTTTACACATCGAATATACGCATGTTTGTAAGGTAACTATATGAACCATATAGAGATCACGATATGAGTTGTGTTATTTTAAAAATTGTTCTAACTTTGAAAATATAATCCGGCTTGATACCGTGTGTTCTATATTGTGATCATTGTGCTCCGATATTTCATATTGGCTAAGGCTATTTGTCTTAATGTAGATTTATGAATAGAGTCAAGTTGCAAGAAAATGGATCTACGCTTTATGACCGAAAGATTAGAAAAAGACTGCGAACAATAGTATTGTCTACTAACGTAAATGATTATGATACTGGAGAAGATATCATATTATATAAAAAGAATGCACATAAGAATGACCACGACATTTTTGTCTAACTAAAGATATGTGAAAATATCGTAATCCAAATACTATCCAGTTACTGCAACTCTAATCTTAGAACCCCCAATATCCAAAAGATTCTAAAATTATTGATTAAAATACCGACAACATTTTCAGCAGCCATTCAGATTTAATTTTGAATGGGAATTTAATAAGATATGGTAATAAATATATCCAAAATATGATTATTACCTGAATATCAAATTATTTGGCTAGTTCTTGTTGTCTGATTTGTTCTTGAAAATGATGCTTCCATCCATCAGGTAGAGATTCGATACTTATGGCTTTCTTCATAGTTTCGAAATCATTTTTATCTTCTACAAATAGGCGAACAATATCATTTATACTAACGCTAGTTTTATTTTTACTAGATAGTTTAATTTCATCTCCTTCTCCAACTTCGCCCTCTTTTAACACCTTAAAGTAAATACCCGGCCGCCGACTTTTCAGAAATTTTCTAATCATGTCTGTTCTACCAAATTTAATACAAAGTTTATAGCATGGCATTCGTGGTTGTGTTACTACTAGTTGGGAAGTGCCAATCTGAAATTTATCACCAATGTTGACAGAGTCTTCGATTAGCCCTACTGTTGTGAAATTTTCGCCAAACATTCCCCATGAGAAGGCCATATCCGGTAATTCATGTTGCCAGTACTTATAATGTTCAGAAGGATATGCATATACTGCCTTATCGATTCCTCCATGTACTGTCAGATCCGCCTGTCTATCTCCATCAAGATTTAGCTTCCTCAATTTCACTCGTCCTTTTACTGGTTCCTTGAAAATACCTGTCGTAACGATTTCTCCCTTAAACTTGACCTCACGGGGGAGACCCACATTGACAGAAAGGATTTTCATTACTAAATCTATACTAAGTAGATGCTTTATAAGTAGTTGGCATATGAAAAGTCGAATCAGTCATTGGTAATTGAATCCTAATTCTAGGGCAAATATTCAAGCGAGATGTTTGCAAGATAGGAAAAGCCACTTAGGTATCTGTCATATCATTTCAGTGCATCATATGCAACGAGCAAGCCACCTGCTAGATCGTAGTTTTTAGGAGGAATTCTGTTTAATAGTGTTTGAATAGCCTTCAATACATCCTTTCATATCTTTAAGCGGAACGTCTTGTCCATTTATTGATCTCGACATTGAACTGAAGTGATATTAAGTTTTTTCAAGATTATCGCAAGATCTAGTAACTCATCTGCCAGTGGAATTCCTAAATTATGTCTCCATCCATCAATAATATTTGAGACGGATCCACGACTTACCACCTTCAGCGGCAATATCATTCCTAATCTTACCTTGAAGCCATTGTTTCACAATATGAAACTTGATATCCTCGGGTATCTTTCGCCATGTTATCTCAATTTTTATTGATTATTTATATTTGGTCAAATAGGTCAGTAGGGTCAAACAAATGGTCAAATATTTGGTCAAATAGGTCAAATAATGTTTAGAGACACAAATTAGCCGTTGAATCGACTCTTAATCCAACATATTTGTAACCTAATAATAGATTGTAAAGTAGTCAATCATCTCTCAGAAGGTTGGTTTCGAAAAGAGCATGCATTTAGCACTCAATTTCATAATTCACAATAATATGTCGACCTGGACATTCTATTGGAGTACAATTTCCTTTGGTTTGATTTAATTTAGATGTTCCAAAATAGATAGATTATGAATGAGACCATATTATTAAAGACTATCCGTATCTTTTGATATATATTCAAAATTATACATAAAGTCTGTATTAATTTTTAAGATATAGTGAATTAATTGAAATTATTATTTGTAAGAAGCCATTTAATCAAGTAAATTGCCAAAATCAATTAGTAATAATATGGATTTTTACAAAACAAAAAGAATCGCACTTGTCACAGGAGGTAACCGAGGTCTTGGCTTCGAAACATGTCGCCAGCTTTCGAAATTAGGTTTTACTGTACTGCTAAGTGCTCGAAATATTCCAAATGGCAAAAGGGCGGTCAAACAATTAGAGAGTGAGGGTCTTGAGGTCACATTTTGCCATCTAGATGTAACAAATCAACAAGATGTCGATAGGGCGAAAAACGAGATAGAACTTGCGTATGGACATCTCGATATACTGATCAATAACGCAGCAATTCTTTATGATTACTTTCAGACCACTGTTGATGCAGATCTAGAGATTGTGAACCAAGCATTTGCCACTAATCTTTTCGGACCATGGATAGTCTGCAAAGCATTCATCCCAATGATGCTGAAAAATAAGTATGGACGTATAGTCAATGTGTCTAGCCAGGCAGGATCACTCCACTATATGAATGAAGGTGGAACTCCAGGATATAGTGTATCAAAGGCCGCTTTGAATGCTCTCACAAGGAAATTGGCAGCTGAACTTAGGGGGACTGGGATCTTGGTTAATTCTGTTGACCCAGGATGGGTTGCTACAGAACTTGGCGGGTCTGGAGGAAGACCTGTGGAAGAGGGAGCTAAGGGAATTGTCTGGGCTGCAACACTGCCTTTTGATGGCCCAACTGGAGGATTTTTCTTTGATTCCAATTCAGAACGATGGTGAGCCCTTTGGCTATCTATAATTTGTGAAGTGGTGCAAAAAATATGGATGTCTTGACAAATTATGCATAGCTTGTCTGTGTTTAGATGTCGGAAGTCAGTAGACTAATTTCTTCGCCAATTACTTGTGACAATCAATAATAGTACATAAATATATAAACGGGATTAGACTCTAAAGTCAAGTCTACCACAATAATATTCATGGATATAGCACAATATCAAAACCCATGACAGATAATGATAGATAGTTCTTAATTGATTTCTATGTGTTACTAACTAATCTTTAATTTTGAGTTTAGATGTTCACAGACTATCAACACGAAGAGGCTTGAAGTTTATAATTCACACGTTTGAGATGATGCATCCCATACGTCGTCCTACGTATATATTATTTTCAGCTGGGGGCGGGCAATGTTCTAATGGTATCGAAGCTCTTCAAATGATTATGTTTCTTGTCTTCCTTCTTAAATCTTGGTTTATATCTTCCAAGAAGGATCGAATTCCCAACCACAGTCACTGAACTCATTGCCATAGCTAGTCCAGCTAGCATGGGAAGCCATCCGAATATTCCAACTCCAGTGAAGGGTACCAATATTCCGCCTGCAATCGGAATTAGCCCAGTATTGTAAACAAAGGCCCAGAACAAATTTTGTTTTATTTTTGTTACCGTTTTCCTTCCAAGATCTAAAGCTGTTATGACATCTCGTAGATCACCCTTTATTAAAATAATGCCTCCAGTCTCCTTAGCGATATCAGTCCCTGAGCCTATAGCAATTCCTAAATCAGCTTGGGCTAATGCAGGTGCATCGTTGATTCCATCTCCAACCATTGCAACTACATTCCCATTTTTTTTGAGATCGGAGATCACACTCTCTTTTTGCTGCGGTAGTACTTGAGAAAAGACTTTACTAATGCCAAGTTGATATGCAACAGCCTTTGCGGTTCTTTCGTTGTCTCCAGTAAGCATTTCCACATCGATTCCCATCAGCTTTAAAGAATCAATCACTTCTCCTGCTTCATCTTTTATTGTATCCGCAAATGCAATTATTCCAGAAATTTTGTTGTCAATAACAATCAGTGTGGCTGTTTTTCCTTCACTTTCAAGCTCTTTAAGCTTAGAGTCTACAGTCGACGTAACTGACAAGTTGTGATCTTCCACAAGCTTTCTGTTTCCAATTAGAATTGTATGATTTGCATACGTAGCCCTCAGACCATGACCAGACACCGCTTCAAAGGAATCTGGAGTAGATGAACCAGCTAACAATCCTTTTTCTTTGGCTTTGCTGATGACTGCTTGACTAAGTGGATGTTCTGAGCCCGATTCTGCTATGGCAGCCATTCTGATCAATTCTGCTTCGCTAAATGAATTGTCAGAAAGATTTACAATATCGGTTACTGTAGGCTTGCCTTTAGTCAAAGTTCCAGTCTTATCGAACACTAACGTCTTTACCTTTCTTGCTACTTCGAGATATTCTCCTCCCTTAAACAAAATACCATTTTCTGCTGCTTTTCCAGAACCCATCATTAGAGCAGCAGGTGTGGCAATACCTAATGCGCACGGACATGCAATGATTATTACAGATACAAATGCCAATATGGAATATGTCAATCCTATGTCCCCTATGTAGTACCAACCAAAACCTACGCATACTGCTATTACTATCACCCCTGGGACAAAATATTTAGCAACCTGATCTACTAACCTTTGTACCTGTGCCTTCCCGGTTCTAGCTTGTTCTACCAACGTGATAATCTGAGAAAGGACCGTGTCTTGTCCAACCTTTGTCGCTCTGACTTTGAGTAGACCGTTCTTGTTGATAGTTGCTCCTATAACTTGATCACCCCTTTGCTTGTCGATAGGGATGCTCTCGCCAGTAATAGCTGACTCATCTACGGATGAAATACCTTCCTCTACTATCCCATCAGCAGGAATTTTCTCGCCAGCTTTTATTAGCATTAAATCATTTTCTTTGACTTGTTCAATAGGCAAATCCAATTCAATTCCGTTTCTAAGAATCTTGGCCATTTTTGGTTGTAGGTCCAGTAGTTTCCGTACTGCATTAGAAGCCTTTTCTTTGGTTCTGGTTTCAAGCAATCTTCCAATTAATATTAAGGTTATAATAATTGCCGCCGTCTCGAAGTATACGGATTTAAATGGGAAATAATTGGGCGCAATTGTTACAATTGCACTATAAACATACGCAGTTGTAGTTCCTACGGCAATAAGTGTATCCATATTGGATGCTCTTGACTTAATCCCATCCCATAAACCCCTATAAAATCTCCAGCCAATCCAGAATTGCAACGGAGTAGCTAGTGCTAGCATGATAAAACTCGTATACTGCATGAAACGCATGGGAAGCAGAGAGCCAAATTGGGAGGGAAACATGTGAGGTAAACTCAGAATTACAATGGGTATTGTAAGTCCAATACTTATGGCAACATATCTTTTGAGCTTTTTTAATTCCTTTTCAGGTTGTGTGAATTCATTTAAACATTGAGTACTACAAAAGTAATATTTCCTACCGTCCTTTACACTTGTGATAGTGTCGTGTTTTTCCTGCACAAACATGCCACATACAGGATCTTTTGCCAAATTTTAAACGACCTTGTCTTCTAAATAGATCTATAGATGTATAAATCTAGATATTTTAGGAAAAGAAAATTCTTAATATAGCCAATTTTCATTCCTCTTTGTCAAATTAGGGCAAAGTCTTTGGTGCCATTGATCTTATTAGCAGTTAGTAACATTAACAGCTGTATGCCATTTTCAATAATCTACTATTATTGACTGCAAATATGTGGTTTTTAAGTACGACGTAAGCCACAGGTAAAGACTAACACTAGAATCCTTAAGCAAGCAGCAGAAGCCGTATGACCACAAGATCATTGGCTTTTTATATTTTTTAGTCTATCTGGTGAATGTGTCATAATTATTGGGTTAGCTCAATTTTGAGTTTATTGAGTATTAATATTGATAGAAAACTAGACTATAATTGGGTAATTATTAAGATGTCATATTAAATTTGAATTCTGAAACTTCTGGCTTGATTGGACTGAAAAGTATGCCATATATTGGAATCTTGATAATATAATTTCCACTTGGTAAGTTATGATTTTTTCGGACTGGAACCTCTGGCTGCCCGTATGTGGTATGCAATGGGACTTGGGATTCACCAGTTTCATTAGAGCGTTGAAATAATGTTCTACCGTCTTTTAACAACAGAAAGTCATAGTCAACATGTTGTTGTATCGTATTTGAGTGTGGCTTAAAAAAGAATACCTTAAAAAGTTCTTTCAATTCGGGGTCAGAATGAATGCTTAACTCTTCGACTGATACATCCAAACTTGTACCGTTTGTTGAATTTCTACCTATGAATATATTTCCATTAGCGTTTTGATTTACAAATATGTGGGAAATGAAACCTACTAAACCTGCAGAGAGCAGAATAAGTGAGAGTGAAAAGAATAAGTGCAAACGCCTTACCAATATTCTTGCCAAAACCTTATTATATTTTTCTAGCGACTATGCACGTTCAAATCCACTGATTTTAAAGACATATGTTATCTATTGGATGCGTAAGATAATGACTGTTACAAAATCCCAACTACTTAGGCACAACATGTCGCGTGTCTATAAATTGAAATATAATAAACACAAACACCAAACCGATCTATGCAAAAACTATACTATTGTCAATTGTGAATAGGTTATAGTCGAGGAATAACAATAGATAGTTTTTCGCATATATCATTACTGTGTATTGGCTAGAAGCTAAAATATGAAGTACAATCGAATATATTTTGAATTAGAATTCATTGTCCATAAATACAAGAAACTGATGCAGGAAATGAGCAGAATGATAGAAGCTAGCAAGCCAGATTGAAACCAAGGCACATTATCGTTGTTTTTATCTACCTGAGTTGCATATGCTAATGTGGTTTTAGTAATATACTAATAATGCTATAAAAATTTACAAAATTTCCGCAGTTATGCTGATAGTTGAAAATGTGGAAAGGTATTGTAAATTTTATTCGAAAATATCAGACTTTGAGTTAATTTATGGATCTTCTAATGATACTTTCGCTACTTAAGACTGGAGAAGAAGGTAATGAATTAAAAATTTGTCAAAGCAATAAAATAATTAAAAATAAAAGGAAAGGGACTTCCCTAAGTATGCATTACGCTTTTACACTATTGTGTCTCTATTTAAGACCTAACTTTTTCGCCGCCAGAGTTTGCAACATTGTTTGTAGCATTATTGTTGCAAGATGCGCTAATGGCAGAGTGTGCACCACCAGTTTCACAGTCTGATTGTTGAGTTATGTTAGTTGGTATTGAGATACTTGCACCACCAGTTCCAGCTAGATTAAGTAAGCCACCAGAATTGGTAACGTTGTTTTTAAAGCTGCTATTGCAGGAGTTACTTATTGCAGACGAAAGTCCAGCTGTATCACAGCTTTGATTTTGATTGTCAGTAGTCGGTATTGAAATACTTTGCGCTGCGACAGGTTGTGTTACTAAAGCTGCAATAGTTGCTGTTGCTACCATCATAGCAGCAATTGCTACTACTGCAAGCATTTTATTAGATGTTGTGCGATTTGTCATTTTAT
>JBEDUN010000123.1:0-19419 GCA_040414675.1 Nitrososphaeraceae archaeon | reverse complement strand
TGTGCGGATATGGGTTAGAGTATTATAACCTGTTGCATTTGCGTTCCAGCTGCCGGGTACTCCCCAAAATATTATAAAAAGATCTGCAGATGGAATAACAGGTATTTTATTAGCATTCTGATAGTCTCCCTTTCCTGAATATCCGCCTTTACCTAATCCTGGTACTATACAGTCTTTATCTGAATTCGAGTAGTAAGGCGATCCAAATGCTCCATTAGGATATGTTTTTGGCTTTCCATTATTCATGAAGACATTTTCATCACATGCGTCTGATATCTCATAATCTCCCTTATTAGTCCATCCAGCTGGATCAACCTTAGGAGTGTATGGATTGGTCATGTCTTCGATAGTTTCTTCCGTTGCTGCATAGTATACATCAAATGACTTATACGATGCCATTTCCGCAAAAGCCATTCTTGCCTTTATCTGATTTGTTGCTACTGGTCCAGCTGTTGGATTTGGATGAGATTGACGATTTGAAGTACATGTAAACACTGGAATACTTGTTGGTGCGACAGGTTTAGTTAAATTTATTATATTCGATTTCGTAGCATTGGTTATTGGAAGCCTTTGACATGCAGTCGTGATAGACGCAAATCCTGTACCAAAGGGGAGTCTGAAAGGGCTATCATTCATCCTCGTGTAGGATTTATTGACATATATTACAGTAGACGAAGCGCTCTGACTATATGTGACAAGAGATAATAAAATTATTACCATGACAAAGAACGGAGTTATAACCTTATAATGATCTGATACGAGATCCTGAAGGCACATTATTATTGCATCTACTTCTAGTACTTAATAATGAATTAGAAATAATACAATAGAAGTTATTCAGTAGGAAATCTGCTGTATGTTGTAATTCAGATTTTCCTTTACCCTAACCAATACTTTAATTGGTATGCGAAGAAGCTAGATTTGGCGTATGCACTTTGCTCAAAAATCACTACAGAGATGGTCCTATATTGTCATATAATAATCCAGTATACCAGACCACCATATGATTAATTCTACTCCAGATTCTATAGACTTAATGACGATTCTTCAATTTGTGCATATGTCTTGTTATTCGAATCCCTTTAATGTATTTATTGAATTTAATATATCCAACAGATGCAGCGTGTGCAATATAACGTATTAAAAATGAGTTCCTCTCCGTAATTTATGGAGATTGGTGGCTTTTATAAGGATATCTTGATTATATCTGGATAGAAAATAAGATTTTGTAGATTTAGAATCAATCTAGGACTTTATTCTAGCTCACTGCTATCTTCAAAATCATAAAACTTCTATGCTAGTTTGAAAATATCAAATATATCGTTATAAGACGTAGCTGTTCTATTTAGTGTTCATCAATGTGGAACTGGACGCTTCTATCAAGGGTAAAAATAGGGCAGTACAATTTCCGAGTTGTTAGAAAACACTATCAACTATATCAATGTTGAAGGAATATTTGAGTTTTTACGTTTATGGATCGTTAAAGAGGCCTAGCAATATTTGCCGACAAAGGAAAAGGTGGATACATAGATCCTTCTCGCATATCTGAATTGCATACAGATATATCGAATATCCTCAGCAACATTTGCTCAAAAAAAGTACAAGGCGCTTTGAATTATCTCCGATTCGCGAAGGGACATCTCTTTATCAAATAGGAATCCGGAGATGGATCTGCTCATTTTGCTCCTATCTTACTTCCGAACGATCTTTTAATATGTGATTGCTTTCCCTTTCATTAAGCTTGGCTTGGCAACAGCAGGAGTATATCCTGCTTGGAAGGCATACGTCTATCTCCACTAGAAGCGCTAAGAAGATAGTGTGGCAAAAACAAGCAGATCTTATCCGTCAACCACAACATCTATAGTCCAATATTTTTATAAAAGGTTCTAATACCATTAGCCAATGGCAACTAGAACAACCCTCGCTACAGTCATATTTATTGCACTGATTGTAGTTTTGGCCTCATCTATGGCAGTAAGCCTGACCACTCCTTTATCGGCAATGACGATGCAGCAAAGGCATCAAGCAACGATGATGATTAAGAACATGTCATCGGAAAATATGACAAGTGGCGGCACTAATATGACGAAGTGAATATTATTTTATTTTCAACATACCTATTTTTTTATATGATACATATTGATCAACCAAAGGAACTCATTCTATCATTCTGCAGTTGATGCAATTGATAGAGGCTAATCATAGGTCAACATTTTTTAGATTCGTCGTCGAAAAGTTTCCGAAGTTGGTCGTGACTTTGGTACCAATTCTCAACATTTGCAATGTTCGGATAAGCGTCTATTTCTGCTATTATTCTGGCAGTTTGAGCTAGTACCGAATGCCTAATCCTATCCTTTGCCTCGGTGAGAGTCATATCTCTTTCCAATTCGTGTTGGTCTGCAGTTTGTAAATATGAAGATATGGTTGACAATAAAATATACTGTGCAGTAGCTATCCATTGGCCAGGCATATTTGGAAATTGCTTTATTATTTTTATTATTCACTATTTCAGCCTGTGCTTTGCATTGCGAATTATCGTCAGTATGGCATGTTGATTCATTTTCTTAAGACTTCTAGATTCTTCCTCGTCGAACATTTATTCAAAACACTTGTCGTTGGAAGGGAGATTCACTGTTTCAGCACATCCACACTAAAAATAGTGGTTTCCCAATAAATCATTTTCATTTTCATTTTCTGGCATCTCTTGATTTCTATTTACTGTTAGTAATTGGTCTTTTGCCTCATATTCTAATACTGGTATGGCTGCTGCGATTTTCTCTTTCTTAGTGATACAAGTATGTATATAGTGCTGCAATTGCTTCCTGCATAACATTTGTGAATATATCTGTTATATCTATATCATCTTGTATTCCTATGGTAGGAATGCAGTACAAGCTGACATGAAGTACTAACTAAAATATGATCTGCCCATTTTTTTAGTACTGGTTTACCCGGTTGGTTAATCGGACGGCTTTTTCCATCTGGATTTTAAATAGAAGAGGTCTAAGAGACGCCGCAATAGGCAAATACTTAGGGATGCGATCACATCTATGCTTTTATATGGTGAAAACTCGAAGTGATACAGATCACTACCTGCTCGAAGAAAGACACATACTTTCGCTACCTTTGAGAACTACGCAAGCAACACAGCAAGCGGTTCATAGAACAAGGAGATCGTGTCAATGACAAGATTACACCGAGTTCGCAAATGTTATACGATCGCTTATGTAATCTCTATAGTTTGTATGTTCAACGTTTAACCAACAATTTAGATACTATCAGTAAGGACTATTCAGACACTATTAAAATTGCAGAGGGAGTTAATTTCAAAATGAGAGATAATGACATCTCACTTAGCGTCGCTGTCTGTCTCGCATATCGCAAAATATCCTATTCCTGGTACTGCTGTTTTGGCATTACAATCTTGCCTCCCAATCGCTCTAATTTGGATGAGTATTAATCAATTGACTTCACATCGATAAAGCTTGTGATACGTTGTTGCTCATTTTGTCTTTTCATCATACCTCCAGAAGGTGTCTTGATTTAGGGTAGAGTATACGGGTTTATGATGACTACAGACGGAGGAGAATAGTAACTTTCATTTGAGACTGTAGGTGAAGTTATCTCTTGTGTAGTTGTAGGCCCAGTTACTGGAGGTTGAATTTCCCTTACGCTAAAGAGTTTCACGTCCATATTGTTTATATTATCCCATCTAAAGTGAGTAAGTGGACCACCCCATGAGATCATTGTTTTGTCGGTACCACCGCAGTTCGGATGTCCACCACCCCAATTGCTTCCCGTATCAACAAATTCTATTGATTTACGCCAATTATTGCCAGGTGAACTAGTATTATCTGTACTATCGTCAATCCATTGCTCTAATTTTACAGTTCCATCTGTGCGGGTATACACTACGGCTTTCAGTCCAATCCATCGTCCATCTAATTTCTTGGTTGCTCCGGATTTCTCAGGATCATTTGTTGTATAGCCTGCCGTGTGTTCAAGCTCTTTTTCAAATTTGCTTCGTCCAGTTTCATACATGTTGGAGTGGTATGCTGTTCCCTCACATGATTTACTTGAAGTATGTACTCCTCCACGAGCTAATAATTCTATATGTGCAGCGCCATTATTGGTCGAACTAGTAAAACTATTGATTTTAAAATAGCCTGTTATCTCTACATTCTTCCAGTCATTTGGCGATTGCATATACCCTTGTTGTATCATTGTCTTCTGATTTGTTGTCTTAATTTGACTAGGATTATAACCAGATGAGGGTGAGACACCATATCTTACTTGAGTCGAAGTCACCTTGAAGGATCCATCAGAATTTTTAGTCATACTTGGAGGATTTGTCTGCTTATCATGATTTGGATCTTGCATATTCATGAACCATTGCTCGCCTCCTATTTTCGTAGGATATATCTCTTTTATGCCAAACTTGTCAAGCCCTTGACCAGTGCTGCTGTTTCCTCCACTTACTGGCGTAGATGGGGTAACAATAATTCTCACCGTTGCTATGTTGCCTAGCGCTCCGTGATTATCTGTTGCTTGAATAGTAAAGATATCTTGTCCTGAGTACCCTGATATGGGTGTGTACACAAAACTATTTTGGCTTGGGCCAATAGATAATTTCCCATGTGCAGGAGAACTTTTGTTGGTGATCGTTGCACTATCTCCTTGATCAGGATCAAATACAATTATTGGAATCGTCACGGCCTTATCCTGGGGTGTTGAAATCCCTGTAACATTACTGACAATAGGTGGATGGTTCACCGATGGAGGTGGATTTGTAGATGGATTTAGTCCATAAAGCGTTGTCTCGCTAATACTAGCCCACGTATTCTGGGTATTACGAGATACGATAATTTTAATATATCTTGCATCAGTACTCTGAATTTTATAGTTTTCAAGTTGACGAGAATGGCCACTACTATTTCCCTGAAAAACATTAGAATATTTTACTCTATCCTTAGAAGTAGAAATCGTAAAAAAATTTTGCCTAGCATCTCCCTTATACCATGCAATACTTATCCCACAAATAGTTTTTATCGAACCCAAATCAAGTTGAATATATTTATTTACTGCGTGACTTGACCATTTAGTATTTAGGTTATTATCTATGGCATTTCCTGGAGGATTTCCTAGTTCACTTGTGCTTGACGTTAATCTTGTTATTGGAATTCTTTGATTGCAAATTTCACTACTAGCAAATTGTTTTTGTCCTGTGTTATTATAGCTAGACTGTGTAGAATTTGTCTGGCCATTTTGACTTTGCGCAAACGAGAACCGTGATGAAACTGTAAACATCGGCAAAAGAAGTAATGTCATAATAAATAAAGGAAACAGGATTTTAGTCGTTATACGATTAAGTCCCATAATTTGTATCAAGTCATCTTCTTGTTTCATGCCATTTCAGATTCCATTCAAGGAATACATTATCAATATCTGTCGATGCCGATTGGACAGGGACCACGCAAGTCAGAAAATTAGTCAAATTTGAAACATTGAACATCATGCATAAATTAGTTAATTTGAGATGAAGTGATGTAAAATCAAGAGTCAATACGTGAGTTGTTGACGAAATAAACTATTTATGAGAATTCAATGTTTATATAATTCATTACCACCTGACACTTTAATAATCTAATTGTATCTGATAAATCAAACTATTATGTTATGTTACATAATTAACAACTATTATGAGCGTTACGTTCCTTTATCTAGGTACTAATAGATGAAAATCATTGATATACTTTAGAAGATTTCAATCTGTAGCTATACTAATCGCGTCACGATATCTACACATTATTTGATGCTTGTATATCACTAACTAGCTACTAATTATATTTACTGAATTCCTATTTTATTATCTAGATTCTAATAGAACATGGGTCAGATACCAAATCAAAAATAACATAAATATAAGTATCATAGTCTAACATTAAGGATGAAATGAAATTTTCTAAGTCTGGTAACTCATTACCAAGCGAGATAATAGAACAAAATGCTATAATCAAAGAGTGCGCTTTGGCAATGATGGTCATATTGTTGTTGACATGTTTTATTTCTATCATGGTTTGGATAAATAACCTTCCGTCGATATTTTTCTCACTTACACAAAAAGCATATGGCATAGGCCCAAACACTGGGCTTGCAGTACCCAAAGCGTTTTTGGTCTCTAGTAATCAGAGATATGAAATGATTCCATTTGTTCATTTTGATGGCAAGAACATGAACAAGATCATATATCCTTCCGCAGACGTTACCCCTGTACTAACATTACAGGAAGGGGGTAAAGTAGGTACTGAATTTAGTGAAAGTCCTGTAAGTGTAAAGGCGTATATTGCTGACTATGAAGCAGACACCCCCTCATTACACTCACTTAAGGAGTTACCCGGTAACAATTTTGAGATTTCTGGAGTACACGGTCTGTGGAATATTGAAGTCCACGCTGTATTTCCTTCCCATGACGGCCTTGGTAATAGCAACTCTAGCTATAGATACGTGTCTTACGAATTAGGCATTGATATGATGCCTATGGTTTTCACAAAAAATGCGAACGAAATAGGCCAGAATGCATGTGCTAATAAGGAAATCGGAATTGCTAAAGTGTCTGGTCCTAGCGGCCCGCTAGAACATCAAGCGAACTTCAATTATCAACAAGATGATCACAATAAGAGCATCAATGTAAATAGTGACATCCTTTCAATAGAATCAGTGAAGGTAAATTCGTCGTATATAATTGATTTGGGGCAGGAGATGCCAATTTGTTCGCTAAGTTTAAACTTTAGTAATGGTGACAAAGTGGTGAATCACTTTAGCATACAAACATCTATAGATGGAAATCACTTTAGTAAACCGATATACTATGACAATACTGCAGCGGTCTCAGGAGAAGAGTCCTACGATATTTCTTCTGATTTTCCAGTCACAACTCGCTATGTGAAAGTAAATTTTGATGGTAATACACTAAGCGATGTATACGCACCAATACAGCTAAAAGTTTTGGGGAACAGCTGAATTACGATATCTCACGGACTTGACTAGGCATTGTAAATTTAGTCAATCGTACATGAATTCTAATATGTCGTCTATCTGGTATGAATTATGTATCTTGCATACCTCTGGATATACTAAATAATAAAATAATCTATTTTGATGATTATGTTGTATCATTAATTTTTGAAACATTGCCAGTGCTTAGATCCACGATTACGTCAAAGTATTGGTTATTGTTTTTCACAAGCTCTATCTCGTATACTGATTTTCCGTTTTCGACGTTGCGTGTCACAGATTGAATGTCTGCGGAATTACCATGTAGCAATAAGCTTAGCGCCACTAGAGCTGATGTCGAAACTCCAACTATCAATAAAGCATAGAATTCATTCATCTGATGTGTGGTTCTCCTTGGCAGATAGGTACCAGAATTGTATATTTAATGATTAAGGGACAATTATCAAAGTGATTGGCCTTCTATCAATACACCTCTCATCGATTAGCATATATCTTATATTTAGAGAAACATACCACAAATAATAAAAACAATGAAACACCTGCTAGGGCTTTGACCATTATTGTCATCACAAATGACTATTAATCTTGATTCTCATGAAAAATTTGAAGTAACATATTGATGAGCTTAAATAATTATGCTCTGCATTTTAGTTTTGTCTAACATATCCGCATGTCTGCAATGTAAATCTCCACGTAATTTTATTGCCTTGTTCATATACCGCTGCCTTTCACCTGTATTGCAGTATTATATACTAAAGTGATATTGTAAGTAGGGTAATAGAAATAAACATATAGAAGATAATATCCTGGACTAGCTGCGTGTGGTATGACAAAGCTGCCAACATTACCGGTATAATTTCCTATCACGACCGGTGTTCCAAGGGATATATCATTTTCAGGATCTACATCTTCAACACGCATATTATTAGGGGGGAAGGGAGAAGTTATTGGAATCAATTTTACAGACGCTGTAGTATAGACTATGTCTGAGTCGGTGCTTGAATTAATATTAAAATTCTCACCAGTCATGAGTGTTGGAATAAGTGCAGATAATCCATAATCTGGATTAGATATTGCAATTTTCTGTCGTGTCCCCAAATTATTACCTAGAAGTATAAATTGTTCATCTAGCGACGAATTTTTATGGTTACTAAATACGAGGCGTACATCATTTGGAGGATTTAAAATGTTGGTAGTACCTAACCGCTGTAGTTGAGATGTGCTAGAATTACCTTGATTTAATTGAGCGTATACTGATATGTCTCTGAAAAAAGGTAAACCTAGACCTGTAGTAACAAACAATAGTAGACATATAAATATCAATGTTATACGTTCTATTTTCATTAGAAATATTCTTATCTGCAATGAATATTAATCTGATCTAACGATGTTAAGTCAGATTTTTAAATAAGTATGCATGTTATTTCCAACATGTTACCGACATAAGTAAGAATATCATATTGCATCATCACATTTAATCTGCATTCTGTGTCAAGTTTCTAGGTTTTAGTATCTATTGTATAACGTATTCCCAACTATATTTCTTCAAATATTAAATGACTCAGAAATAGATTAAGGCCATTAATCTCTAAAATTAATTATTTACCGTTTAAAGCCATTTACATATAGATAATTGTTATTCTCATCATATCTGATAGCAGATATAGGCAGTACGATGAAATGATTGTCATACAAATATTTCATTTCCATAGAAAATAAATTTGTGTCAGTAGTGTATTTATTTCTTACATAGTTTACGATAGGATCATTAGTAAAGTTGTGATAGGTTATAATAGGAATTGTATTTATCATCCCATCATGATTATATTTATCCTGACTGCTTACTTCCTGCACAAATTCATCAAACATTTGCGAACTCTTGTAAGACCTATCACGGTGATGAGGATGATGAGTCCAACTTCCGATAGAATATTTGTTTAGGTTTGATAACTTATCGTAGAATGTAGCCTTACCCATATTCGTTTTACTATCAATGTTATTATTATTATTGGCGGAAGTAAATGCTGGAGTACTACTGCAGTTTCCATTGATATAATTTAACTGATTAATACTTCCATTGTTCTTTTCCAATGCCAAATTACAATTCATGAATGCAAGAGGTCTATCACCAGTTCTTCCAAGTTGATAATATTTAGCAACAGTGTTTATTACTGTGATATTATTGCGTCCTATATCATATGGATATGCAAATATTGGAACATTATTGTTATTACCTTCTATACCATGATCAATAATGCATTGCTTTGATTGTCCTATTTCATAATTCAGTTCTTGTTGTGAAAGGGCATCTAAAGGTATGTGATTCATAGTATGTGATTCTATATCATGGCCTTGCTTTTCCAATGTTTGAACGTCGTTCCATGTCATTCTATCAGGATTCTTTTCTACGTAATTACATACAATAAAAAAACTTCCTTTAAATCCATATTTATCAAGTATTGGCTTAGCATATGTAAACTGGCTTTCCCAGGCATCATCAAAGGCTATTATTACTGCCTTTGTATTGTTATTAGATTTGTTACTATTAATACTAGTATTTCCTATGTTGTTATCACTTTTGATACTAATATTGCTAGACCAATTAAGACCAAATGTTGATGTTGATAACAAAGATCCTGCAATCAGTATGATTGTAATATATATACCATAAATAGGATAATTACGAATAGTTTTCTTCTTTAACATATTGATATTGTCTCTATATTGTATCGAGGATATGTTATTTTATTATAGATTAACATAGTTAATTAATACGACTGACATTACTATTATCTATCTTCACATATTTCACAAACAGTGTGTAATTCGAAGTACCTAATCCCAAATCTTTCATCCTGATCACATTGAAACCGTTATCATGTAAATATTTCATCTCCTGATCGAATAGTTGGGTGCTAGTCGAAATCTTATCTTTATTGTTTGTATTGTTTACAAATGTATGAAATTTGATACTTGCAACTGCGGTCGAGTTTGCGCGATTAACCTTGTCTATAAATGTCTTGAGCTTATCAGAGTCATTAGAGCCTGACTGAGTCGATGCATGTAAGGAGTATCTGTCAACAGATTTTAGTGATTGAATTGGTTCACCCCCATCACGAGCCAAAGTATAATATTTGGAAACTATATTCACAACATTTTGTTTATTTGATCCATCAGAGTATGGGTATCCAAAAATAGTTGAGTCAATTCCATGATCTGCTAGACATACCTTTGACTGGCCTATCTCATATTGTAATTTTATATCCGATAGTCTAGATAAATGCTTATGACTCATGCTGTGAGATTCTATATCATGGCCTTCTTTTTGTAGTGTATTTATTTGGGTCCAATTCATATGCTCAAGTCTCCCAATATAATTGCAAACCGTAAAGAACGTTCCTTTGAAGTTATATTTGTCCAATATTGGTTTAGCTATAGTATATTGGCCCAGCGTACTATCATCGAAACTCAAAACAACCATCTTTGAGCCAAGTGCAGCATTTGGTGTTATGAATATGATCATTAAAATGGCTGTAGATAAAATAAATTTCATAATAGTCGACCAATTCCAGAATAAATAAGTTTAACACCAATTGTTTCCATATTTAGTAAATTAGAAAATTCCATCCGACTTATATTAAAAGAGAAACAATTAAACTATATTAGAATTCAGGTACAGCTGACTAAATTATAATGCATAGTCGCGAGAATGTCATAGGAAAGTCGAACATTCAGTAATTTTCGGCAAGAAATAGCGATACTAAGATACATTATAGAACTAATTGCATAATATGGGGCACTTTTCTTCCTCATGTAAGTATAATTTATATCATATTAATGAAATGTTACTTTAGTAGATTAACATTGTTAATTAATACTAATTAATGACTAAGTTTTTATGGTATGAAATATGGAAACTCTAAACAAAAATATCATAACAACCTTAAGTATTGTTGCAATAGCTGCAATTGTTGTGCTCTTTGCATCGGGTCCTCTTGTTGGAAACCACGCACTAGCACATGGATATGGTCACCATCATCACCACAGTCACCATCATCACCACAGTCACCATCATCACTACAATGGACACCATCACAATTAACAAAAATGAATGATTGAAAGATAAAGATGTATTTAATCCATTAATTGGGTTAGATCAGCTAAAACTCATAGATTTGAAACAAAATCTTATCATTCTTTCTTTTTTTTGAGACTATTGCCAGTACATGGAGTGTATATCATATCTGAAATATTTATTGGGATCCTGTTAAATCACAACAACCTTTAGTATAGTAGTTTGCAGCTTTAATGATCTATATATACAAAATTTACTCAATCGTTCTAGAATTCAGTTATTAAGGAACAATTTTACTTTAATGAATTGCCATGATCCTAGACGATGTCACCAATTATTGTTGGTAATATACCTTAACTAACAACGTTAATTTAAATTTAAATAATAACATCTCAATCGAATTTATATTGGCATGTTGTAAGTTGTGATCAGGTTTCTACTGTGGTGGTGGTGCCTGGTCGCAAATGCCAACTACCTATCAGAATCTTAAATTTAAGGAAATTCCTAATTTTGGTAGGTATTATGATGATTGTTGTTGTAGGAGTTTTTGGAATATGCTATGCTAGCATCGAGTCAATGCGTTATCTATGACTAGATACAGTTCCGGACCTGATTCACATCTAAAATTAGCCACTTTGTATAGATACCAACTTTCGTATTTCTCACAGTAAGAGATATGATCAGGTAGTATGTAGTAATCTACAATTTAATAACTGGAATCAGTTAGTTACAATAAAACTTTTGTTGTCAATCACATCAACAGTTCGATCAACAGTTTCTATATTTTAAGACTATAAATTCAAAAATCTTCTTTTACAAAAGTCTGAAATGCATTTCGAAAAATACTAATAAGATTAACACAGATTATGTTTACTCAATAATGGTGTCACACGCGAATAGCTGGCTCTCCATCCACGCTTTTGGTTTAAGATACATATCAAATTGCATTATTTTTATATTCTTATTAACCTCCACACAATTAAATTGTAATTATGTGCCCAGTTTTAACAATATTGGGCTAGCTATTAGTCAAAATAATTATGAAGTCAAGGCTGTACACATAATCCATTCATATAAAACAACTTTATCGACATCTCGTAACGCAATCAAGATAGACACAATTTCTAACCATCGTTCTAATATGTCGACAATAACTAATAATGACAAATTAGTAATTCTGACTTTTGGAGACACGATAAAAAGTCAAATTACGACCGCAAAACCGATATTAGATCAATATGGATTCAAAGCAAGCTTCTTTATAACCTGTGGGTTTGTAGATGATAATTATAAAGGAAAACATAATATTTATAATAGTAATAAAAAACATCGATTGAGTTGGAATGACATCTTGCAACTACAACAAGATGGCCAGGATATCGAATCGAAAGGAATGACTCATAGAAATCTCGATCAGTTAGCTCGAAAGGATTTAGAGTTTGAGGTTGGTGGTTCAAAACAATGTTTAGAAAATCACAGAATTAATTCACCAAATATTTTTGCGGTTGTGCACGGTAATGGATGGAATAATTCAACTGTTATAGATATGATTAGCAAATACTATGGATTTGCTGACAATGGATTTGCGAATTTGATATTTTTACGTTGCGATGGATACTCTCACAAACAGACAGATTGTAGAACATATGATGATGGTGGAAACTTAACTTATGCGAATAGATATTCTATAAGAGAGCAAAGTCATAACTCTTTGGATCAGATTTACCTTCACAATGATACAACAATATTTCAAAAGTTCAAAGAACAAGTTAATTCACAAACTGCTTACAATAGTAAAGGGATTGGCATATATGCCATACCTATAGTTGCATATCATAGCATAGATGATTCGAAAGGACGTTCGAGTACGGATGTCAATTTGTTTGCCTCAGAAATGAAATATTTACATGATAATGGATTTAAGGTGATACCCATGTCAGATTTACGCTACGATCAAATCACAAATTATATGTATATAAGAAATAATCAACTAACAATTCATCTCTTGCCGACATGACGCGTATACAATACCAAATATTGTTCAATAAAATTTCACACCACATGGTAATCTATCAACACAAAACTATGTCATCTGTTTTCATTTCATCAATTTACTTGAGAACAGAATATTGTCCAAATCCTATTTCTTCCAATTACTGAATCTGAAAATATACATTCTAATGAGATAAATGAGGATAACAACTTGGTATAACATAAATATATCTAATTGTATCAGATCGAGTAGCTACATATCACCAAAGATCATTTATTCATAAGTCTATACACTCCATCCTCTGTAAGATATTTTGATTAATGTTAACAATTAAGAGATAAACTTAATCGGTAATCAATCTGATACAATATATATAAAAGTATGCTATGCTTCACATCATAGAAAGAAAACCGATCGTTATTTTTTTGAGTTATGTTAGGTTTGGCTTTAGATTCTGTACTGGCTGGCTATTTGTCAGATAAGAGGATCCTACAATTCTTTCCCTCAACCTAAGTCCAATCATCATGTTTTAACTAATGTAGGAAAAATTCTTCCCATGGTGGCCTAGAATGTTGGTTAGCGTACTAGTGCTAACCTATTTCGTCATGCTTCAACTATTTTAAATCATAAGTGTCAGAATAGTGCTGCATCATAAAGCAAACATAATATCCTGTCGTGGGATCGGGTCCACCAGGTATACTATTCACCATTTGACTTGACCCCGACCCAATGACGGTTAACATAATGCCGCTGGCACTGCAACCAACCGATCAACTTGATTGGAGATAGATTATAAAAAGCCAAATTTCAGAGATTGAAAGGCTAACGAAGCGAAGAAGTATGATGGTGACGGCGTTGTAAGATAGTCAAGTCCAAATAAAATAATGGGGAAAAGGTTCTATAAAGCATAATACGAAAAGAATGAAGGTATACGCTGAGAATTCGGACTGACTTATTCATTACCACAACCATAGGAAATCTAGCGATCCTCGAAGGTAGGACTTTCTATGGTCGTTTATTACTTGTCTATTGATTATTGATTATCTGGTTTGGAACCATTGAAAATAGGATTATGCATGAAAGTGAACAAGAAGAACAACTTCACGGCATTATTCGTACATTTCTCATATTTTGTGCTCAGTTTTAGTACTTTTTAGCGATTTTGAAAATGGTATTTTCTGAATTATTCGTCATGTTCTCTTTTATGCCCGTTTAGTCATATGGGACCAAGATCTAGTAGCCTAAAATCGAGGCAATGATCGAGATTGATATCAGTGGTGAGGAATAAAATCTTATCTCTGAAGCCTCCTTTTCATTGGTACCATAATTTGTGATTCTATAGATTTGATCGAGCCTACAAAAATGAAGGATACACCGATTCCCAATAGGATTCCTCCTAGTACATCTAATGGATAATGAGCTCCTACGTATACTCTTGAGATGCATACTAGGGCAGCTTCAATAGATAAAATTATAGAGATAAAAGTCCTCCTGGACGATCCTCTATATAGCGCAAGAACCACAGCTACACCAGCTGCTACAATAGTCGCGTGACCAGAAGGAAAAGCGTATTCCTTATCAGCTGCAAGCAAGAAATCTACTTGAGGAACCAATGGTCTTGGTCTTTCGACCAAATTTTTTATTACTGGTACTAGAAAGGTAAGGACAAGTATTGATAAGCCAATGGTCACTGCGATCTTTTTTCCTAGCCACCCCCCAAAAATAAAGAACATTATAATCACTATGATCCAAACGATTTCCCTTCCATACAGTGTCATCGTTATCATCAATTCATTCAATACTAGACCATAGTGCGAATTGTTTACAGTAAGAAATAGTGAATAGTCTTTGGCAACTAATGAATCACTCCAATTAAATCTTGGAGAAACAGATAGAGCAAGTAGTACAAAAATAGATAGAATAATTATGCTTATCAAAAAGAAGAAATTCATAAGATCCACAGGTTTCTATTTACACGGTTTCATTTTGAAACTAGATATATTTCAGATATGATACTTTAAACAAAAGGATAGACCGAGACTAACGGTAAGGTAAGGATACGATCAATGGCTTGAGCTTTGCTATTGCATCTTGTATTGGAAGATGTGTGGAATAAATTATTAATGTGGTTGGTCCGCTTATATCCTTCTGGACAGTTTTACTCATGAAATCAAAAGTAGACAGAACTTGAAAGCCTGCAGAGTCAAAGTCTGCTTTATATTTTGATAGAGAGGAAGTAGGAACAAAAAATCCACCGAGAGTTAAATCGCCGTTTGATAGTGTATTACCATCAACAGTTACTGTCCCTTTCATATTTGTATATTTTTTATCAGATACGCTATAAGATCCCGGATCTAATACTTTCACATCAGAAGCTCCCGGATGAGTTATCGGAGTAGTCTGCCAAACAACCTGTCCTGTTTTAGTATTCTTTAAGATCTCTACGTGGATATGATTCGGATCTCCGTGGACAAATGCTATACTTGCTCCTTTTGGAATAGCAAGATTAGTTGGTATGTAATTTGCATTATTTGGGCTAATCGTTTTATTATCTGTAGGCGGATGATGCGCTTCGTCGGGTATATAGACTATGAAGCCTTTAACAGTTGAGGGTAAAGATAGCATTCCTGTGTTAAAAACTGATTTTGCATCTGGTGAAGCTACACTTGTAAGTATACTACCAGTGAGCAAATTTGATTTGTCAGCAATTTGTGAGTAGGCCAAATTATTGGCCATAACTGATGCAAATAAAATCATTGCCACTGTTGATATGACAACTATAGACAAGTAAATAGCTAATTGCCTATCAAGAAACAAATTGTTAAATAACACTAGAATATCTTGTCTTTTCATAGTCCAATTTTGACAAAGTCAGCTAATTAATTATATTAGGTTTTAGGTACAACCATCTATTTGTTCTATGGTATCTGTATCTTCTATACAAGACAAACATCTATCGAATATTTTTTAATAGCAAGCTATCAAAGTATTTATCAAACTTATTACTAGCAATTATATCATCTGCATAAATGCCGAATACTATAACTTTTCCCAGTTGATATCTCAATTCATATGTAGCGATTATGTGTTTTGTATTGATATGTGTATTCTTGTTTGTAGACAATTGTTGTGATGGCGATATCACTGATGATTGTTTAGTTTGCTTTGGCATTGGTATTGGTATTTGTATTGGTATTGGCATTGATGCACCGTAATTAAACAGTATAACATCATGTGGATTTGTAATATACTGTTCTTCATGTTGTTTGTATCCAAAAGGATTATTACTAAACGTTATTCCACATCGAAAACACAGATAATTACTGCCAATCCACTGTGATGTTTCTTCTTTCCATCTTTCAGAGACACTTTTCCACGCAGATTTACCGTTAAATGCCCACCCATGACCTTTTGTTAGGGTTATTGCATGGGTATTTCTGTTATATTTTACTTCAGCATAAAAAATATTACCATCAAGTATAATCATTGTTCCACCGCTACTTACGAAATGTTTAAGATTATCATATTCTTGTTGCGTTACATACTCCTGATGACCAATTACTAGTATGTCATATTTATTTAATCCATTTTTAGATGTAAATATATTACCGGCATCCACATCTGGATCCGTTAACATGTCAATTTTTGATTTTGGAATAAGAGATTTAATATTTTCATACAAATAAAACATACCACGTGTAGAAGATGAAGAATCTGTCTTCCGAGCAGTTACCTTGCTTGTAAGGAGATTTATATTTGTTGTAATATTTTTTCCTGGAGGTAAATTTTGATATGTGGTATAAAAGACATAGAACGAATGACTATATGCAGCTGCTGTAAAAGAGGGTTTGATAAATGCGATTCTTGGAATCTTATAATTATTTTCTAAAGTGTTATGAATCACATTTTTTAAAGCAGAAGCCATAGGGGCTTTACTTTTAGATGAATCATGATGACGGTTTGAATCCATTAGAAAAAAGTGGTAAGGATCTTCAAAAAAACTATATTCCTTACTTGATTTAGTATGAGTTGCTGATAAAGATCCTGTTAACAATGTAGGTACCGCTGATGAAGTATGGATCGGAGAAATTGCAGTAGCTTTTTCAGTATATATTAAATTATGTGAGGTTATTGCTGAATCATCTATTACAGTTGTAGAATTTCGAATATGTGGATTAGCTGCGTAACTTTTGATCATAGCACCAGAAAGAAAATCCTTTTTTGATGACTCAGATTTATATATTGGTGCATTAGTCGCGTGTGCTGAGTTTGTCAGCACTACTAATAATAGCAGTATTGTCAAAATTATGAATACTACTTCGTAATAATAATTGTTGCGTGATATTGTTATCTTGCTGCGTGTTCTATCGTAGTTAGTAGCTTTAGTTACAATTACGAAAGTGAGTCCAAGGTATTGATGCACATTAGCCAATAAGTTTTCTAAAAATATGTGGCTCACTTTCCAATTAACAACGCTCAGTTATCGCTATATGATAAAGATAGCTGAACTAAGATAACTACCTAGATGATGCTGTGATAAAATCGATATCTGGTATTTCGATAGATTATCATTAATTAGATGATAAACATATCATTTGAACTCAATCCTGATCATCGCAATAAATGCCTGTTATATATCAGCAGCAAGTCTTTTATCAACTTCTATTCATAGCCAACATTTTATATCATAGTCAATCTGAATAAATAGATATCAATTGATTCACAAACCTTTACTATTGGTCATGACATTGATCATCTTAATAATACTTGTTGTTTCAAACAATCTAACGAGCTTGTCATATTCACAAAATTATAGCTTTCAGAAACCGGCTGTAAATACGATGATGACAAAATCCAAAATTAATGGCATAAAAATCATATTTCCAAAACAAGAACAAATTATTCATAATGATAAAAATCTTACAATAACTGGAATATCTATGTATGACCATCACACTAATTGTCGAGTCTCAATTGTTTTGAATAACGTTAGACCATATCAAAACGTTATTGCAACTGGTCATAATGGCTCAAATGATTATTCGACTTGGAAATTTCCACTTTCCTCTAAATATGCTACTGTCAAACCTGGATTAAACAGGGTAGCAGCAAAGTTGACTTGCAACTCCAAACCGGCCGATATAACTAAATTTTATGGTGTGAATTTTTATGGCCAGTTGACAAGTAAACCTGTACCACAAGTTCAACTACATACTTCAAAGAATAATACTAATAGCACTAGTATCAACAAAAGCAATCCGACAATGCTTTCTGTAATTGGAAAAAATGTGCCTAATAAACCAGGTAGCGCTATGTCATCAACTTCTGAAATTCAGAGCAAAATATCTAATAATAGACAAAAGATTCACACCACAATACCGCCTAAAATTATTTATGAAAACAAATCATTGATAAATCCTGAATCTGAGATATCACCTATAAATAGGACTAATGGCCCATTTGTCCTAACCTTACCTTCAGTTAAGGATAATTTATCATCCGCATCCACACCCTTGTTGCCTGGATTTCCTGGATTGCCGTCAGAAAGCCATCCAAGTAATAGTGATCAAGGTTCTACTCACAACAATAGGTAATTTGCTCTCAGAGATGTCTTTACAAGTCTAGCAATAACTATCCTAAAGTAGATCAATTAATTATAAAATAAATATTCCAATGACAATTGAAATCAATTTTTACCCTTGATATAGTTGTTCACAATGTTAACAATTACATGAAGAATTAAGACGATGTTGTAGTTAGCCTAAGTGATCCAATCATCTTTCTTGCTGTCTGCGCAAGTTCTGCATAACTCAATGGCTCTGCATTAAACGTGGCAGAATAAATCCTATTTCCACAAAGAGTTGCACTGTCCATAGTGATGGTTTTTAGCCCGTTATATGTGCTAGAATATACTATTGTGTAGGCCTTTTGCCCTGCAAGATTAGCATCGGTTGTTGAGTTTAGTAATTTAAAATCTGAAGTATTATTATCATTCTTGATAGTGTTAATGTTATTTTTCATCAGAGTATCCAAAGACATGTTTCGAATATTCTTTTGCATATTAATATCTACATAAGTACTACCATCGCTTGGATCTGTATCAAATGATTTATGAATATCAAATGCCGGTGTTAGTCGGATAATTGTGACTGTGGATCTGTTCAACATATTCCCAATCTCCTGTAGATTCCAATCAGATGGAACCTGCATTTTGATTCCAAAGGTAGAATTGACGTAGGTGAAAATATTCGATACTATAGAATTTTGTGATGCTAAACTGATATTAATACTACTAGACAGTATAAATATCAATATAATACCAGCTAGGAATACACAT
>JBEDUN010000122.1:0-19483 GCA_040414675.1 Nitrososphaeraceae archaeon | reverse complement strand
GAAAATTCCCCAATATGGTGAAGGAGATCTTCCTAAAGGCAACTCTGTATAACATGTTCAATCGAATGACATGACCATCAATCAGATAAAGCAAAATCCTATTAAATCATGCAACAGAGCAGAAATTCATGTAAATGCAAGTATAGACAACTTCCTAATTATGCTCTAAAATACAAATGTATATGTTCTTATTCAAAACAACACTTGATGTTGTGTTATAGTTCTTGTATGATCATCACAGACTACCATAGATGCCTTTATTGTGAAAAGGTCATAATCAAGTTCGACTTATCCTGACTATTTTTACCTTGTTTCTATCTCAAAAACGTCGTATGTCTGAATATCAGACATGATGTACACGATTATCGTTCAATAACTGTTGACTCCTGGCGATTCTTATATCATATAAAGTACTACCATCATGTAAACCATTTTCAGCCTCTTTTTTGAGGTGTTGTTCTCTATCTTGATCAGTAGTAAAGATTGATCCACAAACGGAGCATTGAAAGTCGGCAGACAATTTGGGTATATTCACGATTATTGAGTCTTCGTTGTCAGAATCTTCCACACTATTAGTCATCGGCAGTCACACTATATCAAATTTGTCCATGAATTGTTATTTATTAAGGTTTCTACTATTTCGTTCCCCAAAAATAATGACATAAGTGTTAATCTTGATACAATTTTAGATATTGAACTTATCTTGGACTAAACAGTTTCCAATCCCACGCGTCTTAAATTAATATTTTTTGATTAGATATGCTTTTGATATGTCGTAACAATTCGCGTGGAGTTGTAATTCACGATAAAATTGGTGTTCACAGAACTCACGATCCTATTTCTAGATCATAATAATCAATGGATCTCAGATAAAGCTAAAAATTTTTGGATTCATTACATAAATGGTTTTAGAAAAGTTTGGTCAAAAAAGAAGGACTAATGACTAAACCCCAAACGTCTTACCTATTTTTTGGGACTGGAAAACATGCCCTTTAGCGCTTCGCCAATTTTAGCTAATGGATTTGATGATTGATTACCAGTCTTGTTGGCAGCAGCTCCAGTTGCATTTCCTAATTTTTGTCCGACTTGGCCACTCGTGTTTTGAGCGTGTAAAGGTTGTAAAACCTGACCGGCGACTAAAGTTCCTATCAACGCTGCTATAGCTGCAATCATAGAGATTGTTATGTACTGTCTATTCAAATCTTTATTCATTATGATAGTGACATTTTAGTTATATTTAAGTTTTAACCCGTAAGCAAATAACCTCGGTGAATAGCGTAAATTCACCTTTGTATTCATGAAGTCTTGATATTCGATAGCATTAATTAGAAATGATTAAATTCTAATCATGTTAGTTTACCACAAATCCTTCTGCTTGGTGGTAACATTGTACTCAATTTGTAGTTACACTAAAATTTGAAATAACGGTTATTACAAAAAACTATGTGATTGTGGTATAAATTTGAAGTGACCTGCGATAAATCTTTACTTCTTGTTTCATCTTGATTTGTATTTAGTAAAGGTCACTACGTCCATTTTCTGGTTACCAGGAACTCATGTTCATCTCATCAAAGTTGAGTGTCCTGGTTCATATTTCAGTCTATACAATTCTGTTATACCAATAATTGAATTTCGGCGGTGTCTGTTGTATACTCTTATCTATTCAGTCATTATATAGATTATGTTATATTCGTTGAGATAGTTGCGTACTAGTTCATTTCTGAGCCAACCAAATTCAATACTCTCTTATCATCAGGACATTTGTCAACAATGATGCTCATTTCTTTAGCGTAGATTGAACGCCAGAAGTCCGAGAGTAGTCAATATACAGATATTTGCTTTGAATTAATCTTTATCTATTGAAATCTACTGTTCTTAACTCATTTCCTGTTACCTCACGAATATTGAATTCTTCAATCTGTAAATGCAAATCCAATATTTTAGTGACAGGATGCAAATAATTTTTAATTATTGTGGCATTTAAAACGAATTTGTAAGTGTTATGAATTTCTAATATGATCTTCTTATACCATCTGGATGTCATCGATGTATAGTAAATTGATCATATATTCTTAAACTTGTAAATATAGATCTGCTAATTATTTAGCTGTGACCATCACTCTAGTAATTATCGCAAACATATAGATGAGATAATCGCGTATATCTTTCGATTCCAAATGGTAGATGAAATGTGTATCAAACTATACATAGGCCAATCGATTCAATATCATAATTAGGCCTCCTTAATGCGAATAAACAACTAATTATTGATTCTGATAGTATCAATGATCATTGATAAAAAAATAATCGACAATTTGTATCTAGCTAAACTATTCGACTTAATCCACCGCAAGCTCAACCCAATTTATAGATTCTTAACTATGCCAGCTTTTCTATCTGTTGTACTATCATTGGTAGAAAGGTTCCGACGTCAGTAACTATTCCAATAGCTTGAGTAGTACCTCTATCTAAAAGCTTTGTTACAACTGATTGACTTATATCTACAGCAACAACCTTAACTGATGCTGGAAGCATGTTACCAACAGCAATAGAATGCAACATTGTGGAAAACATCAATACCATTTTCACATTCTTGAGTAAGTGTTTGTACTGTCGTTGAGCTTCTACTACATCTGTTATGACATCTGGTATTGGCCCATCATCTCTTATTGAACCTGCTAATACAAATGGAATGCCCCTAGTTATGCATTCATACATAATGCCCCTCTTCAAAACCTTCTCTTTAATCATCGCATTTAAAGATCCTGCTTTGAATACTTCATTAACGGCCTGCATGTGATTTCTATGACCCCTTATCATGAGAGTACCATCGTTTACACGCATTCCAAGAGACGTTCCCATCAAAGCATTTTCCACGTCATGCACAGCCAAGGCGTTTCCGGCTAACAATCCATCTATATATCCCATACGAATTAATTTTACTAATGCCTCAGTTGCACCTGAATGAACTAATACTGGTCCTGATACAATAATGATTTTACCTTTTTCTATTTTTTTAGTTCGATTAATATCCAAAGCAACTTTTCGGGCTATCTGCTGAGTTGGGCGCTCGCTTGAACTAGTGCTGCTCATGAATTGAAATACATCTAGACCCTCCCTTGGCCGCTCTTGAGGAATTACTCTGACACCCTTTTCTCCGATCACGATCATATCTCCAGCCCTGATATCACGTATCATCTTGCATTCCGCCCTGTTACTTTTTGTATCCACAGCTATGCATTTATCCATCATCATATTTTCTACGGTGATCCAAAACCCTTTGTAGTAGATTTGAGTAGCGTTGTTGGTGGTACTGTAAAAGTTCGTAGGCATTACCATATTTTTTTTTGCGGGTTCGAGCTCGATTTGCTCGATTGATGCAGGCTGTGCGCCCTCAATATATAATGATTCCAATAATTGATTTAAATGCTCAGAAGTGTTTCCACGAATTAGAAGACGGGCATGACTATAATCCTCCTTCATTTTACCTATAGTGAACTCCAGCACTTCAAAATCACCTTTAAGATCCATTACCTTGTCGAATATTTTTGTGAGAACCATAGAATCTATAAGATGTCCTCTTACCTCAATTTCCTTCTCGTAGGTCTTTCCATTCAATCACTAACATCAATTATTTTCCATCTAATTAATCTTCATACTATAGCCAGACATATTTGTCTTGTTAAGTTCAAGAACTATTCTTTTAGGTGTAATTGCAAAATGTTATATTCGTGGTATATATGAATTCTACAACCGTATATTGATATAATTTGAATTGCTGATGAATAGTACCTTGTATCAGATACTTCACTAAATAGTAATTCGTTATCAAACTATATTATTAATGGACATGAGCAAAAAATGGGAAGTGTAAACTTAGTTAATTTGTATAATGTCAATGTAAATTGTATCTCAATATCAATTTCAAAGCGTCCTACAGTAATCGATAACTCATAATTAGATATCGTTTATATTACTATTACCATAAATCTGTGTCTATCTTATAGTCTAAGTTAATACTACAATATGTTCATCTAGAGCGATTATTCTCATTATGTGAATATAATCAAAATATTTTTAGACTTGAAATCCATTCTAATCAAATGATCTTATTACTTCTTTTATACATATTGTGTGGATTTGGAAAATAGAATTTACCTACATGACTATTGGTAAATTAAGTTCTCTTTCCATTGTGCCTGTTTGAGACTCATTTGTCCTCTTTTTTGTAAAGTTGTATATATTCCTTAAATCACTAACATAACAGAGGATGGACGAAGTTCTTAGTGTATCCAATGTAAAGAAGTATTTTCATGTTAAGAAGAGCTTTAGAGATTCCTTTCATCTGCGCAGCGAAACTCAATATGTTAAAGCTGTTGACGACGTAAGTTTTAAGATTAATAAAGGTGAGGTATTGGTTATTGCCGGAGAATCGGGATCAGGCAAGAGTACTCTAGCTAGGTTAGTACTACGAGCTATCGAACCTGATAGCGGTTCCATATTCTTTGAGGGTTATGATATTTCAAGAAAACGAGGTAAAGAATTGAAACATTTTAGGACCAAAATCCAAATGGTACAACAAGATCCGTACACTTCCATAGACCCGCGTTGGAAGGTGATGGATATCGTATCAGAACCACTCATTATCCATAAAATATATTCCTCTAAACAGGAACGGGAGAATGAAGTAATAAAAGCATTGGAAAATGTTCGATTAGAACCTGCACCTGAAATATCGAGGAAGTATCCTCATATGCTTTCCGGTGGTCAGAGGCAAAGAGTTGCTCTAGCCAGGGCTCTAGTTATAAATCCAAAAATAATTGTTGCCGATGAACCTGTCTCGATGCTAGATATCTCAGTCAGGGCAGAAATACTGCAACTTATGAAAACCTTGAGAGATAAACTACAGATTTCTTATATCTACATTACACATGATCTTTCTACATCTAGATATATTGGTGATAATATTGCTATAATGTATGCTGGCAAAATAGTAGAAACCGGGCCGATAAATCAAGTATTGTTGAATCCACTGCATCCATATACACAAGCATTAATCGATGCAGTTTCTGAGCCTGATCCAATCAATTTGCAAAGAGATAAGACAATTCGATTAAAACGCGGGGCATCTAAAACTGACGTAGGTTGTAGATTTTGCCAATCTTGTCCTTATTCTATGGAAATATGTTCCCAGGATCCAATCCTGGAACAAAAAGAGACCTACCATTTAGTTTCATGTTTTCTATATTCCAAATTAGCACCGCACTAGAGAATCAATCATGACTTGACTTACGAAATCTATTCAAAATAATAACATGAATCCATTTTAATCATAACGGTGGAACTTTGCTATTATTAGGCTACTCAATACATTCGGTGGCTGGTTTGTGTCAGTTGGTAAATATGAGTTATTATAAGCAATTCAATTAAATGTATGTATATACCAAAGAATGTACCTAAATGGACATAAACAAAGCACAAAGAATGTACCTTGGCTTAGGATGCTTTACATCTCAAAACTATCTATATAATAGGGATGGTGCTCGAGCTTGCATAAACAAAATTCTTATGAAGAATGGAAATCATACGATGTCTGAGAATTTATGAATCGAGCTAACGATATCAAAACTCCTATTAATGTAGGCAAGGAGGTCAAAATCAGAGGCTGGGTGCATAGATTACGTAAACAGAAGGAAAAGACCTTTATACTTATCAGAGATGAACGAGGTGGAGTCATCCAATGTGTATTTCCAACACAAAAGATAGTCCACCTAACTATTGAATCCTCTATTGAAGTTACCGGTATATTAGCCAAGGACGATAGAGCGCCAGAGAGCGGTTATGAAATTAGAGGTAGCAGTCTTATGATTATTAATATTGCTGATGTCGATTTCCCCATAGGTGAATACCAGAGCGCTGAACTGTTGCTTGATTATAGACATCTTACTTTAAGAACTCGAAGAATGATAGAAATTGCAAAAATACGGGCAACTATTTTAAAATCTGCACGTGAATTTTTTATCAGAGATGATTGGATGGAAGTAACTCCTCCTATTATAGTCAAAGGTGCAGTAGAGGGCGGTTCTACTCTTTTCAAATTGAAATACTTTAATGAAGAGGCATTTCTTTCACAGAGTGCCCAGCTATATCTGGAAGCACTAATCTTTGCCTTGGGTCCTGTGTGGAGCCTTACTCCATCATTTAGAGCAGAAAAATCAAGAACTGTGAGGCATCTTGCAGAATTTTCACATTTAGAAGCTGAGGCGCCAGTGGTCTGCCTTGAAGAAATCTTGAGCGTGCAGGAAAAATTGATTTCATATATAATTCACAATACGGTTAGGGAAAGATCTGACTCTCTCAATTTTCTAAAAAGTGATGTTACTAGTATAACGAATATCAATGTTCCATTTGATAGGATTACCTATTCTCATGCAATTGATACACTTCAATCAAGAGATTTTAAGATATTAGATACTAGCGGAAAAAAGAGAACGATAGATGTAGGTGATGACCTAAATATAGACTCAGAACGTGAACTCACAAAGTTTGCTAGAAAACCACTTTTTGTTACTGACTATCCTATCCAAATAAAGCCCTTCTATGTTAAAGAGAATGTTCATCATAAGGGTATTGGACTCAGTGCTGATTTGTTAGCTCCAGCAGGATTCGGAGAAATTGCCAGCGGAGGTATGAGAGAAGATGATATTTTGTCTATCAAAAAAAGAATGAAAATCGAAGGACTTGATCCTTCACATTATGAATGGTATCTTGATTTGAGAAGATTTGGGTCAGTACCTCATGGTGGTTTTGGACTGGGTATTGAACGACTGTTACGGTGGTTAGCTAATATTGAGGACATAAAAGATACAGTGTTATTCCCCAGAACTATGTCCAGAATTATACCATAATGCAAAATTTGAGATATTCGACCTCTTATAATGATTGAAAAATCAACTCTGAGTTTAATTTTTTAATATTGTTTTTCTTGGTTAGGCTTCATTTGATATAGAACTTCTATCCAAAGTTTTTGTTCTATGTGATACCTCATATTCAAATTCTGTCTCCTCTTAAAAGATGTTATGGACAGGAATTTACAACTTGTGTTCTCGTGCCATATTGAAGAGCGTATTGTATTACTACTGTGTGAATTGGCTCAGCCAATTATGCCCGCATATAAGTCTAATTCGCATGATGATATGAAGACAATCAGGGAGATATATTAGAACATTTTCCACTAAATGTCCTTGATAATCTATACTAGTATCTTTGAGAATGGTACATGTATCTTATTCATTGAGATGGACTTCAATGAGTATACATTTCTTGGGATTAAATCGAAGACTGTCTAGAAATATTTTCTGAAAGAAATCAAAGTCATTCTTAGGTGCCTTAAAGATGTCCATCTAAATTGTCAACAATAGTGAAATACAAAGACTCTATTAGGTACGATATGGAATTGGAAAAGTCAAATGCAAATTAGGACAACAAATATACTGAAGTCTATTCCAATAAACACTCTTTGTTTTCAAAACAAATATGGTGTTTTAATTGCAACAGTATGAGAAGCGTTTGTGTACATGATTCATGCCCAGAACATTGTGATTTATGCTTTAGGATCAGGCGGATTAAAGACAATATAATACACCGAAATTAATCGAATTTTTTAAAAACAAGAATTAAGCAACATGTTTGAAGAGCTAATTGATTGACAAAGCAGAGTACGTTCAATATTGACTCTTCAGATAAAGACATGCATGCACTAGTAATTCTGTGACGAGCAAAGATTACGATATATGGTGCTCAAAGTACTTGTTCCCATTAGAAGAATAAACTTACTATTAGAAATATGAAACGATTAATACTTGGACTCACGAGTCATTGAATTATAAAAACAATCATCATATTATTACCAATCAAACTGGAAAATATACTAATCTGCTGAGAGATCCCAATAGTTAGCATCTTTAAATTCCTCTTTAGCCTTACCTAAAAGCTTCCATTCCCTAAATGATTTAGAATAGAGCTTTACATTCTTTATCCCGGCTGACCTAAGCGCAAAAAATGCCAATCCTGACAAGGTACCAGCGCTGCCACAGTATGTAATAAATTCAGAATCAGTTGACATGCCTCTATTCTCAATTAATCTTCTTATCTCTTCTGGTTTACGTAATATGTTAGTATCAGATCTTAGCATTGTATAAGGTATGTTTTTTGCGTTTGGTATATGTTCAGTCAGAAAATTTAATCGTTCTCTTGAATCCACCAAGAATTTTTTCTCTTGTTCTTTTACCAGATCGACATATGATGCATCTGCCTGAATCTTATGGTTGATTCGCATTGTGTGTTCTACTTTTGGGAATGTATTATTGTTAGACTCGATTTCTAGCCCCATACGTTTCCATTGGCTATACGTCACTTCTAATAGTGAAGTATTAGAGTGACCTACATATTTGAGTGTCCAAGCTACCCGAGCCGCCAGCGCACCAAAAGTATCGTCATAAATGACCACTGGCAAGGTATCCGTGATGCCTAGATTTTTTAAAATTTCAATGATCCCGGATGGCTCTTTTTCTAATATTTGTGAAAGTGGTAAGGAAGCCGCCCCTCTAATATGACCCTGAAGGTACTCCTCAGACTTACGAACATCTATTATCCTAGCAGCACTGTTCAAAATTAACGCTTGAACTGTGTCAGTATCACAAATTAATGGTATTTTAATATCTGAATTAGTGCTTTGGAGTTTTTTGGCATTCATCTACATCAAATTCCTTGGACTATCTTTCAAAATCTTTTATGCAGCGCATTCTCCTCTGGCAGTCTTTGCAGAGAATCTTATGTCGCTACCATAGTCCTTATATGATTCAGGATCAATGTCTATTGGATCTAATTGTGCTATGGGTGATAGCAACACTTTTATATTCTCAACACTCTTGACGTTTCCAGTCCCAGCTCCATTTACGATCCGTCTAATCCAATGCTTTAATGTTTCTTTCTCGGATCTTTCCTGCCTATATATCTCGATAATTTTTCTAAGGATGTCGATCACACGCTTTGCTGGAACCCGCATTATTGTCTTCCCCAATTCGCCTTGTTCTCCAGTACTTCCAGAAAATAGCATTGTATACGTAGGAGCCATCGAGTTTTCAATCCTTGAAGCTCCGCCGAAGAATCCAATCGTGGCGATTTCATGTTGTCCGCATGAGTTGGGACATCCACTAATCTTTATAGTAGAATCTCTCAAATCTTCATCTATATCAAACTGCAATTCCAAAAATTTGTACTCAATTTCTTTAGCTAATCGATGAGAGTTTGTAATTGCTAAGTTGCATGAAGTAGTGCCAGTGCATCCAACCGCGGACGCGATAGTTAATGCACCAGGATTGGTCAAGCCTGCGTCGGCTAGACGAGTATAGAAATTCAGTATGTCCTTGCCATTTATGTATCTTATGGCAAAATTTTGCTGTGGTGTGTTTCGTGCTGTTCTTTCTATAGAAAAATCACGAATTGCTGCTGACAGTACTCTTAGTTGACTTGCGGTGATGTCTCCAGCGCCAAGTGTTACAAATGCTGTGAAATATCCTTGTTGTTTTTGAGGTACGGTATTCGTATTTATCCATCTATTGAATGAGTCATCTCTCGAAGTGTTCTGTGTATTTAAGATGGGCAATTCTAAATGCTTCTTCTGAATCTTAAAAATTTCCCGCTGGTGTTTTTCTAAAAGAACGCGGAATGACTCTAAAGTTGAGCCGGCCATAGTCATTTCCACTATTGATCTTTCTTTGAATAACATTCTTTGGAACGTATCCCAACCTATTTCGTGAACAAAGTATCGCATTCGATTTCTGGCCATATTTTCACGATTTCCATGTCTATCAAATAATCTGATTGTAGCTAAACATGTGGAAAGAAGCCTATTTTCTGGAGTGAAAGGTTCTACCAGATGCCCTAAAAATGAAGCAGCGCCCAACCCGCCTCCCAGATAGATACGAAAGCCTTTTACACCATTTTCGTTGATCTTTGGGATAAGGCCTATGTCTGCTATTCTCACTAGACCGTGCTCGTTACAACATGAAAAATTAATCTTGAATTTACGCGGAAGATTCTGACACACTGGGTTGCGTAGAAAGAATTGAGCTATTGCTTTAGAATATGATGATGCATCAAACTCCTCTTTGGCGCATACGCCTGCAAAGTGACTACACATAACATTTCTGACGGTATTGCCACAAGCCTCTCGAGTAGTTAGTCCGACTTCAGCAAGGCCTCGCATAACTTCACTAACATCTTCAAGTTGAACCCAATGTAGCTGGATATTCTGTCGAGTAGATACATGAGCGGACCCTATTGAGAATGCCTCCGATAAACTAGCTATTTTCTCCAGCTGTTCTGGTGTAATTTCTCCACCTGGAATCTTGATCCTTACCATACTATATCCCATTTGCAGTCTAGAACCATAGGCACCATGTTGTAATCTGAATCGACGAAAATCGTCTTCGGATAAAACATGTTGTCTGAAAAGCTTAACCTTTTGAGCAAAATTATTGGCTTCCTCTAGTTTTCCCCACTTTATATGAGTTCGTGTTAGCAGATTTTTGTAATCTTTAGAATCGGAATCGACATTATTGTTCATTATGACTTAATTCTGTTAATGAAATAATATATCTTTTATGGAGTTCTAATTTAGTCTAATGTAAATCTTCCAGATTTGAAAGGCCACTTAATTGATAGATTGTTAAGATCATGTGTTCATTCTGACCTAAATGTTAAGGCAACTATTCTAAGACGCTTGCATCTTTCTAATCATCTAAATTGTTTAGTACTATCTTAACATAGCATGATATAACTCCTAATTGGGGTTTCTGATGTATTGTTAGTTTATTATTGGTATTAGATCTGTGAAGGTACTTCGAATATGACAAAATAGTGAAAATCTACATTTTGAATTATAACCTAACCAGATCCAGATCATGGCAAAACTTTAAATGTATTTATTATTTGCATGATTGTTAAATTAAAATTATATTATAAAAATTTGCAACACTAATGGATTGATTTTCAATAATTATATTTCTTATATTGATTGTAGCATATCTCTGACAATAAGATGCTAATTCTTAATATAATCTAGCATTCTCAAGATTACTATTCGTTTTGAGATAACATTATCAAAATCTTTATGAAAGGTCAATCGCAAAGTGCAATGACCTGTGTCTTTTATAATCATCGAGTAGAATCTTTGCTAATTTCTTCATAATATCAGTAACACTCAATAAACCAGCTATTCGATTGTCCTCTTCTAAAACTACAAGATGCTTAATTCTATATTTTGTCATGATTCTTGATGCAGTATCGATGGAGTCATACGACATAATAGTTATAAGTGGTGATGACATTAAATCATCTACTTGGACCCTGATAGCACTTTTATTTTCAAGACAGACTCGCCTGATGATGTCATGTTGAGTGATTATTCCCAGCGGTTGCATCTTTGAATCAATGACTATAACCGAACCCACCTTCTTCTTAATTATTATAGTTGCAACATCTTTGGCAGTTTTCATTGAATCAATGGTAATCGTAACAATATCATAAGACATAATTTCACTGACTGAGCTCACAACTAAAGTATTATGTATCTCATTTTTATAGTTATTAAAGCAAAATCTCAATACCTCACGTCCAGGATATCCTCATTCATAAATTAAGTGTAGACTGACTCTAGTTCTTCTAAATTAGATCTGCTATGCATGCTGAAAAGAAATGTTAATCTAGCTGAATATTGCTTGGACTATAAACCGAATGAGGAGGAGGCTATTCATATTTTTTGATCTGGGCCAGACTCTAATAAATGAGTGGAATTTTATCCATTATTTTGACCGAAGATTCCTAGAATTGCTGAATGGCTACGGTGCGAGAATCGATAGGAGAAATTATCAAACTGTACGAGACAATATAATAAGAAATCGTATGATTGGTTCTGGTGGCATCAACGAATTAATATTAAAAGTTTGCAAACTTGTCTGTCATTCAAACTACGAAAGTCTTATCTTGAAAAAATTAGGACCTGAACTTAAAGAAATGCGTACAAGGTTATTTCGACTTACTGACGATACAGAAGATGTGATAGAAAAGCTAATAGCTTTTCACAGACTAGGAATAATTGCTAATCAACCAACAGACGTTCTTGAACTCTTGCGAATTTGGAATGTCGACAAGTTTTTTGATATCAAAGTACTCTCGTCATTAGTCAAAATGACAAAACCTAGCCTTGAGATATTCAAATTAGCACTGAGGCAAGCATCATGCGATCCAGAAAATTGTATAATGGTGGGAGATAGACTCGACACAGATATATTTCCTGCAAATAAGTTGGGGATGAAAACTATTCGGATCACAGATTCAATATTCAAAATACAAGAACCACTTAACAGATATGAATATCCCACATTTACTATTGCCAAATTGTGTGAAATTCCTCGAGTTCTTGATTGTATTGGATAGTTTCGAATGTTTCTCTTGATATTAATACAATGGTGGGTTAAAATCTTCTATAGATCAATTAAACTAGATCAAGAAAATATCAAAGTACGAAATAACTGAAATAACAAATTTTACTAGGTATTATCATTCCAAAAAACGTAATTACCGACCTTTGCATAAATATTTCTATAACGCTATTTAGATAATTTGCATCATCTTTTAGTTCACATATTGATAGTAAAGTTCAAATGCATTTTTCGGTTGCTAGCTTCTAATGATAAACAAGCTAGCCGTATTGGTACCTACAATCATTGCAGCTAGTGTTGTTGGGGTACTTGGCATTACATACTTTCCATCCGGTACAAAAAACAGCCATTCGCCTGAATTCCCTATAGGATCAGTTAGAATAGGTAATGACACGATTAAAGTCGAAATTGCAAAGTCAGAAGCCGAGAGGCAAAGATGGTTGATGTTTAGGGGGGAAAAGCTTCCCATTAATTCCGCCATGATGTTGGTCTATGACAAACCAGATCTATATGCCATGTGGCTTTTGAATATCGATTATAATCTCGATCTTCTTTGGTTCGATGCCGATGGGAATATCGTCTACACAGTAAAGGATGCTCAAATTTGTAAAAACGTATTAGATGCAGCAAATTGTACGTACAAGAATACGAGACCAGCTAAATATGTGATTGCTGCAACGTCCGGATTCATAGCAAAACATAATATTGATAACGGATCAAGATTGAGTATAGTTAAGTAGATCAATAGAATACATAAATTGAATTTATCAAGCCTCGTTATGCTCGTTATAGTTTATCCATGTTGGATAGATTATGATTAGAATCTAAAACTCATTATCGTTCAAATCAGCGTAGCAAGATGTCAAAACGCTTTATTTGCAAGTCCTGTTCTTAGAGTAACGATAATTTTCATGATACAAGATGTAATATACGCCCTTAACGACAGAATTCTTGGCCTCATCCTAGGCACAGCGGATCAGCTAGTGTAGCTGATCATTCTCATATTAACGGCAGCGTATCTAATTATTTCTCTAATAAACTGAGATTAGATTACAGGTGACAGTAGATGCATTCCAATCTACAAAATAATCGTCTTATGAGAGCACTCTATTTTGAGATACAAATTTCATTATTAATCATATCGAAGCATGAAATTCTCAACTGCTGCTGAAAATTGAGTGCCTTCATATTCTCTTGTCAGGAGTATTTTCTTGCTTATTTATAGCATTTTCATACTGATCAGTTACAATACTGAATTTCTTCATATTATAATGATAGCTCTATTGAGATCACGACTCAAAAAAATTTGGCATACTCGTTTAAGATATTGCGATGTAATCGATATGCATGGCTAACATAGTAATAGATGCCACTGGTAATAGCAATATTCTAATATGCAAGTCTTGCGGGTTCGAAATACAAACTGATGATTTTCAAGATGCAAGCGATATGAAGGATATACATGAGAGAATAGGGTGTAGGACTTTTAACGCCCGCTTCAAAGAACTTACAAAGGAATCATAAATAACCGCACGTTTCGATTTGGTGTTAAAATCGATATCTAGTGACAAAATGTTTCTAAAGATGAATTGTTTGATTTATTAGTAGATCCCATTCCATCAAGAGTAACGCTGATTCGAAAATTATTCATGTTCAAACAGCCTTCATTCTCTTAAACGAGAGCATTCCAAGAGTACCTATTATTATTACTGATGCAAGTAGGATCGTTATATCATGAGTCAATGTATTCTTTTCTGTTATTCCAAGCATTATGTTTCTCAAAGCATCCACAGCGTAGGTAGCCGGATCCAATGTGGTTAGAATTGATAGCCATGTTTGTAGGTTAGAAAGTGGAAATAATGCTCCACTCAAAAAATAGAGCGGGAACACAACAAAACTAATTATTAACTGAAAGCCCTCCAAGCTTTCCATAAAACTTCCAATAGTAAGTCCCAATGACGTGAGTGCAAAAGAAAGAAGCAGAATAACGATGAATGTCAGAACTACAGACAATGGAGTATATTGAATTCCAATCAACAATCCCACTCCCATTAATATGACGGCTTGTATCAGCGAGCTCGTCATACCTCCGAAAGTCTTGCCTACAAAAATTGTTGTCCTACTGACAGGTGCAACCATGACACTTTTAAGAAAATCAAACTTCCTATCCCATATTATATATGAACCAAAAAAACACAGACGAGAAAATTACTGACATACTGATTACACCAGGAAATATAAATTGTTGATATGTTACTCCAGAAGTAGATGTTGGTCCTAATATGTTATCACCTTTAATAGCAGAGTTCTCAGATGGATTATTTATTACCGCTCCTAATCCTCCTCCTATTACGAACAGCCACAACAATGGAGTAAATGTAGACGCTATGAGCCGACTTCTCTCTCTCAAAAAAACCTTAAATTCTCTTAGCCATATGGCATACAATTTCTCAATTTCAAGCCATATGGCATACAATTTCTCCATTTCAAGCCATATGGCATACAATTCAAACCACTTCACATGCGATATATAGATCAACTCCCATCTTCTGACTACATGTCTTAATACAATTCAAATTACCTTTTCACCAAATTTACGTAACATCAAAAATCATATTTGATTGATTGCGTTAACGATAATAGACTTGCAATGTGACCGCAGCAATAAATTGTGATGTATATGGCAAAATAATACTAGTGTATGAAAAACAGAGGAGCACAAAAGAGCATCTACGTTCTAAACCCATTGAAATGAAAACTTAGGGCTCAACGATTATTTGAAGATCTATCAGTCTGCACTATTGTCATCGTCTATCATCAGCGAACAAAAAATTTGACCGACTTCTACATGTGGGATAAAATTCTATTACATTACACAGTACCAACAAGTAGTGAAAAATGTATGTGGATGATCGCTTTTTACTTTTAATACAAAGTTTCTCAAATTATAATAATCCTGTCTTATTCAATTAATGATAAACTAACCACAAAGCTACTGATATATTCTATTAACTCATTATTAGGAAGGCAAACTGACGTATAGATATTAATCTTGATCACTACATGTAATTCTTGGGAATTAAATATAGTCTCTGGAACAACTATCTATCCCGATCCTAATCTTTCATGTCTATCCTATCTATGCTTTTGTGCTATGACGGGATACATAGAAAACAAAATTCAACAATTAATGCAGCCGATTCAAATAGGCGAAGAATTTTATCTGAGGCGAGGGTATAATATATGTGATGAGGAGTTAGCGAGCGACATGATGATGCTCCCAAGAAACTCAATAAATTAGAGTTGGATAATAAATGAAAGACTCACCCCTGACACCAGTTGAAAAGCGAAGTATTGGAAAAGAAGAGATTCTAAAGCGTGATGTATCAAGTAAAACAATGGACGACTTAAATTATTGTCTCGATGCATTAAAAATAAGCAAAAAATTTGCTGATTCTCATGAAGGTAAGACTTTTTCTTTTCTAAGAAATGTGACTACTGAAAATATGACTGCCAATGATGTTCGCATCTTAGTACTTGGATTTATTGCAGATTTTATTGCTTCAACTAAGTTTGGCCATGTTGTTTTACAGTCCCAACTATTTGATTTTTTGACTTTGGCAACTGAAGGTATTCGTGAACAAGGACATAATGGTACACGAGACATAGTCTTCAAAATTTATCGTGATATTATGGAAAATTATCTGAATTCAGACGATCTGCTTAGGAACAGCTACCCTAACATAATAGTTGATGTTGTGTCTGTTCTGAACACAGGTGTAGATACAAGTGGAAAAAGGGTGACAGTATACGGAATATCTGATTATTATCTCGCTAGAAAATCGCAAGTACATGATTTATCGGAACTAGAGAGGATTGACAAAACACAACATCAAATTATGGGAGAGCATGTACTGATTCAGACTCTGATTCAGATCACTGGGAGAGGTCAAGAGGAATTAGAATTATTATTGACAAAATTGACCGAATCAGATATCAGAAAAATAAGCAATCTTTGTACCAACTATACTAGAATAGAAAGATATTGCAGATTAATCTTGACTAGTCCTAAAGATTTTAGGAGTGAGGTGGAGAAGGAACTAGGTAGAAAGCTTACCGACAATCAAGTTCAAATCGCTGCGATATCCATTAGAAAAGTGGCAAAATACATTGAGAACATCCTTGATGGTAAATTCATACCTCATGATTCGCATGGGATTAATCATATCAAACATAATCTTGAATATGGTTACCAAGTAATGGGTTTAATCGAGAGAAAGAGAAAAAGGTCAAGTTAAAAGTCACTGGATCATATATTCACTATAGAGAAAACCTTTCGAGATAATATTTAATCAATTCTTGTAAAACCTTGATCAGAAGAGATATAATAGAATTCATACCACTTTATAAAAGGCCAACAATGCAGTTGCTCACATTGATTACAATTGCGATATCTTTTTTATTGCTCACTGTATCGATAACCAACGTTAGTGCTCAAGTGGGAGATCCTCAAAGCCTATATAAAACGTTAAAAGCAAAAGATACAGAGAAATTTGTCATTCCTTTTAATGCATCAAATTACGAGAGAAATAGTCCGCTTATTTACAATTTTTCAAGATCAATTGGTCAAAACTGGATTCTAACCCTGCAGAATAATCTCTCGTATGCTTATAGACCAGATGCGAAGGTTGTCATAAAGCTTCTCGAACCAGCGCCGAGCGAAAAATTTATTGAAATCGCCATGTTTGCAAATCAATCTAAATTCTGGGCCGCAGTTAATACTAAGGACTCAGGTTATGTACGAGTGTATAATAAAGATACTGGTGGTTGGTTCAGCGGTCAGCCTATAATCATTGCACATGCCAACAATCAGGGATTAACCATTAGTGATGGGAAGAGAATTGTAGTCGATAAGTTATCCTTAAACGGCTTTACACCCGGTTCAGTTGCAATTTACGGAAAAGATGATTCAGAATCACCAATTAACGCATATGCCGGCAACATTTCGTTTGACATGGTATTTGGGAATCCTTCTGATTCTCCTATTTTCTATCTGCCACTTGGAATGTTAGTAGGAGTAGGGGGTCTCTTGATTGCATTACTTGCCATCAAGAAGAGGAATGCCTGATAGCAGATAGCGAAGTTTCAGTGTGAGTATTGCGAAAGAATTTGCAAATGCTTTTTAGATTGCACCGATCACATTTTGGTTTTACTGGGAGACATATCGTTTGGCCGTATTTAACGAAAGTGTCATTAATCCTAATCCAATTCTTTTTCTTTATAATAGAATACAATTCGAATTCCGTTGTTTCAGGGGTTCTCGTGTTAACTAACCCTAACCTATTTGAAATTCGATGTACATGAGTATCCACTGGGATAGAAGGTTTACCATATCCGTAAACTAATACACAATTTGCAGTCTTTCTTCCTACACCTGGTAGTTCGAGAAGTTTTTCAATATCATCCGGGACAATCGAGTCAAACTTTCGAACAATCATACTTGATACTTCCTTTATGCGTCTTGCTTTTATATTGTAAAATCCAGTACTGCGAATTAGTACCTTTATCTCTTCGACGTCGCCATTGGCCAGTTGATCAATATTCTTATATTTTTTGAACAATTTGCGTACAGCATTTGTTGTATTTTCATCTCTGGTACGAGCTGATAAAATCGTTCCAATAAGTATCTTATAGGGATCACCATGTTCCTCTTTTTGCAATTTTTCTAGCGCTGTAGATCTTGGTAAAATCTCATGTGAAATCGTTCTCTCCATTTCGCGCAATATTCTAGTCGAAATGTCTGTGTTCAAGTCAATAATTTCTAAAGCAAAATCTAAAGGTCAAACCAAGATAATTTACCCAATGCCAAACATCTAGCAAATTATAAATCACTTGTTTCTCAAATGTAAAGTAAGGAAAGATATTCTGGTAAAAGGTATATGTGGTGCAGTATGCCCAAGTCAGCGTTTCCTTATCCTACTACGTCCTGTCTTTCTTGGTGATATATTCCCAACCTTCCGGCCTGGAGGCGTATTTCTTCCGACTGAAGATTGACGACCAATATGCTGATGTCTGCCCCCTCCATGAGGATGGTAAACTGCAGCTTGAGCAATTCCTCTGACCGTAGGATACAGTCTGCCATGGGCTTGCATATACTTGGCTCGATTGCCCGCCTTGAGAAAAGGCTTTTCTTTTCTACCTGCCCCAGCAATAACTCCTATCACTGCCCTACACTTTGGATTTGTGGTCAGAAATTTGCCTGATGAAAGCTTTACCGTTACCCCATTAGTACCATGAGCAAATACCAGTGCAGAAGCGCCTGCAGACTTAATTAGTTTGCCTCCATCACCAACATTCTTTTCAATATTGCAAATTAAGGTTCCATCTGGAATTGCTTCCAATGCTAAAATATTCCGTGATGTAGACGTTGCACCAGCACCAATAGATACTTTACTTCCGACTGTCGTTCCTTCTACTGCAGGAATATACGAATACGTTCCATCATCAAAATGTATTTTAGCAAGGGGAGCATTTCTACCTCTCTCATGAACGATATCAACAATAATACCAGAATGATTTTGATCTAGTTTAAAATTCGGATACTTAGCTGGAGTGATTTTACCAACTGTAACCGCTCGAAACTGCTTTCCTCCGCGACCCCTTCTACGTACAAGCGTTCGTTTACCCAATTTGATTATTTAACCTTCCTAATAGGTGATTTTAACTTTTGTATTGAACGACAATGAATTTGAAAGTATGCTATCGCTTAATGTATAGAATCGAATCGCAAGGTAACAAGGTATAAAGATGAGTAAAGTCCTAGATGTCATTGTGAGTCAGAATACTCTATCTCTAAAGGTTTTGGAAGCCTATACAAGAGATGTTGGCCGTGGCGTAGCACGTATTGACTATGACTCTATGGATTCTTTAAGCGCATCTACAGGTGATGTTATAGAGATTAGAGGTAAGCGTAGAAC
>JBEDUN010000121.1:0-3963 GCA_040414675.1 Nitrososphaeraceae archaeon | reverse complement strand
GTTCTACGCTTACCTCTAATCTCTATAACATCACCTGTAGATGCGCTTAAAGAATCCATAGAGTCATAGTCAATACGTGCTACGCCACGGCCAACATCTCTTGTATAGGCTTCCAAAACCTTTAGAGTACGATCATCATTCATGTCTAAGGCACCTTCTCGAAATCACTTTATACACTTTTCATAATCTGTTCTATTTAGATATTTAATTGCACCAGAAAACTTATGAAGTATATCTGTATGCAACAGTATGAAATGGTTTGAAACCTTTTATTACATTTAATGCATTTCAATTTCTTTCTGGTACAGAACTCGAATTTCGTCTAATTATATTAGACTGTACATAATAACAATCTTTGAATATACGATATTCGCACAAGCTTTCAATTATCATTTAAAATTAAATAATGTAAAGCACTTTTTCAGATCATATTCAATACATCCATGTTAACGATGTTACAGCAAATACAACAAGAAACTCTGTAAAAGACATAGTAGTAGAAACTACATTTATTAATGATTTTAAATTCTCTGCATTTTCCAATCAAGTTGAAGGAGAATCATAAGCAATCAGAATCATTACATCTATTCCTCCAATTACTACAATCCCAACAATCTCGATCAACCGTATCTGGTTCACAACAATCACAAAATCGGACCAAATTCACTGTACTGTGTGAAGTATCACCACTATGCTGTCATGTGACCCATCTTTGATGTTGTAGAATTCGTAGCGTGGAATAACCATTACATATTGAACCCAGTTTCCATTATTTGTGGATGCAGAATCGTAACAAATAGTTACTCGAGTTATAATGACGACATATCAGTTATGTATTAACTCGAAACCAGCAAATAAGAATAGATTATGTCAGTTATGCTGAGATATATATGGAGGGATGGCAGATCATACAGTAAATTGAGCATACTATCTGCTTTTGTATTTGTATTTGTATTTGTATTTGTATTTGTATTTGTATATTCTCTGAAATCATCTATTGAGAAGTTCTATTTCTGTTGAATTTGTTGTCTACTCAATCACATAGCTATAATCGGACTTGAAATCCAATCTGTCGTATGTTTTTAACTACTTCTGTATCTTTGTACTTGTGCTACATCGAAGTTTATTTAGTGAATGATCCGAGCAAGATTCTACTATCTATAACAAGACTATTTCTATTGATTCATAGTATGTAGACAAAAATAGAACAAAATGTTGTGAACAATTTGACTGTGGAATTTGATTTTATTACAGTCAACGTTGAACAGTGCTTACTAATAGTGAAAATATTATATTATTTACAAAAGCATTATCTTATATTAATTTAAGAGTAATGCCTGTCTAAGTGGGTATTACCAATGACTATTTTATCGATAACTAATTAACCTGATTAATCAATAATGATACAGTAAGAAAATGGTAGACAAACGTATAAAGGAAGAAACTCCGGAACAGCGGAGAGAGCGCTTTTTACTAGAATTTGAAAATCCATTCAAATGCGAAAAATGTAATCAAAGATTTAAGAAGAAAAAATATTTAGTAGAACATAAGAATGAAGTTCATTCTTATTGAAATCAAAATCATAACAGTATTGAATTTGAAGATCTAAGATAGAAGTATGATAGAAGTATCCAAGTTGGACCTCTTACAAAATATTAAGTCTTAAATAGTAAAATAATATTTAATACCCATTTTCCTAAAATGGAATTATGTCTACTTCACTGTGAAGCAGGAAAAAGGTTAACAGTCTGGAGATAAGGACTTTGATTGACCACTTACCTCTACAGGTCAAAAAGAGGTAGAAAATTATCGTTATCATTAAAAAAACTAAAGATTAATTTTGGTCGCATACTTACTAGCCCCTAAAAAGAGCTCACCAAAACAGCTATTATTGTATCTAATGTATTTGCGATGGAAGATAGAGTGTAAGATTAGGGGTGAATTAAAACCTGAAGGCAGTAAATTAGAACTGTATAAAAATTATCACAATTGAAATCAGATTCATCACTCTTAATCATAGGACATCCACCTTATCTTACTGAGATGATATGTAATCTGATATTTGATTATGATGATGATAATTGTCCTAGAATAATTCTTAAAATCTGGCTTAGCAAAAAATCGTAGTGACATCATTAATGCCTACAATGAAAGATGAGCTACGCTGGTTAAGTCCAAAACTTTTAAGAAAAATATAGAGACAAACCAATCATTAATGATCTATCCTGATAAGAATATTGTGCAATATCCTATCCTCATATCATATTCTATCTATAATCTGAAGATAACTGGAAATTAAGAAAATTTAGAGTGATATCTTGTATAACAAAGTTATACAAGATCTTTTGAATCATTCATTTTTCACAGACTTAGTGTTGATTTTTTGACTATTATTTCCTTATCTGATATCCTGCTTGTTATTACTGTGTTTTTACGTTCTTGTTAATAGTTTTTCCTTTAAGCATTGAATATTGGTAATCTTGATAGATTGTACTAATAAGACGATAAAGAGGTGGCCTGTACCGTACTACCTCTCCATATTAGGTATCAAACAGCTTGGAGAGCTTTTGAGGAAAGTTCTGTTTTATTCGATGACTCATATCGTATGATCTGACCAGCAATTCAGCATCGTTTAGAAATTTCCGACGATTATCAACTTTTCCTTGGATCTTGAGATTGCAACGTTCAGATCTTGAAGTGATCCCACTGCACCAACTATTCTCTCAGGATTGTTTCTTACTATGGAAAAGAGAATTATATCAGCTTGTGTTCCCAATGCTCCAGTAGACGTTAATACTCTTACGTTAACATCAAGATTTCGGAGATATTTGGTTATCATACGTCTCTGTTCAGTGTATCTGGTTACAATTGATATAGACTTGGAAGGTGCTACTCTCCGAAGTTCACAACAGATCTTAACACAGGCATTTGCTTCTATGTCGTTATACCAGGAGCTAGGACTAGCCATTTCTTCAGTACCATTCAAATCTGCCCAAGTAATTACTTCTTCTGGATTAATTATAGATCTAAATTCGTTATCAATATCCTTGTCCACTACTAGTCTTCTAGCAGCAATGTCATGAGCCGCCCGTAATCCGCAGTAATCAGCAAATTCGTCAACCGATGAGTTGTAAAAAGTGTACCATATTTTGTGCATCTTAATACCCATTCCATAGCACTAAGATCATAATCAGCTAGTCCAATTGGTCTTGACTGTTTAGGATCTCCTACTACAGTTGCAACAATACCAGATTGTAATGCTAATTCGATTATGTTATTAGTCTCATAAGAGATATAATCATTCATTATATTAACACCTAATTGATTAATTCCAAGAGTAAATGGTGACAGGAGATGTTCCAATCTTTCGATATCTGCCTCATCAATAATCATATTGTCAAATTTGATACAGCCCAACAAACGCCTCAACGATTGAGTAGTACATATCACTATTTTTTTCGTTCTCACTACTTCAATACTATTACTGAAAGGGATAAGTAGTCTAGTATCTGCACCAGGAGCATATCCCCTTCTAACGCATAAGAACTTTGCTGCGTCAGGTCCCAAAAGTATACTTAATTCTCTGCAGTATTCGTTAGCAGCTGAATTGGTAAATGCTACTAGTAATACCTTTCTAGCATATCCTTCACACGCTATTTTGACTGCTAGAAAACTACCAGTAGTCGTCTTTCCAAATCCGGCTGGTCCTATTACTCCAGCTACACCCCCTGAATTAATACGCCAGTTTAGTATTCTTTCTTGATCTGGATTAAGGTCAATCACTTTGGCAAAAGCTCCTGCGGAATGAAAATGTCAGCTGCTAGTTTGTGAAATTGGTGTATGGGTCTAAGCATACTTCTAGTAAGATTTAGCTCATCTCTCATCATGATGATTGGTAAATGAATAATTGTTTCTTGGCTCTTCGTACCGCTACCTTGGATCTGAAACTTAGAGTGATTTTAT
>JBEDUN010000120.1:0-17138 GCA_040414675.1 Nitrososphaeraceae archaeon | reverse complement strand
CTTTTTGTCTTTCTGTCTTTATACCAGCCTAGTCCATAAATAAGGGCCAATCCGCCAGCTAAAATTCCAAGGCTAGCAAGGCATGCTGTTGCCATGTCTAATAATAGACGATCATTCATTTTAACATTACTATACTATATTGAGAGTAGATTTGGCACAATCAATTACAATCAGAATTTCAATTCTTTAGCAAAAGGCGTATGAATGGTAACGTTATATTATTAATAAATGATATTGGCTCAGATATCTAGAATCTAACTTATTGACATTTAATATAGCTTGAATCATGGATATTATATCACATTATAATATTTTCAGAATTCGGTAGTAGGAGCTTCAAGATAAGGTGAGATTTAGTATTATGCACACTATGCACATTGCTATTTATCCACGAAAAAGGCGATCGAATGGCTTACAAGCGAATCTAGTTTTGCAGATAGACTCTCCATAAAATTTTCAATTCCACAAACTAGAAAGCTACAAATGGTCCTATTTTGGAATTACCGATGCAAGAATTTAGAAGTTCATTGGAGTAATATGATCGTATGTTAACTGCCTCTTTACCTTTTAGAGGAACACCTTAGCTAAACTTTAGAGGCAATGACGATACTCCATGGAAGAATATACTGTGCAATGGTTTGATGTTTTGTGGTAAACCTTCTACTAATTCGGTACCTTCTTCGTAATCGAAACGTAGGTTGTTTAGACGATTAAGAATCACTTGTAGTGCTATCTTACCCTCTAGTCTTGCTAGAGGTGCACCAAGACAGAAATGGATTCCGTGTCCAAATCCTACATGGGAATGACCATGTGGACTTCTGGTTACATCAAATTTGTCAGGATTTGGAAAGACCTTTTCATCATGATTTGCAGATCCAAGCCATATGATAACTCCGTGGCCAGGCTCTATTGGTTGTTCTGCAACCTTAGCTCCCTCCTTTGTGATTCGAAATACTGCTTGAACTGGAGAGCGAAAGCGTAAAGTTTCTTCTACTACATACGGGACCAAAGAATAAGACGTATCAGCTCTTAATATTCTGAACTGTTCTTGATATTGCAAAAGAGAAAGAACTGCATTACCTATCAAGTTGACAGTGGTTACATGGCCAGCTAAAAGCAATAGAGTACAAAAAGCAAGTATTTCTTCTTTGGTTAGATGTGCTCCATCCGCTTCAGCCTTTATCAAACTGCTAATAAGATCCTGCTGAGGATCTTTGGACCTCTTATCTATTATAGGTCCAAAATATTCATCCATTTCAGATTGAATTGCCATCAAGTTCTTTGTAGATTCTGGTTGTTCATTCAGATCTCCTCCCGCTGAAGAAACTAACTTGTCCGCCCAGACTTGAAAAATATCACGATCCTCAACAGGAACACCTAAAAGTTCTGCAATTACTGTTACTGGTAATGGATATGCCATATCTCTTATAAGATCCATCTGTCCGTTCTTAATCACTCTGTCCAACAAATAATTTGCTACATTTTCTATTCTGGGTTCCAATTGTGCTATTGCCATAGGTGTAAAGCCGGAAGCAATTACGCCTCGCAATATTCTATGATATGGAGGATCAGATTTGAGCAAGCTAGGGCGAGAAAATGCCATGGGTCTACTTGGTTTCTGCGACTGCCCAGCTTGCTGAGGATAAATAGGTTCTGAAGAAAAGTGTGTGTAATCGCCCAAAATCGATTGAACATCATAATATCTGAAAACACCCCATACATTGTTTTTCTCATCGTAAGCTACGGGATTTGATGACCTCATCTTTGCATAAAATTTGAATGGATCGAGTTTGTGTTGAGGTGGAGGAAAGATATTCATAATTAGAGGACGTACGGCTCAGATTTAAGGCTGTTGTGGTCAATATTGTTTCAGGCTCTTAAAAGATTAGATCACCTTACAGATAAGAAAATGGCTTATAGTTTTGCAATTCTTCAAGTTGGTTACAAAGGTCATCTTTAAGATTTACATGAATGGTAATAATTTGCGCCTGCGCCAAAATACGATAAGCAAAAATCTAATTCCAAGGGTGTAACAGATAATCGACAAAGATCAACCTGTAGGCGACTTAAGTTATCTAGTAATTCATGAAATTGTGGTCTTTACATCGTATCGCTCGATTCGGAAATAAATAAGATGTAGGGATGGTCGAGTTACACACGGCAACCAGCTGATTTCCATCCATCGTTGTATCCGCTTATATAAACAGGCGTGTGACCACTTGTGTTATACGAATGTCCGATCCTACAATCGTTTTTACCTGCGGCTAAACCGTCGTTATATGACGTAGCAGTGACTGTTGCCGCGTTCACCACTTGGAGACCAGATGTCGTAATATGTGCTGCTGCCGCTAACCCGACAACAACAACAACAGCTACTACGAGCGTTAGCATTTCCATTCTAGAATAGATTCTCATCAACATTCGAGTTAGTATAACGAGAAATACTTAAAGAATTCTATGACTGATCTCGAGGTTCTAACTGTATATTTTGTTTGGTTGTGTAGAATTCACTTAGCTAGTTCGATATCGTGTATATGATTGCGCAATTTTCTTTTATATTGGTCTGCCACAGTTATCGCTTGGTTTATGTCTTTACCTAAATCAAATAACAACTCATCATTACGATATGTCCTGTTAATGTTGTCGCTCTCGATTGCCGTATTCAGTATGGCATCTTATCACAATTCCTATGCTTCTCCTAGCTCATGTAGCAAAGATCTTAGTCCGACAACTTCACGCAATTCTAACATATCAACTCTCGGCGTTACTAGTTTTGCATTTAACTATAGCAAGTCTGGAGGTCTTGGATCTACACACAATACAATTTGCTATAGCTCTAATGATGGAGTATTGGTAAAAACACACAACAAGTCTTCGATTAAGGTACATCTCTCTAAGTTAGAGGCAATTAACTTGCAACAAATAATTAGTAAAAGCGTTCCTAATTTTAATACTTATAGACCAACTCCAGGATCTGCCGACTATCATAATTATACACTAACTGTTCTACTAAATGGTAGTAGATATAGGGGATCGTGGACTGATGCGTCGACTGGTGTTCCAACTGAACTTGTACAAGTCAGAAAGGAGATTGAAAGCGTAGCTGCAAATCCGTGAGCAGAACTGCTCATCGTTAAAAGGGAAGATTTGAATTGATAAGGAGAATCGATATATTGTGCAGTATAAATTGAGTTTATAGAATTAGAATATAATCTGATTTAAAAATACAAGTTTTGAATTCAATATTACTATTACCATTAAACCAAGAAGTAGAATCAAAATACAGTTTGTTATTTTGACACTCGATTTTGCTCTTTAGCTTTTCTTCTTAAATACGTAATAAAATGACTTAGCTCGGGCGGCATTGTTATATCCGTAGTTTCAACTGTATGAGCATTGCTACCACCAGTATCCGACTCTAACGTGATTTTGTATTTGAAATAATCAGCTGCGCCGCCATCGTTCTTAGACTGTGGGATGGTAGAAGATGGTAACTCGTAGAATTTTGAACGATCTACGATGGACTTTATCTCTTGAACTTCGGTAGAAGGTAAAGAATTGGTATCTATAGTGATTTTTCTAGATAGACCTGCAATTCCTCCACTCTGTTCAAAAAATATTTTCAAATATATTTTGTATTGAGCGTCTAAGGAAATAATCTTTTGTATTTGACTTGATTGCCGCTACTGCTATCTCCTTATTACTCTGTGGCTAACACTTGCTAACAGGTCAGGTTTTTTTGCTTCCAAGCCAGCCTTTTTCCATGCATCGCTAACAGCCTTTTGTTCTGTGCTCCCCTCACCGAAAAGAGAGCCCGCTACATCAAATGTGTGATTTGCCGCATCTTGAAATCCAGAATTGTGTTTAAGTCTAGCTGTATTAGTAATATACCATACTTTACCTATCTTTTCCCAAGAATGACCTCCCGCATTCTTGCATGCAAGATAAAATGCGTAATTGCCTATGCCAGACGAAGTGTGAACATCCATATCATCTTTATAGTCATCGTAATTTTTAATTTGGTCATCTCCGGGATAGGCCTTTCCAGGTTCTTTCATGGACCGAAGTGCCTCACCTTCCATCATTAATCCCTCGCCGATCAACCAGCTAGCTGAGTCAACTGTCTGGTTAGCTGCCCACTGCGCTATCATCACACCAAAGCAGTCAGACATTGACTCGTTTAGTCCCCCTGATTCACCTACATAGTCGAGATTGGATGTGTAATTAGTTACCCCATGTGTCATTTCATGTCCAGTAACGTCAAGTAGCCCAGCCAGTTTATGCTTCCTAAAATCGACATCATCTCCATCCCCATATACCATCTGGCGTCCGTTCCAATAGGCATTATCGTAATCCCTAGCAAAATGGACTGAAGATACCAATGTCATGCCATGATTGTTTAATGAATTTCGTTTAAACACATCATTATAGAATTTGTGAACTGTTCCGGTATTATCGAATACCTTATCCGCATCCTGATCCCCTGTGTCTTTACTACCTTCTTGACGTACAGACTTGCCTGGTAGCTCGGTCTGAGTTTGTGAATTTTGCATATCATAGACTTCTCGGCGAACATTAGTATGCGAAGATAAACCAAGATTCTGTACTCCAGATAGGGCCATTCGCTGACCACGTATAAGCTGACTGATTTTTAGGGTATATATCGCTCTATCCCTCTGTTTGGCATTTCCCTCTTTAATTTTACGTTCAAAGTAGTGTGCAGGTACTATAAAACATATTCCAGCATTTGGCAAATCCGTCATGCATTTCCTAGTAGTAGTAGTTTCAGATGTATTTTCGTTGTACATAGAGCAAATGGGACAAACATGTCTAATAAGAGTTCTTGTTTGGGTGGGTTTGGAAATAGGACATGATATCCTTGAATATACCTGCAATACCTCTGCAGAATCAAACCAAACACAAGTAGATAGAAAACATGCATAGTGGTAGTGTTTTCTTTTTAGAATTGAGTAAGCATAAGTCGGATATAACTATAGATGAGAAGGAGTAGTAACGATTTTCAGAATCAGACCATCAATGTGTAAGCAATTAATATATATCAGCACCCCCAATGAGCCAAGATGGTTTTAGTCCAACATTAGATTTCGATATCGATATCTAACAGAGAACAAATTTCTAACTTACCTATGTAATCCTGCAATTCTTGTTGTATCTAATAATGCGCTTTAGCTAAATAGTGGTACTTATAATTACTTCTTTTTTGTGGGACACTGTGAATTTATGCAGAATGTCCAGCTATGCCTGCCATATTTCACAAATTGTGTAGTGACTAGTGGCCATCTGCATTGAAGGCAATTTTTTCCCCCATATTTAACTGGACCTTTTTGTGGCAATGGAGCAGTCGCTTTGCATGTGCCCGAAGCGTAGTTAGTACATCCTACAAATCGCTTCTTTGAAATATTAGATCTAATAACTTTAAGCGTTCCAGTGCTACAAACAGGACATTTTCCTAGTTCTATTGAGCCTTCAGTTTTCTTATTTGAGGTGGATATGGCACCACTTAGCTCTGACCCGATTTCTAACTCATTTCCTTTGAAAGACTCAATTGCCCTTTTGAGATTATTAGATGCTACCGTTGTTACGTACCCACTTGTAACTTTACCAGATTCAACTTGTTCTAGTTGTTCTTCGATGGATCGTGTAAGCTGTACAGATACTATTTCAGGACTATGTTTACGCATAGACTGAACCAGTTCAAAACCTAGTTCTGTAGCTTCGATTCCTGTATTGAAACGGCTGCTAGTCTCACCTACTTTTTGATTGGTTGTGCTTTTTGATTTAGTGTTGCTGATGTAGTTTCGCTTGAATAGAGTGGTGATAATCTCTGATCTAGTGGCTTTTGTTCCAATTTTTTCTTGTTCCATCTTTTCAAGCAAGCTAGCTTGATTGAATCGGGCTGGAGGTTGGCTGAAATTTTCCAGCATAGATATCCCATTATTTTTCAATAAATCCCCGACTTGTAACTTTTGGAATAGATCACGATTAGTTGAAGTTCGAAGCTTACCAGAATAAGGCCCATAAAAATACATCCATCCATCATATACTAGTTTCTGTTCTTCAGCAACAAACAAGTGCTCATCTTTGACCGAGATAGTAAGAGTTGTTCGAGCTGCTTTTGCAGGGTCTCCAAATGTTGCCAAGAATCTTCTGATTATAAGATCCAATAGTTTGAATTCAACGGCTTCTAGTCTGCGCTTTGGTTGTTCACCAGTAGGATAAATTGCAGGATGAGCGGGATCAGTTTTGCTGCCTTGATTGGGCGAAAGGTACTTTTGTGAGAGCAGATTAGCTGCAAGTCTTCCGTATGGGCTACCAGCTGAATATTCAATGTCGCTTTTGCCATTAGCACTTTTAGATCCACTCAATGACGACCTAATATTAGAAACCCCAGTAATGATCTTCCGGTAATTTATGGATGGAGGAAGTTTTTGACTTGATGTTCGAGGGTAAGATATCAACGCGTTAATGTACAATTTTTCTGCTATTGACAGTGTATAACTTGGAGAAAATTTGAAAAATCTATAAGCCTCATTCTGAAGATCCCCAAGGTTAAACGGATGTGGCGAGTTGATTGTGATGGTACGATCTTTTATGTCAGTTATCTTGCCATCTTGATTGGTGCATGCATCAACTATTGATCTAGCTTTTGCTAGCGTATTTATTTTATTCTCGATGTAGTTAGCACTAATTTTGTTTCCAGTTCTTTCAAGAAATTCTGCAGATATTGTCCAGTAAGGGACTGGAATATGTTTTCTTATATCAATCTCTCTATCAACGACAAAAGCTAGCGTCGGTCCCTGCACTCTACCGATAGTTAAATTATAATACTTTTTGCCATCGTTGCTTATCTTATAGGATTGTGTAAGTGCTCTTGAAAGATTAACTCCGTATATGAAATCAATGAGATGTCTAGATACTCCAGCGTCGGCTAGACCTTTACTAGGCTTTAGCAAATTATCAAAAGAATTGCGAATTTCTTCATCAGTGAGGGTAGAAAATTTAGCTCGTAGTGATGTTTCATATTTTCCACCGCATGCGTAACGCAATATATTGTAGCCAATTACCTCTCCCTCTTGATCATAATCACAAGCATGAACAAATCTCGTTGCCTGCTGCGAGAGGAGGGATATTGCATGTATAACTAGCTCTTGTTTTGAAGGATATTTTTTAAAATTCGATCCTATTTTCTTTGTCGAAAGAGGTTTCCATATCACATCAAATATTGGGTACTCGCTTCGCTTCCCCTTGCGATCAGCCAGACCATACAGGTGACCTAAGGCTGAGCATACAACATAATTATCATGATTTGTACCCTTTATCGAATAAATTGGCGTCACTGCCTTGATCTTTGTATTTCCCAATGCAGGCTTATCGAGTACGAATTCAGATGCTTTTTCTAAATGTGAAGAGCTCAGAGCTTGAGCTATCCTGCGGGCTGCATCGGGCTTTTCACAAACCACAAGAGTGTACCCAGATTTGACAGGCATGCTCAAATTCAGGTTTGGATTTATCAATTTGGTAATATATTCCTGTAGTTAATGACTATTTTGCAATTTTTGTCAACCTTGATGGTTCTCCTCCTTATCCGCAGTTTTGTTATCTTTTCTCAAGAGGCCAGATTAAATCCGAAACTAAATCATCAAGCAGCCAATTATTATTTTAATTAAGGATACATACGCCCAGGAAGGGTCAAGGAGGTATCAGAATTGCATCATTAAGTCGTCAGGACCTTATTTCTAAGATAGAATAATTTATCATAGCGTTAGAACCATATGTATCTTGCTCCCTATTAACTCGCTTTCTAATTTAATACCGGTCCAGTCAAGTACAAAATACATTGATCAAAGATTTATGGACCCGAAAAACACATAATTAGAAAAGACGATAATAAGTAAATAGATCTACTTTTTCGGTGATCAAACTATTGATACGCAATTTGAGAACATGAAGTGATTGAGATGAAATTATACGAACAAAACAAAATTGGCAGTCTGGTTCAGGGAGTTCCTTGACGTATACATAGTGAAATGAGACTCCTTTATTTTAAAAAATGCCTTTAGAATTCTCTTTAACTGAATTTAAAGAACTTAAGTGAAGAAGCTACCCATTGTTAAATCTATAACCAGAGTATTACACTGTATTACTTTGTCTATTTGAATAACTACAAAAAAGTAGTGCCAAAAAAGAAGCTATATTTATCATGCTCTTCGTTTGCAGCCAATGGCAATAAGGAGTTACCAGACGATGCTTGCACGTTGAAAAAGGAAGGTGGAATCCTTCTCTATCTAATTATTATTGATTATCTACCTCTATTCCTAGCTAATGCCTGCATAACATCCCCAGTGGTTAAGGCAGTTATCCCTACAATGACTGCGGTCATTACCCCAACGATTGCTATTTCACTACCGTGTTCCCGTAAATAGGATCCCAGTATGTCTTTTATTCCGGTTGTTCCTAACCTTAGGATTTTTATTGACATTATTCTAAACATAATTGCGAAGGTTTTTTACCTTCTTCAGTAATGCGTATGATTACTCAGCATAGATTTATATAAATATATAAATATAAGATGATTTTTGATTCTCGTATATAATTATGAAGTTAAAATATCGTCCACATTTAATGAATTGTAACGTTTTTATCCCTTTTTTACAAATATCATAACAAATAAATCGATTTTATTTCCTATACAGATCCTCCAAAACTTCATCGATATATTGCTTTACCTCTTTTTCTGAAAGTGTTAAATCTAACGTGCTTTGAGAATTTATTTGAGCTGCATATCGGTGTACAAGTGGAGATACTCTTTTCTCAATATCTCTCTGTACTTCGGACATACCAATATTATCGATTAACTTAGAATGTTGACTTTCTATGGAATTTCTAATAGCTTTCCGTAGTTCAGCATGTCTAGACAATGATATTGCTGTAGAGTATAATCCTGTTAGTAACAAAAAGGATGACAAACCAGAAATATCTAGGGTTGCAATCCCAAACGGTGGATATGGGCATGCCACTAGCGATACCTGACCTGAGATATAAAGAAGAATAAATCCGTATGAGGCCAGTGTCATGTATCCCTTTATTCTTTGGTTGTCAATTCGTCTAGAGATAACCATGAATGCGATCCCGAACATTATCCCACCTGCTGTGGAGTTAAGAGAAAGGTACAAGTAATAGTAATAGCTTTCTAAATCTGATTGTGGTTTGTATATTCCTAATATATCTACGAATGTACCTAGATAGTAAATCAGAGGTAGGGCAAGTATAATCCAAAACTTAACTAATCCTAGTCTCCGACGATAGTGAAGAAGAAGTAGTGCAGTTGCTGCCCATATTAGTACAAAGGAAACTAAATCCGTGTAATTATATATATAGTGCAATACAAGTAGCAGTGGACCAGCATCATCATAGTTAGGAAAAGAAACCTCTGAATTAGGTGTGACAATTCCTGGCTTACTTGAAAGGTTATAGAGATCTAGTAACAATCCAAGAGATAGAGTTAATGACACTATAACAAATGCTAGAGTATAACAAGCTATAATAAATGAGTCTCTTTTAGTGGATCTATACCATATATAAAATTGCCTGGCTAGTATGCCAACCAGACTTATTGCTAATAATAAGCTTATTGTAGTTGACCAAATTAGAAGATTGGTATTATATTTGGATGTAAATAATATCTGATATATAATTATTATCAAAATTCCCACTAGTGTGTATTGTAATGCAATTACAACTTTTAGTAAACTGCGAATTAGAAATGATTTCGATCTTATATCCTTCGTCTTTCCTATTACATATCTCAGTAATATTTGTTGAGATATTGCAAACACTATCACTAAAATAATGAAAAATGAAATCCCCCACTTGGAAGTTGTCTCAAGGTGCAAAAAGTCGGCGACATTATTTATCATACTATCTATAAGCAAAAAAGCAACCATAACAATAATTACAACTCTCACTAGTTTGTCTGAAATTGGAGGAAAAAATATGGTCTCGAGATTAACCATTAAAGATTTACCATCTACACGTTAAGGACCAATTAACTATCATCTATATCATTGGACTCCTTGATTGCCCTAGAATCCTATAAAGTACAGCAAGGATAAAAGAATTTCCTACTTTCAAGTACATTTTTTCAGTATACTAGATTCATGTGAGATTAAGATTCAAGATTATCTTTCTTTATTTGTAATTTTTAGAAATTCGGTCGCTGGGTTACAATGAAGCTGAGGATACTAGTTCTCAATAGTCTAAAAAATATCTAAGGGAGTAAGGAAATCTACTATTAGACTAATAATCAAATTTGTAAGCTTATAGTATCCACAGTCAATATGCCTAACCTCAAAAAAGATACCTTTCTTCCTAAATTTAATAAGTATCTTCACGATGATGGTCGTTTTTATAGCTAATTTAGATCTCCCGAGAGATATTTTTCTATACTGAGGGATATATATCACCCTAAATCTAGATCTAACTACTTTGTCAACCACTAAATTTATAGAATTAGAAAAAATTGGAGAGAATAAGAATATTACAGTTCTTACAATTAATAGACCGGAGGTACTAAATGCTATTAATATAGATGTTATTACAGAGCTTTCTAGGATATTCGACACTATTGGTTCTGATGATAGTACAAGGATTGTAATAATTACTGGTAAAGGAGAGCGATCATTTTGTGCAGGGGCAGATTTAAGATATGTTGTAGATAAAAGTCCAATTGACGCTGAACACTATGCAAGTACTATTCACGCATTATTAAACAAGATAGAAAATCTACCTATACCCGTTATTGCCGCCATCAACGGCTACGCATTGGGAGGAGGCTGCGAAATAGCCCTTGCATGCGATCTTCGAATTGCATCAAGTAATGCAAAAATTGGCCAGACTGAGGTGAAGGTCGGAATACCTCCTGGGTGGGGTGGCACGCAAAGAATGCTGAGACTGTTGAGAGTAGCCAAGGCTAAAGAGCTGATTTATTCTGGTAGAATGATAACTGCTGAGGAAGCTTATCAAATTGGACTTGTAAATAAGGTTGTTTATCCAGACGAAAAAGGAACACAGGAAACTGAATCGCTTGAAAGGAATAATGCTAATAATAAGCCCAACTCTAGAGAATCAAACAAGTTACATGTCAAATCTCATAACAAATTAATGGCTGAATGCATTGAACTTGCAAACACTATTTTAAAAAATAGTCAATTTGCTGTTACTGTAAGTAAGATGCTAATCAATAAGGCAATGGACGTGGATATTAACGCAGGACTGAATTTGGAAATTTATGGTTGGTCATTATGTTTTGCACATGAAGACAGGGTAAAAATGATGTCAGCATTTTTGAACAAGAAAACCAAGTGAAATCGAGTCAGGTTAGGGCAAGACCTTCTATCCGAATTCCTGCTACAGAGTATTGATTCTGGTGTCCACATTCATACATAGTTCGTCGATATCTAGACTGATTGTGATCATAATTCCGATATTCTGCCTACAGCAAACCCTACACGAATTCTTCTTCGAGTTGCAGTTAGCAGGAGCTGTTGTTCGTTAGATCTCTAGGTTCATTAAATTCTAACAACATGTTACAATTTAATGCACGGTATTTTAGCTCACAAGGGCGTTAATACTACCCCACTTTGTATGATTTCAAGCCAGAATCGCAATTTTTGGTTATTTGATTCCAATGTAGATGTAGATTCTAATTGTCTCTGAATTGAAATGGTTGGCGCGAAAATTGTGGCGTCAAAAATTAACCATAGAATTAGGACAGTACGAAAAAAAGAAAAAATAAAATATGACTGCTTAGTTTAGCGCAAATCATTCTCTTACCTCATTTCCTATGGCCATGTGTCGAATTATAAGTCCCACCGTAAATTATATTCCTTATAAAGTCAGATGTTAGAAAGTCATGAGGAAAGCCGAGTTCAATTTTACTAACCTCATTCAATCTTTTAATATGCTCTTCTGATAATTCAAACTCTATGCATGCTAAATTATCGTCTAGATGTCTCGTGTTACGGGCTCCTATTATTGGTATAATTTTGGTTGCAAGTTTATTGGATGTATTTTGTTGTCTTACCCAATTTAGAGCAACTTGAGCTGGAGAGCGGCCTATTTCTTTGGCAATGTTAACGACTACCTCTGCCACGACCAGATTGTGTTCTGTTAGCATTATATCTGCCATTTCTGACATTCCGGTCTGTCGAACGACTTCCAATCTGCTATTACTACTAGCTCTTTCTACATTGGTTGAAGGAGTATCTTTCTTTTGTTGAGTTTTATTTGTTCTACTTGCATTATACTTACCAGTCAACACTCCTCCTCCCAAAGGAGACCAAGAAGTCACTCCTATATCTAGAGACCTTGCCATAGGAAGTAGTTCTCGTTCAGAGGTTCGTTCTAATAGACTATATTCAATTTGAATGCCTATGAATTCAGTCCATCCCCTGAGATTTGCAAGAGTGTTAGCTTGTGAAACCACCCAAGCCGGTGCGTCTGAAATTCCAATGTACAATACTTTACCCAGTCTTACCATATCATCAAGTGCACGCATAGTCTCTTCTATTGGTGTCATCTGATCCCATGCATGAATCCAATAAAGGTCGACGTAATCAGTGTTAAGGCTTCTTAGGCTGCGTTCGAGGGATTGCATCATATTCTTGCGCTGATTTCCACCTGCATTGGGATCTCCTGCTCGAATGTTTGATGTGTACTTGGTAGCTATTACATACCTGTCTCTATCTCCTGAAATGAATTCGCCGAGGTATTTTTCGCTTGTCCCAGTCGTATAATTGCTAGCAGTATCAACAAAATTACCACCTGAATCAACAAATCTATTCAATACTTTGTGACTTTCATCTTTTGGGGAGCCCCAACCCCATTCTTCTCCAAAGGTCATGGTTCCTAGACAGATTTCAGAGACGCGCAGACCGCTCTTACCAAGAAGATTATATTTCATGATAGATTCATTATGCATTATCAGAATTAAAACTTCTCAAACTATGACTAAATATCTAGATAGAGAATAGCAAATCATGACTGTACCCAAATATCCCTCACCTGAAGAAACACGGTTAGACATGGTATCGTGGCCTCGTGATAAGGGCACATATCCTCAAAAGTTCAAGAAAAACTTATCTACAAGATCCTAGATTGGGAGTTGTGAAAGAATTAAATATCTATGTTGTCAAGGAGGATGTTTCTAAAGTGACCGACACTCTTCGTAACTTCAATGTCAGCGGAATGTCCCTTGATGAAGTTCAGGGTGCAGGTCTTATGAAACGCAGAGAAATACGTGAGAGAGATGGATGGACTGTCAGATCGGTTACTCCAGACTTTGAAGCTAGGACCCGAGTCGTCACAGCCGTACCTGATACCTTGGCACAAGAAATCATTGAAGATCTTATGAGCAAAATGGGTTCGCAGAATGAGCCTCGTGGCGTGATAATTGTCAAGGAAGTTTCCAACGTATACGAGATAGGTACTAAAATTAGTGGTGATGCAATCTTAACTCATGAGCATAACTTACCATAAAATTCTACTTCCTATCCTCCAGAACCCTCTACTTAACTAGACTCGTTTTCAACAACTATCCATAAAGAGATTTCCTCGATCAAAATCCCTATATTTTACACTAAAATTTTCATGTGGCAAAATACTATGGGACGGTTTAGTATATTTTGCAATACTATATTTATTGGCCAGTTGGAGTTATTCCTCTCATTTTGCAACCTGCGCTTACACATGTTGAACGTATGCGTAGTTAGTGCCTAGCTTCATCGGATTATAAGGAGCAGTGGTGGAGGATGCTGTACGAGTATTCTTCATATTAATGGTATTTTGTATATTGCCGTTGTATTTTGCCGTGATGTTTTTTCTATTGTTTTATAATAAGGCAAAGAGGAAGACGCCGTTTGAATAAGTGTAATTTGATGCTATCTAAATTTATTAATTGTTAATTGTTTACAATCGGTAAACTAACGGAAAATGTCGCACCTTTGCCATCTGTGTTGTTCTCAGCACGTATCTTGCCACCATGAGCCTCAATAATACTTTTTGATATAAACAATCCCAAACCCGTACCACCTGCTTCTGATTTTGCGGCAAACTTTGTGAATAGCCTTGGCAAAATTCCAAGATCTATGCCTTGACCGTTATCTCTTATTGCTACAATAACAGCATCACTGTCGTCGTGTTTGTCACCAGTTATTTTACTACTAGTAACAGTTATAATTATGATGCCATGTTCATTTGTGAATTTAATTGCATTACTTAAAAGATTATGAATTACCTGATAAATTCTGCCTTTGTCCGCTTCTATAAAAATGGACTCGGTAGAAGAGATTAATTCAATTTTTATCTTATCTTGATATTCTTTTTTGATCCGATTTGTAGAATCTACAATAGCAGATCTTGTCATTTCAATTAGATCAAATCTCTCCTTCCTAAGGTATAGCGATTTACTTTCAATTCTGCTAACGTCCAATATATCCTCAGTAAGTCGATGGAGTCGCTTTGCATTTCGATTGATAATTTCTAATAAACTTGCTTGTTTGATGTCATTTGAATCAGATAGAACAATATCCGATAAACTAAGTATGGGTTGTATGGGGTTTCTTAGTTCGTGAGCTGCTATATCGATAAACTCCTGTTGCATTTTATCATGAATTTCTAACTTTTTATTGGCCAATTCAAGCTGTTCATTTGTTTCTTTGACTTGTTGATACAACTCGGTTTGTCTCCAGAGGTTTTCAAATATTGAAACATAGGAGGACACAGTAGGTTTACTATTCGAGTAAGTTGCTAATCCCATAGCCTCATAAGATTTCTGAGCATCATCATCTTTCACTTCTACTACTAACGAGAATTTTCTATCCACTATTAGTAAGCTAACTCTTGTTTCTAGATATGGTTCAATAAATCGAATATTGATTTTCTGCTGCTTTGACAACTGTTGTTCTTGCTCCTGTTGTTGAATGGGTTGTTCTGTCCATCTCCGCGATGTTTCTATAATCAAATCATCTGATGGTGTTAGTATTCTAACCTTTAACCCCCTTTCGCTTGCTACGTCCTTTAGGTATTGAGTAGCTCCCAAATATTCTTGGCGATGAAATGCATTAGCACTATAGAATATTACCAGTATTTCTTTTTCTGCTGCTTTGAGGAGATCAAAGATAGCCTTTTGTATCTCAGCTGGATTCTGGATAATATCTATTCCCTCATTATCGGCTCCATCTTCGATGGTCTTTATTCTAGTTTCAGCATCTACTCCATCCTTCCACAATTCTTCAAAAATAAATATAAATTGGTGTATGTATGGCTGTTCGTTACTTATTAAAAGGCTTTGAATCATCTCTTGTTCAGATTCCATTTTCCCCGCTGTAGTCATCATCTCTTTATCCGAAACAGCAAAATCTATTGGTGGCATATTCTTGACATGTCTGACTTGGACACCTATTCCAAGAAACTTCTTAACAATATCTATGCTGGATTGATCTATGCTAGTTACTAATTTGATTCCTTTATGTTCACCTCTTCTATGTTTTTCCATTGTCATTTGGAATGAATTAAAGTAACTGTTATAGAACAATCGAATGCCAGCAGATCTGGAGCAGACTAAAAATTCATTTGAATATCGCAAAATCTCTTTTCCCTTCTTGAGAATCATCTCAACATCTTTTAATACCTTAATTTCTTTTAGGACAGTACCTAAATATTGTTTCATGTCATATTCGCTAAGAGACGAGTCAACTCCTGTTTGTTCTCTAAGAACTTGCTGCTGCTTGCTTATCGTGTTAAGAACCCTTCTTTGTATTTCATGTTCTATTTTGGGAGCTCCAAGAACATCCACCAATTTAGCTACCTCGATGGCTGATTTTCTTATTGATTGCCTTAACGTATTATCTTGTGATATTGAGATAGCAGAGGAGTATAACCCTATAGTAAACAAATAAGATGATAGAAGTACAAGTGAATGAGCGGCAACTCCATATGTTTGTTGCAGAGCAGAAACCTCATTTGCAATGCCGATGGTTGCAATGCCTATTGCAGCAATAGTTAGATAATCTTTTACTTTAGTAGAACTCAAATTTCGTGTAATAATATAAAATGCAAGTCCAAACAGAACGCTACTTCCAATAGTGCCAATTCTGAATACAAGTCTAAAATAGAATCGATATGGAATATCTGATGGTAATGAGAATATTAAGCCGCTTCCAATTAAATATAATACCAAAGGAATGGACAGGAGAATCCAGAACCTCAAGTCAAGCTTTCTTGTTCTCTTATAGTAGTAACTCAAGAGTAGGGCAGTACCTGCCCATGTTAATATGTATGGCAAGAGTGAAGTCCAATAGATAATTTGGTTGTATAGATTCAACAGAGAGGAAGGTACTACATATAGCGTCGTAGTTTGCGGATTCACAACTTTATATTCTATTTCCCCATGATATTTTTCAAAAGTTTCATAAATAAAAGACGACTGAGGAATCACTCCAGCAGGTGATTTTTCTTGTACTACTTGTGCTAGCAATAATTTATCAAATGCATCCCCAGCTATAGATATTGCAAGCGCAGCTGCTGCCAGCCCATAAAGCAAAAGTAGAAAATTTCTCTTGTTCGGGATATACCATGAGAAAAATTTCCAGGCAAGTATTCCCAGAAGAATAGTAGCTGTTACTGAAGCAGCTGCGTTAAGAGAAAAAGTCAAGGGTTCAGTTCCATTGCATAAACTAAAGTATGCTTGACAATGGGTGAGATTATTATATAAAACATAAAGCAAAATACCCAGTAATGAGAACTGGACTAGTATGACTGCATAATGCATGCCTCGGATCAGTCGAGATTTAGCCCTCAGATCTTTGGTAATATTTCCTGTAAAGCCTAAAAGGATCCAAGATCCTATTCCATATCCAATTCCTGCAGTTAGTACAAAAAGTACAATTTGTGAGGCATTATCAAGATATAAGATCTGACGGGTAGTAAATAAGTCCAGTATTACAAGTATAATTATAACACTCGCAATAACAATAGATAACTTCCTATTACCAATAAGGCGATTAACGGATGCAAGTTTCTGCATTTTATTCACGCAAAAATGATTCTATTGGCATAGG
>JBEDUN010000119.1:0-5816 GCA_040414675.1 Nitrososphaeraceae archaeon | reverse complement strand
TCAGTTATTAGCTAGTCGAAATAAATTATTATTATTATAATTATAATTACCTATGATTCATGAAAGTAATATAATTAAGTACTTGGAGACGCCAAATATTCAGGTATTTCAGTGGTATAGAACAGAGCAGATGTTCCTGCTATACAGATGAATAATGCAACAAGCGCTGGACCTGGCGAGGATCATCTGTGTTATTACTCATAATTCTTAATTTTTACACATAGACCAAAGTAATTGGTATTAGGTTATATTATTCTTCAATGGTCAATAACACATGGAATTGAAGATTCCCGAATCCTTAGAACTGGAACATGAAGAGCTTCATGAACAACTTTACAAAGGTATCAAAGAAGGTGGAAAGGTAGGCGAAGCAGCAAAAGCTGTTGCAGACATTTTGCATCCCCATTTTGAAAAGGAAGAAGAGTACGCACTGCCACCACTAGGATTATTAACTTCTTTACTATTAGAAGAACAAGAACAAAGAAAAGGCGGAAAAAGTAAAATTACACAAGAAATGAAAAATAATGTCATTTCTATGGCAGACAGGCTTAAGACAGACCTGTCTCACATGGTTGAAGAGCACAACGAAATTGTATCTTCACTAAATAATCTGATTGAAATAGCAAAGATAGAAAATAAGAAAGAACTTGTGCAGTTTGCAGAAAAACTCAAGCTACATGCAAAGACAGAAGAACAGGTTTTATATCCTGCTGCAATATTGATTGGAGAGTATTTGAAGTTAAAGTCTACTGAACAACTACAGTAGCAGTACATATTTGTCTATCATGTGTTGTTTAGTATGATCTTATTATTGGATAAAATTAGAATACATTGTGCTATACTTACAAGACTACAAATTACGAAGACAATTTGTATAGATATGTTTTAGAAATATTTTTTTAACTTGTCATTTTCATATTATAACGGAATTCAACAATACGGTTTTCTTGACGATAATCCTAACCAGTACAGAGGGAAAATCTAGTATAACTCAACTTACAATGGCATGACAAGAAGAAAGGAAGGAAGGAAGAAGAATTACTAAAAATAGATAGTTCATCCCTCATAATACAATTCAGCTATCTTCTTTTCATTCTTTGAAATACCCATTAAATGACCTTTTAGCAATTGTATCCCGAATGCTGGATCTACGCCTTTTGGACATACAACACTACATGATGCAGGAAAGTGGCATCTCCATACTCCATGGTTGTTATCTACGATATCCAATCTTTCTTTGATGGCTTCGTCTCTATTATCTGCAATATATCTGTACATTTGAGCTAACGCCTGAGGACCTGGGTACTTTAGATCGGTAGCTGCAGTAGGACATGCAGAATAACACAATCCACATTTTATACAATATGAGAATTGCAAATATCTTTCAACATCTTCAGGCGTCTGTTTGAATTCTGATAGTTTCTTGGCCAATTTTTTAACTTCTCCTAGTTCTTCTTTGATATCTGCATTTTTGTTGTGGATATATGGCTGCATATCCTTATGATGGTTAAAGAATTGTGAAAAGTCTGTCACAAGATCTCGTATATGTGGAAAGTTTGAAAGTGGCTCACATGTGATTGTACTACTACTGCCACCATCCAATTCCGAAATCTTTGTATAACATGCAAGTCTTGGAATTCCATTTATTTTCATTCCACATGATCCACAGGAGGCCATCCTGCAAGAATATCGTATTCCAATGCTATTATCATGATAGCTCTTTGCATAAAGAAGTGCATCAAGCACTGTCGTCCATCTATATACTGGTATTTCAAATGTATCAAAGTGAGGTGAAGAATCACCTCTTATGCTGTTTGACCTAAATACTTTAATAAAGATCTTGTCACGTAGGGTTTCCTTAGATTCTCCGATTGCAGTCTTGGCGGGAGTTTCTTTTGACTTAGTTAGCATTCTTATTTTTTCAATTAACTTTGTCGTTATTTCTCATTTGTTCATTTGAGTCTTGTACGATTTATAGTTAGTGTATATTTAGGGAGTTCTGTTATCTTAAGCGTTTATTACCTCCTTGTTATGCATACTTAGAAAAAGGGTCAACCAATTTTGTACATTTTTTAGTTTACAATTTTCTTTACTACAGGGGAAATAGTCATCAAAACTCTTGGTTCTATCCTTAATATACTGCATTGTTCTTTCGATGATACTTTTTTTCATATGAAGAATGGATATGGTGATGATCTAGTTTTAAGAACTGACAGGCTTTTGGATGCCAGGTACCACCATCTGTAGATATTATTGAATGCTTACCAACACCACCATATTACAAACCTAGAAAGTACAATTATAATCCGTAGCCAACATACATACTTTGAAGGCATTCCATTTCTTTTAACAACCATATTAAAAGAAATAGGATGTCTTCAGCTATAGGATTTTCTTTATATTAACACAGCCTCACATAAGTAATGAAGAATTACATAACAAAGAGTGAGGAATGTGATAGACTCAAATATGAAGCAGCGACGTATATTGCTTTCTGATTAATCTTTCAAAGGATATTGCTATATACAGCGAAATACATACCACATCTCATGCCAATATTAACTACTATATTCAGTCAAATTCGACAGGGGATGTGATATATGTGAAACTAAATAGTAGTAACAGTGATGCCGTAACAGATGATGACGCATTAAGAAGGAAAGAAGTGGTAACTTCATTGTATCGCTATTCTGATTTATCTATCAAAAACATAGCTCAACAGATTGGTATGCCTTTGAATGACGTTAAACGCATAACTGACAAACTATTAAATTTAGATTCAGTAAGACTATTTGAAGAAGAAAGCACCACCAAGATAGAAAAGATAATGTCTACCAATGTTGTTTCGCTAGATATTTCAAAATGTGCAGCTCATGCAGCAGCTCTGATGACTGAAAAGAAAGTAGGAAGTGTTATAGTAACCAAAAATAATAAACTATTTGGGATAGTGACAGAAAGAGATCTAGTGAGAAGGTATTTTCGTGATACATTACTTGAAAGTTTGGCTTCACATCCACTTATAACTGCAGAACCTACAACCACAGTAGAAAAAGCAGCAGAAATTATGTTGAAAAACAAAATACGTAAGCTTCCAATAGTAAATGAAAATAATATTGTAGCAGGTATAGTAACCGTAACAGACTTAGGTATGCTCCTTTTATCTACAAGGAGACCAGGTCTAACATTATCAATATTACAAGCAATTTCAAGAGGAAAAGGACCAAGATGCGATTCATGTAATAGTGAAACTGAAATACAATGGTGTGATAGTTGCAATAGGTTTATGTGCATAACATGTGAAAATGAAATCCATAGTGTAGATTTGCCTTAAAGCAACCACATTAAGATAGATAGATAGTTAGAATATATGGATACATCATTTCTACGTAGATTACAGTACAGCATCTCCTGGCCACCAGCATGAAAGATAATGTTATTGCCATGACAGACAAGCTCAAGTCGGATCTTTCTCATATGATCGAAGAGCACAACAAAGTGTAATATTCATGTGGAGTGTTTTCTGCTACGAAGTTTAAAAGTAATACTCCAGTAAATCAAACAACGGAACTTTTTAATGGATATTGTAATAACAAGTTTCTCGAACAATGAAGGTTAAGGCAGAGTCAGAGTTAATGTTATTACACCAAAGATAGCAATCAGAGAATATGTACAAAGACAATAATAAACAAGATAAGGAAGAAGAAAGAAAAGTCAAACAATTGAACCAAGAAATTATGTTCATTTTTGAGAAACATGCTGCGCCCTTTGGACATGCCTCAGCATCGTTACTGAGTGTATTATATTTTATTTCAGAAAGGTATGGAAAGTCCCACCCAGAAAATAGAAATATCGTGTTAGATTATTTTAGAACAGAGTTTGACAAATTTTTGAAGAAACTTGCTGAATAACAATAATACTTCATCGACCACCACAAAGTTAAGAGTTTTTCGTAATTCTCTATTGTGCTCTTCCAAATTGGCTTGTTCTAGTATGTGTAATAGAATACAATACGAGAATAAACTAAGTGTTTAAAATTTACTAACACAGGAGTAATAAGCCAGTACTAAGTCTTTAACCACATGTTCTATGTAACTGAATTTTTGATAAACATCCGAAGCTTATCACCCCTATCATTAAGAAACGATAAGAATGAGAAGTATCTCTTATCTAAAGCGGAATAAGAACAATGATATTTAGCTTGGGTAGTTATCATGCTTATCCGCACCTAAATAAAATAAATAGTACTTTATTTTTATTGAGGTCTCCACGTCTCCCATAAGTTATATAATAATCGTATCACTATGCCCCAATTTTCTGTTTTTAACTATTGATGAGACTGAAAGGCTAGTCTTGATTCTATTACCAATCTCACATATCTTTCTTGCTGAAATGGGAGTGTTCTTCTAATCTATGATAAAAGCAGCAACCCCTGGTTCGTTTCAGGTAGAATTTATTTGCATCAAATAACTGTATCCAATTCCATACAGCAACATGACTTCTCTTTTCTACAAATGGATCCAATGGCTTTGCAGTACTTCTGAAACTCAGTCCTAGAAAGTAGAAGTACAATGCATACATGATTAGTCCTTTGGACGTTCTCTTCCGTTGGAAGATTAATATATAAAATAGAATAGACATTCACAGCTAAATCTCTATCGGCTTAACTTAACAGCACCAAAATAATATTTTATTGGAAGCTCAATATTGTATATCAAAAGGATGTGAAAAATACTGCGTAAGACAAATACTTTTTATGCATAATAGAACAATTTAACTCTGGGGGTATTTATTATTGATAAGAGTTGAAAGAATATACGATAATCCAAAAGGAAGTAACAACGATGGTTTTAGAATTTTAGTAGATAGACTCTGGCCTCGTGGTTTGAGCAAAGACAAGGTAAGAATTGACTTGTGGCAAAAAGATATTGCACCAAGTAATTCATTAAGAAAATGGTTTGGACATGATGAAAAAAAGTGGAATGAATTTAAACGAAGATATTTTAAAGAATTAGACGGGAAAAAAGAGTTAGTTAATGTAATTCTTAGTAAAGTAAAAGAAGAGTCAATATCATCAACCATAACACTACTGTATGGCACAAAAGAGGCTAGATTTAATAATGCGGTAGCATTAAAGGAATATGTTGAAGATAGAGCTAAAGAAAATCGTGGCTAGCTAGTTTGTTTCCTCTTCTCCCCATAATATACGACCCTTTGTAGCACATAATTGAGGATAGTCGAAATTATGATTTGTTATTAATGATGCTACAAAAACTGTTTTTTTATACTGGCAGGTCATCTTCGACCAGAGTACCTGAATGATGTATATTGCATGCGTATAGTAGTAAACTCACTTATATATCATATAACTCCTTATAGTGACTGCGATGAGTAACGAGTATGAAAACATGCGTACTGCTGATATTGTAGCAGAAGCACTAATTGACTGGGGAATAGAAGTCATTTTTGGCTTACCAGGCGATGGTATAAACGGATTTATTGAATCATTGAGAAGACGACAAGACAAAATCAAATTTATTCTAGTTAGACATGAAGAAGCAGCAGCATTTATGGCTTGTGCATATGCAAAGTATACTGGAAAACTTGGTGCATGTGTTGCAACTTCAGGCCCTGGAGCTATACATCTTTTAAATGGGTTGTACGATGCTAAGGCAGATAATACTCCTGTTATTGCTATAACAGGAAGCACTTACTCTGATTTAATGAATTCTAGCTATCAACAGGATGTTAATTTGCTACAGCTATATTCGGATGTGACTGTCTACAATGATATGATAAACGTTCCAGAGCAAGCAGAA
>JBEDUN010000118.1:0-4782 GCA_040414675.1 Nitrososphaeraceae archaeon | reverse complement strand
AGACAAGGTCGTCACTTTCCCATTGTATGTTTTGCATTAACAAGTCAAAGTACTGATTTGCTTCTTCGGATGATAGTATCTTCCCATAATAGTTTGCTATACCGTCTTTAGTCAGAATATTATTATTACTTGCTCTGTATTCATTGAATAAAGTCATTGCTCGATCACTTTCATTCTAATGATCAGCCTGAAATATTAACTAGATTATGACATATACGGTTGCTGTTGTTTTCTCTCAAGTTCTTGTAATCTATTTGTTATAGCCACAAGTTGGTCTGACAAATGTGCTATAGCATCATCTTTCATTTTATCTCGGTCTTTCATTGATTGATTCAGTTGTTCTAATTCATCTACCTTAGTCTGTATATCTGCACCTTGTCATTCTAGTTGATGAATATTTAGAAATGTTAGATAGGGTTCCATCTTGCGAAATATCTCAGCTTTTTCTGACTCCATCTTGCGCCAGTATGTAGAACTTTATACGTCAAGTAACTCTTTCAGACAAGCCTGATTCATTCATTAAAATCTCTTTGTGCTATCTTTCCTACTACCACATTGGGGACAGGACACATTTATGTCAAACAGGCTTCGATAAACATACATGTCATGACTATTGTAAGGACTAATCAAACCAATTTTGTAGTAAATATACGCTAAAGGAATTTTATATGATTTTCTCAATGATTTGAACCTCTTTCGTCAAATAGAGTCCTAATGCAGCACTTATTTTTTTGCAGACTAACCTTAAATACTATTAATTCAGTATAGCACAGAAAATACAATTCTAACGATAGTAGTAGATCCACCCCTTTCAGTTGCCAACAAAATCTTGTCACTTTCAAAAGTGGCGAACAAGATAAGCATATGGGCTCCAGGACTTTTGTCACTTAAAGGTATCAAAGATCTTAAAACCTCGATTATGAATACTGATTACATAATACTAAATGAGTCAGAATGTGTGAACCTAACCGGCATCAATGATCCAGTATCAGCAAGTAAGATTATTCTAAGTAATATCGTGGGTGGCAATATAGTAGTCACAATGGGAGAAAAAGGATGTCTATATGCAAATAAGAAAAAGATCGTAGCTATCCCAGGTGCCAAGATTGAAAATAAGACTAATGATAATAATCATAAAATACTAAATACTGCTGGCGCTGGTGACGCCTTTATAGGAACGTTTGCAGCAATGAAATTACTTGGAAATGATGATATCGAATCGCTAATTTCCGCTAATGTATCTGGCGCAGTCAAATCAACTAGAGAGAATATTCGTGAAAGCCCTACTCTTGAAGAGATATTTGAGATCAGGCAAAATCAAAAATTAAGCCCAAATATCATTTTGGAATAACTCATTGTAAGAGAGGTTTGGACATATTCGTAACGCCAAGACAACCGGCAAGCTAAATGGGAAGTGGTCAAATAAGTATCACTTATAACGTGCTACAAAGCAATTATTGGAATATGACGCAAGCAACATATCATCTGACCGTGGTTTAACAACAATTTCCTTACTTTTTTGGTTATTCAATTTCATGTTATGCTTGGTTTGATACTTATCTTCAATATGCGTTGATATCCGTGAGCAAGATTTGCTTGGTATCTTAGGTATCTTAAATAAAATAAATTCTTGAAAAGTGAACTTCAGCATTTTGAATTTGCTGTACAAGTTTTATTAACCAGATATTTGGCTGGTAAGGGATGGATTAGAGTTTTGATAGTTGATCTTGATAAAATGGATGGATTAAAGCTTCTTGTAGCCATTATAATCCTAGAACTGCAAAAGAGATGTGTGGGACAGATCTACCTAGTCCTTTGAGATTACTTAAAGCAGGTGCAAGAGTCTGTAAACCAGGTTAATTAGTGATTCTCTAATTAGGACCACAAAACTATCAAATTCATCCTAAAGGTGTAAAAAGGATTGGTTATATCGACATCACAGTAGTCCGATTAGTCAGTGATTTATTCTTTTTACAATATTTCACTTTCCTATAGTGATAAAGTCTTCATTAAACTTTGCTCTTAATATATCCCGCCTAGATACTACCCCAATTAGTCTATTATTATCTTCTTCTACTATAGGTACCATCATTATTTCCTTTTGGATCATGATATCAATTACTTCTTCTATTGGAGTATCTTTCTTTGCTACTATTGGACTTGGAGTCATAATGTCTTTTGCTACCAGTGAGTTAAGCCTCCTGTTATTGCCACTCTTACGTATGGCTTTTAGAATATCAATTGCAGTAACTATTCCTACTATAGCTCTACTGCCATCAACAACAGGTACTCCATTGAACTCTCCCGCTAATATCTTTATACTAATGGATTCTGCACTAGTATTTTCTTTTGCCACGATTATATCCTGAGACATTATATCACCAGCATTCAAAATTTTGATAGCACCGCAATGTAGTAATGGTTCGATATTGCTTATTATGCTTTCAAAAATAGAAAGAGTTAGTTCCTGGCGCTGCCGGGCAAAGATATTATCATGATAATTGATAATATTGTCAGCCTTACGATAGTAAGCAAAAGTACCATTTGGACGTTTAATAGCATAAACATCTACACCATCTTAAACATCAAGCCAAAGTCTTGGTACACATGGTACGCTTTGAAGGAAATCCTTGATACTTGCAGTCAGTCCAACTTTTAAATTATTTGGGAGGAGATTATAATTAATTCCCCAATGCGGTGACCAAAAGAACTCGGGTTCATTCATATTATTCTCTAGGGTGAGTACATTCAGATCGTTGGTAACCTTTAACACCGGTAGGTTGAGTTTACCCAACCAGGTGGTAGGAATATCCATCGGTTAGACTGAAGGCGAAAACCTTTAGATTAAAGGATTTGTCATGCGAAACAGTTGATCAAAATCTAGCGAATTAAAAACATGTACTGATACTTTCTTTGCTATCAGTTATTGACTCATGCCGGACAATCAATCTAAGAATAGAGTGAAAAAAGTAGCATTGATAGATCATATCTGCTAATTACGCAAGAGATCTAATATATACAGATACGATTAAACTACAGTACGAGGATATGTGCACCTAATTGGCACACTAACGATGGTAAACCAGTCAAAGAAGGCTAACGACAACAGTATACGCCTAGAGAAGATAGTCAGACAGCAGGTATTACAGGAGTAAGTGGCGAACTGAATGGGCAAGAAATTAGGAGTATTTTTAATAGGGATATCAGTCGCAGTGATCCTTATCGCATTATCCTCCTTAAACACGACGTGGTATACTCTACAACAGGCCAAACAAGATGTAGTAGACTCTTGTAAGGACTTGAAAGTAAAAACGTATGCTGTCAAAAGCGCATTAGACAATATACCAGTAGAAAGCCAAACAGCTAGCAATAGAACATCTTGGACAAATGCAAGGGAAACCTACAACGACAAATGTGCGATGTTTACAGGGAGGATAATAGATTGATCCATTACGAACCAACCTATGAATTGACGTGGAGAGAAGCAAATAGTTGTATGGATTTTGCTTGTTATACCTTTAGATAACAATGTTGAGTCTTTCTTGATAAATTCCTAACAAGCAGGCAGGGCAACAAGACTAAAAAAAGCTTACACCCTACACTCCTTTCTTGCAATGCAGAATTATTTGTCACTGGCAATCAGTCCACTGCGATTGGCTAATCAATTTGGCTTCAAATGTGCTGGTTGTAGTGGCCAGTGACTTTATGTTTAAGTCATAAAACCATCTTTCGCGCTTTCTTCTAGCGGCAGGGATAATGAAGAAATCAAGTAACGACAATGTCAAATCCTATACTACAGCAGGCAGGACCAGGACTAGAAAAAAGTGGTAAGATGCTGCTGAACCAAACCACCACCAGTGATAAACAGCAGCTCACACCACCTAGCTCGAATGCTTTTGTGCGTCATATTCGAAACGGGTATGGTAGAGCGCGTCACGTTACGAGACACACTTGCAATATCGCTTCACATTCAACTCAGCTGAGTGATATTCAAATAATCACATTGAGATGAGAAATTATTATACATTTAATACCTAGCAATAATCCTTGTTTTTAGAGATATTTTCATTAATCCATTCTACTACAACAATAATGTTTGCCAACTAGAAAACGCTTAGGCAGATATCATAATATTCCCAGTACTAACCATATTGATGACAAATCTTATCCATTTCTTGTTAATAGTATTTCAACCAATTTAGCTATATGGTTAGTATAAACCAAAGTCAACCAATTTAGCTATATATTTTTTGGATATTATAATGTAAAGGTACGAGTTTGAATGATGTGGAGTTGCTGTTCACGAAGAAATGCATTAGTTGTAGGAAGTTATAACAATACTTCCTCTTTAGCTGATTTTGCTAAATCAACGAATAATTCCTTCGTTCTTGAATCAAGATAACTTCTGTACTCCCCAAAACAAATCCTTCTTCTATCTCCTTGATTCTGTTTTCGGCCGGAATTGCTTCTTCTACTAAAGTTGCAGAAGCCAGGTATTCTGTTTCACTAACAGAGCAGTTTGCTTTAATTCCATCTAAGTGTCTAATCTATCTCGAAATGAAACCAAGCCCATCCTGATCATCATTAGGCTTGAGCATTAACAGTTGTTACCGCACCTGTGCCATTAAAATCGTACCCACCTGCCATAGATATAAGTACTGAATCTCCATCATGACCACTAACGTTAAATGTAGTACCTGAAATTCCACATACATTATCAGAAATCGTAGTACCTGAAATCGAATATATTCCAGTACTTGGATCCCATCCTCCACTTGTTAC
>JBEDUN010000117.1:0-22509 GCA_040414675.1 Nitrososphaeraceae archaeon | reverse complement strand
ATATAATAAAAGGCAGACATGATTAAAGGTGGTAATTTTGCTACTACTGTTACTACCACCATCAGTACTAACCAGCAGCTCACACCACTTTATCATTTTGGAATGAAAGGATTGACTGACCCATGTACGTTATACAAGTGTGTCATGTTCGGAACGGGTATGGTACAGTACTTCACGTTACGTTATAAGACACACGTGCAATATCACTTACATTAACCTTATTTAATTATCCTGGAAGATTTTTACGCAGAGTGTCAAAACCGAATGCAGAATCAAGACCAAAAAATCAAGTGTTAGAGTCATAATTTTTCTCAATAATGTTTAACCAAGTTGATTATAATCATCAAATACCATCGTAAATATTACCTAGTAACTAAATTATGACTCAACAAATTATTGAACCTAAACTCAGTCGCAAGAAAAGTATACACACTTTATGACAAGTTTATCCTCTTCATATAGAGATGGGAATTACATTATAAAAGATCTGATCCTAAGTCATTGAAGTATTAACGTTAGGGATTATTTTATTTAGCAGTAGAGTTAGTGGACTGTGTAGATGTGATATGTGGTGCTGCAGCAGCTGCATGATTTGTAAATCTGGAAGGTTCCTATTATTGGAATAACATAGCACAACTACAATTCCTTCACGATTCCCTGCACTGTTGTTGAACTAGTCTTCAAAATTTCGGTTGACGACTTTTTATCCGAAGCCTTGAACAATTACTGTGTCAAAATCCATCCAGAAATTAGTTCCAATGTAAATAAAGACCTGAAAGTGAAGATGTGGTCGAAATGTATATCCTGTCATACCCACCTCTGCGATCACCTGTCCTTTAGTAACAGCTTGGTCTACTTTAACTCTTGAGCTTCGATGTGCCAAGTGATCGTACCTAGAATATTCTCCATTCGCATGCATGATGACTATAAAGTTTGTATAGTTCCAATAACCTGGAGTAGGTCCTCCAATGTTAGAATCATCTTTGATATAAGTAACTATACCGTTAGCTGCAGCAAGTACTGGAGTATTTTCTGGAACAAGGAAATCTATTGCGTTTCGAAGCTTTCCTACATGAGCTGGGGAGGAGGTTTTATCTATCCTTTCTAACAAATTCTCTGGTACAGGTAATCTATAACGATTAACAGCGTTTCTCTCCAAACCCAATTCTCACCTAATATTTTCTCCAAATAGTGTTATTATGACAGACATGATTTTCAGGCCTAATTATCAAATTATCTTATTTGACATTCGTTATCAATGTTTAATTCAAGAAAAAGGGAAAAGGTCTAGTTAACATTTGATGATATACTGTTTTTAGATAAAAATAAGAATATGTAAGTTATTGCTTAGTTACTCGATAGTTTCTAGCTGATTTCTATTTAACTGATAATTTTTTTCTGAAACTATAATTATTAAACATTAATTTTTAACCATGAATGTATTGCTAAACACCTAGAATATTTGACCAGTAATCTTATATCGATCAAACGACCTATGGTAAGTTATTGAACCATGTCTACTAGAAATGAATATGAAGAGAGATATGGATGGTGGAAGAATGAGTTAGCCTCGCTGGGGTTGGTATTAAAGAAAAGAAATGAGTTTAATAATCTCGAGGAGCTATGTAGTCTGGCAGAAAACATAAAGCAGACATTTATTCACGATTACGTGGGTTCAAATAAGATGCAAATCAAATCAAAGCTAAAATCAATACCAACTTTTCATTGCAATGGTTTGTTGAGTGGTGTTTTAGGGCAAGTCCAGAATATCCAAAGTCCACTTCAATTTGAATAGATTTTAATTTCTGACTACTAAGGATGCATTTTTGTTTCAGTGCACTCCTGCAACCAGTGAAGGAAATTTCCCTACGTAGTAGTCAATATCTTGATGTCACGTGGCAAAAATTCATTCATTTATTTTTTAGTAATTTACAATATGTCTATTAGATTGTTTTCAGATGGCTTTCCAATGAATTCTTTAGAAATCGTATTGTCCTTTACAATAGCTCTCGCGGCTGCCAGCTTTACCTCGCAAACTATAAGTGGACAACAACAGGCTATAGCTAAACCTACATCAAGTATAGCAAAATCATTGATTGGCAATATCACCAGGTTCGGTGTTATTACTACTCCAATAATGTGCGTTACTCTAGGCGACGTAATGAAATCATTACCTAGTATACTTAATGCTACTAATGCTGCTACTGCTGGAGGCAATGAAACTAATTCAACACAAGGAATGATGATGAACATGATGGAACAAGGCATGATGAAATCTGGATTGCAGAATGCAAGTCAGGGCGAATTGCAACATTTGAAGAACTTTATGTTTTGTAGCCCGGCAAATGAAAAAATGATGAGAAGTATGATGAAATAAGACCCAATCGAGTCCTCCTTTTTTTCTCATTTTTTGCAAATATCCGTTTTATGGGAAATATACCGTAATGTATTTTTGGATGTTTTATCGAAAAGCCAGTATCAATAGAATATTTAATTGAAAGATTATCAGCAGAGCTAGACTAGTTAGTAGTAGGATATAGTCTGATAGCTTGGTATCACTGCAGGATTCTTGAGAGGTTGAAGCAAGTTCTAGGCAAACTGTCTTTCGTTTTGGAGTTTGATAAGCTCTCGATTCATTAGATTGAAGTTGTTGAATCGAATATTTGGTTCGTGCCCATGACTTCGACATTTAATGCAGGCGCCTCTTACATTTTCTGTGTGGTTTTTAATTCCATTATCAAGTCACACTTTACACTTACTTTATCATGATGCTTTTCAACTGCCTCTCTATCTCGTAGGTCTAAAATGCAATAAATCGATCCCATTTCTAAATTGTAGAGAATGTTTACTACCTTTACTCCTAGATCATCTAGCAACACTTAACCTGCAATCCAAATACATGAGACATGTAACGTAGTCGTGAGCTGGTGGACAAACGCAACAGGAGCACTTAATCCCGTGATGAGGACAAGTAGTGACGGTGAGAATACTTTTGGGAATTTAGTGAGGCTGAGCAGCACTTTAGGTGGAATTAACAAGTAAATTCCGTACAAAGCAGCAAAGTACTCTATGACTGCACTAACGAGAATGATGTATAAAAAAGAGGACGTCTGGTCGCTCTATATTATCAAGTTACTGTATTTGAAATTAAATAGCGCGCCTCATGATAGAAATGCGAATCATATTAGCCAGATGCCAGCTATACATTTGATCTACCAATTCAGAAAACCCTTTTAATGTATTGAGTTTCACACCATTATTGTAAGACATTAATTTTGATATGATAATACCTTTCATTTATGAACCATTTTAAAAATCGTGCAACAGATATTGTCGAAGCTTGATGTCATTCAGGAAAGTGTGAATTTAGGTGCCTCCCCTTTTTCTGTAAGTCTTGTGATAATATCGCTATTGGTTTAGTTGATTAGATTGCCGGAGCCAGCATTCTAATTGTGTTATGCACTATACCTGGTATGCCCGAGTTATTTTCTAACTCAAGGAAGAATTCAAGACATTTTATGATGCAATTACAGGATCTAATATTATGAATGAAGTTTTGACTTGATCTCATTTACCAATTGTGTAGTATCTATTGGCTTCCTGATAAACCAATCAACATCCAAATCAGGATAGTCCTTCTTTAGCATATCGTGATGTACTCTAGATGCTGTTATAAAGCAGTATTTGACCTTATCATCTATATTTTTTAGTTTTCTATACAAATCAAATCCATCCATCCTTGGCATCTTGACATCAATAAGCACGACATCATAAATACCAGGCTTGAAATTAGATAAGGCTGTATGAGGATCATTAAATGAGTCAACTTCGAATCCTTCTCCTCCCAAAATCCATTCAAAAGTAAGTGTAATATCAGATTCATCATCTATCACTAGAATTCTGTTTTTTGATTTTGATGTCTTCACATCCGGGTTCAATACTTCTTCTGCTAGGGGTTGCAAAATGGCTGACTTTAATACATCTTGTGTATACAAAGTTAATATACATTGTTAGTCATTATTAAGAATACTCTTGGGTCCAGTTGAATTCTTTAGATAAATTTAGTGCACAGCAGATATAATCTGCTGTGGATTGTAAATATCACAATCTGTTATTAACGTCTAATTTGGTTGACACACTATAAGTACTTGTAACTAAATGAGCTAAGGACACACTCAATTCGTAACTCAAGTGCTGCATATAATTAGCTGTTACCATCCTAATACCTTTGCAGATCTCGCAGCAGCTTCATTTAATGCCTGCTTTGGATCCTTATTCTGAAATTGAACTCCATATATGGCCTGTCGAATACTATCAACAATTTGGGGATATTCAGGAATTGAAGGTCGTGTTCCTGCAAACGGGATCATGGAGACTAACTGTCTATAGTATGGATAGGATGATGAAATGGTTGAATTTAATAAATCAATTTTGCCCATAGATATCTGAGTCGGGAGATATCCTCCTTGAAGAAGAAGAGGATGAAGTAGCTTTGGTATTAGGATTGATTCAATCAGCTTCCACGCAAGTTCCTTGTGGATAGAAGTCTTGGGAATGCTTAGTGTCCAACCTCCCATTAACGTTGAGGTTTGATTATTTTTATATGGTACAGGCAGCGCTGGAATAAAACCAATTCTATTTTCAAAGTTCTTCTCGGGCTGGCTTTGGAGAAAAGGTACAGGTAGCCATGAGCCTTCAATCATTACTGCAAACTTTCTATCAAGAAATTCTGATCCGAAAGAATGAGTCTTCTGTGGTTTAATGCCAGCATCGACCTGCTGTTTTATAAAACTCATTGCCTTTACACCTTCAGTACTATTAAATGCAGGAAACCAGTAACTGCCTTTTGTTGGATGTCCAGACTTCATCTTCAATATCTGACCACCAAGCATCCAAAGATATGGGTACCACAAGTCAGGAGAATGACTAGCACCTGTAAGATGTACTCCTTCTATTCCTTCGGGTCTAAGAACAGTGTTTAGTTTTTTTGCTGCTGCAATATAGCCATCCCAAGTCTCTAAGGAATCTGGATTGACACCTGCCTTGTCCAAAAGATCTTTCCAGTACCATATTCCTCTAATATCAGTCCATGCCCATATTCCGTACACCTTTCCACCATATGTGCCACCATCCCAATTCTCACGATACCAGTCATTTTGTCTTCCCCAATTCTTTGTATAATTGGTAAGATCAGTTAAGAGTCCTTTATGGGCGAACTCTCCAAGCCATATTTGATCCAAGGATATTAGATCAACTGATCCAGAGGCTTTGGTTGCCGTTGTATTAGCAGTAGTAGTAGTGCTAGTAGTACCATTCAGCATTCTTAATAGATGAGATTGAAGTTGATTGTATGGATATTCTAAATATTTTAATTGAATATCTAAATTTGGATACATAATTTTCAAATTTGTGAGTGCGCGATCAAGCAGCGCTTTTCCTATATCACGATTTGTATGTAGTTGTACAATAATAACAGTTAGGACAACCTTTTCCTTTTGTGGTGCTGGTTGGGCAAAACTTGGTTGAGTAGTAATAACTGCAGGAATAACTACAGTACTTGCTACTAATAGTATAAGTGACAAGGGAATAGAGTCACTACGAATTCTAATTACTAAAGAAATACTAATATCCTGAAGATTAGATTCATTCTCCAATCCCTTCATAACATTATAATAAGATAAACCAAGTCTTCTAATTTAACATTTTTCACATGTATTTCACAAAGCCATCTGGACGGTTTACTTAACTAATAAAAATATACATATTTGGCGCACCACATAAGAGTTTTATCTGACATTAATTAGATGCTAACTTGATTTATCCATTGTATATAGATGAAAGCCGAATGTAGTGTGGCTCGCTCTAGGCACAATAAAAATTGGCCTACTAACTAGTCTAGCTCTGCTGATAATCTTTCAATTAAATATTTTATTGATACTGGCTTTTCGATAAAACATCCAAAGCCTACGTTACGGTATACATCTCTTAGAGCTTGGATATTTAGTGCTAATGCGGACATAAAACATACTCTAATGTTAACATCTAATTCTACTATCTTTTCACATAACTCAAAGCCATTCATCTTTGGCATATAAATGTCAGTTAGAAGAAGGTCATAAAAATGCGGCTTGAATTCTTTCACTACTAATAACGGATCGTTATACATGTATACTTCAAATCTTTTCTTTTCGTCGTGGTAACCGTAATAATGACTGTCTAAACCTGCTTTGAAAGTTAAAGTAACATCGGGATCGTCATCCACAAGAAGTATTCTTTTGGTAAATGATGATTTTGAAGTTACTTTCACTTCCGTCTCTAAGATGGTATGTAAGTTTGATCCATGATTTTGTAGACAATTAGGATCAGTAAAAGAGGAAGAAGACTTGAAAGGATAATGCTGCTGATGGAGATGATCACCATCGTTACTATCAGAATGATAAAATGAACTAATCCACATTATGCTAGTCCCTATTTTTCTTGCAGATATTTAGCTACATCGATCAATGACGTAGCAAATCTAGTATGCTCACAGTCCGCTGTTGAATCTGGCGTGTTACAATACAGCAGTTCATCTTTATAGATTATCTCTGATATTAGATTTCTTTGAATGTCCTTTATGAAGATGCTGTCTTTATTACTTCCGGCGTAATTCAGATGGCTGAATGGCTTGTATTTAGCAAGAAATTCCTCTCTTCTTGTGACGTCAAGAAGCAGATTATTAACAAAACTGGTGAAGTCTGGTGCCGTTCGCAAACCTAACTGATATGCTCTTTCCAACCCTTTGACCACTTCCTCTCTCAATTCAACGAGTTTATTACCTTGCTTTATCGGCATGGTTTCTCACTAAGTGTTGTATAGTGATCCCTAATAAACTTAGTCTTATATAGTGATAATATTCATAATCCAATATTATGTAAATTATACAAAGGTTTATTAGTAATACTTAGTCATATCCAGTTTAGTAAGAATTGATGATGGTTAGTACTGACCATGTAAGGAAATAAATTCGTTGAAAAATCCTTTCAAAAAATCACATAATAATAAGACACCTGAAGGGGAACCTCTTGAATATGTGGGATCAGGCTCATTTCTGGGGTCTAAAAAATTATTAATTATTGCAGCGATCACTACATTTATCGTTATTATTATAGTGATGTCTGAATCAGTCGTCATAGTACAAGCAGGACATAGAGGAATTGTACTATATGTTGGTGCAGTAGAAAATAGGGTATTGGGAGAAGGTGTACACTTCATAATACCATTTGCAGAACAAGTTATACCATTGGAGGTTCGTACGCTAAAATATCAAGCTGAAGCAACTGCTGCATCTAACGATTTACAACAAGTACAAACTGTGATAGCGTTGAATTACCATCTGAATCCTGCTAATGTAAATCAGGTTTACCAGCAGTTAGGCCCAGACTATGCAGATAGAGTAATAGCGCCCACAATACAAGAATCAGTTAAAGCAAGTGTAGCAAAATACAATGCTGAAGAATTAATCACAAAAAGGGAGATTGTTAAGAGTGTTATAGCAAATGCGATAAGGAACTCCTTGTCTGCAAAAAATATGATAGTAGAGACCATATTTATTACTGATTTTCGGTTCTCTCCAGCGTTCTCTAGCCAAGTTGAAGATAAAGTGGTAGCTTATCAAAAGTACTTGACCGAATTGAATAATTTAAGAGGAATCCAAGTGGTTGCTAACCAAACAGTTGTTCAGGCTCAAGCGCAGGCAAAGGCTAACATAGCAAAGGCTAATGGAGAATCACAAGCAATCAGAATCATTACATCACAGTTAAGACAGGACCCACAATATCTTTCGTGGCAGGCAATCAATAAGTGGAATGGACAGATGCCATATTCTTTTGGAGGTCAAGGTGCACTCCCATTCTTCCAATTACCTCAATCCCAACCTAGATCCTCATCAGTAACTGGATCACAACAAAATCTGACTAAATAGGGACTAGAAGTTTTGAATGCACACTTTTGCTCGCGTCTCATGACAGACGGACTCATCACTTCTGGTCATCGTACCTAGGCATCAATCTATATATTTGATCTCTCAAACCAGATAAGACTTTTAGTGTATTCAGTTTCACACCACTTTTAGTAGAGGCTGTTTACGATATGATCATACAGAATCAATGAAGAATTTGATTTATATCTATTTGGATAAATCGAGTAGAGCTTAATCGTGTATATAGTTGAATGCTGGGTGTAATAGGGAGCCTATAAAATTATTATCTTTATGACAATTACTTTATGCGTGTCTAGTAGGGATCCTTAGGTCTTTATGATCACGTTGATAGTAATAGAGATGTCATCTTATTTCAGCTAACCCATCTTTTAATATACAAGTCCTTAGTCTTGTCATCATATCCTAGATCCGATACTCTTATTATCTTAAATCCACCATCATGCAAATATTTCATTTCCTTTGCAAACAGAGCCAAATCAGTATTCCCTGAATCTGATGATGTTATCTCAGCTATGTTATGGTAAGCCACGATTGGAATAGCATCAATAGTCCTATTTCCATTATATGCAGTCTGGTTATTGACTGCTTGCACAAATATTTGGAATATCTTTGTGCTATTGTGTCCGTAGGTATCATCTTGATAGTTATGACTCCATTCTCTAACTACATATCTATTTGCATAGGTAAGAGTGCCATTGTCGTAATATGTTCTGCAATCTGTCTGATTGGGAGAAGCTATATTCCATCCGTCACAATGTAAAAACATCAAATTAGAAAAGCCATTTATTGCAAGATCATAATATTTAGAAATTGCATTTACAACTGTAGCATTATTCGACCCTTTGCCATGAGGAGTAGCAAAAACTGTAGCATTTATACCATGACTTGTTAAGCATTCTTTAGATCGACTTACTTCATAATTTAATTGGTTAGCAGATACATTAGTCAATACAGGTGCGGTCATGGTTTTGGATTCTATATCATGACCTCCATTATGCAGAGTTACTAAATCTTGCCAGTTCATCCTTGTATATCTTCCTATTCTATCACATGTTACAAAGAAGCTTGCTTTGAATCCATACTTGTCTAAAATTGGCTTTGCATTAGTAAACTGGCTTTTCCATCCATCGCCAAAAGTTAAAATTGCAACTTTGGGAATGTTTGCTAAGTTCGGTCCAAGTTTTGCTAAATTTGAAGAACCTATTTGATCCCCAGATCCGTTCTTGAGTTCTGCATTTACTTGACTTTCGTTATATGATAATTGTTGATTATGAGGGAAATATGGTAATTGACTGTGAGCCATCTCGATAGTTGACAGCAATAATAATGATGCAGAATAGCAAATGATAACAAAGCCCAAAAAGCATCTCATAAGAACAAAATATCTCTGTAACTAAAAAGAGTATTGCATATTGTCTATAGAATGTTTTAGTTTTAAATTTTAAACTAGCTGTCAAAACCATCTATGAATTCCTGAAAGACTATGGTGGGCGGCATCCATAAAGAATACCTGTCTGGATCATTAGTCCTGGTCTATTTCCAGCCTAAACAAGACTTTGGTTGGAATAACACTGTGAGACATAGTACACATCTAACTTAAGTACGCAATTCAAAACACATAATCCATGTCCATGCAGGATAACCGACTTCAAAATATGGATAATTCTCGAAATTCCAACAGTCAGAACAATTTCGATCAAAAGAAACTTCAAAGTTTTATGAAAGTTTTATTGTCAGATCTGGGAGGTGCCTACAGTGCAGTTCTAGTTTATATCGGCGATAAACTTGGATTGTATAAGGCGATGAATGATGTAGGAAGACCAATTACTTCGCAGGAACTAGCAGATTTGACTGGAACTTCGGAACGTAACATAAGAGAATGGTTAGCTAATCAGGCAGCAGGTGGTTACGTTATGTATGATATTCAAACTCAAAGATATTGGTTACCAAAGGAAAATGCAATGGCTCTGGTAGTTGAGAATAGTCCTGTAAATTCAATAGGCGTATTTCAAGCAACGATGTCATACTTTAAGGATGCTTCAAAGATAATGGATGCATTTAGAACAGGCAGAGGTCTATTATGGGGCGAACACGATCCTGACCTTTTCATAGGCACAGAGAGATTCTTTAAATCAGGCTATAACGCAAATTTAGTAAGATCATGGATACCATCACTTGATAACGGTAGGGTAGAAAAAAAATTAAAGAACGAAAAAGCAGTCATCGCCGATGTGGGATGCGGCCACGGTGTTTCAACGATTATCATGGCCAAGGCGTATCCTAAATCCAAGTTCACTGGATTTGATAACCATCAAGCTTCCATAGAAAGAGCAAGAGAGTTAGCAAGGAAGGAGGGTCTGAATGAGGATCAAATTCGTTTTGAAGTTTTTTCTGCTACTGATTATCCTCTCTATTCTCAAGATAATATACAGTATGATCTTATCGCGTTCTTTGATTGTCTACATGATTTAGGGGATCCTGTAGGTGCGACTTCTCATGCACTTAAATCATTAGCGCAAGATGGAACAGTAATGATTGTAGAACCATTCGCAAATGATAGAGTCGAAGACAACTTCAATCCTGTGGGCAGGTTATTCTATGCAGCTTCAGCTATGGCATGTGTTCCGGGCTCAATGGCTTGTGATGGCCCGGCTTTGGGAGCACAAGCAGGAGAAACGAAAATACGCGAAGTTGTCTTGGCCGGGGGCTTTAAACAATTCAGACGTGCCACACAAACACCATTTAATATCGTATATCAGGTAATGGCGTAGATAATCTGCAGTGGGTGTAGGAATGTTCAATTAATTCGGCGCGCCGTTCGATAGAAATTAGTTTTACAATGTACCTAGATGTTGTATAGGCACCACTCGCCCCATGATATACAGCATACATAAATTATATTACCATCCTATGATATCAGTCTACAGTATGGTGCAGTATTTTTGATAATATTTATAACCTGCCATTTCTCATATCGTATTATAACTTTATGTGCGGTTAAGAAATCCGATGTTGTCCGATGTGTTAGACTTGTTGGATATTCGCAGTATTGAACATTATTCTGGTATAATAATAATGACACCTGAAAATAAAAATATTATTCGATCAAAGCAAATCGAACAATTTTGTAGACTATTCTCGGGTTGTTTTATGTAGGTTTTATATTTATATCTAAAGTTTGTTGTGAATTATCCCTGCTTTTTCGCATGCAAAGAATATTCATAGATGATCTCCTCTATTTTGTTATTTTTTATCTCTAGTGGTTTAGCTAGCCCTATAGAAGTACTAAAAATAGCTGTTCGTTGTAATTGTTCTCATGATTGAAGGAGCGAAGTCTCAAAATATTTGCACAGATCTGCATAGGATTTATTGGCTAACTCTTCGCTTGTTATTTCCTTACCATGATGATTTTCTAATTTTGTTATTTTATGTATCTCAGACGAATATCTTAAGACCGAATGAATTTTAGATATTAGATAATTTCACCTTGAATGTAATGTAAGACCTACAATGATGACTGCAATCTGTTGTGATAAATTATTCGATTAGATGGAATCGAATAATTTCTTTTGTTTTACATCAAATACGTAATAAATGAGATAAGACCGCCGCCAGCATACCTTAGGTTATACTCCAACTTTAACGCTACATAAATCAACTCTAAAATTACGTGTATGCATTAGACTTGTTGTGTAGTTTTACTTCCATAATCCAATCGCATTTTACGCCTATTTTATCATGATGTTTTTCAATTGGTTACTTACTAGGTACTTCTATCAAGCAGTAAATCGTTCCAACTTCAAAATTGTAGAGTACCTTGATTTGGAAGCTCAATCTTGGGAGGTATTTGGAAGATTTACATTTTAAATATGATAACACTACATGTATAGATAATCACAAGGTCAAATATGCCAATTGATATAGATCCGAATTTTAGAACTGATCAAAAAGACTATTCAAAGGTAGAGATTGCAAAGCTCAACTCAGATAATCTAAGGGGAAACCTAGTCAACGAATTCAGAGATAGAAGTATTGAAAATATCTCGTGGGAATCTGAGCAAATTGCAAAATCGCATGGGATCTACTTGGAATACAACAGAGCAAATACTGGACGAGAAAAAGATTGGATGTACATGATACGTGTAAGTATACCAGGAGGAGGACCAATCACATATAAGCACTGGAATATACTCGATAATGTTGCTGATTTGTATTCCAAGTCAACAATAGATTCCAAACTCAAGACTCTACCAAGTCTGAGAATCACAACCCGACAAAATATCCAACTTCACTGGATCAGAAAAAAAGATGTTGTTAGTGCAATCAGCGAAATTGCAAAATCTGGATTTTTTACTATTAATGGCTGTGGAGACAACACCAGAAACGTAATTGGTTGTCCCTTAGCAAGATTTTCAAATATTTTTGATTCTAATGAATGGGCACAGAAAGTAGACAGATACTTTGCGCTACCATCAGCTGCATATATTGAGATATTTGAAATTGATCCATATTATCTAAGACAGGCAGGATTGTACCAAAGACAGTCAGGAATAACTGGGTTTGACTATGGTCCTAATCAATTAAACCGAAAGTTCAAAATTGCCTTTTCAGCAATTCATGAGGTAGAGGATAACAAATATGTTCCAGATAACTGCGTGGAGCTGAGAACCAATGACGTTGGAGTAGCTCCGATAATTAACGAAAATATGAACGATTCCCGCAAAGTTGATCGATTTCAAGTATATTTAGGTGGCGGTCAAGGTCAACAATCTGGCAAACCAACAATTGCATCTCTTGGTGAATCGTTTGGTATATTCACCGAAGAAAATCTTCTTAAAGGCTTAGATGCTATTGTAAGAGTCCACAAAGAATGGGGAGATAGACAAAACAGACACTGGGCTAGGCTAAAATATGTAATTCGAATCAAAGGAATTGAATGGTTCAGGGAACAGGTAAAAAGTATTGCTGGCAATATTTTTGAGCCTCCATTATTAGATCATGATTATGGAAAAAGGGATCTACACTTGGGGTGGACGCAGCATAGCGGAGGTCCTGGTCACAATACGAGCACCAAATGGTTATATGGTGCATTTATAGAAAATGGGAGATTAATAGACGGGGGACAGAACGGAGATTTGAAGAGTATGATCAAATTTTTGGTAAACAAGTATACTGATATTAAGCTTTTCACTACCCCTAATCAACATTTGCTATTTTCGAATATTGAAGATAACGATAAGTACGAATTTGAAAGTGAACTGAGGCAATTCGGTTACGGTCTTCGCAAGAGATCTGCTAACATTGGAGCCTTGAATGGAAGACCCTATTCCAAGCTGAGAATGTTATCTGGGGCATGCGTGGGGAGAGATACTTGTAGGTTGACATACACTGATTCAGAAAAGTTCGAACCCTACTTAATAGACACGCTGGAGGAAAAATGGGGTGATTTTAATGAATCTATTGGTGTTACTGGTTGCGAGAAGCAATGCTATAGGCCTGCAACAAAGACAATAGGATGGGTGGGTACCGGCTTTAATCTTTACCAGTTAATTGTGATGGGAACTGAAGATGGGAAACATCAGGGAGGACCACTTGTGGACCCGGATACAAATGAACAGTACCTTCGTTTTGTACCACGGAACGAAATCAAAGTAGTTACAGACGCTTTATTCGAGATGTACTCAGAAAACAAATCCATAGAAGAAAGTAGGCCTGGAGGAATGGGCTATTTCTTTAGAAGGATTAATGCAAGAGGAATAATATCGAATCTAAAATCAAATTCTAAAACAGGCAACTTAATGACGAGAACATTCAAAGCGTAACGAAGATAACAATGATTTTTACAACACATATTCTTGTTTTCTTGAGTGCACTGGATTATTAGAATTGTCTTTTTTATTATAACTATCAAATATTACTGTTTTCCCTCCCCCACATACACGCTAATGACGAGCAATCTGGGCTGTCTTCGGTCCCATCGGGTAGCTATTTTCAATTTCCCGTCTAGGTAGATCTGCAAACTCTGGATATCTGGGGACGGCTAATTTCATACTTGTCTAATAGGCTAGAGATCTATGTTAGATTTAAGCTGACGGCTCTGTTAGTTACTACGTCCTTACATAGACGATAATTGCTCTCCTGCCATTGAAGCAGATATGAATAATCGTTATAGTCGTAATTGCTGGCTTGAGTCCTGTAAAGATTGAGTCATGGTTTGATAGCTCATTTGTAATACTATTGGCACCTTATTACCATCGTTTTATAATTAAATTGCGCGCCCATTTGGCCTATCAATGCTATACCATCATGGAACTCTTCGTTAGGGACACAACTAATGCCATCTAATTCCATACATCTTTTTGCAGTGCGGTAGACCATTGGCTTCATGCGCCTCCTATGGTCTTCTAGGAGAGGGCATTGAAACACTCCGCATATACTTATCATGGCTAATTATAGTTAATATTTTTAATCTGGCATGCCACACATCGTAATTAGAAGCACAGTTTCCGGCACACCGAACCAGACTTGAATCAGATAGACAGAGTAATTATGGAAACTGACATAAGGCATTTGTTGGTTTGATACGGCTATCCACTATGCAATCGACAGATATTTTTAAATCAGAATGGGGGTAATGTACATTACAACGAAAAGGGTTGTCAAGACATGTTAAATATGATCCTCTGACGTAATTTGTGATGTCACAGTTGAATGAACTCGGTTCAACATGGCAGTTAGTCAAAGTGAAATTAATTTGTTCTCCTGAAGAAACAGAACCCTGTAGTTCCCCATTGAAGTTTGAAATCTGAGTGTTTATTGGTGAACTTGCGCTACCATCTCCCTGACTCTGTGGACTAGTTATCGCACAGTTTGAGTCGTTGCTGCAGTTATTGATATTTACTTGTGATTGGGTTTTGGTGCTAACATATTTGGCATAAGCACTGCCTCCAGACGAAAATGGCATACCTGACATCAATACTAAGACTAAGGCAAATATTGAAACGTAAACAGTTTTCATATTATTGTTGTAAAATCTACAAATGGGACTTATCTGAGATTCGTGGAATTTAGACACTCGATAAATCAGGTATGTCTTCTACGAGATAACAGTCATACCTTATACTAGTAGTATTGTTGACCTGAAAAGAAATGCTGGAAACAAACAACTGCAATAAGAAAAAAGGATATGGAAGGCACCTTACGTAGTAATATTGAAGGCATTAAGCAGGCATCTCATAACTTCGGTCGGAATCTGACTTTGAGATCCAAAGGTGATACGCAAAGCATCGGAAACATGACCTATTGTTTGGCGTTGGGCGTCAGGACCTATAACCACCCCAAGAATGCTTATATACGTACATAGATCGTGGATTGTATGTACCGGTCGGGTGTTGAGCCCAGCCAGTGCATTGAAACTTTGGAAGAATGTATCATATTGAATATTGGATTGGAATATGAAGTCTCCGTTTGGTGAAAAACATTCATCGCATGCATTGATGTCTGGTGGACCTCCTCCTAGACCCCATTCAGGCGATGTTCCTGTTCCTCTTTGCACCTCGATTGTCGGGTTTGCGTTTTGGACAGTTGTCGGAGTTGACGCTTGTCCTGACTTTCCTTGTTGTGAAATTGTACCACCACAATTACCGTTACTTATCATGTTATTGTTGGTATTAGAATTAGATACTGGGTTTAGACAGGAATTACTAATCGAGGCTGCTTGACTAAGATCACTGCCAGAATGCCTTTGATATCTTGCAAATGCGTCTTCTATTACTGTGACAGGAGTCGTAGCTAAAGCAGCTAATAGAATTAATGGAATTACCAGCGATAAACTAGTTCTATTCATACTACACCATGGTTTTCAATAATGGATTATATAGAATAGGTGGAATAGTAACCCAAGTTAAATCAAAATTGTGTCTTATTCAAAAAAATTCTTGAAGAACTACAACTACAACAGTCCCATCTTCTATCAGTAGTATTGTCAACTGATAAGCATAATTAACCGGGGTAATTCGAAAGAATAGAAGAAGATTAGGTTGCAATCGTGATAGTACAAGTCAGTTGTTGTCCTTCATTAATTGTACCAGTTGCGATTCTTGGAGAAAATTCAGCACAACTACCTGAGAAGTCAGCCTGAAAAGACGTATTCACTCCTATTCTGAAATTACCAGGGCCTAATGTGACTAATTGGCTACCACCAGTACCTGTAAAAGAGAAAGACGACGGCTGAGGGTTATTGCCTGTAACAGTTATGCCAACTACACTTCCACCTACAACTGTACAACTGCCAGGATCACATTGTTCGTTAATCAATAGAGTAGTAATTTCTGGAGCTCTCGTAGTTTTTGGCTCTCCATTATTGACATTATTAGCTGCTCTCTGGTTACATGAATCTGATACTTGGCTATTAGCAGCTTCTGTATCACAATTTGCATTTTGTTTGGTATTTTGATTTAGGATTTTAGAATTAGCAAATACTGCTGTTGGTACATTTGTTGTAAATATTCCTGTTACTAATACTGTAGTTAATAGAATTAATACTATCGATGTTTGGTTATGGAAATTCGTACTATTTGCTCGGTTTATCGGTATATCTTGAGTAAGTATGCTTATTCTGAGTTATGTATTAGGAGTTTGTGTGGACGCATTTATATACTAGATTGGCGCGTCTCATGACATGTGCATGACTTCTGGTCATCTTATATAGGAGTCTGTCTATACATTTCATCTCCCAGTCCAGAAAACCTTTTTAACGTGACGCGCCGCACACCGTTATTAGAAGATGCTATTTCCGATATGATCATACAAGATCAATGAAAGATTTGATTCATATCTATTTGGATAAACTGAGTCTAACATATCCGTGCATATAGTTAAAAGCTGAATGTGAAGGAGGCGCGTTCCTATAAAGAATTATTGACTTTATTACATTTGTTTGGCTCACAAGTAGTCCTGCAGAAACAACATTATCTTTTATGAATATAACAGAAGGGCTTAAGCGTTATTGTATATGCTTCTTTAATCATTGAAACAAGCCTGAGATAGTTAGACAAAATGAAGGTAAAATTATTCCGAATATACTCTATTTAGCACTAAATAAAATGAGATCGTAAAAAGATAGTCTATCTATTCTAGCCATTAGATAGATCCGGCGTCAAACGTAATTATGGTTGCTGGATAGTTCAACTAGGTTAGGTCGGTCATATGTATATCCCTATTTGACAGCCTAACCTAATCCAGCAACCGATTTGATTAAAATAAAATTGATAACAAAATAACGAATACATGTAGAGTCCAGAGTGAAGATCTAACCTGGATTTACTGGACTCTACATGGTCGTGATACACTTGTTTGGAATATATCTGTCTGGAATTATGAATAACGCGGTACTTGTTATACCTTAGCGAACCTTGTTAAGTTTCGATAAAATACTACACTATGCCACCTCTTTTTGCAAAGCCATTTGTCACTGGCAGGCATAAACTGCAATTGGCTTCATTATCTAGCCCCGTTATGCTGGTTGCAGTGCCAGTGACTTTATGCACTTCTAGCAGTAGCAGCAACCCTTTGTAGAACTCATTAACTAATGTCGCTGAGGATAACCAGGTGACGGACTTTGATCTGCTTAATAGAACTAGAACAAAATAGAAGGTTACCCCAGCGCTTTTGACGTGGACTATAAGATTTAAAAACGCTCAATCCGTCATTCATAGATTCAGTACCAGCATAGTGATTATTGTCGCGCCCTTCTATGCTGGTTACTGAAACCCTCCATATGTACTGGTCTAGTCAGAAACAACCTTCGTTTGTTTTTTTGAATGTTGAAAGGTCTGTGTACACTAACAAGTAAAAGCGCTTGAGTAAAAAGTTATAGATCTTCCCTTCTAACTACAGTTTTTGCCTAAACTAGATAATTGTATAGAAGGCCCAATGTAAGAAAAGATACATGACTAGCCTAATGACTCACTAGCATGAGCTGAGTCCTGCTTATTTACTATTCAATCATACAATACTGATAGTAGGCGACTACTTAATCACAAGCAATTCACATTTCCGGTGTAGGATAAGACATACCTCTGTTCCACTCATTAGTACCTTATCCTACAACCGCTTTTCCAGTGTTGATTAATAGCTGCTTACAGAACAAAAATCAGTCGCTTTAAATAAAATTCTTCAAAGGGTATAATGTCGACCAATCAACGCAAGGCTTTCTCAAATAATGGGTGTCTTTAACCCCATTATTTGATTTTAGAAACCAAGGAGCGAACTATCAAAATATCTATTACATAAATCATACCCTATCTCAGGCTCTCCCTCTCTAAATCGGTAGTCTGGACTTTAATCCTATAACTGACTAACATACAACATACTAAATTGCCACAGTCAAAGTCAAAATCAAAATAACTAACAGTACCAGAAATTAAGAAAATGATTTACAAGGAAATTCAAAAGAAGAAAAAGTCGGTAGACCCAGAAAAGTTCAACATGCGGATTGTGGAAGATAGATTAGCAGAGGAAGAAGCAATGGAGCAAATATACGCAATGATTTTGGACGAAGAACTACGAAGAAAGAGAGACAATAATAACGGTCAGACGACTCTGAGACCCAGTACAGGACAAGAGATTAAAATAAACTTATCTGAAAGTAAGAATACATAGGTTTTGGCCCTTAGAAAATATGTTTAATTATTTTATATTTGATCGTCTAATCAATAAGTATGGATCACAGTAGGTTATGTGAAGACATTCTTAACTTGGATTCAAAAGTGCGTTTTGCTGGAGTTTGTGATGATACTGGAGAAATAAAATATGGTGGACAACGCGAAGGTGTTGAGAACTTGCTTATGCCCGAGGATACAAAAAAATCAAACATTCAAGCAATAGCTATGTGGGGATTGCGTAAATCTCTTGGGTCACGAATTGGAAAAGGTCTGTATGCTATGGCTGAATATGAGAAAATAAAGCTTATAACGTTTCCACTAGAAAACGAGCATTTCCTTCTTGTCACAACAGAGGTGGAGTCAGATCATAATAATATCATAAGCAATACCCTGAAGTTACTAAAAAGCTGATTCCACGTATTGAGAATTCCAAAATTCGTTCTAACCTTTTATTAGTAACTATTCGCTTAAATCTCTTTTTCCAAAGGACCAACTTATGTTATTGTTACAAATTTCAATGCATTTTACCATAAATTTACCGAAATCATCTCCTGGGTGTTGGTATTAGCTTTTACATGCACAGTCGAATTTATGGTTGTTTGGGGCGCGCTTTCTTAGTTATAATTCCTTTTTACTCGCTAGTAAGTTTTTCACAAATTATATAAATTATCGATGATAACTGTTCTGTAATATACTATAAGTTTGCAGATATGTCCTCTTCGTAGGATTACATCAAGAACAAATAATGCAATTTACATGACAGCGCGCTTCGGATGATTTCATATTGATTAGCTGCTGTCAAAAGTAACACTACGAGTATATGATTGGTTCTTCTAATACTCCTAAAGAGCAATGTCGAAATTTCAACGACTAAATCCCGTAAATAGATTGTAAGTTCGTGCACCAAGATTTGTTAGCTGCTTTTGCAATTCTTCACTAGGATTTCCATAAACATCAAATCTGATTATGCTGGAGATACTTAAAATCTTTGGAAGTATTGTTTGCGAGGCAATGCCGGTATTGTGAGCAAGTGCGGCCTCTGAATTTCTGTACGTTTCATGTACAATGCACTTTGTCTCATCAGTATTAAGATAGAATTCATAAGTTATTGTATCTGGCTCGTTAGCCTCCACTGTTCTACTCATATCTTGTATTAATTTCTTGTATTCTTCTATTTTTTCCTTTTTTATAGTGAATTCTGCTTTAAAATCTATATGAGTGTGCTGCATGCTGCTCCTTATTATAGATAGATGCATAAATTTTTATCATCATACCAAAGCATAATTATATTCACTCAATATCTCATGTTGAAAAATTGTTTTAATGCAACATGTTCCTTAAATAAATAGTCACAATTTCTAGATACCTTGATCAGGAGTTTAGAAGAATTATAGATTGTTTATTGGTAACTTGAGAAATAGTAATTTATTGCACTGTCTAATTCAATGGATTAAAATGTCGCGCTTTGACTATGATAAAATTCAACTGCACATACATGCTTGCACTTGGCATTGTGGCGCGCATAATCTGGACATGAATAAGTCAATCCAGATTTGGATGCAGTGATGGTATAAGTGTTGATGCCAGATCATTGAAATTCCCTTACTGATCTAATGTTGCAAAATTTTGGTTGACGAAGAGCTAAATTAGGTTATTTTGTATATCAGGTTTTAATGGTAGATATTTTTATTGAATGCCAAGAGTTGGTTTAAATCTAGTATTAAAAGATATTTTGAAATATACAATGATCCCATCGAGACTGAGAAAAATAAAACCGCTGGGTTTCGTGAAAATTATAATCTTAACGATTTCCATCGTTCTTCTTATACTGGGAATTATGAATATAATCTACCAAGTATACACGGCGATCGGATTCATAGGTTTGGCGATAGTGGTTTTGGGCTTAGTAAGAGGCGGTGCAGACATAGTAAAAACAATAATAGAGTTTATAGATGGAAGAGCCATGCGAGTGGACGAACGCAGTTTTTTATAAATGAAGTTCGAAACCATTATACAAATAACCTAGACAACGATGTGTATTTTCCCCTAAGTGTATTAACGTTCGAAGAACCAGGTTATCATTTTCCGGTGTGGAGAAGACGCTTGGGAAGACCAAATCGAATTGATGGATCTTTTCTTAATATTGTAGCGGTTGAACATTTAACCGTTGATAGTCCTCAATTACTAACTGAAATTAGGAACTATCAGATGCATTATGAGCAATATATTAAGAAGATTGAAGCACTACCACGGATAATTGATAGCATAGTTAAGAGTAAATTTATAGAAAATGGAATATACCCTACCACATCTAACAATTATCATAATATCGGTTATTACCATTTTGGTGATATTGCATTGTTGTTAGAACAGGTTTGGGATAATTATTTACATTATGTTGACGACTTTGAATCATATAGAACAAAAAACACTATCGTTACTAGATCTTATAATGAGAAAAACAATATCTTGTATTTGGATAGTATAGTGATAGGAAGTGGCAACGATGATATGAAGGATAGAATGCGATTGGTTTTAAATAGTTTGCCACATAATATGAAAATATTAAATGCTTTAAGAGATTTGTATTATAGTAGACGGGATTTAGATAGACGTGTGACTCTTATACAAGCTCTTGCTAATCCGTTCCATGCGCAAATAATGCGCGGCCAATATCGAACACTATGCTCATGTTGTCCAACTCATAATTCCTCTATTTGGGATTTTAGTTGATACGTTACTTACATCTATCAAAAGATTGAAAATCGGAAGCAGCAGCTCCTAATATAGTTGTTATATTAACACCAATGAATGAAAATAAGGCTTTTAGTTCTTATTTAAAACATGGCTTCTAATCGCTGCCTCAAGAAATGTTATCCAATTCTATGGATACTAGAATCTATACAGATATTATTCGCTTTTAGAGAATGTTTAAAATCTGGCTAGCCGTACACCTATTAGAAAAGACACGATTTCCAATTTGATTCCGAGACTTGTAAAATTCAGTTTCGTCTGACAAAAATCAATTGCTAAGAATCCTATGTGTATAGATGAAATCCAATTTGGGACGCCTTCAATATTCCTGCATCATTTCCTAGACATTGAAGGGCTGTGAGTCATTATAAGTTCGAATAGCAATTTGGACGAACCTGCCAATAAAGCCAGGACATCTTTACAATTGTCTTAGTAAATGCTATCAGTTTTGTATAAAGTGTTTTCTACAGGTATCACAGTATTTGATTATAACGGAGATATATTCTGCAGGTATAGGCACGAACCATTTTATTACGTTATGATATGAAAGGTAGGAAGCTCTGATATCCATAAACACATAGTGTCGCATTAGGTCTGGATTAGCAATTCTTCCTACAAATTCAGTTTGTGCCCCTGCAGACCTACTAAGCTTTCTGAGTGTTAATCCTCTTGCAGATACATCGTATTTGTACTGTCCTATCAAAAGGAATTTAACAGTTTCCTGTCCCGAGTATGCCATAGAATCAACTAATACTCTAACCTTAGTACTTGGGTCATTTGGACAAAATACTAGATTAAATTCTTTCCGGCTATCAATATCAAACTCATTCTCGATCCTTATTCTAAGAAATACGTGACCTAGGATGGTACTTACCTGACTTCGCCATCTATAATTATTATCAACTTCGTAACCATATCCAGTGAATACGAAGCCATTCTCAGGAATGATTAATGTTGCCGCTACCTTTTCTGCATTTACAAGCTCTGAATCATCTGCAACTGTGAACAGTACTTTCTTAGCTGTCTTAGGATATTACGTGCTTCCTCTACACTATCTAAATTACTGATTTCTACTGTCAACTCAACTCACTAACTCTTAATCGTTACTTT
>JBEDUN010000116.1:0-7281 GCA_040414675.1 Nitrososphaeraceae archaeon | reverse complement strand
AGAAAATTCCCCAATATGGTGAAGGAGATCTTCCTAAAGGCAACTCTGTATAACATGTTCAATCGAGTAACATGACCATGATCCGATAATGCAAAATCCTATTAAATCATGCAACAGAGCATGATTTCTTATTTTATATTTTATATTCATTCTCTGATATATTATTTAACACATAATAACTATCTTTAAACATCGGTATATAGTGTATATAGTAGTACATTCAAGCACATTGAATAAAGTCAGTTGTATGCGATTTATTTATATGCTTTTGCAAGATACCTTATGGATTGATGTCTAGGAGGAAATCAGTAATTAAATGAGCTTAAAACTAATCGACAAGACTAGTACTCGCTTTTCACCACCGATATTCATTTTGTGTGACAAATGTTACTGGTGTGCAACATATCTTGATAAGACAAGAATCCCAATCTATAATTCATGCTCACAATGCGATACAGATAATACAGAATTATCAAGCTTTCCTATATTATCAGAATCATTTACTGTTCATTATAAAAGACGTGGGATAGAATTGGAATTTGATTCCAAATGAATAAAATCTAATCTAATCAACATTTTTTGAAACAAGATAATTGTAATAGTTTTTCATCGCCGAGATTGATTGATTATCGCGTTATTGTCATCTAATGAGGTGGCTGTCAGTGAGGATATTCAGAAATCGATCAGTCAATTCTCAACTTCTCCTATAAATTTCGGCAGATTAATACTGATATGCGACATTACGAATGTCCAACATTTTATATCTACAAGTGGTGGGCATAAAGTTGGCCGATATTGATACTTGCTTTAGTTTACCAGCCAACTTTGATCCTTGACAGTCTGTGGACAAGAATCCTGTTACAAATATTTTATGGAAAGGGCAAAATAAAAGGCGTGTGATTTTTAGAATAGACACCATCAGGAAAGTCGTGATGTTCTAAATTTGCGTGTGACATAAAATCGTCTCCATTGCTAGTCCCTTTAAATTTATCCGTAGTTTGTGGCAAAGATGATGTAAAACCATTTGACTCATCGAATCTGCATGAAAATGCACTTTCATTGTTTGCAGCACTATAGATACACTGTTTGCCAGAGGCTTCATTAGTTTGGGATACGATTGTGACTAATGATATATTCGTAAGTACGAGTAATATGAATACAGCAGTAACTTGCTAGGTCAATCCCAAATCATTTTGATCTATATTGTGATATTTTGTAGTACTGATTGTCTGATTGTTTGTAACTATATTTGAATTGAGAATATAATTGCTGTATTTTTATACTATTATATTCAACCTGTGAAGTTTATTATTAAACTTACTAATGATGATTCTATCTATGTAATTTCTGATAAATAGTCAGAGATTTTATTATCAAAGATCTCAACTTGTAGTAATATGTAGTAATTTGTGCCTCGAAAACGGTTTGAACAGTAAACCAATTTAGGAGTTCATGGCATCTATAATTTATTAAAAATAATTTCTGGCAAAACATAAATAACTTCTGCTTTATCTCATTTGATTTGGTATTTTCTATTTACCATACTTCGAAATTGGCATTGATGTAGTTCATGAGATCATAATGTTTTAGTGATTTCTTTACAAATGAATCTGGAACAGATAGATCTCTAATGACTATAATTTATTTGGTCGCCAAATTTTTGAAAGGTTCTGGAGATGAGGTTCCACCGGAGATTATTTCATCTTGTGAATAATATTCACTGTCAAGATCCTCAATAATCCAACTCATATCTACTAAAATATCCTCACATTTACACTTGTAGTATCTTTTGCTTTCTTCATCTACAAAACTATCTATGAAACACTTGACTCTTATTAACCCTGAAGCATAATAATTTACGCCATGTTCAGAAAGCCTGTGGCCACAGTATTCGCAATTCAATCTTATGACCTCGTCATGCCTTCATTCGCATTCTAGACTAATAAACAATAAAGGTGTCCAACATGCGATTATCAACTCATTAGCTCTCGAATCTGGTTATGAATTATTTACCGAGATATATTAAATTAGCAATGATTGATTAGTTAAACTTTAGAATACTATATGCAACTATTTAGATCCTTTCGACAAAGATTAATAGGTAATTTTTAACTATTCTCCACGAATCTATTTATGTTGTAGCCCTGAGATGGAGCGCAAGACTTTCAAAAAGAATATTCAATATTTATAGTAGATGATGAGCCTGATACTTTAGAGACATTAAGAATTGTTATAGAACAGAACGGTTTCAAAGTAGAGGCATTTACAAATCCTGCATTAGCATTAGAGATGTACGTTGCTGGCTCATATGAGCTATTAATTCTTGATATAAAAATGCCACAAATGAACGGGTTTGATTTATATATAAATATAAAGATACAGGATCCCAACGTGACTACTTGTTTTTTGACTGCTCTTTCTGATTTAGAGGACTACAAGATATCTAAGAATGAAGTATATCCAAAAATTGGTCAAAGGCACTTTGTATTCAAGCCAATTGAAACCGAAGATTTCTGAGTATTATAAAAATTTTAATTAAACGACCTTTGTTACAGAGTTGACTATTAAGATATTGGAGTGGAGTACCATAGCTTATCTTAGTAATCATGGATACTCTACCTAGTAACAATTCCCTTTCTTATTAATCAAAAAGAGCTAAACAATATAACTTGTGAAATATGGTTGGGACTAGTGATTGTCCAAATAGATAAGAATAGAAACTATTACTAATAGTGATCTTACGTGAATGAAACTTAGAGAAGCCTATGCATGAATAGAAAGAGCTTACTGCAAGGGAGGGGTATATTTTTCATGAACTAGACATGGAAAGCGGCCTATCTAAAATGCGTATTCCAAAGATAGCCAAGTCTGCGGATTATACTTTTTGTGTTATCTCACTGAAGCGATTAATTAACTTCAAATTCGTTTGTCAATTTAATATGTAGTGAATAGATTGGAGCAACTTTCCTTTTGATATATTATTATGCGGCTTGGTTCGCAAGATATGATCGCAACAAGGACATCTCATGCCGTCATATCTGAGAAATATTTCGCACTCTACGCAGCGCTTACATCCCAAATTATAATAACTTGGCGATGCGTTATTTCTCCTGGCTTTGTACAACTTACAGATATTTCTACAATACTTTTTCAATCGTCTGGTTTTCCTTATTCGGTCTTGCTATTACCATGCTTGAATCTTCAAATAAGGATTTTATGATCCTTGGTGTAAGTAACCATCTTAACTCTCCACTTAGTTTTGGGGTGGTTGAAATTATCCTAATTTTAGCTAATCCACCTTTCTTGACAACGATGGTTCTTTCAGTTGTAGACGTTTCTTTCATGATTTTTCTATTTGTTACGGATCTACGTGAGCTAACTTTACTTCGTTGATGCGAAATAATATCATCTATAATATGCGTAAGGTATGGCTCATGTCCAACTACGAGGATAGACGATTCTGATTCATAGTGTTGTAATCTATTGTACAGTTCTTGACTATTTCCTTCAGGAAGCAATTCGTTACAACTTATGATATTACCTTTCATTTTGAAGGTACTGGAAATTATCTTCGCAGTTTGAGTCGCTGAGTCGAGCGGACTTGTTAGGATCATGTCAAATGTAATTTTAAATCTCCTCATGGATCTTGCGATTCTTGTGATTTCTTTTTTCCCATCCTCAGTAAGCCCTGGGTTCCTAGCACTGCCTTTAGAGCCTCTACCCCGACGAGTGCTTTTTGCAGATTCACCATGTCTTAGTAAGTATAGTTCCAATCTAAATCATGACTCCATTTGTTATAACTACGATCACTTTTTCATTTTCATTTTCATTTTCTTTGACTTGTTTTTATTTTTCTTCTCCTTAACTTGTACCTCTTTGTTCAGCTTTTCAGCTTTCTTTTTCAGCTTTTTATCTTTACCAGTTTTTTTAGTGTTTTTAGTGTTTTTAGATTTAGAGATGTCACGAATTGCTAATTCAATTTTTTGGATTTGTATTTGTAATTGAGCAAGCTCTTTGTGAAATTCCATGAACTTGGTCGAGCTGTCAGAAGTGATTTGGTAATTAGTGTCGAGTGTCGTTACTGCACTTCTTATATCGTTTTTGATAGATGAAATCAAGTCTTCGATTTTAGTGCTTTTCTTGTCGAGTTCCTTGATCTGTTTGGATATTTGAGTTAAGGTGGGGAATCTTTCATTGAGATCGAGACTCTGATGCAACTCATTATCATTTTGACTTCTAAGATGTTCCGTCTTTACACTACTATCTTGAGAAAATGAGTTTTCTGTTGACTGTTCTATCATGCGCAGATATGAGAAATCCACCTATATATATCTAATAGATCTATATAGTGCTCTATAGTCAATTGAGTTTATATATTAATCAATTATATTTTATCTATTATATGACAAACTATGATAATTTGATAATGGTCTTATTTACAAATATTCATTTAATACGCCATAGAACCAAGTCTTTCAACACACTGAAGTTGACTTGTTAGTGTAGAAAGAAAGGTATTCCAGTATAAACTGAAATGAGCTGTGTAGGAAGTACATCAAGATAGATCCAAATCTGATGTTAACTTCTACAAATAATTTATATAACATAGTTAAGTTTTTAGTGATACATTATAAATGACTAAGGGTATCTAAATAGAATCTATAGTTAGTCAAATTGTATAAAGATTATATCGGGCATAGTTATATATGGCAACCATGATAGGAAGATGGTGGTGAATGGAGGATGATGCTGTTTTGGAGAAATCCTTTTTCAAAATCACCTCACACATTCAAACTCAAGTAATTTCATCTATTTTGGTAAATTAAGATAATTATATGGTGAAATACTTTGGCAATAAGATCTTGTAGATATCTAAGATAAATCGGTAAAATCTTATGGATATTCGAGAACCAAGCCATTCAATACTTCTCTTCGCATTACTAGATTTTGTATGCTCAAACATTGTGAAGTTCTTGAATATTAATTATGATTATTTATTCTATGGACTAATTTGTTAATAGTTTTCCTTATATTTGATATAGATCTATTAGTAGTTATAATGGTCGTATCATCATCTACTAAGCCAATCCTAGTGCGAATAAATGGGGTACTACCTGAGATTTCCAAACTCGGAAATGAGAATGAATCAGAAAGGATGGCTGAAGTTAAGCGAGCCGGAATGACTACAAATACTTCTTGTTCTATTTTCGACAATTCCCGAATAGCAGACAGGCCTTTTCAAATACTTGTAGATATTGGCGAAGGAGTAATTAACAGCATGGAAAACGGAATTAGAGATCTTGGATTTAATTCACATAGTAAACTTTCATGTGTTAATATCCCTATGGTTAATCTTCCAGATCTCTTATTATTAACTCATCCACATATTGATCATATCAAAGAATTGCCACTTCTCTTAAGCAAAGCCAGCGAAAATAGATCGATAAAATTGAAGATAATGTGTACTCAAAGATGTCTAGATCAAATAACACAAATATTTCCTCATATTTCTGCAGCTGACAAGATGCTCTTTGAAGCAGTAACACCTGGGGAGAACTACTACGTTGGCCCTTTCTCTATTACACCCATTTTGACTAGACATTATGATAATGATGGATCATCCTCCTCATCTGATTCTGTGATTTATATAGTAAGGTTCACCGATAAAAAAATAATAATAGGATGGGATTTTCTCTCGGTGGATCCCAATGTTGATCAAAAATTATTTTGGAATCCGGATTTGCTAATTTTGGGAACTGAAACATATAATCATCATCCAGAAACAGGAATGCTATCTGTAACTGAAACTTACGATCTTATAAGGAGATGGAATGCTAAGAACTGTTACATTGTCCATTATAGTGGTCTTAAGGATTTTGAAGAAGCTAAGAATCAATGGTTTAGAGGCCCAACCAAAGCTATGACATCAGAGGAACTACAGAGAACAATAGATTCACACCTTCAGATTACTGGTAACAATGGCAAATTCAAGATCACTGTAGCAAAGGAAGGAATGATCTGGAAAGCAGCAGAACAACAAGAGAAAGAGGAAGTATATGATGAGAATATGATAGGTAGTGTACTCGAGATAGAAGGACTTCAAAAATATGTGATGAGAATTGAAAAAGTTGATGAAGAAAATATTTTAAAGCTTATGATAGAAGATTCGATCAATAGATATGACCTAAAATTTATCAAACCTCGCATTGATAGTGAAAATAATAATATTTTATATGCCGACGGAGAGAAGGGAATGCTAGCTAAAGGTCCTGAGCTAAAGATAGAAATAGATGATCTACAACCCTCGAACGGAGAATTTTCTCAGGGTCTGATCAGGATAAACGTGTTCAAGGGTAAAGGTAAGGTCTTTAGAGACGATATTCACGTAAATACTCTAGATGCTCAGAAACTTAGACGATTCGTTGTAAAGAACTTTAGTGTTTAGAATACAAATTGGCATAAAGACATCATTTCATAAAAGGTAGTATTTTGAGATGTTGCATAGTTTATGTGATTCTACTGCAACTACAATAGATTTTCATCTGATAAAAGATATACATTATAATCACTGTAACATATTTTTGACATAAAGATGATTACTCATTTCATCATATGCGAGATCATTCATGGTTATAACTTTAAATCCATTATCATGCAAATATTTCATTTCTGCTTCAAATAAACTAATATCTGTGCTTGATTTACCTCTGTTATTATCTATGTTGTGATATGCAATTAACGGAATAGCATTTATAATGCCATTACCATTATATTTGGACTGACTGTTTACAACTTGTACAAACGTGTTGAATATAGATGTACTATTGTAGGCGTATTTTCTATCTTTAGCATTATGATTCCATTCTCTAATGGAATATCTATTTGCATCAGTAATGCTACCATCATCAAAAAATGTTCTACAATCCGTCTGATGTCTTGGACTAGTAACCAACGAGACTAATTCTCCGCTTCCTATCCTCTGTGGATTTGGTAAGTCTTCATATCCAGTACAATTTAATCGCATCAAGTTCGAAAAACCATTAATCGCCATGTCATAATATTTTGCAACTGTATTTATTACCGTGGAATTTGATACTGCATTTCCATGTCGAACTGCAAAAGTTGTAATGGCTGCAGGATCGATTCCATGTGCAGATAAGCATTCCTTTGGTTGACTAACTTCAGAATCCAATTTAACACGAGATAGGTCGATCAGGTTATCATCACTTTTAGCTTGAATATCGTGTCCCTCGTTGTACAACGTCTTGATGTCATTCCAAT
>JBEDUN010000115.1:0-31778 GCA_040414675.1 Nitrososphaeraceae archaeon | reverse complement strand
AGAAAATTCCCCAATATGGTGAAGGAGATCTTCCTAAAGGCAACTCTGTATAACATGTTCAATCGAGTAACATGACCATGATCCGATAATGCAAAATCCTATTAAATCATGCAACAGAGCATGATTTTAGATTAATTATTTTGGATATTATCACAAAAATGCTGGTTCTAAGATGTCCAGTAGAACACATTTATTGTCTAAGGAGTAAATATGAAATCAATATGCTTTGGGATACAATTTCATCAAGATGCATTAATACACACCTTACATTTCCATCATATAATAACAGATTATCTATACATAGTCAGACCATGTTATTATCCTGTGGAGAAGACATGAAATGAATATTGCTGAGTCTGAACAACCGATCAAAATTATAGCGAAAACTTGTGGCTGCAAGGGCAAGGGAACTAAGATAACATACTCGTTTATAGATTCATATCATAGCCTTTGTATCGATAAAAAGGATATCATATCTTCAGAATTGGAAGCGTGTGAAACATTGTTGAAACGCACCACAGAAGTATCAGATCGTCAGGCTATCAAATCCGAAATAATAGAATTAAAAATGGCACTTGATCTAATGCCTTAAATTCTAAAGTAAATATTCCCTATTGTCTGATACATATGGTAGGATTTTCCTTAATATTATGAAATCTGCTTCGGCGTCAATATCAAATGTTAGCAATAACAATAACCTATTCTTCATATCACAATTTGATTGAAGTGGTATTGTAGCTCTAATTTCTCTACTATATCTACTGATGGAAAATAAAAGATCGCCAATTTTTGATTTAAATTTATCACGAGTTGCAGAACGAATGACTGCTTGCACCGCAGCTCTTGCATCTTCTGGAGGTGACATCAGTTCTATTAGTCCTGGTCTTGAAACTGAAGCCATTATATTTCCCGAATTATTGGTTATTGCTGCAGATCGTATAGAATAATCCCTTTCAAGAATCTCTGCACAAAATCTTTCCAAGTAAATTTGATCATTACGATTATTGTCAGAATCGTAAGTAATTACGCATTTCTCCTCCTAAAGAGTTCTGCATAGCATTATTGAAGCACAATACAATACAAGAGTACAAGGGTATAAAGTTATTATTAAAGCCTTTTTTACCTTTATATTCACTTTTTTAACTATTATACTGATTTGTTGTCCCACAATGACCATTGACTATTCTTCATCGGCAATATTAAAAATAATCATCCTTTCTTTTAAAATAATCATTGTTTCCTTATCATCAAACATTGTATATGATTACAATTTTTCCAATACAATACACGGCACAGAGGTGTTTAGTAGTGTTGTGGATCAGAAATAAAATTGGTATCATATGAATAACAAAATCCTTAAATATTCAACATAGAACGTGTCACGTCTGCGTCGCAGATCTGATACAGCATGGATGCTTGAAGGAGAGTATTTTGAAGAATGTAATTGTAACATAGTGTGTCCCTGTCCTTCCATGTTAGATCTTGACGAAGGCAATTGCGATGTCATGTGTGCGTGGCACATACAGAAGGGAACGATCTCAATGTTGTTGCCATGTTTAATTCTCCAGATAATATGTTTACAGGATCTAAGTGGAAAGCAGCGTTGATACATAATTCCAAGAATTCAACTGAATACTAAGCAGGAATATGTTCGTAGGCAATTCTATTTAACTACTAGAATAAGAAGAACCTTCGGTATAATTAATTAATATCAAGAAGGTAGGTAAATCTTCTACTTAGTGTGGTAAGTACAATGCAGTTTGTTTAATATTTGATATTTATAATAATGATGTACACCTAAAATACAATTGATTGTATATGAAAAGAAATAGTAAAGAAAAGAACCTATGATGTGTAGCAAATGCAATTCAACCTATGCAACCGAAGCTGATTTCTTGGAACATTACAATAGTCAACACAATAAATAGAATAAGAATTTGATTATTTGCATTAATAGTATTTTATATTCACATAACATATAGCTGAAACATAAGTTATCGTTTTTATACTATTTACAATTATATGTACTTAATTATATTCCTGAAATCAATAAATAACATTCTATCAACTAGTCAGATGATATATTATGATTTAATTTCTGAATTAGTGATTCTGTAATATTCCCTGTTTGTTATTTTGATACTTGTGTATGAATAGAATTTGGCTTAAGCACTGGATAACAGGTACCAGTCTCGTCTTCATTATGATTTTCAAATCCCTCTGGACAATGCATTTTTGGAAAACAGTGTTCGTATACGTTCATCGAAAATCCCTTTGGACATTTACCTGTTATTGGATCTGGTTCACACTTCATCTGCTCTGGATGAAAAAGGCAGCTATTGTCAGGTTTAGATTGCTCTTGTTGATGCGGTGGTTGATCCGATTGTGGGTTCACGGGTAACTGATGTTGATCTTGACAAGCAGATTCATTTTTGCTATTTTTACAATTCTGGGACAGTATTGTAGACTGTTTGGGTAATGAGTTGCGGCCAGTATCGTTATTGCCAGTATTATTAGTATTAGTATTAGTATTATTAGTGATTGCATGTACACTGGGGGATTTCGAGGAGCTTTCCTTAGAGTAGACAAATACAGGATTGCCAAATAAAATAGTTGAAGATGATAATGAAATAAAGATTGTAAGTATATAGAATATTATTAAAAAACTGCCATTATTATTCTTCATATTTAATCTAAATAGATTACGAATTATATAAGGAGATAGATAAAAATAGCAATCTTAGTTTATTAACTCACATTAATTAATGACTATAAAATTTTTTAAAAAATATTCTATTATCTTGCTGATATTTCTTCTATATTGTTCACAAGAACTCTGATACGGTGTAGATCATATATCCACGTTCAAACGATCTTGGTAGTTATTGTTGCATGAATTGTATGGTAAAGAATTTTGATTAGTATAGTTCAAGGTATAACATCCATTCTTGAGAGTTCTTATCGATAAAATTAGTAAATAATATGCTAGCAGTCTGATAGCATTATGGCTTAACAAGTCATATGTTTGATCTCCGTTGGCTTTTGTAATTTTGGCATATTTCTTGTCCATACTTTGAAAATTGAGAGTCTCTTGTTCTGCAGCTTGTTTTCGTAAATTTAACAGTCGATCCATTTCGTTATTGGAATCATATCTTATAGTATCTAATGAAAGTTTGATCTGCACTTCTGTTTTATTTAAATCCTGGATCTCCTTTTCTAGTCCTTTTTGTCTAAATTCCAACTCACTTACCTGTTGTCTAAGATATTCATATTGCTACATCTATTGGTTTCTTACCTCGTAAAAATAACTCATAAGCCTTTACGAATACGGATTTGTGCTCTTGTCTATAGTTTTCCTGAATCTGCCTGTTTTTAATTTCTACAATATCCCTATGGGACATTCTTGCTATTTTAGCTATTTCACGAACAGTCTTGTTGTGATTGAATTACAAGTCTAAGACATGCTCTTCTTTTTCATTTCTAGTTAATATTCTGTTTAAATTCATATTTTCTTTCATTAAATGAGAATTAGTAAACAGGTATAAAATAAAAAAATAAAAATAAAAATAAAAATGGTCATGTTATCTTTCTGTAATGTTCATTATTGTCAGATTTCCATGTGTTTTCCTTTGTTTCCATTCTGTTATTCGACGTTATCATCTATTACCAACTACTCTCATTTGTTATCGTCTGTAATCACGAATTTTAGCTAAACTTAGGTATGGAAGACGTGAGAGAGAAGCTGCAAAATTGCAAAATACAATCAGATTGGCAATATTAGGATAATAATACCGCACGGATACATAAGTATATAACATTTGTATATAAAATTTGAACTATATGCAGTTTTGCGCGAAGTCTCGCATTAACTGGCCATAATAAAATCATCATCATTATGTGCAATCATGTTAACCAATTATCTCGAGAAGATGTTGGCCTAGTACCTAATCAAGTTATTCCGTTACATCAATCTAGTTGCAAATCCCTTCGGCTATGTATCATTAAAAAATTCAATAAAAAAGATCGATGTAGCTAATAATATGTGATCTGATTCTCTTATTAATGGATAATGATTTCACAAGAATCTTTTATGGTTTTATCCTCTATGAGTCATCATGGTTTGAAATTTATCGTATACAATATAACCACCAAAACTTCATCAAATTTTATTATTATAATAATACATCCTCAAGGAACCCACAAGCTGCTGCTACTATTCACAAGTCCCACAACAAATAAGATCCCAGTAATTCCGAAATTCAACACAGATTCTAACCAATCGAATATACAACGATCTTTCTTCCACAATGACCCATACTAATGATGATGAATGTTGTCCATTACCTGGGAGTAGATTCAACCTTCATTCTCATTTTTCATTTAATAAATCAAAATAAGGTACAATGTACTTTAGTGATTCTGTATTCTCAATATTTGATACATCGTGATTACCAATATTTTCTCCTATCGCTTTAGCCCTTATCATCCTTCTAACGAGCTTTCCAGTTCTTGTCCTAGGCAAATCTTCTACAAATATGATGTCTTTTGGACAAGCAAATTTTCCGACAAAGCTTTCTACGATTTTTACAATTTCTATTTTTAAGCTTTTCTTATTCTCTTTAAAAGAGGGAGAAGCTTTTAAAATTACATATGCAATTACTGATTCTCCTTTTATTTTGTCTGGTATTCCAATTACAGCTGCCTCTGCGACTGCAGGATGTGAAGAAATAGCACCTTCTATTTCAGCGGATTCAATTCTATGTCCTGAGACCTTGACCAGATCATCTGCTCTGCCTAAAATATACCATAAACCATCAGCTGGATCAACATATACAATATCCCCATGATACCATACATCATTGCCATATTTTGACCAATATGTTTCAATAAATCTATTCCAGTCTTTTAGTATTCCTCTACTCATTGAAGGCCATGGCTTTTTGATAGTAAGAAAACCATGTGCAGCAGACTCACCTTTATCATCAAAAACATCTGCATCAAATCCAGGCACTGGAAATCCTACTGTGCAAGGCTTTGGGGAGATAATTGTTGAGGCGCTTAGTATAGCTCCCCCAATCTCCGTACCTCCGGAGAGATTAATTATTTGGCATCGTTTTCTTCCTACATTTTCAAAATACCATACCCACGCTTCTTTATTTATCAGTTCGCCTGTCATAGCTAGAAGCCGTAGTGAAGAAAAATCGTAGTTATCCACCTTGATATTTTCTTTCATAAAGTTTCGTATCGCTGTAGGAGCCAGTCCAAAGATTGTTACATTATTTTTTTGAATTAATTTGCACCATGTGTCAATATCCGGATAATCTAAATGACCATCATGTACTAATGCCGTCCCGCCGATCAAAGAACTACCGTGTACAACCCACGTCTGGCCGGTTATCCAGCCTATATCCGCATACCAAAATAATACATCTTGTGGTTTCATATCAATAAGATATGACGCTTGTTGTGCGGATACAACCATGTATCCTCCATGTACTTGCACTGTTCCTTTTGGTTTACCTGATGTGCCAGAAGTATAAAGTATAAAAAGTGGATCTTCAGAGTCCATGACTTCGGTATTACAAGACAAACCGTAGTAATCTTTAGTGAATTCATCGTAGGGAATAATTTCCATGTTATTATGATTTCCATGTTTCCCAACAGTAATCACTTTTGAAATATTTGTTTCGTCAAGTGCTTTAATCCAATTCTTTTTAAGATCTATATGTAGAGATTTTCGTTGCATTTTATCAGCAGTAATTAATATTTGTGCATCACAGTCTCGAAGTCGCGAGCGTAATGCTTGACTACCAAAGCCAGAGAACACAGTAGTATATATTGCTCCTATTTTAGAACACGCAAACATTGAAAAAAAGGCTTCCGGGATCATTGGCATATATATCCCAACAACATCGCCCTTTTTTACACCTGCATGTTTCAAAGCAATAGCGAGAGAATTTACCTCATTGGCTAACTGCCGATACGAGATTTTTTTACTAATTCCCATTTCATTTTCGAAAATATAAGCAATCTTGTCAGGATGACTCTTAGCATGTCGATCAACTGCATTGTAAACTATATTGCACTTGCCATCTAGGAACCATTTTGTTCTTGGAAAACCTTCTGATGAATCAAAAACCTGATTGTATTTGTGGAACCATTCTAAATCAAGGTCTTCGTTTACTGCATTCCAATACCATTCTATATTTTCAACAGATCTCTTTAAAAGCTGATGATAAGTAGGAATTTGATGTTTTTCCATAAACTGCAAAATATTACTATTACTATTACTATTCATGTTTGGTATCTATATTATCAATCAACAGACAACATTAATATTTATCATATATCAGTTTATAATGATAGTAGTCAGATCTTGTTAAAAATACTTACTGCACATTTTTAGAACTTGGAAGTGATGGAACAACAATACCAGGTCACTAGTGATATTCATGATTCTAATAGATTTGAATCACGCAAATATTTAGTCGACTCCATTTATGTTATTATGTACAGATGTTATTATCGATATCCATAGTTCTTCAAGTTATAGTCTCCCCCCTCTCCCCTACAGGGTTTCAACTTTAACTAGCGATGGTATTTTTTCTAGAGTGATGAGTTTGTGGTTCAATCAGAACAGAGCGCCTGAATTTAAATTAAAAGAAAGTAAAATGATTCTTCATCCATTTACCGTAAAAGATTACGAGGGCCTCACTATAAATCCGTATCAAGGCTGCCAGCACAGATGTGGTTATTGCTATGCCACTTATGAATGGTCTCCTGAATTTTATGATAGTGTATATGCAAAAAGTAATTCTCCACAAATATTAGAGAAGCAGTTAAGGCTATGGAAATTAAAAAGACAAATACATCCTGTTATGATATCTTCTGCGACAGATGCTTACCAAGCTGCAGAACTGAAGTTTGGGCTGACAAGAAAATGCATAGAAGTCTTGCAGAAGTATAATTTTCCATACTACATATTTACAAAATCAACGATCATAAAAAGGGATCTGGAATTACATGAGCGATATAAAGATAATTGTATCATAGTCTGGTCTATAACTACATCTGATGAAATTATAAGAAGATGTATCGAACCAGGCACACCACCAGCATCTACAATGTTTGAAGTAATAAGTAAATTTACTGATTTTGGTATACGTTGTTGTATAAATATTGATCCAATTTTACCACTTATTACTGATTCTTCAGACAATATTGAATCCATAATCAACAATAGTCGAAAGGCCAATGTCAAATACATTTCTGGTGCAATCCTAAGACTGAGAAGAGACATATGGGAAAGAATGAAAACTATTCTAAAGCTATTGGATATTAAAAATGGAATTAAAGAGTACAACAAGATTTTTCAGTTTATAGAACCAATTAAAACAGGTCGAAATATTGCAGCAAGCTATTCATATACTAATATGATACTTGAAAAGATGGGAAAATTGGTATTAGAAAATGATATGAATTTTGGATTCCCACGAATAAATGATGTGGACAAGGCAGATGTACAAAATATACACAATAACAATAATCAACTTACGCTAGTAGACTACATGTAGCTGTTCAGGTAACAATTAAAAATGGAGATTCTCTAGCAATAGAGATTTTTCAAGAGATCATTCTGCGCTTAAGTTGAGCGCTAAATACCAATGTGACAGACTGTTGTAACAAATCTTGAGAAAACCCTATTAACAAAGATCTTTTTAATTATATATCAAATAAAGTGGATTTTAATTATAAAGCTATTACTTCTTTTCGTGCAATACCGCATCTGCTTCTATCTCGACTAAAAGTTTTGGGTTGATTAAGCTACGTACTTCTATTAATGTAGCTGCTAGTCTAATTTGTTCAAAGTATTCTGAGTGAGCCTGTCCTATTTTTCCCCAATTACGAATATCGGTTACATAAATTCGAGTTCGAACAACATCTTCAAGATATGCACCTGCCATTTCTAATGCAATTTGAATATTTTTTATAATCTTAATAGTTTGTAAATATGGATTACATATAACCACAATGTTTCCTTCCTTGTTAGTTGCGGTTGTACCCGACACGAATACAAAATCTCCAACTCTTACGACTCGCGAATAACCGATCACAGATTCCCAATGAGTTCCTGAAGAAATATTCTGTCTTTGCATGACTCGTCCTACCAGCACTTATCACAAAACAAGTAGATAACACATTTGATTTACAAAATGAGTATTTGTTCAGAATTAATGTACTACCGTGTCGATTACTACATAGTTTATTTTCTCCCTTATAATTCCAATATGCTGATTACTAGTAGTATTTTATTTCATTAGACATTCTGACTATCACTATTAGCATAAGAAGGATTCTGCAAAGCAGATCTTAATCAAAATTGAGTCGTATACAGTGTCAACAATATCATCATGGCGATTGGAAGGAATTTTGATTTTATTGTAAAGAAACAAGAATTGTATCTACATGTTGGCAATACAAACATTGTCCTCATTTTGATTTTGCTTGTATTGTATATTGATGTCATTGTAAAGATCCTCTAAATAACACATAGTGCGGTTACGACGTGGACAAAAAAGATCCGAAAGCGATTAGATACTTACTTTAAACCTCTCTTCCAGAATCTGTTCGAAAATAAATATAATATCAGATCCATCATCTACCACAAGAATTCTATTTTTTGATTTTACGTCGACTGCTGTTACCATCCCAACACCCTTGCAGACTTCGCCGCAGCCTCTTGTAACGCTAGATTAGGATCCTTATTTTCAAATTGAACTTCATAGATCGCCTGTCTAACACTACCAGCAATTTGAGGATATTCAGGAATTGACGGTCGTGTTCCTGCAAATGGTATCTTGGAAACTAACTGTCTATAATATGGATAGGATGATGCAGTCACATTTAATAAATCATTTGTCCCCATAGATATTTGAGTTGGCAGTAGTCCGTTTTGGCTCAGAAATGGACCAAGTATCTCGGGCTTTAACGCTAATTCAATAAGCTTCCATGCGAGATCCTTATGTGCAGATGTTTGGGGTATGCCAAGTGCATAGCCTCCCATAAGTGTCGAGGTTTGATTATTTTTATATGGTACAGGCAGCGCTGGAATAAAACCAATTCTGTCTTCAAAGTTCTTCTCGGACTGTCTTTGGAGGAAAGGTACAGGTAGCCATGAGCCTTCAATCATTACTGCAAACTTTCTATCAAGAAATTCCTGTCCCCAATAATGAGTCATCTGTGGTTTAATGCCAGCATCGATCTGCTGTTTTATAAAACTCATTGCCTTTACACCTTCAGTACTATTAAACGCAGGAAACCAGTAACTGCCTTTTGTTGGATGTCCAGACTTCATCTTCAATATCTGGCCGCCAAGCATCCAAAGATATGGATACCATAAGTCAGGAGAATGACTAGCACCTGTAAGATGTACTCCTTCTATTCCTTGAGGTCTAAGAACAATATTTAGTTTTTTTGCTGCTGCAATATATCCATCCCAAGTCTCTAAGGAATCTGGATTGACACCTGCCTTGTCCAAAAGATCTTTCCAGTACCATATTCCTCTAATATCAGTCCATGCCCATATACCGTACACCTTTCTGACGTAAATTCCACCATTCCAGTTCTCTTCGTACCAGTCATTTTGTCTTCCCCAATTCATTGTATAATTTGTAAGATCAATCAAAAGTCCTTTCTGTGCAAACTCTCCAAGCCATATTTGATCAAAGGATATTAGATCAACTGATCCAGAAGCATTTGCTGGATGATTGAGTGCCTTAAGTATATGAGAACGAATTTCATTTGATGGGTATTCCAGATAATTTAACTGGATATCCAATTTTGGATACATAAGCTTCAATTTTGTCAGCGCACGATCAAGTAGTAGTTTTCCCATTTGTCGGCTATTATCTAGCTGTACAAAAATAGCAGTTAAGACAGTCTTTTCCTTTTGTACGGGCAACTGGGCAGAGCTTGGTTGAGCAGTAATTGTTGGAATGACTACTGTACTTGCTATTAACAGCATAATTGAGATGGACGAATATTTAAGGCAAACACTATTTTCGGGATAGACTCCGATAATATGAAGAATAGATTCCTTCGTTAAATCATAATATCTTCTGATTAACATTTTCCATTATATTTTCTCAAATCCGAGATAGCCTCTTGCAAATCAATTAAGACGCTCACACATTTTTTAGACTCATTTCGTAAAACTACGTTATAAGTACAATTATTTATAATGTACTAGATACTATTAAGAGAAAATGACATATTTTTGCTAAACAGGCTCTCTGATCAAGATCTATGAATATTAGACCATCTCATCGATAATAGTTCAGATCGATGATTCGTAAAGACCAGCTCCTCTATAGAAAGCGACATCCTAGTGAGTCCCTAGATGATGGCAATGTCCACCCATTTGCATGCATCATGATATGTATGTGAACGAATTGCCATTCTCAAATTAGGGATCATTTTATACACCAAATATGCTATTAAGGATAATATGTATAGCCTATAGTTCTGCTCAACTATAATAGAGGATACTTTTCCAATATAATTATGCCGATTCTGACAATTCTCCGATATAATCTGATTTGGATTTAGAGTCAATTATGTAGCCAACATATAATACAGGTATTAGTTTTTTATCTTTGGTTTATCCAGACTTATCGGTAGATAGATATTCTTCTGTGCAGCATTAATATTATGTTTGATTATATAATTAGGATTGAAGTATAGCTGTCTTAAATTACGGCATATGTAGAGCCAATTTCTGATCATGTTCGAATCCTTGCTTTTGATTATCTTCAGAATTCTATTCAAAACCCTATCGAGTTTATCTCTAGACCCAAAGTTCTTTAGATCTATATCTATCATTAGAAAACCTGGCGCAGTTCTCTTGTTATTGTCATATTTAATAAATGAGTGGTATGAATTGATCCTGCGATCCTCATATTTTGATGCTCAAAATATTCTACTACGTCCTGCATGTTGGCCACCTCCATCTGTTAGCCAATAGTCTTAGTCATGGTATTACACAGAAAAACTACCACCTGGAAGTACGATAGTACGAAGTTTAGATTTTGTTCCATTTAATTTCTGACTACTAAGGAGGTAGATCTCTTTATCACATCCACAAAGAGCCGGCAAAAGGCGGTTGGACTGTACTACGCGATCCTGATGAAAGAAGGCCAAACGTGTCTTTGAATCAAGTTCCACGAAAGAACTCTCAAAGAAGTGGTTACATCTTGATCTATATACTAACAATAGATGCAGAAGTAGATCAACTAGTCAAGATTGGGTTAAATCATTACCCATGGAGATATACAAGGCGCTGACATAAATTAACAGTAAATGGTGATATTAATAGAACAATTCCTACGACAGGATTTGGATGGATGCCAATTTAATCAACTGATTGGACGGAGTCAGAGCAATACACAAATTTTGAATGTCAAGCAATAATCTTATGTTTTTCTTTTTTGAACTTATTGGATTATGAATTAAATAAACAAATTGTATGGCTTGGATATTACAAAGTATAAAAATGAATCTATAAAGATAGGTCAAGCTTACTTACAGTATTGTGGTTTTTCGACACAATTCAGGTGCTGTGAACCATAAATTGGGGTGTTGCCAAAATGCTTATCAGTTTTTAATTGGTCAAGCCATATACTAATAGCATGTCCGTTCATCAATCTTATGCTTATTGGAACATTGGTTACAGGACCGTTCTTCATGGTTAAAGTTGCTGTTCCATTGAACATAGTGGAATTATCGCTGGTTACGGGACTACCAATGAGTTTAAAGTTTGATATCGTATGGGTATGAGTTGCCGATCCATTTAATTTCATCATATAAAATGTTGCATTGAACTTAGGCGAGGGAGAATTCATCCTATCCATTCTGTAAACGCCGTGGACGATCCAAGTCGGACTACCATTTTGATCATTCTGAATACCTACCAAGCCGCCCTTTACCGTACTTTTAGAGATTGCACCATGTACAGATTCACTGCCAATGAAGATCGGTCCTCCTATCATGGTAACACTAAATGCCAAGACTAGCATAATTATAAACTTAGTAATCATTATCACAAGACCACAAACAAAATATATAAATAATTCTACCATTTAATTTCAATACGTAGCAGCGATTTGGAATAATCCATAAATTACCAGATCGTTACTTATTGAGATATAGACAAGGCGCTGATTTCGTAGTATTGGAAGATCCCGGTGGTAATCTCTTCTGTGTGGTTCAGGTCAAGCCTAAGACTTAAGTCGCCATACGGCACCAATATTAGAATGAAGTATAGAACAAAAATCGAAACGCTCTAATAATATTCTTGGGAGGTGGCATGTATCATCCTTGGATTGAAGATTTTGGACGAGTTATAGCCAATGAATATCTAACAAGATGGTTCAAATTGAACAGGATAATATATAACCAGGATTATGAATTATGAGATTAATTTCATTGAATATAATATTCAAACTGCAGGGTTTATCAGAGATATAGTATTTGCAATAATAGATTCCAAAAATTCTTTTACTAACAAAAAGTAAAGATAGAAAGAAGTGATAGTTACTAAAATAGGAGGTCTAAAGTAAAGAAAAAGTTCTTGGCATTTGAACATATATAGTAAACATAAACAGACGATTGTTGATCAGCACTTAGTGCTTGTTTAATAACTTTACTCACTATTACTAGATCAGATTAATATACTTGTAGATTTCACTAGTCTCAATGAAAAAGGTATTTGTCGTATTTACGCCAATGTGTCTAATATTGCTTCTTGTTGTGGGTCCAAGCTTACATCTTTTCAATGACCGATACTTGTATGCTAAATCAAATCGAGATAATTCTAGAGTATCTCAACTGCAGCGCATAGGCACTACTAATATTTTAGACCCTCCAGATGATATAAGCATTATATTACCTGGCCATAATAATTCGACACTAGATGACCAATTTGATGAACAATTTATAATTCTAGGTAATAATTTAGGTACACGACAGAATCTTGCGATATCTAATCCAGATTATGAATTAGATACAGCGAATTCGACCTTTGTGGCCGGTGAGAAGTTCATTATCGATTCGAGCAGCGACGCAGACATAATGTACAGCAAAGCGGCTGTAAAACTAGTTCCGATAACTTCTCACTTTCCCCCACCTCACACGGCTATCTCAGATCTCTCAGATGTTGATCCCGAGAGCGATATACAATTCGGTACTCCTATCAACCTAGGAAATTACACAGGTGGTTCTGGCAACTTTGTTATGCCACACACAGCTAGTTCAGGGTATTATCTTCTATATGTTTACCTCTATTATCCTACCTATAATTTGACTGCGGCATATAATGTTGTGGTACAATTAAAAGGCGAATCAGCTACAAAATCATAAATTTCTGTTACTCTGATAACGGAAATGCGGGGAGTATAATTGACAAGAAAAGATTGATAGATAGTTGTTAGCTCAGTATTAATTATAATTCTCCTGTTACCTGCAGCCTTATTTCTTAATTTGACGAGTTCTATCATATATACTAATATCAGAGATAAAAAAAAGTTTTTATAAACAATTATTAACTGTTGAATAATCTATTCACACAGAAAAATAAGGCAATTACATTGACGCATTGCAACTACAAAATTATACAAATTCAATCTATACGCACCAGCCGAGGCGATCAAGCAAACAGACTCTAGCCAATGTCATCAGAATGAAATAATACAATGGGCAATGACTGATGAATGTGGCAATGATGATGGTAATGCCTACTTGATAAATAGGTTTAACCATTTGACAGGTGCGAAAATTGGTTGCATATTTTAGTAACAATTGCTTTCAAGGGATCTGTTTTCCTCTTGATAAATGCACCTCTATCAGATCTGCTGACAAAGTTCCATTCATTAGAACACAAAATTGCAATAGGTAGGTAGACAAACTCAGATGATGGACCATACATGCAGAAAAAATTATCATACCAGGAAATTTGATACTAAGTTAAGAGTATATACTAAATCAGCTAAAGACTTTGGGACTAGATTGCTGATAGAATAGAGTACAGCTGAATACTAACTCGTTTCCATGTAGATGTCGGCGCGTGACGGGTCGGATGCCTCTGGGATGGTTGTGGATCAACAACGGTACTCGGTTTACTACATTGATCGGTCAAAATATTTCCAATCAACTCCACTGTGGGAGGGAAGGGGAACTGGGGGCAGATTCATTTGTCTTGTATACCTGGTCCTTCTAGATGACTCTGACAATCATTGTGGTAGTAAAGTTGCTCGACATAGCCATGCACGATCACAACATCACCAGCAAGGCCGGGACACGCGAGCCTGAAATGGCTTCAGTTGATTAGATCCGAGTTTTTTCAACTCGAGGGCAAGTGGTCCATTGAAGCCTTCTGTATCGTTGCCACGACCAGCACGTGAGAGAAAACGCACCAATGGAGCGTGAGGATGCGTCCCAGTCGGGTCGTCGCGAGCCGGCCTGCAAGGTCGACTTCGATATCGTGAAAATCCAGAAAGCCAAGATCGAGTGGATAGGCCGCCTTGTAGACCGCCTCCTTGATGGTGAAGAGAAGCTTTGCCCCTAAGGGGTTGTCAGCAATCGCACGCCGCTCCTGTGGCGTGGCGATCAGCTCTAGCATTTCCGGCGGCAACGGAGTGGCAAGTTCGATATCGATGCCGACCGCGTCCAGGTCTTGCTGCATCCCAACAGCGGCGACAGCAATTCGATCATCATGCGCCATCGAGCCTACGACGCCAGCTGGCCAGATCGGGGAGCCAACCGTGCCCCTGAGGATCGGAAGGCCTGCAAAGCCCAGCGAGTTCATCAGCTCACGGGCCACACGCCGTGCAGCGCCGCTGGCGCGGCGCTTCTCGATCGCAGGGAAGGACAACGACTCAATCTCCTCATGGAGCAGCGTGAGCTCATCGCCTTGCGTGATCACGCGATGGCCGATCAAAATACCTGGCACAATGAGGGTATCGATGGCGCGTTGAAGCGAGGGATCGGCTGTATCATCGGACATTATAGTTTCAGAACCGCGATCAAACACCTCACCATCGTGCTCCAACCTCGCTTCATCTTCAAGAAGCCTGTTCACCCCCGAGATCGCTCGTTTCGGATGGTGGCGTCGGCGACATGCGGGACGCAAACCTCGGCCCGAGACTCCTGTCGGCGCGTCAGCTTAGCCGGATTTCCACACCACCCCGTACAAGAGTCCAGGATCTCGCCCTTCATCAGGAAGGAATCGGCGTCGAGCACGACGTCGTCTCCGGTGCTGACTCCGTAGTGAACCAAGCCCCCCGGGCCGACCGAGCATCTGTTACCGAGCCGGATGTAGTCGGACTTGAACACGCCTTCCTCGAGTGAGTGTGCCTGCAACACACAGCCCTCGTTTAGATTGGCGTAGTCACCTACCTCGACCAGCGAGCGTTCCGGGATGCCCAAGCTGCAATCAAACAGCTTGGCACCCACCTTCATGCCCATGGCGCGGAGCAGCATGCCTCGAAGCGGGGTGCCAGCGAACATGGCCAACAGCTGGAAAGCTGTTAGCTTCCAGTACCTTTCGTGCGACCAGAAATATGGATCGTAGATCGAGGCAAGCTTCGGTTTGAGTGGCTTGAAGCCCATGCTCGCACGCTCAAGCACGATGAAGAAGGCCATGTTGATGGCAATGATCGCCACGATGGCTGCGAGGAATGCGAAGATGCCAAAACGATCGAAGTTTGCGAATGCGGCTTGACCAAGCACGAACGTGACAAACACTGCCACCCACTGGCTGGCGAGGTAGATCAAGGCCGTGAAGAAATTGTAAGAGTTCTTCTGGCGCAGCCGAGCTAGACGCGTCTGCTCGTCGAACGACGCGTTCATGTCGCGATCTCGGTTGACTTTGCGCGGAATCTCGAAGGAGGGCGAGCCGAGCAGCCCTACATTCTCGCGCACTGAGCCGTCGATCGGGACCATGGTCTTGGTGCCCAACAGGACGTTGGTTCCGGTGCGACCATTTGGCGGATAGGAGATGCCGTTGCCCAGAAAATTGTTGTCGCCGATCTTCGACTCGGCAAGCCGGAACGACGTTGCCGACATCTGCATGTTGATCATCTTCAACCCGTCTGAAACCATCGTGCCGCTACCGATATTGCAGAGAAGCGGGTTGTCGTGCTTCTGGTCGGTACCCATGTTCGAGCCGGTCTGATGAACCGTGTTCAGGTTCCAGCCGACGTAGCGCATGTATGTGATAATGAATGACGAGTCGCCGAACAGCGAGCCGAAGAAGCCCGAGTTGCTGACGCCCTTGACTATGCTTTGCAGCAGATAGTGAAAGCCGAAATTCGTGTAGGTCACGCCGGGTCGCAGCGCCATCCTGCAGAGACGAGGGATGACATACACAGCTGCCAGCCCGAGTTCGATCGCACCGAAGAAGAACGCCGCTGAAAGTGCAAGCAACGAGGAAGTAGACATGGAGAAGCTGTCGCTGTCGCCTGTCGCCGGCAAATACAGATCATAGACGACGTTGACGATGATCACAGCAACTGGCACGGCTATCAGGAGCAATGTCGCGAGGATGAGCGACACATAGGCAATGCCTCGCAGCGCAGCACCGTTCTTTCCCTTGATTGTGCAATAGTCAGAGGATGTCTCGACCGCTGGTGAGCCATGGTAGTGTTTGCCATCAGGCACACATTGACCACTCTGTAGCGACGATGCATGACCGAGCTGCGTGTTGTCGCCCATCACAGTGTCGATGTCAAGCACGCTCCCTTCGCCGACGAAGGCGTTGCGGCCGATCGTCACCGGAGCCATATGGATAAAGTTAGACTGCGCACGATAGCCCAGCAGGCTCGTTTCGTTGCGGACGACGGTGTTGTCACCGATTGTCACAAGGTCAGTACAGACTGGTGCAAACTGGCAACTGACGATAACATTGCGGCCGATCCTTGCACCCATCAGACGTAGATACGCGTTGTAGAGCGGTGTGCCGATAAAGGCCGCTGCAGGCGATGTGCGCATCAGGGTCTTGACAGCCCAGAAGCGGAAATATGCAAAGCTCCAGATCGGAATCGATTGTGCCTTGAAGCGGCCGATCAGCAGCCATTTCGCCGCGACTGGAAGCATGAATAACACAACAAACAATCCTGCGCTGAAGGTGACGCTGCGCACGTAGAGATCCACCACACTCTGGGAGGCAAACGCCCATAGAAACCCTGACCAGAGGATCCAGAGGTCGAACAGCATATAGGCTGCGAGGAATCCAATCTGCAGGACACCGCACGTCACGTAAGACAGGGTTGACGGAACGTGGAAGCGTTCTGGCTTGGTTGCGAGGACAGATCTGTCGATTGATGAATCGAGATGATACGCGAGGCTGGAGATGGTCGGATACATGTAGATATCGCGCATCGATACATTCGACATTCCCGGGTTCTTGCGGATAGCCGCACAGACGCGTGCCATCAATAGCGAGTTAGCACCGAGATCATCGAAGAAGTGAGCCTCGGTCGAGACATGCTCGGCCCGAATAATCCCAGTGAGCGCAGTATATAGCATGCGCTCTCGGTCGGTTTTCGGCGGAATATACTTCTGCGTGGCGGCAGAAAAACGCTGCAACTGCTGCGGCTTGGGCAGCCTCTTGTAGTCTGCCTTGTTGCTCAACGTCATTGGTATGGCGTCGACCTGCTCCAGGAAAGCAGGCACCATGTAAACGGGAAGCTTACTGCGCAACGCCTGTGAGATCTCGCTACGTGACAGCTCGATACCCTGCTTGAGAGCATAATAGGCGACGATTTCGACGACGCCCTCCTCGAGCTCGAATGTCGTCACGGCGGCTTGAGAGACCTGTGGTAGGTCGAGCAGGACCGTCTCGATTTCTTTGAGCTCGATACGATAGCCGCGGATCTTAACCTGCGTGTCGATTCGGCCGCGATAGTCGATTTCGCCGTTCTCATCTATTCGACCTAGATCGCCTGTGCGATAGATTCGTCCGGAGGGATTGTTCTCGATATGCAGGAAATCACGAATGAACTTCTGCATCGTCAGGTCATTACGATTGATGTAACCAAGCGCCAGTCCGATGCCCGCTATACCGATCTCTCCGAGCTCGCCGATCGGAACGGTCTTGTCCTCATGAGGATCGAGGATGACAATCGAATAGGTCGGGAGCGGTACGCCTATCGTGATTGGCTTGTCCGGCCGCAGCTCGGTCATTGTCGCTGTGACAGTCGCCTCGGTGGGACCGTAAGTGTTGAGAATACGGCGGCCGGGACGATACCATCGGGCTACGAGATTTTGTGGGCAAGCCTCGCCACCGACCAGCAGGATCCGCAGGTCAGGCACATCCTGTTCGATGGTGGCTAGCAGAGTCGGACTACAAGCCATCACATTCACACGATGTTCGCACAGAAAGTCTACGAGCTCGTCGCCCATCAGGGTCGTGCCTGCCGGGCCCGGCACGAGCGCCGAGCCGGCCATTAGCGGCACCCAGATCTCTTCGACCGAGAAATCGAACGCGATCGTCATGCCCTGATAGATGCGATCACTAGGCGCGTAGCCATAAAGCTCGGCTGCGATGCGCACGAAATTACAAATGCTTGCATGTCCGATACCGACGCCCTTCGGATTACCGGTGGTGCCCGATGTGTAGATGATGTAGCAAAGCGGCTCAATCGGCGGTACAACGCCTGTCAATTGATCGGCCGCCTGTGCATCGATCGCCTGCATCTCCGAATCGAGAAATATCTTGTCGATCTGAAGGCCGGAGAGGCGCTTAGCGAAATTTGACATTGACACGATGGCGGAAACGTCGGCGTCATCGAGGATGAAGCGGACGCGTTCAATCGGAAAGGCAGCGTCGAGCGGCACATAGGCCGCATTGACTTTCATGACCGCAAGCATCGCCACGTATGTTTCTGGTGATCTGTCGAACATCAATGCGACACGGTCGCCGGACTTTATTCCGCGTGCGAGCAGATGACGCGCGAGCTGGTTGGCACGACAGTTGAGATCGTGATAGCTTAGAACTATGCCGCTTCCGATGACGGCATCATTCGTCGCAAAACGAATGCAGGCTTCCTCGAGAAGATTATTGAGCCTCTCACCAGGAGCCCATCGGAATGCATTGTTCGCATGATCGCGTACGACACTGTTCAACTGATCACAATTGTAGTAGAATCTATTATTGAACATTATGCGTGTTCCTTATAGAAGAAGATTCTAGTATAGAAGAAATAGGAAAAGTCAATTCATTTATGATTGGGATCAAGATTTGAAACTATAAAGTTGAACATGGTTCAATAACGTCCCAAAATGTAACACGTTATATTATTAATTGAGTAAACTAACATATTACTCGTCATTCCATTCTGTGTGATATCGACTTTTGCTGTTCCTACATTAATCAATACTCTTCGCCATTATGATATATTGAAGATGCATATATACCATTAGATATTTACAATTCTGTGATTTATATTATAGCATACAAATATATCATCTAGAAGTGTAGAAATGATGATATTACCAAATTAGCGATATTAAATCTGCATTAAGCCGTAGATACTATATCTTAAGTTTCTTATTGTTCAGTCTAAAGTCGACAATACCTGTCCATGAGTCGGTATTAGTGATCAAGCACCAGACTTTACTATACTCGTAGGCCAATCCAGATTTTGCGGTATTGGAATTATAAGGTGAGCAAATAGATTTTGATTTGACAATAGAAATAAGATTCGGTCATCATCGAAACAGGTTCACTTGTTTGAGCTATCCATCTGCCTATATCTTCAAGGTTAACAAGTTGTCTAAGCTTCATTAGGCACTGCGCACATATTAATGACAGTAGGTGGTTTTTCATCTATTACATCATCAAATCTCTTAATAGGATACTCTTGGCGCCCTAGTCTGATTCTAGTTCCCTCATTCAGATATCCACTCTTAATGCTTGAATATAATTACATATTGTAATTGCATTATCTTATGACATAGTATGTGGCAATCTAGAACTTTCGTGATAAATGCCTTGAGGTAATATCGTCTATTTTTCTTTCTAAAATGATACTTTTCGAGATCACCATTGAGCACAACTTCATCTGTTGTGGAAATGGCTGCTTTCAACTTCATATGAAATATTTGGATTCGGGGTATAAGTTAGTAGTATATATCAACTTAAGTTATAGTTGATAATAAAGTAAACAGGTTCTTTCTTTTATTATTTTCTTACATTATTGCTTTCTATTCTCTTTTATCTGCAGCTGGTTTCGAGATTTTTCAATCTGTAATTCAATCTTTTTCATTGTTCGCGATTGTGTATCTACTAGATTTCGCACCTGTTTCTGGAGAGATTCGAGGATAAGTTTTTCCATCATTTTTTTATCAATTTTATCAGGGTATGACAAGATATCGAAAACGTCAGATTTACTTTCTGATTTAGGGTCATGTTCGTATTGTTCATATTGATTACGTTCGGTCAGTGTGTATTCAGTTACTGAAAGATCTCTTTGATATTTGTGTGATGTAGTCTTTACCTTTGTGTATTTCTGTTCATCAATTTTTTTCTTAAATCTGAACCATTCACCAATGTCGGCATGATCATCCTTAATAAGACCCATACCCATTCCTGCCACGATTGCAGCAGCCCCAGAGGGAAAAGATGTTGCTCTAAAGAGCAAAGAAGATAATGCCAATACTGTACCAATTTCACCATGATGCAGCCTCCTATTTAGAAAATGAACCTTACCAGATGAAGCATTCATTGAATTCCTATGATTCCAATACGATGTTAGAAGCTCGGCTCCAATAAAGCCAAGAGTCAATCCTCCCCTAATACCCAAAGCACATAAAAGCCCATATACCATTAATAAATACTAAAGTATGTGATAACTTATTAATGATACTGAATATACACATCATTAGATCATCTATCAATCTAGAAGTTCTTCCTAAAATTCGCCAGAAGTACTAAATTCAAGACGATCAAAAACTACATTTGTTTATTGGTGTTACTATACATAAAGATTACATTATTAAGTTATACAATATAACAAGTCTAGCATTAAACTATTTGTGCTCTTCAATGTATCTTCGTGATAGAGAAAGATTGCAATAGAAACAAGACATTTTTTAATGCAATTTACCAAATGTGTGCAGACCAACACGATACGTTCGTCGAATATATCAAATCATTTTTATAATTTTAGGCCGATATCATATCGGAATATGAAATCCATAATCCTGAGGACGATTAGTGCTTCGATATTGGTAGCTATGTTGATGCTTACTGGCATACTTGCATTCCCCAGAATTTATTATGCAAATGCACAAATGGTCGTCAGTAATTTGACTGGAGGAGGTATGATGAATATGATGTCTAGCAGTGGACCTAACATTACAGGTACTATTAAATTGTCGACAGTTATGGGAAATGCACTTGCTTCCCAAATAAAACTTAGTCTAAGTCAATCTGCTGTGACTGCAGAAAAGACTGCTGGTAACAATTCACATGCAGTTGCGGCGAATCTTGGAGTAGAAAATGGATACTTGGTATATACCGTATGGCTTGTCGATGGCAGTTATAACTTTCATAAGGTAATAGTGGACGCAGGAAATGGAAAGGTATTGTCCAATCAACCTGTATCGAAAGTAGAATCAATGATGATGCATGGTATGATGATGCGCGGCGGTGGTATGATGATACAACATGGACCTGATGGTATGATGATGCGCGGCGGTGGTCTTCACGGTATGAAGAATGGAGGACCAGGAATGGGCGCACCATGGCATAAATGGTAAGATAATAGAACAATCATAGGAGAAATAACAAACTACAGTTCATTTTTTACATTTTAATTGAAGTTTGAAGTTTGAAGTATTAGCAAATAATGGTTACCACACCCATCTACAGTAACTTCTGACTTAACTAAACAAGTAAGAGTTTAGAGTAATGAATTAACTCAAATAATTATCATAGATATACGGAATTATGATTCTAGACCGAACCTAAATTTCTAACATAATTGTGGTTTTCGAAACAATGCTTCTCGAAAATGCAGAGTAGCAATATCATCTTCAAATATGCAGATTAGGAGTAATGAATTATCAGCAAAAAAAATTATTTTATGGATGATTGATTTCCAAGTAATGTTTTGTATCCAATAAATGATTTAATTTACTATCACAGTTTACACAAGACAATTATGCTAGCTGTGAACCTGTCCTGTCTGCTAGTTTTTCTTTTATTCACCAATTACCTTTACTAGTACTCTTTTATTCCGTTGGCCATCAAACTCACCATAAAATATTTGTTCCCATGGACCAAAGTCTAGTTCTCCATTAGTTATGGCCACAACGACCTCTCTACCCATTAGTTGGCGCTTTATGTGTGCATCAGCATTATCTTCTCCAGTCTCATTGTGTCTATATTGTTCGGTAGGACTATGCGGTGCTAATCTCTCGAGCCATAAATCAAAATCTTCATGCAATCCAATTTCGTTATCGTTTACAAAAACGCTAGCTGTGATATGCATAGCATTTACAAGACATAGACCATCCTTGATTCTGCTATCTTCAACAATTCTTCTTACATTTCTAGTTATGTTGATAAATTCGCGTTGTTTGTTGGTATTGAATGTAAGGTATTCTGTTTTAGTTTTCATCACTGAATTAAATATTTGAGGAAAGTTATATTCTTAGGCTTTTAATGTATATAATGAGCAATTTTTGAGAATGTCGAATGTTAGTTGACAATTTTTGTCACATCATTTTAATAGTCTTGCTCTGAAGAATAGTTCTAGGGATATTCTGCAGAGCAACATCATAAATAGGATATATGACAAAATTAATCAAGTTTGCGTTAACATTATTGTGTAAACTACAGTGATGGATTTAAATGCAAAGTCATTACAAGCTTTATTAAATGCACCCCATAAATTCAATATAGGAATGGTAATGAAACGTATTGAAGCATTTATTGCATCAGAGAAGACTCGTTATGTACTATCTGCTTTAGAAAATTTAGATTTACAAGCCACTTTCTATGAATCAAAGGGAATGGGAAAGGGTGAAAAATACACACTGAGTTATGGTAAAGGATCAGGAACTCAAAGAATGGCATATTCAACAAGGACTGTAGTTGTATCGATTGTTGATGAGAATAAGCTCAATGAAGCAGTTTCCGTTATCAAAGAAGCAGCCAGGACAGGAACGGCCAGCGGCGGAATAATAGTAGTCTCATCCATAGATGATTTAACCATAATTTGAATATAGGATATTAGATAGGATGGAATAACTAGGTAGATACACAAGCCTTTCAAACGACAGTAACAACTTGAATTTTTCAAACTACCGCAGGTTTATTGTCCTTAGTTTTTTGCTTTACCATAAAAAGAATGACAAGTGGCGCAGCAATCACCTCTAATCCAAGTGCTATAGGATTGGATAGAACATTGAGAAAGATATTTTGCAAAATTTGTTCTCGGAATAATACGATCCATATTATAAATAACATTAATCCTATTCCAAATGTGGGATACTTTATAAAATCAAATTTGATATTTTTGTGCGGATGAATTTCGCTATGCCTATCTAATTCTCCAGCGATAAACAAAGCAGCTACAAAGATGTATGCTATCAGTATCATTACATAATAGCCGGTAGAAGCAAATGTCCAACTTAAAAGATGTACATAATTGCCGGGAGCAAAGTTCCAAACCAATATTATTACAATGGAGGTATACAAAAAAGCTCGATCAAGTATTTTACTATTTTGAGCAAAACCATATACCCGTCTCCAAGGTACAGGATCACATCCGTATTCGCGTAAATCTGGATCTGCTTTGTCAACTAACCCTCTAGAATCCTCCTGATAAAAGTAAATTTTCTCATTTGGATCGACTGGTTCTTTATTTCCGCTAGCATCAAATTATCCTCGCTTAACAAGCCTTGTTATTGGATAAAACCATTCCACACCTCTATCCTTTACGGTAGTAAATGAGTCTTGCAACATATGAAGAAATATTCCCAGTGAGAAAAAAGGGCTAATAATGTACGCCAATCCCATTATAAACACATTATGTAAGCCAGCTCTATGGATTTGCTCATCAGCATATCTCTTTTTTGGCATGAACCAGTATTCTCTATCCAAATCTGGAAAAACTGCTCCAAGAGCGATCAGAAGTGCAATTTCTGGCTTATCAAAAAATAGCAATCCTATTGCAAATGCAAATGCAAAATGCAAAATGAGTTGGCAAATCCATATTTCTATTTATTTCGCCTCAAAGCGCTTATTAAGCAGTACTCAACAAATTCAGCGATTATACAGGTTTCTTTATTATTCACTTAATACAGGTAGTCTAGAATCTAGAATCATATAATACGTCAATATTATTAGGAATAGTGTCTATAGATAATTCAATGAGTATAGAAAGGAAAAACCCTCTAAAACGCGAACAAGCTTTAAATGATGCTACTAGCGGTCAAATGGGAGAACAGCCAAGACCACAGCCGTCAAAACCGATAGAGGACAACTTGAATGAGCAACGTATAAAGGCAGCTCGAAAGATATCGAGAGACTTGTGGTCATGGTATATCTTTTCTTATATCAATTAATTTAGATACAACTCATAACGAAGTAGGCTATTATATCTAATGCAAAAAAGTTTCAACAATTGTTTGATTAAACCATTTAATCCCCATATGGGTTTTTTAAAAAATCACATCTATACTGGTTCATAGCTAAAATCATAACAACTTTATTATTTGGAAATTGCAAATACAAGCATCGATAGCATGATAGCATTAATATATATCTTTATATATTGCTATCATGCTATCATACACAATGAGCAAATACCGAAAAAATGAAAGTACGAATCATGATGACAGAAATTCAATTCATAAAGTAATAAAAGATGAGGATGTTTATCAATTACTATTACAAATTCCTGAGGGAAAGACTACCACATACGGGGATCTTGCGGCTGCACTTGGAAATCCTTTAGCCTCAAGACTAATAGGACGAATCTTGGGTAGAAATCCTAATCCAATCACCGTACCGTGCCACCGTGTAGTAAAATCTGACGGAACTTTAGGCGGTTATAGAGGTGGAATTGATAAAAAGCTAGAATTACTTAAAAAGGAAGGCATATCTATTAGCAACAAATTAATCATTGAGGATTTTCAAAATGTAAGATTCTATCCCAAACGATATGAATGAATAATTGTAATCGTAATTGATTTCAATAAAATTAAGTAAAAGATGTTCAGTCTAGAATAGTAAATGAACATATAAGAATTAAACGAAAATGGATACTCACTGCAATTATTCTATTCGTAGAATAATCTTGCATTTATTGTATTTTATGAAATGTATAGATAGATCCTGACTGAGTAAATTGATAACGATAGACAGATGGACGATTGGCATTATTGATACAGTTACCACAATTAGTGAGTATAGTCTAATGCACGAATGAGTCGTAAGAGACATCGTACCTGAGTTAGATAAGAGATTTAGATATGCTGTAGAAGTAAGAGATAACTCATGGTTTCAGGATTTGGTATATAGTTTTTTCAAATAACAATATGTGCATGGTCTGGAGTCAACTAGCAGCTATAAGAACACCTCCAATAATTACAACAGACTTTACATTAGATTCATTGAAATAGAACAATACAAGAAAAAGATTTTAGAAAGATACAAAAAATAGAATCTCGAAAATGAAAAAAAGGGCTAGATTTGTAGAGAGAGCCAAAGAAGAGCAGCGGGACAGATTAAATCTAGCGATTGTAGCAGCAAACAAGCATTATGCTGGGTTCGGTCCAGGAACTGCTAATACATTCAGGAAAATCTTGGATTTGCCAGAAATAACATGGAACTAAGTCGAGATTCCAGATACTGGAGAAAATGTATCTAGTAACACAAAACAAACTAGTCTTTCAGTTTTTTGAAATGATCTAAGGACTCTCTTGAGAATCATTAATCATAATTGGGCTTGACAAGAGAGTTATGTTCTGGGTTCTTATTCTTACTTAGTATTCGAGCTTTATGTAAGGAGTGGATATAGATGGCAGTAGATCGTGAGTAAGTAGGTCAAGTACTTAGAGTTCTAACCAGCCTTGATGCCAGATGAATTGTTATTGATGTTTGTGCTATTGCTTGTATTTATATTGGATAAGCTTGAGGCGATCGCTGCAAGTCCTGCTTTGGCACACTGCTCATCGATTGTTCCACTAGGTGCACCACTTACGCCGATACCACCAACCAGTTCTCCACCTGCTTTGATGGGAAGGCCACCGGGTAGGACTGCGAATCGATCGATTGCTATTATCCCAGGATTGGCGGTCTTGGCTCGTTCTTCCATTGCCGATGTCGGTGACTGAAAGCCAGCAGCAGCGTATGCTTTTTGTCGTGCAACTTCTACTGTGGCTCCGGTCGTTCCGTCGCCTCTAGCAAGCAAGATATCAACTCCATCGCGATTCAACACGGAAACGGTGACAGAATATTCTTTATCTTTACAGTAGGCTTGTGTGGCAGCGGCTAACTGTTGAGCTAGTCCTAATGGAAGGACTCGCTGAGTGTTTAGAACTGTCGAGACTGATTGATTATCTATTGCCTTGACAGTATTCGTCATGGATGATAGAGATAAAACTCCCAATCCAGAGAATATAAGTAGTATTATGAACCCACAGCTCCAGCATATGTTGGAATTTTGTAACTTTTCTTTCATTCAAGAAACAAGTTAACAAACGATGTAATAAATATAATGATGTAGAAGTCATTTTTGATATCTTGTCTGCCACGAAATTCCTAATTTATCTAATATGTTAGCCAATAAACAGGCCTATTCAATTCTCTACAATTAATCAAACAAATAAACAGATAAAAAAAATAATCAGTGCTTTGATACTTCTACCAATAGTCTATTGGTATACGTTCAGTTCAATGCTATCTCAGTCTGATTCATTGATTGTGCTAACAGAGTGGCAACTTTTCTGCGCCTATCTTCAATTTTGAATCTATGCGTTACCAAGATTGTTATAGTCACTATTCTATTTGTGATAGCTTGCTTTATGCATTTTGAGCAGGTAAAGCAATAAAGATATAATACTACAATAAGCTCCAGATTTACACTGTGTTCTACTCTAACTCTAGAATGAGGAAAGAGTAGATGTTCTTGTCAAATACCACAATTGGAACCCAGAACTGGAATTTTAAAATATATTTAAAAAGATGGAATGAGACATCATCATCAATGCGTATGAGGAAAATGATCTTTATTACGGTAGAACCATTATTGTTAGCAGCAATAACGATATTTGATTTAAGGTATCTTGACAATAATTACTCAAATGTATATCATTTACAAACAGCATCTAGAGCAATGACTATTCAACCAGACAATCAAATGGGTTTACTGGATTGAAAGCTGCAAGAATTATTAGACCAAAAGAATGTTTACAAATACAACATCTTGAATCTCAGTCTAAGAATTCACAACTTCGTATCAATGTAAACTCATTCAGAGGAGGTCGTTATCATAGAGATAAATTTGATATAATAGTATCTATATTAGATGCTGCTAACGGTAATGAAGTAAAGCAAATAGAAATCCTAGATAGGGCAAGAATTCCTCATAGCATATTTAAAAATTATTTATCCTTCATACAGCAACATGGTTTGATAGAATATATACAACCTCAAAGAATCTACAGAACTACAACAAAAGGAATACATTTTCTGAGCATGGCTAATAAATTGAAGGCCGATATAATTCATCACGATCCTGTCTAAAGAGATTGTGTAGAGTTGCTAGTCATTATTGTCACAAGACCTATATTTGATGGTGCAGGTATGGCAAATGCAATTGTGAGAAAAGGCGGATCAATAATACAACGAGAGCGATAAGATAGGTTATGTTGAAGTTGGTTCGGCAGTAATTACAACATCAGGAAACTACCGTGTAAGACAGTGATACATACAGTTGGTTATACTACTAATCTAACTCTGCTGATAATCTTTTAATGAAATATTATTATTGTTGGAACAGGCAGATTCTAGACCGCTATAGTAGCGGTTACATAAGAAATAGATAATTACAGGTATTACATCATTAGTTTCTTCCACATTCTATCTTGTTTGTCTTTGTAGGTAAAAGAGATCCGCCCGTTGAATAAGATCTAATCTATACTCTTGTTTGTGGTAATTTTGCTATTCCATTTTCTTTTACTTCTAATAAACTGGTAAATAGATTGCTGTACAAATCTACAATGTGGAAAAATATCTAACCAAGAACCAACATTATGGGGTTGTTTGTTTGCTAGGTCTTTTCCAATTTCAGTCTAGCAAACACTCGAGTAGACCTAGCATTATTAATGCCAGAATTATTATTGTGTCAGTTAGTGCCGAGCAATAGTCATATAGACTTCGGTAGGAAAGACGATTCCATCATCGTCAAGGTATTCTAGTAGAGATACATCAAAATCATTAATCAGGGCTTTGAAGATGTCCTCACTAACGGATTTGATCTCCTTAGTCATTGGAGAGCTTGCGGCTTCTATAAGAACAAATTCTTTGATTGAAGGTTAGCTTTGACATGTGTATAAATTAGCGTAAGATTGCAAACCCTTGACCTAAGTATATAGTGTTTCTTTCCGCTCCATTTCTATAGCTATTCTAACGTAGAATCTGTGGAGCTTCTACAATCTCGCCGTACTTCTCCTTGGAAACGAGTTGAGCAAGTCTTTGTGGAAAGTTGTGTTTTGGCTGCATACCCAGATTATGCATTCTTGGCTTTGCGTTTAACATCATATTAAGGCTTCCAACAATTATCAATTTTTCCTTGGACCGTGAAATAGCCACGTTAAGGTCCTGCAAAGATCCTATTGCCCCGATCCGTCTTTCTGGGTTGTTTCGTACTATAGTAAAGATGACAATATCAGATTGTGTGCCCAATGCGCCAGCAGTTGTCAACACCCTGACTCCCAAGCCAAGTTGTTGAAGGTATTTTGAGACTATGCGTCTTTGCTCTGCATATCTGGTTACTATCATTATTGACTTGGAAGGAGCTGCCTTTTTAATCTCCTGACATATACGGACACATGCTCTTGCCTCCAAGTCGTTATACCATGAGCTGGGACCTGCCATCTCTTCAGTACCATCCAAATCTAACCATGTAACAACTTTGTCAGGATTAATTATATCTCTAAATTCTTTATCGATAGTATTGTAGTCTACTACTAATCTCCTTCCTGCGATCTCTGGAGCAGAAGTTAAACCCTGATAACCTGCAAATTCATTTACTAGCATCGCCAAGTCATCTGGTAGTCGATAAGTTGTATAAAGTGTATCACATTTAGCACATTTAAGTACCCACTCCATAGCACTTAAATCATAATCTTCTGATCTTATTGGTCTAGATTGTTTCGGATCACCTACGACTGTGGCCACAACACCACACGTTGACGCAAGTTCAATTATGCTATTGACCTCATAGCTGATAGATTCCTTCATCATTTGAACGCCTAGCTGGTTAATTCCGAGAACGAAAGGAGACAATAGATGTTCTAATCTTTCAATGCCTGCTTCATCTATAATCATATTATCAAACCTAACAAGGCTGGATTTCCGTGACAATCGTTTCAGAGACTGCGTAGTACAGATCACAATCTGTTTTTTCTTGATAACATCAAGTTCATTACTAAATGGTATAGGAAGACTATTATCTGCACCAGGGGCATATCCACTTCTCACACACATAAATTTCGAGGCATCTGGACCTAGTACTATACTCAATTCTCTTGAAAATTCATTGGCAGCCGAATTGGTCAATGCTACCAATAGTACCCGGTTAGCATATCCTTCGGAAACTAGCTTGATGGCTTGAAGAGCGCCGAATGTAGTTTTTCCGCAGCCTGGAGGTCCAATTACGCCCGCAATACCACCTGAATTGATTCGCCATTTGAGGATTCTATGCTGATCAGGATTTAGATAAATCACGACATCATGAGCCCCTGATGTATAAAGATGTCTGCAGCTAATTTGTGAAACGTATGGATCGGTCTGAGCATACTCCGGGTGAGATTAAGTTCATCTCTTAGCATGATGATAGGCAAATCGAATAACTGTCTCTTGGCTCTTCTAACAGCAATCTTCGATCTAAGACTAAGGGTTATCTTATTGTTTATCACTTCCATTACACTAGCCTGTTCGCTGATACAGGAAAGGAGCGGCTTATCCTTCTCTATTCCGATTATTCTTACGATCTTACGCGGTTCTAATGGAATATCGTTATCTGCACCTGAAAGGATAACTTTCTCACCATCATCAAAATCATACGTAAATTTTCTACATATTATGCCAGTTTTCTCCAACCTTCTGATGGCTTCTTCCTCGCCATACCTATCTATTAAAATGGAGACAACATGCTTATGCAGGTGAGTCTCGGCCCTCTCTTTTAAGATTGCATAGCGCTTTGCAAAGAACTGTCTTGTGAGCTTATCATACTGTGCTGGCAACATCCCTTCGTGGAATAGCCTAGCGTCACGTTGATAAAACTGGCATTCTTTGCTTCCTTCTAGGCCCTTATCGCAAACAGGACAAAAATTTGGCCTCTGTGCATTGACACGCATACCACAAAGTACATCATGAGCAAATTTTCTGTTGATCCTTATTTTTTCAACCTCTTTTTCAATTGTTTCTATTCTAGGAAAATATGCTCCTGTATAATGAATGATGCACGAGAATCTATATTTGCTCCAATCATTTTCGTTCAAACAATACCGGTAATTTGCAAGAAGGGAATTTGCAATTAATTGCCACTTCTCTCGACCGCTAACAGTCTTGCTCAGATCATAGCTTTTCCAGTCTAGCAACCCGTAACCATTATGATATTCTAATAGAGCATCAATTCTTCCTTCATGATGATTCTTGATATTGGAGATCGTAACTTCAGTAATGACCCTTAAGGGTTTTTCATACTTCTTCATCAATCTCCTCGTTATTCCCGCAATAAGTCCGTTATAGGTGTCGTTAACGCGATCTTTAAAATCGTCTGGGACAAATCGGCTTTCCTTAAATGCATTGTCTAATGTATCCTCAATTATACCATTCACTATTTCACAAGATTCATCAACTATCTTTCTGGTAAGATCCTCGCAATCATTAGGGCTATTTTGCCAATTCTCTATAACAGGACCACCCATGCATAAACTCATTATATCGTGGACTGTATTAGCAATTAAGTAGTCTTTATCACTTGTAATCGCTCCGTATGGATAATCTAACTTAAACAGATTCTGACAAACACATGTGGTTGCTATCTCCGAAGACTGAACAAGATGCGTATTAGACTTTCGTAGAGATTCGTAAGTTCTTCTAACGTCAAGTATATCAGTGTTCATATTAATATCCATGGCATATCCAATATACCTAATGGCCTCTTGAGACTGAGAGAATATTATTGCATATCATTTTGAATTTTGAAGTAGTAATTTATTTAAACTACAGAGAACGCTGAAGGGAGGGGGAGAGCCTTTCGCCGCTTGCAATACACCTGAAGGTTCAAGACTCAACATCATTGGCATTGATATTTTTCATAGTTCATCCTAATTCTTTTTTCTTCCATCTCATATTGTTATACAGTCCATTACTGACAATATCCATAAATATAATTGACATTTTACTTGCGAAAGATGAGATTCTTAATACATGCAAGGATTCCTACAGAAGACGGAAATAAAATGATACAGGATCCAAA
>JBEDUN010000114.1:0-19801 GCA_040414675.1 Nitrososphaeraceae archaeon | reverse complement strand
GTAGATTTGACAGAGAAATAGAGATAAAGGTTCCAGACAAGCGAGGAAGACTTGAGATATTGCAGATTCATACTCGCAATATGCCATTGGATACAGATGTTGATCAAGATAGAGTAGCAGCTGTGACTCATGGATTTGTGGGTGCAGATTTAGAATACCTATGTAAAGAAGCTGCTATGAAGTGCTTACGGAGACTACTTCCAGAGCTTAATCTAGAAGATGAGAAAATTTCTGTAGAGACGTTAGAAAAACTAATAATAACTATGAATGACTTTGACAATGCACTAAAGGATGCATTGCCGTCTGCTATGAGAGAGGTCTATTTGGAAGTACCTGATGTTAAATGGGTTGAGATAGGGGGTCTAGAAGATATAAAACGTGAATTACAAGAGGCAGTTGAATGGCCGTTGAGGTATCCTGATCTGTACAAGGAACTTAAACATACTCTTACAAAAGGCATATTATTACATGGTCCTTCTGGAACAGGAAAGACACTACTTGCAAAAGCTGTTGCAACAGAGTCTGAAGCCAATTTTATTAGTGTAAAGGGACCCGAATTAATATCGAAGTGGGTAGGTGAATCAGAGAGAGGGATGAGGGAAATATTCAGAAGGGCAAGACAATCAGCCCCTTGTGTAGTTTTCTTTGATGAGATAGACTCTATTGCTCTTACAAGAGGAGGCATGGGCGGAACTGATGGTGGTGGAGGATATGGTAGTGGGAGTGGTAGTTCAGATAGAATGTTATCTCAATTGTTAACTGAGATGGATGGAATACAAGAGCTGCAAGGGGTAGTGGTAGTTGCCGCTACTAATAGAGTAGACATGATTGATGCTGCATTATTAAGACCTGGAAGATTTGACAAGATAATATTTGTACCAAACCCTGACGTAAATACAAGGAAGAAGATTCTTCAAATACATACTAAAGGTAAACCTTTAGGCCAGGGTATAGATTTTAGGAAGATATCTGAAATAACAGAAGGATTTAGCGGTGCAGACATAACAGGGGTAGCTAATACTGCTATTTCCATAGTATTACATGAGTACCTTCAGAAATATCCTACACCAGAAGAAGCAGCCAAACATGCTTCCGATGCTCTTATTTCAATGCGACATTTTGAAGATGCAGTTAAAAAGATAAAGATACAAAGGGAAAGAAGGCCGGAAGAGCGAGCAACAACTTTATCACACTACAGGTAGATATATTAGATTAGATAATACCTAAAATGATATCTTGATGATATTTTTTATATTACTTCTCAATTCAAGCGGTGCTTATCAAGCATAAGAGCGTACTGTTGCTTACGTTTGATTCGTACGATCAAATAAATGGGATAATGTTGGCTTATGAAAAATCCCTTCAAGAAATCAGGTAACAATACGAGGACGCCTGAGAAAGAACCACTCGAACCTGTAGGATCAGGCTCAGCTCTTGGTTCTAAAAAATTATTAATTATTGTAGAGACCGCTACATTTATCGTTATTATTATAGTGATGTCTGAATCAGTAGTCATAATACAAGCGGGACATAGAGGAGTTGTATTATATGTTGGTAAGTAGATAGCCAATTTGATGGTATGTGTATGATTTGCCATTATTGTCTTCAGCTTATGAATTCCATCTCCAGTTTTAGTCGATATTGCTATTGGGTTTGATATTTTTAAATTATTTAAAATATCGTTCTTCATTTGTTCTGAGTAGGTAATACAATCGAATCTGGTCAGAATTACAAACACCTTGGTCTTGTCTACTTTTAGTTCATCTAAAACATTCCAACAGCTTTCATACTTTATTCCAATATCTTCAATTTTATCTGACATATCTATCAAAAGTAATATTAAATCTGAAGCGCGTGATTCCTCTAATGTTGATTTAAATGCATCTACCATATAGTGAGGAAGTCTGCTGATAAAATCTATTGTATCTGTAAGTATATACCATAGACCTACCAGTTCTTGGAGCATTTCTACCAAAATGAACTGTGTTAAAGCAGCTCATGCACAAATGCTGAATACATTCTGAACATGTACGTACTCTTCATTTTTAGTGCATTTTCCACAAAATATCATTATTGGCTAGAACACCAAAGTGCACTACCTTACTTGTTTTGCGCATATATCGCAGTACTTCTCTATTATGGTAACACCTTCGCCGATATTGAATAATGCTTCAGTAGTATCTACGTTACCACAAGTTACACAAAATCTGTTCTTGCGCTTGTGAGAATCCTTAGCCGTAGTATAGGTTCTTAAAGTAGTTAATATTTTTTCCAAGGCTTATCTATCGTCTCCCTTATAGGTATTTCATGAAAGTAAAATCTTGAAGGTCTTAATACACTGGATGATTTTACTTTAGGATTCTGAATGTTTACCTTGTTTTCCATTTCTTCGTAGAGGCTTCGTCTCTTATGAACCTATTCTTCCGGTCCAGCAATGACAGCACAGACTAGTAATAGGACAAACAGACTTATTCTGGCATCAGTCTGATATGAAAGGTCGCATTGGATCTTTGTTTGAAATGTCGTCACCAAGGACTATGCTACAAACTATATGGCGATAATGGTTATAAATATTATCAAAAATGCTGCGTTCTATGTTTAAAGACTGAAATTCCAGGATAGTAATAAACTTGTATACTTTATATCATGAGGCGCGCGAAGAAATAACACAAGATTTAGTTCAATTCGATATATAGAACTATACTGTACAGCGGAATGGAAGTAAAGACTCGGCCTAGGAGGGATGACAGAACGACAATATGTAGTTCTCTAGACAAGAGCAATAAGACAACACACAATTTGCTGATAAATACTGATGGAAATACATCATCATAATAAAAACATCGGGAGCACTGAGGTCATATTTAATGTGAACGTTGATATATCTAAGAGAATTCTAACTGAAATTTAAATGGTAAATGCCGAGAGTGTAGAGCCGATAAATTAACAATGACAGTGACATGTACTAGTGTTCACCCATTGGATGGGTAAGAACGTAGATCATCCAATGAATATGTAAATGCAAAGGCTAGTGCAAATCAAGAAGAGATTATTCTTTGCGATTTTAGACTTTGAGGTAAATAACGCAGAATACACTATGAACCATGGGACGTTCAGAAATAAAACTTCAGCATTTATGAAGGAGGATCTTGTATAATAAGAATTATTCAGATTCTGCATTTTCATATCCTAAAAGGAATTAACTTTACCAAGCCTAAAAATATAGTAAGATCTGTGACAACGATCAACTTATTCTCTTAAGATAAAAATTCTGAAAAGATCTATGTCACATCTTTCTGTCCTATGGAAAAGACCAAAAATATTAAACAATTTTTAATATGTATATCTGTAATGTAGAACAGTGTTGGTAATATGGGACAATGTAATACCATTACAGTAGCTCTATTTACTCAGAACAAATGGATTTCCAGCTTATTGTAAGAAATATTAGATGGTATTCTCATGTAGATATCTAATCTTGCCAGTTTTCTTAGACGTTCATTCTATGGTACATCGACTGAGGAGGACCTCATAAGAGCGCAGAGTGCTCCAAGAGATGGATTAGGAGCAAAGATGGTGAAAATCCTGTACAATTTAGAAGCGGCATCTATTTATTGCATTCTAGAGGCAACAGATAAGTAAGCAGTAAAAAACATCATGATAAAATAGGTGTGAAGTGCGATTTGATAATGGAAGTAAAACTACACAGAAAACATAAGGCGCGCGTCAAACGAATATTATTATGATAACAGTTCTTTGGAGCGCGCCACGTTGCATTCAGCGTTCCAATAGTATCATGGGTTATCATCATTTGATTTTTACTCATCAAATATCTCAACACCGTTTTTATTATTGAACTGTCTTTTCTTTTAAATATCACTTTCTATAAATACGCATGTACGAAATTGAGTAAAGAAGATGAGGAGATCAAAAGAATAAAAGCGCAAGGCGAGTTTTCTAATGATTCTGAAACAATAAAAAGATCGATAGATGCACTTGCGGGTTATGGGACAAGGGCAATCTCAGATATTGTAGATGTAATTGATTCGAGTCCACATTCAGAGATTGAAGCATATGGATTAGCAGTTATTGAAAGATTGAAGAAATATTCGCCTAAATGATTCAAATTAAGATAAGGCTGCCTGCCAGACCAATGTGAGTCACTTCTAGTCTCTGCCTTTCTGCTCATGTCCAGTGTTAATTATTGTCGTCATCACCATAGATTGATCTAATTTTGGTATTTATAGCATCAATGATAATACTTGCATTCAATTTTTTTTGTTAGTATCTTGGTATTATCGGTATTAGTATAGTCGACTACCTGTGCCATATGTGTGTTCAGAGCATAAACAACACTTGTCACAGCTATCGAACCAAATACGATAGCAACTATAATACTAACAACCGTCATCGTCGTTAAAGCGATTATAGACCTTCTCATAACGATTGTGATGTTTATTGATAATTTTCCATCCAGACTGAATAATCTTGATATTTGGTTATATTACTTTAACACATGAATCTCTAAGACGCAGCACTATGACTTATAATACGTAAACGATTTTACCTGCGCTTGGCCGCTTAACAAGCTAGTTTAATATCGATAACTGGTAGAACTTATAGACTAACATCTCTATGACTAGTCATTAGCGGCTCTTTGCATGTAACTGAGAAAGGAACAATATTCAAGTTACCAGTAAGAGCACTTGATGCAGCAGAAGGAACAGAACAAAAAACAAAACCTAGAACCACAAATAAAAGACATATTAATTGAGAAAATAGTGACGGATGAAACTATCTGAAGGATACTGAAAGTTGAACAGGGAGGCGGAGCTCAAAAATTTAATGATTTGTTTACAAATCTTCTGAAGAGATAAGAAATGACACTCCATCTATGTTAGCTATCGCCTTCATTTCACTGACAATGCTCAGAAAATGTAAACCCTTAGTTGTAGTTCGGTAGGTTCTCTGAGACTGAGTATTTTCTATTAAACCATTTTGTTGTAGTAAAAATAAATATTCTTTGAATACGTTGTGAGGAATATTTGCATTAACTAAGATTTTAACTTGTTAAACTTCATTACCGTTAGCACTGTCTAATATGGATGCAATTATAATAAATTTGTCGGCTTCTGTGTACAGCGGTCTGGCAGCTTCTGTCTACTAAGTAAGGTTGTATATTGTATCTAAATGCCGCTTCTTATGTCTATGACTTTCCAATATTATTCTGTATCACTTCTGACAATCTAACATTCTCCGGAATGAGTTAGTAGTTTCTGGACCAAAGCTCGTATAACAATTATTTACTATTACTATTGCTATGTTTAGTCTATCTCGTTACCTTTCTGTAGCTCTTTAGAAATTGGATCACCTCTTCATGAATCTGTGTTACGTTATCTGGATCCGAATAGTAATTCTACTCCACGTCTTTCATTATAGTCAAAAGTAAATGATTCATTGGACATAATAGGAATGCTGGACAGCTCAATTCTAATACGACATTGTGGACAATTATTGTTCACCGGTTTCCTCGTCTTATCAAGGTATGTTGCACACCAGTAACATTTATCACACAAAATGAATACTGGCAATGATGGGGAGCGACTGACTTTATTGGATAATTTCAAGCTCATTGGATTACACTTTACCTCCTTTGGGCATTCCAAAAAATGCCTATTATTGATATATAAAGTAAACTGATAGGATTTATATGATTTTATGCATCAAGACATAGTTCTTGCATTAAAAACCAGACAAGGACTAATTATGTAACACTGTATAATATTTATCAATCCACTTTTTTCCTTCATCTGAAACTACCCAGGTTCCGTCAACGGCATTTCTATAAACCCAGTTAATCCCTATCATGTAATCTATCCAAACACCAACTAGTTCGATATTATCATCAAAATCCTTAGCTATGTCCTCAGGGCTCTTACCTTTTGTCAAACAAATTAGAATATGAACTGCAGACATTAAAGCAGATTCACGATAGTGATTTATTGTTCTATTGACAACTGGTTTAGCACAGACCGCATCATCTAATATCATTAGAGGATTCCTTAACTAGTTATTCAATCTATATATTATTTATGCGATATAGATGAATATAATACAAATTATGACTGCATCTGTGACGTATTCCCTAATAATATTACGATTAAAGAAAATATCGTAGTGTGTAACTCTTTGGAGTGATTTTATTATTAATGAAATTCCAAGATCCTTACGTAAGTTTAGGATGTTATATCAAAAAGCCTGTGCCTATGTAGCATTAAAAAGATTATCAGAGTTAGATTAGTCATATAGAAGGTTTGAATCGTCTTAACTTTTTAATAGTTTTCAGAGTATTCGTCATCATTCTTCGTGTGTGGTGATATAAAGAGTGGTGAAAAATGACCTGGATAATCGATCGGAGATAGCCTTCATTCATACTAATAGGGTGCCTTTTGACCCCATTCGGCTAGTTCAACTTGGGAGCTAGCTGCAGAAATTATATCTACGTAGCTAGCCTACTGGCTTGAATTGTCATAATATTACTTGTTAACCACAGATGAATATTCAGAATGTTGTTATATAACAAGAATCAATGTTCAAATATTACGGTGGTGATAATACTATCAACCATCAACCATCAATACCTCTGGCTGCAGCATCAGCATTTGTCATAATGTCGGTAGCCAAGACATTTATTGCTGATGCTATTGCTAAAACTTTTCTCACTCTACCTACGGTTCTTTGGCCTATAGAAGCCAATACAGACAGAACTTCATGATTAGCAAAGCAACAGCAAAAAGAACTGACTGTAGACTTAAGTCAAGAAAATGATTTACAAAGAAATTGGAATAAAGAAAAAGCAAGTCGGCCCCAGAAAAGTTCAACGAGCGCGAACTGTAAGATAATCTTGCAGAGATAGAGAATATGCAGTTTATACTTGCAATCACTATTGACGAAGAGAATCGGAGACTAACCGACCAACAAATGAAGTTTAGTGAGGATAATCCGGTCGGTTGATGGAGCCTTTTTTCCAACCAACCGGATAATTTTGGGTGAGCATAATTATGCCCACCCGCACGTTAACGAAGCACATTACATTACAACAGTAACACTAACATGAGAGAATAATCCTTAAACTTTCAAGATCGACTATTATTATTCCTCGACTATAACATTTTTCGCATTTGAGATTGGACTTATTTTGTTGCAGAGTGGTTTGTTATTCACATTTATTACGCCACACTATATAAAATCCAACTGGTATCTGCGATTACCACGATCTATTTTTATTATTTATTGATCTGTTAATCACCAGAAATGTGAATTATGAGAATTCTCCGGTTTTGCTAGCGGTCCTTATGCCCACCTTTAATGAGACTATCTCCTAATAATTTTGATTAATATTATAATGTGTGTCTTTACGAGCGGGTTTAGGTCTAGACAGATATTGAAATGAAGTTTTTAATAAACCTGAATTAATTATTGCCTAATCAAAATCAACAAATAAAGCTCTAGGATCAACATATATTCTCAAATTCTCGCCAACTTTATCATAACCTAAATGGTTTAAAGATCTAGATGTTTCAACTTCACTTAGATATCTTTTTGTATGGCACTCTACCTAAGTGTAGTAATAAAAATTTTCATCAGCTAATTTGAGCAAAATTTGTCGATAGTGATGTGCAATTCAGCTTCTAATTAAATCAAAAAGCGCTCCTAGTAAAATACTTGTCTCTCCTAAATATTGGAGTTCATATCCACGACTATTTGCGACTGTTCTGGCAGAACGGTAAATTATTTCGGTCTTATTCGACAGAGTTCATATGAATAAATTTTATGAAGTTCATCTTTGCAGTCTTAAAACAGTGTTACAAATTCAGGAAGAGTTCTGGCCTGCGGTCGATGAAACTGCAGTTTACTACGCGGATGCTAACTGAGTAGGCATTTCTATTGCTCCATCGGCTCAATATATGCTGGAGCATAGAGCCAATGACTTACCTGCATTGCATCGTCTCCTACTGAAGAAAATGTAATGAAATATTTAGAACTGGAAATAAATGATGTGGTGAAAAACCAACATACAAACATACAAATAAATCATGACTTATAATACAACCTAACTAATTCAATTTTGAATGAAGCAAATTAAAACACAGAATAAATATGGGATTTGTATAAGAAGAAATCCTTTTCTGTTTGTAAAGCATTAAATGATTACGAAAATCTTTAATGCCACTTCAGAAGTTCCTGGCATGAATAGGGAAGAGGTCGAGAGATTTCTTGAGAGTAAATTAAATTTGCAGCTGGCTACCACAGACGATCAAAACGAGCCTAATATCCAACCAATCTGGTTTTATTATGACAAAGTAAGAGAAATACTCCTTATAACCACATCTAAATTATCCAAGAAAACTCAGAATCTCCGGAATAAACCTACTATTTATTTCTCCATAGATGACGAGAGCCCTCCATATAAGGGTGTCAAAGGTAAAGGTACTGCAACAATTGTAGAAGATCCAGATAGAACACTTTCACAGGGAGATAAAATTGGTATGAAATATCTCGGGACACTTGATCACCCAATAGCAAAAATGATCTCTGAGGTTTCCAAGAGAGGAGACAATGTAGTTATTGAAATTACTCCAAGGTTTTTTTCTACGTGGGATTACGGTAAAATGTAGTAATGACATATATCCAGTTATATTTATCTCCTTACATAGTCGCGTCCGGTGATAGCTTGTTTATTCTATATGCTCTATTCGATCTAGACCCTTGATGGCATAGTGACCTGTGCTTCTTAAAAATAAGAGCGATCTTAGGCGCTTCTTTTTGTAGAACTTGTGGCCTACTTGATTATGATGAATGCACTGGGTTACTTATTCCAGGTTCCCATCATATTGTGAGAACTACTGCCACGCATCATCATACTAGGTCCGTGCTGCATCATCATACCACCACCGTCACCCCACATCATCATACCATGCATCATCATTGATCCTGTTTTTGATACTGGTTGATTAGACAATACCTTTCCATTTCCTGCATCAACTATTACTTTATGAAAGTTATAGCTGCCATCGATAACCCATACAGTATATACCAAATACCCATTTGCCATCCCAAAGTGAGCCTCAACTGCATGAGAACTGTTCCCTATAGTTTTTTCTGCAGTCATAGCAGATTAATTTAGGCCAACTTTTATCTGCGATGATAACGCATTTCCTAGGATAGTAGAGAATTTAAGCGAACCAGTAATGTTTGGACCTGGGCCAACCATCATGCCTATCATACCACCGCCCCCTCCTGTCATATTACCACCGCTCATTTGTGCAGTAGTTTTCTGCGTGTTACTGAAAGCGAACGATCCGCCAAGTAGCATGGCTGACAATACCATAGCACCAACTACGATAATGTTAATAGATTTCATACTAAGCGGATAATATTTGATGATATTTTAGATTTGTTATAATCTACTATATGGTATTAAGATCTGTTTAGTTGAACTATACAAATTATTGCTGATCCTATAATCTAATATATGTCATTTAGTGATCAACATTTTGGCTTAACTTCTAACTTTTCTAGCTATGGATCCATTTTTCATCTAACTTTCGATGGCGCGGACTCGAATGATATAGTCTCCAGGTCGTATTCTTCTTCCAGTTTCTTCATGGATTTTACTGTAAACTTGTTTGCTATAGCAAACAAAATACCACCACCGCCTTGAGCATCAGCCTATGCTTGGAGCGGCCTTATCCGTAGTAGCTCTTCTACAATCATAATTAATATTTGCTGAATGGCTTCTGCCTCCGCTAAGTTGTCCTCAATAATTCGCGTATTGAAATTTTCATGGTCTACTTGCTTCTGTTTCTTTTGAATTTCTTTATAAATTATTTTTAATATCTTCTACAGTCAGTTCTTTTTTTGTATATAATCATCGTATTCTATAGGATAATGGTAACTATATACTGAGGAATTGTACGTGGAGGAACTCTAGGCATATTGCTATTTGGTAGTAAGTTATGGTTTTCAATTATCACAATGTGGTCATAGGCGCGAGCCCTTAGTGAGAAGGCATTAATGCAAAATTGACTGTGGTCACTTTTGCCATTATGATTCACAACCCAATTATGAATGATAATAAATCACTTTAAAAGATAGCTACTAAGAATTACCACGGTTGTTGTTCTATAATTCCTTCTCCTTCCGAACTGTACTTTATTGGTGAACTTTTTAATGCTTAGCCCATACACCTGTAATCAACATTTCACGGCAAGTTTGTTACCCTTAGTCTCAGACTACTCTTTATGATGGTATCACGTAAGAAATTCGGAGACGTGCGACGAATGTTTGTTCTGTACATGCAAGACCAAGCTGCTGTCTGGACTATGTTCCTACGATGTTAAGTGAACCATCTGATGAATTCCTAGCGCCTGTTATGCAATAATTGAAATTCTTTAATATGGCCAATTGTCTTAAATATAACTTCTTCTATGCATGTAATTATTATGGATCAAGCAAATACTGTATCTATTTTTGTTATCCATATTTTGGATTGCATGAAAGGTTAGCATGAATACTTTTTCATCGAATGCGATATTTTGGATTGGTCTTATTGTGTCTCTATCTGCAGTTATATCATTATATATAACGAGTACTACAGGTCAGAACCTAAGATTACAAGGAGTTTCGCTTTCAAGTGCAAGCGGACAAACATCCTCACAAGTGAACTCCAAGTTTAGTACTACTACCGCTACTGTTACTAGACAGAATAGAGGAAACGTACAATTCGATACTAATTCTATTACAATAGCTGAAGGTTCTGCAGACCAGCAAGTTAAAGTCTACTATCAACCTAATCCTACCCATGTTTTAAGCGGTTCCACGGTTACGTGGATTAACAAAGATATAGCACCACACACTGCAACTTCCGGCCTGGCCGCTTCAGCTAATGATTCCGGAAAGGTATTTGATACTGGTATAATTGAACCAGGATCGTCCGGATCAGCTAGTATAACTGGCAATGGAAATGTATCATATTATTGCACATTTCATCCTTGGATGACAGGTACTATTAAGATTACAGGATCCAACCAGGTATCATCCAGTTCGGTTACTTTAAGACAAAATAAAACATCCGCTGCTGCTATTAACAAAAATCAAATGACCGCTTCTGGCCCTGTGATTGCAGCTGCTGGACCAATCGTTCATGATCCTACTCTTAGAGTCGTAAGAGTGATTTCTGGACTTACTATGCCTACAACCATGGCATTCCTGGGCCCTCATGACTTTTTAGTACTACAAAAAGAGGGAACCGTGACTCGAGTAACAAATGGAACAATATCTAGTCATCCGCTCCTCAATGTCAAAGTTGGAAAGGGCTTTACACAGGGAATGCTAGGGATAGCCATTTCGAAAAACTCCAAATCGAATTTAACCTATGTATTCCTGTATTACACTGAATCTCTGAAGAATTCAACGAATGGGCAAAGCCAGAAGGGTGTATCAACACCACTAGAAAATAGGTTATACCGATACGAATTCGTAAATGGCAAATTAATAATTCCGAAGCTACTTGTACGTTTACCTGCAGGTATAATTAAACAAGACTACATGGACAACGGTGGATACATAAGGATAGGGCCTGATAACAATGTCTATTTCTCTGTGGGTGCAGTTACGGGTAATAACATTTCATCTGTTCAGACATTAACACAAAATTTTGTAAATGGAACAGCTGTAGATGGTAGAGCAGGAATTCTTAGGATAACACAAGATGGAAATCCTGTGTTAGATAAACAAGGACGTGGTCTACTAGGAGACAGTTATCCACTAAATCTGTATTATGGATATGGTCTTAAAGATAACTTTGGTATTGACTTTGATCCTATAACTGGTTATTTATGGGATTCTGAGCCAGGCCGAATCATTAACGATGAAATAAATCTAATCGAACCAAGATTTAACGGCGGATTCGAAGCTCTGCAAGGTCCAAGTATAATCGTTCCTGCAGCTCCACCAAACCTTGTTTCCTTTAACGGTGCTGGGAAATATCGCGATCCTGAATTTACTTGGATTCAAAAGGTAGTACCCACTGGTTTGAAATTCCTAACATCGAATAAACTAGGTGACAAGTATGAAAATGATATATTCTTAGGTAGTTTTCTCAACGGCAAAATCTATCATTTTGACTTGAATAAAAATAGAAATCATCTGATAGTCCCTACTCCATTTATGAACAACTATAATCAAATGCCAACTTGGAATTCTACTGGAGCTGTAGATATCACATTTGGAGATGGTTTTGGTGGTATTAGCAGTCTTAATGTCGGACCTGATGGCTATCTATATGTAATTTCCTTGACTAAAGGAATAATTTACAAAATTATTCCTTCCACACTATAATGATCAATCAAGTATTACTACTATACAGAGATGATATTAAACCCAAACAGAAAACTAATGAATTCGGGGATTATTAATAACTTAAACCTATCATAAGGCGAACCGTCATGATTATATAGTTAAATAAATATTTAGACGTTTAAATAATTGGTATTATTATTATAATATATGTAATGTCATCAAAAGAGAAGCAACAGCAACAAGCACAGAAAATAGAAATAAAGAAAAATATAGTGTTGATGCTTCACCAGAAGCTGTTTTCAAAGCTATCACAGATCCAAACGAGCTAACAAACTGGTTTCCGGATCAAGCTGTTTCGGAAGCTAAGGTGGGGCGGAAAAATGAAATTCCGTTTTTATAAAGGCAAAGAGGGCGAATACGAAGATTGTTCTGGGGCAGAAGGAATCATTATTGATTTTATTCCAAACAAGAAAATATCTTATACATGGGAAAAACATGATACCACTGATTTTCCAAGAACAGTTGTAACATGGGAACTAGAAAAAATCTGCACTGGAAGAACTAGAGTAAACTTATTGCATACAGGATTTGAATCAGGCAAATTGTTCAAGCAACATGATGAAGGATGGTCCTATTTCGTATACCGATTAGGAAAATACTGTGAAAAGAAGAAATAAAGCGCCTTATTCTTCTTTTTATGGCAGAAAGAAGTTAATTTAATCTAAACTATTTATTAGTCTGCTTTGTTTTATCTGTTCTTTTTTTGAATAAAAACACTTCTAAATTTTTCATCTCATGTGGCGATCAGTATGTAGTGTCATATACGACTAAATTTGATATTAAAAATTAGACTAATGTGTATTCTAACCTGAGCGTTCTTCAATACTCTTGTAATTCTCTCTTTTCCAAATCTCCAACCTCTTACTATTTATATCTTTACCAGTGTTGGTAATATGAAAAGAAAAAAATTGATGAGGACATATTATTCATTTGTTTGCTATGTTCTAAATTGATTTATAGCCTTTTTACTACACTCAACACTACAGTATTACTTTTTTTGTCCTTCGCTATAGATCTTTGCAAGTTTCTCACGAAATTCTTGCTCTGCTCCCGTCTTCTCGAACATCGCCATCCATTGTTTTTCCATCTTTTCAATAAGAGCGTCTGCCGCCTTATCGGTTGCCTTACCCCATCTTTCTTCCATCCTCTTCTTTAATTTCTCCGCCATCAATTCCATATTGGCCTTAAAAAATGCCTTTTGCCACATCATAACACCTATGTCGATTGGATTTATGGCTCCCTCCATTCCGCCTCTCATTTTGCAACCTGCGTCTGCACATGTTGAACATGTGCCGCCTGATGCATGGCACGGACAAGGACAGTCCATATTCTCTTCATGATGACTTTCCATTATTCACAACTCACCTATTGATACTAGATTAAGAAGAGTAATTATATAAGTTGGTAAGTCCAGATCTGGTTACTACATAAAGATCTGGTAAGTTGATGAATGGAAGCAAATTTAAAAGAAATAATTGAGATACGTTTCCTAATTTCTATAATCATCCGAAATTCTACTATTTTTGGTAATCACTACTCGATGTTAACGAATGGATTTAGACTATGCTCCCCCAAGTTTTCACATAATCTCTGTATGCATTATTCCATAATTCAATATAATCTTGCAATAATTTTATTCCAGATGTAAATGGATTATTATTTTCATCATCGCTGTTAGATGAATTAGAATTATGTTCTTTACCCGATTCATCATTAAATCTAACTGATTCACCTATTTGACCTTGATTTTCTGATTCTTTGGGAACGTGAGAAATCTCTGGTTTTGCATCCTCCGTTAACACTACTTCTTCTTTTGATTCCATCTTAGTATGATCTGTTTCATGTAAGGTCGGATTTGCTGTAGCAGGATTTACATCTAGACTATTTTCAGTCTTAGTTTTTCTAATGATATCGTCAGCATCTGCAGTTGAAGGATCTAGCTGTTGCTTTTCTTTTAAATGTGAGAATGCCATGCTTGTCTCATCTGGTCCCATATCTGCTACTTTATTCATTTCTGACGTAGCATTATCACTAGACGAATCAAATGCTTCTGATTCAGATGATGGAGATAATCGCGAGGATGGTGTTGTTGTTACTGATTCTTTTGGTGAAGATGGCTTCTCCTCCTTTTGATCCTTCGTTTTAGTCTTTAATTTTTTCTTATCTTCAAGTCCCACGCTCATATCTGTATTTTTGCTATTATCCTTACTATCATCAGTTTGAGTATAGTAGTTATATTTCTGATACTTGTTAGTGTTTGATATCATTGGTTTATAAGTAGCAGTAATAGAGGCTGCCGTTCGTTTATTCTTCATATTAATGGTATTTTTTCCTTTATCGTTATGTTTTTTCTTTTGTTTCATAATTAGATTACATATGCCTTGTCCTTATTCTATCTATAGAATTTAAGACTGCTACTATTTTAGCAAGTTTATAATAGTTATCTCAAAGAAGATAAATTCACGGCAAGACTTTAATCTTATGACTTTCGTTTCTTATATAATTCAAAACCATCACTCTATGGTATTGTGTAAATGCCTATTTCTCTTGCAGATATTTAGCCACATCGATCAAGGATGTAGCAAATCTAGTATGCTCACAATCCGAAATTGCGTCTGGCGAGTTACAATACAGCAGTTCGTCTTTATAAATAATTTCCGATATTAAATTTCTTCGAGTATCCTTTATGAGGATACTGCCACGATGGATTCCAGCATAATTCAAATGGCTGAATGGCTTGTATTTTGCTAAAAAATACTCTCTTCTTAAGATATCCAGAAGAAGATCATTAACAAAACTGGTGAAGTCTGGTGCGGTTCGGAAGCCTAATTGGTAGGCTCTTTCCAACTCTTTGACTACATCTTCCCGTAATTCTACTAGTTTGTTACCGTGCTTAATCGGCATACTTTTACTAAGTGTTAGATAGTGATCATTAATAAAACTAAGGTCAGTTAGTATAACATAAACATATCCCCAGCTAATGCAACATGTATTAGCAATACTTAGTCGTATCTAATTTTGTGGTCATTAATTTATGAAAATATTTTTCAGCACGATCTATAGCCCGGTTGAAGTTATTAGGGCTGATGGTTGGTTCAACGTTGATGTAAAGACCACTAATAAGTGGTCTAGACTGATATTCAACAAGAGGCTCAAGATGGCAAGATTTCTTGCAAAACATATTGGAATTGTGAGAACTGACTGATGACACTAACAAGATACGAATTAGAGAAGTTAATGGGTGATTATATTCTCTTGATAAGCCGAGCAAAGCAACAAGGCGATAAGAACATGGAGTGCAAATACAAAGAACAGTTGAAACTCCTAGAGCGGGTATATAATGATCTAATCAAAGCTGGGAGAAGGTTTCCTAGTTACGACGGCTGAGGCAAAAGTTAGTAAACTGAGTTTAATACCAAGGCTAATCTCTTCCGTTTTTCACATTTTTTGCCTTTAATTGTATGCTCTTTCTTTGGTTTTAGTTTTATTTTTCTATTAGTTAAGCTGTAACCGTTTTAGCCTTGCTGTATGTCACACGGATAATCGGATAAGACATCTAATATGTAGATCTCCACAGTGACTTTCTAGTTTTGTCCCTTCATCCTCTACGTTGTTTGTAAAAAAAATTTAATTATTGTGACGAATTCTGCAGGATTATCTAAATGCTGATAGATAAGAATAGAACAATAATCAATATGTTTAATAGTATTTCTATCATGGCTGAATACCTCGTGACTCGGTATGAGAAGGTCAATAATCGTTTTAACGACAGCGGTTGTTAGTATTATAGTTGCTATCGTATTTGGTTCGATAGCTGTGACAAGTGTTATTTATGCTCTGAACACACATATGGCACAGGTAGTCGACTATACTAATACCGATAATACCAAGATACTAACAAAAAAATTGAATGCAAGTATTATCATTGTTGCTATAAATGCCAAAGTTAGATCGATTTATGATAATAGCGATAATAATTAGGACTGACCATGAGCAGCATGAGCAGAAAAGCATGACTATCTCTACAATCGTAGTATTTTTAGGAAACTAACCTAGAACTAGTTCAATTAATAGTTACAAAGAATGCTCGTCATACTGGAACAACATCAATATATAATTGATATCGAAGGTTAAGAAGAGGAACTAACTAAAGTATATGCTAGAATTAATTCAAATAATGAATAGATCAATCCAATCTACTACGAATGTTTGATCGAGATAAATTTTATGATTTTGTTTAGGTTGTATCATTGTCTAGTAACCCTCTAACGTCATTTATCGTAGGTCTAATAAGGAGAATTGATTCATTTGTTGATGACATGATCAAAAGAATCACCATAGTAGTGTTACGTAAGCTTTTGCTCGTAAGTAATGTGTATCTTGCAGAAAATAACTGTAGACTAGAATCTAGAATCTGAGGCGTTCAAATTCACCCATAATAAACTTAGCGTCACGAGGTAGTAGGGCCATAGATTGTTTCATGGATTCGCCCATTCTTTCGTCTTTTTCAATCTTTGACATTACTTCTTTCATATGTTGTCGGTCTTTGTAATAGATTGACTCGATCCATACTTCCTCCTCTTGGTTTGCTGAAACAGTATTGGCAATGTTTTCAAACCTCTCCATTGGCACATTGTTATTGCTCAACTTGAAAATGTCATAATGTAGAATGCCATGTTGCTTCAACATATCGTAGGCTTCTTTGCATAGCTGCAACATTGCGTCATGATTGCTTTTAGGAACTCGGTAGATAATATGCGAAACTAGACTGTCATCTATTGAATCAAATTTGCTCATGAAGTTATAGTACATTTGATTGGTATAAAAATGGTAAGAGATCAGGTCTTGCAACATACTTCGATAAGGCTAGAATACAAATAGATACTAATTGTCCACTTTGTAGTGCTGGAATTGAGCTGTCCTATCATGTCTAATGAATCACTAATGATGCTTGTGACAATCTATTGAAGCGTACCACTGATAAATCAGATCAGCAAGCCTTCGAATTTGAAATAACGGAGTTAAAAATGGCACTGGATTTAATGTCATAATTCCTAAAGTAGATATTCTTGCTGTCACATATGATGGCCATATTTAACCAAAGTACAATACATTATACTTGGTATTGTTCTAATTTTGATATCAATGGTAAACTAAATGAAACTTAGCTTATCATTTAAGCTTAGAGAAGTTGGTTGGTTTTATAACATATAATAGTGATAGATGTATGAAAACAAGTTAATGTCTACAGAAAAAGATAGAGATCCTATTGAAGAACCTGTCTTATGTAGTAAATGTAATTCAACATTTGAAAACGAATCTGAATATATAGAACACTATAATAGTCAACACAGTTCACAACAGAATTAGTTAATTTGCTGTGATAGTAACATAAAGTACAGATAGTGTGATGTATAAAATTTTTATCATCATGCCGAGATGTTAGTTCCAAATCATTATAACTATACGTAGGCATAAGAGGCACAAGTAGATATAACTTTTAAAACCTTTTAATGATTTAGCACAAGAGTCTAGGTTGGATGATGAAAGTAATCCGCTAAATCAGATTGGTCATGCCCTATTGCAGCTACATCAATCGGGAAAGAATGATTCGAAGCCAAGATATGAAGAATTGAGGAGCTGGGTAAATAGCGGTCAAGTGGACATATTAAGGTTCAGACATCAATATTTTTGTAGAATCAAAACCAGGAAACATATAAATTTTCATTTCATAACATTAATACGATTTCATAGAAATATAATATTCATTCATCCGTCACTCATATGTCATTTCTGTTCTTCCTCTATAAATCTAGAGCAATCGCATTCTATACAAAATTCAACTGGTATGATTTTTCCAGTTTCTATAGTTGTAATTGTTGAGAATAGATGATAGATTTTGGGATGCTTGCATTGGCAAAGCGTAGATTCACTTATTTGATTTAATTGCCTGCCTATCAATTTTTGTCAATAGCTAAGTCCAGGATTGAGTCACAGAATGGATAATGATCCTTGCTATGTATTTATCAATGCCAAGAATTTCTGCTAGATCATTTGGTGATGTATGTTGTAATAATTCTAATGTAAAGCCATGAGTTACCAATAATTCTTTTAAGCCCTCAGCTATATCAAGTTGATCAAAAATACCTATATTATTTGTCAGTAGTTGTTGCTCTTGAATTGAATCGAATAATGAATTACGAGACTTTGAAGCATGGACAGTTTTAATTGCAATACTCATACTTCCATATAGCATTTATCCTATTTAATATCATCTTTAAAATAAATTAATACAAAATATATGTTATATGACACATAATTAGTCATTATGCTTACTTTTGGTTCATTTAACCATTTCAAATAACTTGTGTGATTGAGATCCTTAGAAATTGAACCTTATATATATCATAAAAACCAGATAATATCAATAAGAGGGGATGCATACTATGATCGGAAAAACCACCATACCAGACAGAGTTCACAATGCTATTGATGAGATACGGGGGTCACAGTATGGTTCGCATTATAGTATAGTATACAATAATTTAAAGACTCTAAGGAATATGTATCCGCCACTAATTAGACAACATCTGAAAGCCAAAAATGACATGGTCCTTTTCTTACCCTTTTATGATTCTGCAGAACAAGTTAGAAAGACATTATCAAAAAATAAGGTTGATGTTAAGAAATATGAGAATATGGAAGAATCACTAATAATAATGGATGCAGATAGGGCATATTTTGGAGCCTCGACAGATATTGTTCCATTTGTTGCCTCGTTAGCTAAACTTGCCAAAGAATCAGGTAAAAATGGTTTATCAGTATTTGAAGATATGGGCCCTTTTTTTTATTATAATAAACTAAATGATTTACTAAAGTACGAAACATCACTTTCATCTTCATACAGAGCTTGGATTAAAGCTAAAGCCTTTTGCCTTTACAACAAAATGGACTATGATCGACTTGTTATAAAACAAAAGGAAATGATATCAAAAAATCATATGAAAGAGCTATGATTACTTTAACAATTATTGCTATCTATAAGCCAAAGTAACATAAAAATATAACTAGCTGCTTCTTTCATGTTTCATATTCAGATCTATTTTACAATGTATAATACGATATATGAATGATCTAACTGATCTTATTTAATGACAGCAATTCTTTATATTCACTGTAAAGAGATATCATTTGTTCTTCTTTTCTTGTTTTTAGTACTGTCATTAACTCTGATTCAAGAATGTGAGGGATTTTACAAATCTTATTTGCTACTATCTCTCTTAACTGATTTAGATCTTTAGCACGAATCTTTAGCAATAGATCGAACTTACCATGCATTTCATGCATTTCCAAAACTTCCTCGATTTTTAATAGATCA
>JBEDUN010000113.1:0-57932 GCA_040414675.1 Nitrososphaeraceae archaeon | reverse complement strand
GGGCCCGTAAAATAATATTCTTCCACGTAATGTCAATATGTTGAGACGACTCAGTTTGTGAATAATAGTAATCTTGTTCGCTCAAATTAAATCTGAGATTTGAGCCAATGTCACTATAGCGCTAATTTTGTTAGCTTTCAAAAGCCAAATATATATTCAATTATTTGATTTGCCAATACATATCATATATTCGATAGATATGGGTAATTTAATTATAGTCTATATATTTAACAGAATGTTATAGCAACGAATTATGAAGACAGAGATAATCACAAACGCTTATCAGAATAAAAGGCTTGAATAAGTCTAGCCGTGACAGCAATACATTAATTGCAATCTAAAACACTTTTGTATTAAATAGTCAACGGAATAATCCAACGCTACCGCCCAAGATTGAAAGTGGATATTATCTTATGAGAAGGAGATTTAAATGATAAGCGTTCAATTGCTAAAGTGTCTTTCCTGCCTATTCGTTTATCTGACGGAAGAATTCTTAATATGGAGATCAAGAGAAGCAAAAAAGCAAGACGATTTTGGCTTAAGGCGAATATGTCAGGAATTTATATGGTCGTGCCAGAAGATAACTATGAGATAGATCAAGCGATAAGATTTTTAGAGGCTAAAAAACGATGGATACTAAGAACCGTAAAATATTATGAACGGGCACGTATCGAATGCGGGTCCGATGAACTTCAATCTAACTCGATATCGTTTCTAGGTAAGATGTACAGAGTCATATTAGTGAAAGATATCAGATTCTCAATAACCATTTCAAGTGCATTGAACAAAATAACCTTCCATGTAACTAACCTTCGCCAATATAAGAATGAAATCAAAATCTGGTACTACAAGGAGACTCGCAGGATTATTGCAGAGCGCTTAGGATCGATAGTTGAAATGAACCCTACGTTACCAGCATATAATAAAGTACTTGTAAAGGATCATAAATCCCGATGGGCAAGTTGTTCTGAGAAAAAGAATTTAAACTTTAGTCTGCTATTAGTAGCGTTACCAATTCACCTAATAGACTACGTAATCATTCACGAGCTCGCCCATCTAATTCAACTTAATCATTCCAAGAAATTCTGGGAGATTGTCAAAGGGATGGATCCAGAATTTCAGGCTCATCGCAAGCTGCTGAATAAGTACAGTATGTTAATTAGATGCACACCGATAAATTGAGCATTTAATTTAGCAAATGCAGAAATTAGCTGAACAAAAATATAGCTAGTAGAATTTAAGTAATCGAAGTTACGCTCTGAAGATTATATACCAAAGTTTAAAAAATGCCCTATACTAGCTGCGATTGTCGTTGGTTGGCTGACACAAATCTTCAACTGAAATATCATATATTTTAACGTCACATAGACTATCTTATTTGTTGACAGTATGCCTTTTGACGAAATATTACTTTCTGGGTTCGTGCGATTTAAGGCATATCCTAATTTGCTACGCAACCTGTCTCCTTTTTGACTAAAGTCTAAGCTCTAGAATACATTATCAATTTGCAAATGATCGAAACACAAAGTAACTTGATAATACATGATTCATGGACGTCCAGATAAGATGATCGATTGTCTTACCAAGGATCCAGAATAGTTAGATGGGGTTAAATCAAGATTCAATGAGTCGAATACTGAATTCTGTATGAAAATAATTGTTGCAGACAAAACCTAAAAATTTACCCATAGAGTAGTCAATTGATGGTCAAACGTGAAAAATAGGCTGTCTAGACGATTCATGCAACTTAAAGAGAAAGACGAATGCGCCCTTATCTGTTATGTTCTAGCAGGCTATCCAGACTTTAGGACGTGTAATAAAGTAGTTAATGCTCTTGTTAACGGTGGTGCAGATATCATCGAAATTGGCATACCTTTTTCCGATCCGATTGCGGATGGCCCGACGCTCCAAAAAGCCTCTAGTCTTGCTATTCGGAAAGGAATCACTGCAGTGGATGCTCTACGCTTAGCCAGGAACATTCGCAAAGATTTTTCAGATCTACCAATAATAGCTATGACCTATAGCAACATAGTAATAAAAATGGGGTTGAACAAGTTCATGAAGGATGCTAAAACCTCTGGATTTGACGGGTTTATCCTACCAGATATGCCGATAGAAGAGTCGCAGCAATACCACAAGAAAGCCTCTGCAAACGGCCTATCAACGGTATTCCTAGTATCTCCTAATACTTCTGGACCTCGGATAAAACAGATTAGTTCAGTAACTACCGGGTTTCTTTACCTTGTTTCAGTTCTCGGTGTAACTGGTGCACGGGTGTCATTTGAGAACTATTCGATCGATGCTCTTAAAAAGGTAAAGAAGACGATAGGCTCAAAGATTCCTGTGGGTATAGGATTTGGAATAAGTAAACCGGAACATGTAAAGATTATGTCAAATTCTGGTGCAGATGCGGTTATTGTAGCAAGCTCTATAATCAATATGATAACTGAGTCAACCAACCGAGATAGTCTCATTAATGAGATCGGAGAGTATACTAAATCGTTAAAGGCAGCATGTAAAAAATGAGCAAATAAATCATTTAATCGTTCCCAAACGAATCCGGCAATAATATTATATTTGATGATAATTAGTAAATGTATTAACGATATTTGACATAAGACATGATAGTGTTGTCTCAAAGTTTTATGAATACGATTAGACTTTGGTGTTGACAAATTATCTCTATGGATCTGATATACTATAGTTGATACTGCCGATAGATGCTACCCTTAGTTTGACACTTTTCCGCAATATCTTTTGACAAACTTACAACCACTGTAAATCTAGATATTGAACCATTTTTTAGAAGTATACTCTTTGCAAATGAGACAATTAAACAATGGAACTGTACTTTAGTAAACTATTAATTGTTATTCCTATGCCCACGCTAGGTAATGTGTTATTGATGTGATAATCGGCGCAAATCCAAGATTGGCATTATATTCCATCAGATTAATTTGAAGTAAATTCGTTATCCTCGCAATTCACATATCAGATTCGTATACTCTTTATAGTACAATTTCGTCACTCAGGGGATAGGTATAGACGTTTGCTCTTTCTTTCCCGATTTCAATTGAGTGTAAAAGTACGGCACCTGCCAATTCACTCCCGTCTAACCCCAAACCTTTTTTTCCGAGTATAGATGACTGATCTATTTCCTTATTTTGCATTATTTCATCACCTGGATATGGCTCTATGGTGACTCTTTCTTCGCCTAATAGACCAGATTCAAGAACCCCGTTCGACATTTGTCTTCCACCATCATTCAATAATTTCAATACATGGTATTCGTCTCTTAGAATTCTCATGGCCTTTCGGAAATCAAAATCCTTACCTGTAACGATATAGTTTAGTTCGGCCGATTCTGGCAGACTATTTTTAGCAAATACATATCCAGATTCATTTGTTAGGAATATAACATGGATGTCATTCTTCTTGTCTAATGCCGCAATTCGATTCTTTTCGTGCTCCTCAATTATACGTAATCGTTTAAAAGTTTTACCAGATCTTGCCACAATAATATATTTGAGTGTTTGTGTTTTCCCCGTTTTGGTCTCAAGCTCACACAAATCTTCAAACACATAAGGATCGCTTTCTCTAAAAAAGTCTCCAAAAAAATGCCAATTCCAAATATTTTCTTTGTTTGACATAAGATTGTCCGCACTGACCATTATCGCATCACGTCCCATTAGTATTCTGTGAGTGGATGCAAATGCATTATCGATCTGTCTTCTCTTACCGCCTGATAGGAACGGCACACCTCCGGCCTTCCTACCACTTATCTTGTAAATATAAGGCCCAAAATCATTGTTATCCTTTGCATTGGCCGCAAGGTAGCTTGTTGCTTGATAAGGGACTTTCATTTTGCTTATATATTCTGAACTAGCACCAATGACGATTTCAGGTAGTATTTTTCCAAGACTTTCTAATCCGAAATCTCTGGATGGAGAGATTACTTCAATTCCTCTTTTTTTAAAATGATCAATTTGGTCAGGCCCAATCTTATTTCCTTCGAAAAGAAATTCGAGATGAGCAACATATTTTTTAAAGATATTTTGACGAACCATTCAAAGAAATAGAAGCCTTGCAAAGACATAAAAACCAAGCTGGTTTATTCGAAGAATAAACTCGAGTAACTTTGAATTATTTAATTTACTATATCTTAGTATCGAACCTTATAAAATTATATAAAACAAGAAAAAATATAGGAATCTACTGCGTTCCAATTACGTTAACCGCATTGCCGCTTCCTTGAACCTGTGATCCTACATTCTGACATTTGATGTTAGATGCAGCGAAACCATTTCCACAGCTGTTTGCTTGTGCCAATGACTGTGAGTTACTTCCGCTTCCATGACCATGGCCATGATGATGGTTGTTATGATGACCATGATGGCTGCTGGCAAATACTCCCTGAGCCATGCCTGTAGCAGTAATTAACAACGTCGCCACTGCTGTGATAGCAATCAAACCAAATGAATGTTTCATTGGTTCGAATATACATTAAACCTATTTGGACTTTCATTAAGTGAATGAGGTATATTTTTCCTATATTTATTCACTATAACTTTATTCTCGATCCTTAAAATTAAGAAGATAGCTGAGGCGAAATGCTATGGATTAGTCTTGTCCCGAATCTCAATGTCTGTTTTATAATAACGTCATCCAACTAATCGTACTGATGCACATAATTTTGCAATCTCTATCTCACTGAACAATATTAAGATACTATAGTAAATCATTTGTCATAAATATTACTTACACAAACTTTCTGTGTAATTGGGGATTTAGATTGTGTTCCCTGCAAGGTATAGATATCAACTGAGAATATCCGATTGTCTTTAATTGAGTAGCTTGATGTATATCTTTTATCGCGATAATTCAACACGATGATGTCACTTAGCAGATAAAAATTATGAGTTCAAATGTTTTGTTCTTGCATCTTTCCTCAGAGAAAATTGTTGTATTCGGAGTCCCTTGTGGTACATTTCATTTCCAGTATGTAGCAAGTGATATACTTCACCAAGCATAGTACATCGGTGTCTTACAAAGGCGAATAAAACTTATGGGTAAACCATTACATCATTTTTTTTCTTGTGACGAGTCCACACTCTTTTCAGCTTCTTTTAATTCTTCGATAAGGCTTAAACGTCTGTACGCGCCGATTAGTACCCTAATTGTGTTATCCATAGATTCTGCAGTTTTCAATTCGTTACGTATTTTGGCTAGTTCACCATAAGTATCTTTGTAAATCCTTATTGTTATTGATTCCGCTGCCTCGGGATTTGAGTAGTCGCGTTGTATTCGCCAATTTTCTTTCAATTCTGTTAGTCATGTTTCTTAGGTAGTTAAATGTTAAAAAGTTAGCCATTATGTAGTTTACTATAGAAGACCAGCACTTTATTCTGCAATGATCAATTGTTTATTCCTAGAGAATATGTTGCTCGATGCAAACTCGGAGATTCTCTGTCTTTCATATTTCAAACTGTTAATGCGCGATATTCAAAGTCGCATTTCTACATTGTTAATCTTACTGTGCAATTCCACTACCATTTCTTCCAAGCGACATATTGTTCCTTTTGACCAGAAATAAATGCGCTATTGATGGATTGGGTATTGAAAGCATGTAAGGGAATATCGTGAGTATGATCTAGACTGTTAATTATAATATTAAAAATAAAATCTCGGCACTTATGGATATACAAATAATGATTTATGAGTATTCTTAGGACTGCAGGTTAACTCGCAAAATTGTGTGGAATGTTAATGATCAAATTGATCAAATTTTTGAATATAAAATTATAATTAGCATATTTAGGCAAGTCGATTATTATAGGTATGGAGGGAGACTAAGTGCGAAGTTCCTAGAAAAATATTAGAAAACTGACCCCCTACACTGCTACAACAGAGTGAGGCAAGGAAGGCAACCGGAGGGAGTACTACAGTAACCGGCGACAAGAATCGCGTTACAAAATATAACTCAGTCTATTAACTTTCCACAGGCTTAATCTTGGTCTCTAACACATAATAAAAAGATAATGACACATAACACTGTCCGTTCGTTTCAACCAAAATCATCACATACGTCCATTGGTTGAATCCAGCAAACATTTAATATCTGGATCCTAAAGTGGTCGTAAGTTTAAGATTTGACGCTATTCCAATTATTTGCTATCAATTTTTAAACATTTTTCCGACTTCCCTGTGGATAGTGGTATAATAACTTTTGAAACTGCATATTGGGATCTTGAGACGCTAATGAAGACGAATTAGAACCTATTGAGGAAACCGATAATCTTATTTAAATTATTAACTGCAGATCAAATCGTCGATAGACTATCTGTATTTATAACATCAAAGATTAATTCTAATTATGTTTACCTCAACATAGTTACGAAGTCTCCCAAAAATGAAGATTAATGGCAGATGTCACATATGTCTGTGCTTTATAGTAATTATGCAAATTCTCATCCAGATATTATGCTTCTAATTCAAGAAAACAACCGTAGATGATCCTCGATATAAGGCTTAAAAGTTATCGTTCACAATTACCCTAAATCGAAAAAATCTGAGATATCACTCTTCTTTGATAACTGAAGACTCGATTTCAACTCTATTTTACGTAATGTTAGTAACCGAAGATGAGGTAAATGTCTATTTATATATAACTTAATGTAGATAAATATGCCATCTGAGATACGATCCATTATTCTACAAGAATTTGGACATCTATTTATCGTTTAAAAATTAAGTACAGAGATTATAATATTTCCGAAGATTACTTAACACGGTTAACAGTGAATCTCTATCAAGAAAAGTTATCGATTGTAATGAAAGATGAAGGAGACCTGCCCTGCTGCTAGGCTATGTAAGTATTTATCTTTGCAAGTATCTGAGATTTTGGTGCTGCGCCTACGAACCCGTCAACCATCTTCCCGTTTTTGAAGATTGCAATTGTGGGAATGCTTTGAATACCAAAATTGCTTGAAACCATTGGATTCTCATCCACGTTCAATTTACCAAAGGTAACCTTTCCAGATAATTCAGCAGCTAGTTGCTCAATTACTGGTCCTACAGCCCGACAAGGCCCACACCAAGGTGCCCAAAAATCAACTACAATTAAGTTATTCTGGATAATAGTACTTTCGAAATTATGATCATCTAATGTTACAGGTTTAGCATCAGTTATTAGTCGGTTATTGGCAGAAATACTGCTATTGCCTTGTCGGGCTAAATCTTTCATCTTTTTTTCCATAATCTCATTCAATTCGTTATCCCAATTTTGCATTACATTTAGGTTATCGCCTTTGCCATTATTAAGGATTGTGGCTTTTGCGCGATTCGTACAAAACCTTAATAACATAGACAATGATAAAAAACATAGGGAATCATGGTTTCCGACAGAGCTTTATATTCTTCTGTAAAACTTCTAACTAAAGCAGATTGTTCATGTAATGACGTATTCTCGTGTCTCTACTGTCTGTCGCCGCCCGAAATAGATCTTCTCGTTCTCCTTTTAAGATCCAATAAAGGGATGACTTTGGAGAATCTTGCAGACAGAGTAAAAAGAAATAAAGGTACAGTGTTCAGAGCCTTGCAAAAGCTAGTTAGTCTAAATCTGTGCAATAAGTCAGCCAAGACCAGAGAAGCTGGTGGGTATTATCATGTTTATGAGGCAGTTGATATTGACGCTATAGAGAACAGTACCAAACAGAGGATCGATGAGGTGCAGTTGGGTCTGACAAGAATTAGAAGAAAGATTCGGCATGACATAATAAAAATGAAGATGAGTAAATAGATTTACGGTTTAAAAGTAATAACATCATCAAGGATTAATAGAGCTATTTTAGCGATAGTTTCATTTATAAGAGATAATGGAGAACTACTACTAGTTTGAAGTATTGTAATTTTGCCCGTAACTTGTTATAAAGTAACACGATTAGAAGGGCCTAAATTAGTTTAGTCTAATTATACAATATTCCTCTATCGCGACAAATACAGGCTCCGAACCCTGGAATCCCTCCGATGTCAATTCAAGAAAAGTATAGCATATTTAGGAAACTTTGTTCAATTGCAGTCACAAAAATTGCAATATGGTATCAAAAGGCTAATTCTAATCTGAATGCAAATAATCACGATTTAAGAGTACGAATTGCCCAGCAATTCCGCTATCATGTAACTATGGTAAAGTTTAATATGATTAAAATCACAATTCGATCCAGTATTATATTCTGCGGGGATTTGTTCAGGATAAAATGTAATTATAGTCAAGAAGACGAACCATTAGTAAATCTTTTGAGCCGGAACCGCCTAATCATATCTAGTGTCAAATTCAATTGATGAAAACTCTATGAGTGAAATACTTCGAGAGTTGGACAAGGAGACAACAAGAATTGTTATATCCAAACAAATCCGAGGCAAATATAAGAAGATTTCCACAGTGATAATAGGAATCGCGAGCAAACTAAAGGACTCTGAAATCACAAAGATAACTAGCGAATTAAAATCAAAAATTGGTACTGGAGGAACTTATAAGGATGGTCAAATAATACTTCAAGGCGACCATCGCGACGTTGTTAAACAATTGTTAGTTAAAAGGGGCTTTAACGAGGACTCTATTGAAGTCCTATAAACTAATAGTTTATTGTTATGAATAACTGAAAAGTGAACCAAATTCAGAAAATGTTGACTGAATTCATAAAACAGCATATATTCAGAAACAGAGTAGTAACTATAATTTAATTTAATTTTGAACTTGGTCATCGAAACTCATCCAGTTGCGGTTCACTTTCAAGGCGACGATTTCGAATCCTCATCCCTTGGGGGACAAAATTTTTGATAATAGCTTCAGAAGTTATAAGGAATAAGATATCAAATATTTGTAGTTGAATTCAGCGTTGTTAATAGGAAGGTCCTGGATAGTTTTCGTATACGCAATCGCGATTTCCGTTGAATCTATCCTAATTGAATTTCTAACAACAGCTATCCAAATTTCGCCGCTAGTACTATCTGCTACGAGCATAACAACTGCTGGGACTATGTTACTACTTACTGCAATTTTTGTGTTTAAGAAGAAAGCAATAAGAAGATTGTTCACTGATGCAACTAAGTTGCTGATTTTTGCATCACTGGCTCTTGCAATAGGTATATTTACATGGTATGACTCCATAAATAGAATAGGCGCATCGAAGGAGCTGCTTGTGGCGGGCCCACTCGAAATAGTTATAATTGTTTTGTTGGCAAAATTATTTCTAAAGGAAAGGCTTCATAAGACCCATGTCTTTGGAATAAGTTTAGCCTTAGTAGGTTTTGCATTAGCTCTGTTAAGTGGCACAAATTTGAATCAATATGGGAATAGCTTAAGTTCTACGGCTAGCTCCACGTCACATGAATTGGTGCACATTGGTTTTGGAGAATTAGAAGCGATTACTTCGGCATTTGGATTTGCAACTGGTGTACTCTTTCTTAGTAAGCTTGTCAAGACGCAATCCTCGCTTGAGGCAGCAGGCTCTACAATGTTCACAGCGGGAGCATTTCTCTTTGCTATTTTACTGATTGAATCTGTAATTTCTGGCATGAACGCCGGTACGATGCCTCTAACGATACCAAGTGCGTCACACAAAACTCTTTCAACTACGAGTATCATCATATTAGGTTTATTTTCGTTGATTCCATTCATTGGTTCGCTATCTTATACTACTGGTTTGAGTAGAATAGGTGCATCATTAACTGCAACAATTGGATCGTCCAGTATTTTAATTACTGTATTTATTGAGTTGATCGTTAAAGAATTCGGAATAAGGACCCATCTGCCTGAGAATATAATTCTAGCAATGCTGGGTGGAGTAGTAGGTTTTCTTGGCATATATATAATTCATCTCCCTAGATATTCCGTCCCTATCACAAAAGGAAATTGATATTGGAGAGACTATTATCGTAATGCAATAGCTACGAATCCGTACATCATTGAATCGAATGAATAATGGCATAAGAACCAGAAAATAATGCATTTAGTATTTAGAGTTCAATTTTCACTGAATAGTAACCATTTTTATATACTACGCGATATAGAATCTGCGACGTGAGCGGAATAGAAGTTATTCATGTCATCGCCACCGAGTCCAGTGATTTGTACGTCGGGTTAATTTTATGAACGAATAATTCATTTATAAGTATCATTAGCATTTAACAATTCCTGATAACCATTATCATATGTATTACCTAAGCTAAGGAATGACGGGGGCTGAATGGCTTTATAAGACGTCTAATGGGACGACTGATGATTGGTTAGATCACATTTGAGATGGCAAACAAGGAATAGTCAGTATCAAAAATTATCGCCAAAATTGTGTGTACTCTCGTCAACTTGCTCTTGCGGCGTACTTTTCGCATGTGAATGTTCCCACTTGTGTGTGCGATGATCTGCTCTAATCTCATGCTCTTGCTGGACATGATGCAATCTATCCTTCTCGTGTACAAATTCCATTCCGCAGTTATGACATTTTACGATGGGGTGATGATGGACGCTTCTGGCATGTTCTACAAGCTCATGATTATCCCCAAACTCCTGGCCACATTGATCACAGATATGTTTTTCGTGATGAAACAGGTGCATCAATAAAACATTATTTAAGCCCTATTATTAAAATCATCCGTAGCTTAACATTTACCCGACAAGTCTGCTGTCAGGTAAATTAAGTAATAAGCCTTTCGTAGATACCTGATACAATCATGTTATAATAGGAATCGATGAATGATACCAGGTGCGGATCAGTTCATTGATGAGTATTATCCCATAACAGTAATACTAGATATGTTAGCTCATTAATCTATATGTGGATCTAAGACAAGCTTTCAGTAAAACTGTAACACTGTTGATACTAGGAATCTATTCTAGGCACGTAAATTATAACCGAATAAAAATCTCAAATTCAGGGTACGTGTTCCCATTGAAAGTATACCGTTCCTCCCTTACATGATGAACAAATCGAAGATCCACTATTTTTCATGGAGCTCCAAACTTCGATTTCTCCAAGAATTCTTTCCAATTCTATTTCCGTACCTATCCCCTCGGATGACAACAGATTGATTATCTCTTCTTTTGCATATGCAGTTGAACTATTTTCTCTAAGCAAAAGCTCAACCCTGTTTTGAATATCTTTATCATTGTGTCCATCCATGGTCTTTATATTTACCTTGGACAATTATCCAATAATATTCCTTTGCTTTCAAGTAGAACTCGGCACCAATGTTGGTTATGGGTTAGTATGAATATAAGATACTTAAGGGCGATTCAAGCATGTATGCATATCCGAATGCATTCTAATTGACATAATTTTTCCATGGTAGTTCTAGTTTTAGTAATCTTTGCACAGATAATTCTAGCAACTAATCCCAGTTGGATCAGATTCGTAATACTGTATTCACTGACTTGATTCCGAACAGAACTAGTAGGCCATACATTCACCCAGTAATAAAATAACATTCTTGTCTTCTCCAATAATATTGAAAGCTTACTATTCTAGCAAAGGTCGATCCTCTGCCCAATAAAAATGAGATCGAATGTGGATTGATGAGTTCACATCAGTTAGAAAAGAATCATCAAGAGAAATACTGGATGTCAAGATAATTTAGGCACCCTCATTCTGACGACACCAAACTAGCTTGGATTAAGTAATCACTTTCTATTAAAATCTAAAACAACATACTCCCATCTTTTCAATTCACCATTTATCATTTTTTGGATTTTTTTCAAGAACTGCTGAATAATTTGTACAATTTGAGTAAAATTCATCCATAGCTTGTTTGCTTTCCCATACGGTGATATTCGTAACTAGTTCGGGGCTAGAGGGATCGATAGTTAGCATGAATCCTCTTAAGCCATCAACTTTAATCATATTCGAGTTCCAAAACCGTGAGACAATCTTCAGAACCTCATCACTTTTATCAACTCTGAAACGAGGAGTTATTTTCTTAGCATAGCAAATTATGTCGTTCACGCTCATTCGAATTATTATTTTATACTAACAAGTTGTTCTATGTGTACAGATACCAGTAGGTGGGTTCCATTTGTAATGAATTCACACATGCTCGTCTGAGATTTCCACCTTAATTAATATACTCTTCTGAATAATTAACCATGCATCCAAATAAAAAAATTTCTAAAGAGCAAAGACAGAATTAAAGTTGGGAATATTCACTGACCTGACATAGCAGTATGACTTTCAGATACTGTCATTAAGAACAAATGCGCCTATGGGCTTTTAACAATGAAATTTGACTACATTACGTGTTTACAAATCATCTATTATAGACAAAATACTAACTAGGATATTTGGAGGGCTTGCCAGTATTGAATATCGATTTTAAATCAATTAACTAGTCGATGCGATGCGTTATGCAATTTGTATTGATATCAAAGAGCAAAAAGATATCTAAAATATGTTATCTAAAGGTACAACCTGTTTCTATATTTTTTTAACATCGCGACATAATGCATCGATCATTTGTTCTCCCTTTAATTTCCTTATGAGATGATAATGATTTTTACATACAAAGAACTGGGTATTTGCTCCGTTGTTTGTACCAAGATGCAGACAGATATCAGCATCCCTGGAACATATGTTACAATAATTTAAAATTTTGTTTCCAAGCATTTCTAACACTCGAGTGACATGCACTCCTCAAAAGAAGATATCATGAATATCGAACGTCTCACTACTTGCGCATATGAGCTGTGCCTATTTTAACTTTTCACAATGTGATTAGATTTTCTAATTTATTTCTAAATTTATCTCGAATATCAAAGGTACGTATAGACTAAGCTGAGATGTATCTTATTTAAAGATAACTAATGTACTTAAAATATTTCTGTAAGAAATAAATCCATTATAAGTATATATTTGTAATCGTTAAACGTTACGTCGTTCCTACTTAATACTTACTGCCTGCTTATCAAAGAAAAAGCATACTCATCTAGTTCGTAGCCTATCATACAGTATCCTAACGGACGCCTAGCCTCAAAATAAATATTGTAATAATCGACAGTTTACTTTGAATTTATTTTAAAATAGTAAGCTAGCGGATTTCATAACCGATTCATAAGGTAGTCAACAAGTGCAATTCGTCATTTCAATAAATATGAATCTATGTGTAATTCATTCAAAATCCTCTGATTAGTATCTATGTAAGTATTTTATATTCAACTGTGATGAAAGACAGACATATTTATTTAATTCCTTAGAATTATATCTGATATGTTCGAAATCAAGGTGGGGGAAACCATAGTTAGCCTGGGGCTGGTCGTTGTTGACATGCAAAACGGCTTCGTAGCCAAGGATGGCTCGTACGATAAGCTCGGAATGAATACTCCACCTTATCGAGAGATTGTACCAAGGGTAAGACAACTTATTGACTTGTGCAAATCATTTGGTATACCAGTCTTTTTCACAGAAGCTGTGAGGGAGGCAAGTGGGATAGATCTCTTAACCAAAATTCATACACTATTACCAAAGTCTAGAGAAGAAAGACTAAGGATACCGATATGTGTACGAGGAACATGGGATGCACAAACTATCGATGATCTAAAACCCTCTAATGACGATCATATTATTGTAAAAAGAAGGGATTCTGCATTCCAAGACACAGAATTAAGAGTGTGGCTGCAAAGTATTGGAGTAAATACGTTAGTGTTTTGTGGTGTGGATACATCAATATGTGTTGAGACTTCGATAAGAGACGCTTTTAACTTAGGCTATGACATAATTCTCATTTCGGATGCTACAGCATCTGGAACAAAAAGTCATTATGAAACTACCCTGGCAAGGGTAAGGGACTACTATGGATTGCAAATGAGCTATGATAGATTTACAGTTATGATGAATAGTTTGGACAAGCTAAGAAAAGAACAGACCAACCTGATGGATCACAAACTGCAAATAGATAAATTCATTGAAGAGTTCGGGTTGTTAGATTTTCGAGACTTTAATCATGCCCCAGTGCAAACTCTTCAATGAATGAAGACTCATCGCGTTATATGCCAACGTGATCTAACTCAATACTTAAGCTCATCATTAGAAAGTTCTATGTTAGATAAATTATTGAATTGATTCTATTTCAGTTGTAGCACACCTAACCATAGGTTGGATTGTTACTAAATTCAGCAAATCCGTTTCTAGGTTCATCATTGATACTTTGTGCTATCACTGGCATTTTCCAGTTCTGAAGTGAACAATTCGTCCAGATTTGTACTGAATCCAAATAGTTGGCGTTTTTGGTACTAGTACTCGTTAACTTTATCTTCTGATTGAAAATGGGGTATAGAAGTCACAACAATAGACTTTTAGTGTCTTAGTCTCAACACTTAGATCGATTCATGGACTCAAGATTTATGATAGATGGTTACGCGACGGCGTCGGGCACAAATGCATATACTCGTAATGCAGTGAAGGCCGGTATACCCCAGGAACACTTTCGAATTTTTGATAATTTATATTTCTCAAGCATCGGTATGGGGACATATTTAGGCCAGACAACAGACAAGGATGATAGAAATATGGAAGAGGCAGTTTATGCATCGATTAAATCCGGAGCAATGAATGTTGTCGACACTGCCATCAACTATAGAGCTATGAAATCGGAAAAATCAATAGGTCGTGCGTTATCGAGGCTGATAAATGACGGAGTGGTAAGCAGAGATCAGATATTCATCTCAACAAAGAATGGATATGTAACTAATGATGCTGACTATCCAGATATTGAATTGATGGAATACATGAATCGCATGTACATCTCAAATGGGATTATAGAATCGAATGATATTAGCTCTGGCTACAATGTCATTCATCCATCATATATTGCGCGGTGCATAGACAAATCACTCTGTAATATGCGTATTAATACTATCGACCTAGCATACATCCATAATGCATATGAGAGCTGGTTGAATGATGTTCCTAAAGACAAATTTATGCGAATGCTACTTGAGGTGTTTCGTGTATATGAAAAATATCGAGCTTATAATAAAATTAGGTATTATGGTATGGCGACTTGGACTTGTTTCAGGGTTCCTTCTGAAAGTAGAGAATACCTCTCGTTAGAACAAGTCCTGGAAACAGCAGAAAAGGCTTACGGTAATAAAGATCATGGATTTCGGTTTATTCAATTACCTTATAACATAGTCTATAATGAGGCGTTGTTGTTGAGAAACCAAACTGTTGGATCTGAAGATGAACTGAATATCTTCGAAGCAGCGCGAAAGTTAAATGTCGGAGTCTTTACTAGTATACCACTATTCCAAACTCGACTACTCAATGCCGAGATTCCTCACTATGGTACTGGTCTGAAGACCAAAGTTGAAGAAGTAGTTCAGTTTGTGAGATCTACTCCAAATATCATAGCACCACTTATTGGTCAGAAAAGTCCTGAACATGTAAATGAAAATATCAATATGGCAAAGATACCCCCTATGAGGGATCCAGAATTTTCAACGGCCACTAAAATCCTTTTTGGAAATTCATAAGGAAAAATGTTCCGCAGGTCATCGGGAAAAACCTTTCGAAATAGCATTTATGTTATGAAAATTGTTAAATGTGGGAATTGTATAACTATATCGATTGATAAACTGGAATCTGTTCGTTATAATATATTATTGAGAAGTTGAAGTATCAACCCAATAAATCGTAACTTTATTAAGTGTTAAGTATGGCTCGCCATGCGACATTTATCAGGTTATTGTACTTTTTCAAACATCGACCCGTCGAGGTACAGAGTAGCACCTGTAAGGAGAACATCATGCTTCCTGAATTAATTCGACATCGTAAGCTCCCCGACTATACCATTAAAATTAATTTCCAACTAGAGTAGTTTGTTAATGCTCCAATAATGCTCGATGTAGCATCGAACATTATCTAAAATTTACTATTCATTAGATCTACTTGTCAACTTTACTAGTGTTATCCTTCAAATTTTTTGAGTAAATATCAAGATAGAAAAAATTGCATTCGATATATACAGGAGGATTTATCTCCATTCATTAAATTAATACATCCCTTTTCCAATGCTTGAACATTTCTGCTAAAAAGTCCTACCTATCTTTATCCGAGTCCCTAGTTTGGTATTGCTAAAACATTTAAGAATAATAACAGAGGTTATTTCTGGTTTAAGATATATTATCCGAGCGCAAACTGACTCGTGTGATACAACGAGGACTTTGACTAATTGTAATACTATAAGCTATGCAAATAGGCTAACCCTGCAAGCTCTGGCAATGCACAATTATGTTTGACCTCGTGACTGTCATATTCTTAGGTTAGCTCTTTAGGTATGGCTTCGATTATGCTCAAAAAACTCACTTTGCCTGGCGGTCTAAATATATTTAGGATTTTAAATCCGCACGAATCAAGCAATTCTGCAAATTCTGCTTCAGTCCTCAGTTTGCCGCCTCTTGTTAGTACTAACATCAACACATCTGTGAATTTTCCTAGAAACGGTCCATTTCCCTCTGGCATTATCGTTTCGATAATAAGCAACTTAGGATTTCTTCTTGACTTAGGACTAGAACTGGGAATGTGTCGCGTATCGCCCCTTGTCATCGATTGCAAGCAGTTTCTTAGCAGTACAGCTGCCGATTCATCATCCCAATTTAATAGCACATTTTTTATCATATAGCAGTCCGCACCATAAGGTATGGCATTAAAAAAATTGCCTCCCAAAAGCTTGCACCGTGAAATTAATGAATGGTTAGCTTTTATATTGTGTTGTTTCTGATTATCTGCCCAATAAGTCATTTTAGCACGTCGAATCACGTGAGGGAGATCAAACAAGATACCAAACTGTTCTGGATGTTTCTTTAGAATACTAGCAAGGAACAATCCTTGTCCCCCACCTATATCTAAGATCGTTTCGAATTGTGAAAATTTGTACGAGCGAAAAATTAATGACACAAATGATACGTTAAGTGTGTTCATAGCATTATCGAAAATTTTAGCATCAATCCTGTTCTTCTTTTGTTGCAAGTAGTCAAACATTTCCAAACCATTAGCATATTTGAAGGAATTCTTACCCGTTGCTATTGCTTGAGAAAGATTGATTGTTGCCTTATTAAATGAGTCTAGTCCGAACAACAAAGCAAAATCTCTAATAGAATTCTTCGTATCTGAGCAGAGCAATGAAGCCATTGGGGTTAACTCAAAGCATTTCGATTCATTATTTCTACTCCAGCTCTTCTCTTCCTTGAAGTTATTGATTTCACTAAATATTCCGACACTAGCGAGCATTCGCAATAGCCTGTATAAGGCATCAGGGTTTACGTTCGTGACTTCAGCTAACTCTTTTATCGTCTTCACATTTTCTTTCAGATAATCAGCAATCCTAAGTCTTGCCACTACGGCAATTGCCAGGCTTATAAGTTGACCTTTAGCAAGTGTATCAAAAAACCAGGATACCGATTTCTGATACTGTAATTCGCTTCCATACTGATGTTCAAATAGTTTTTTCCTCTGGTTATTTCTTGTCATAAATAGTCAAGTGTGTTTATTCGGGAAAATACTTTACCTTGATATGTATTGTCCAAGATCTAATATGCTATGAAAAAGAAATGTTTCCAGGAGTCATTTAATTGGTTTTTGAGCTGAATTATATCTACCACATAAGCTTGGGACTGAGATATGCATGAAATATCTTGATGAATATGTGAGATCAATCAAGGTCAAACCTTCGGGAGGGTCATATGATTGTCGAGAAGTTATTATGTTTGAATAACTATAAAAGTAGTATTTAATTAGTCGTAGATGAAGTTCTATATTTTGTCAAATTATCTTCTAATATTTTGCCAAGATAGTTATATCAACAAAGTGTTATGCCGATATTCTCTCTGAATCATACCTTCATCTAACGAGTTTTCGCTTACATCTTTGCTTAACAACTAGCCAGCAAAATAGAACTGATTTCTTAATCTATTCTGAATGCGGAGGGTGTTGAATTAGCTATATTGATGACTTTAGAACCTAACTAAGGAAAAGCAATGACAACTTTCATCGAAGCTTTGCCGATCTGGTTCGATTTGCATACAAAGTTGGCTGCTCGATATTAGCCTATTATACTTCCCGTCGACATCAGGCACAAGATAGCTGCAAATTAGGTAGCGAATAGTGTTCCTTTTGATCTTATCGTCCGAACAAGTAGTTTAAGAGTACCTTCTGCGTAAGGAACTTTACTAACTTTTCGAATCAGTCTTTTTCTCAATAATTTGCGCACTAGCTCTTCGCTACCAACATAGCCAATGACGCTTACTGGATCGCCAATAAAAAATGATGATCTCCTAATATCTCGATCTATCGTGGATTTAGTGGCAACATTCGTATCATTTGAATCAATCTTACTGAGTAGATTTGATAAGTCCTTTTTTGTCCACTTGGATTTGTGGGTTTCATAATCATTTCCAAAAGCATTTTTTTGTTCACTTGGTTTTTTTGGCGTAGAGATTAATATACCTAAATTTCTTTGTAATAATTTCTGAAGTAGTAGCTCTCCTTCGGCTTTCTTGAAGTGTTCCAGAACATCTATCAGCAGTACTAGGTCGTACCTGAAGTCCAGGTTGTCAACCAGATCTCGAACGTCATCGACATAAATGTTATCGTAAGCATATTTATGCAGTTCAGTAATATAGGGCCCAAATGCCTCAACCCCATCAATTCTTCTTTTGAAATTTGAATATTGTTGCCTTCCGTCCCACAATTCCAGGTATTCTCTGCATAAGATACCATACTTTCCAAATCCAACACCTACATCCAAAACAGAATGTGGATCCAAAATCGTAATCAAATCCATGATCTTCGAAATATGATAATGCTGACTGGATGGCAATTCTCTAAAGCTAATCGGCACATATATTATATAAATTGTATCACTATTCGTTTTACATCCATAAAATTCTATTAATTTATTGTAAGAGTCATAGATTCTAATGCCGCCATAATTTTAGACGATGCAATGACGACCTTAATTAATGATCCTGTATAGATTACGTATTAAAGCCATACTCACGGAATAGTCTCCTTTGGCAAACCGACCGAACTGTAGACAGCGATTATCTGCTGAATCAGATGAGGACAAAACATTTAGAATATTAGGAATCGATCGACCATTCACAGAGGCCGGAAATATGACCGTGTTTGGGCTTGCAATCCTTCCCAATTTGTAAATTAAAGTTATGAATAACATCTTCTTAAGCTCAATAGTCATTTGGCAAGCTAGCCACAAGTGACAATGAACATTCGATTTCGATTTAAACCCCTTTTAGGAACAGATAGTAGTACTGCTTAATAGCGTAAATTTGTAATATTAATTGACAACCTAGTGATAGATAGTATGGCAAATCCTAAAATTCGTGATAAATCTTCACATAGCGGTCTTTCCTCTCATGAGTGGGGTAGACCAAGATGATCAACAAAACTGAAACTAGCAAATGCAACCACACTAGTCTTTATAATATGTTTTCCACAGTGAAAAGTTTGAAAAGCCGGCATAAAACACCAATTGTCTTTTGTTTGGAATGCAAATATACAGTATTTGAGATGGTCGAAAAAAGTTGAATAAACATTGTCAACATGACAATTGCGATAGAATTGCCGACTGGTGCTTTGAGACATTGGATTACGAAAAGGTATATTCCTGCGACGATCATGTCATGGGGATACGACAACGTTTGAAACAAGAGGATTCTCAAATATTGACAATATGTGCGACCCCACATCTCTTAAATCCTGATTCGTCAGTATATGAAGACTCTTAGTGTATCTGCCAGTCTTCCGTTGACACAGTATGATTGTCTTGAAGTTGTTGTGTGGCATATTATTTTTTCCTAAAATGTCAGAATCAATTTGAAGTTCATCAATTAATGTAAACCTGAAACACTACAGGTTTAAAGCTTGTTAGATCCGATTGTAAAGGTTTGATTAGGGACTATTCACATCTTTTAGTTGACTTTAAATATCATGATAAAGTCAGAAGCATGTTGCAGAAACTAGAAGAGAACCCTCCCTGGCTCCGAATGTTGCAGATAGTTCTCGGAGCAATATGCATAACTCTTTCGATGGTCATAATATTTTACATAGGCCCAGCAGTATTTTCAATTATAATAATACTTTCCGTGATATTACTCGTAATAGGTATTGAACGGGTAGCGACTGGGATAGCAAGCTCTCGGACCAACAAATCTCGTCTTATTAATATTGGAATTGGATTGATAATCGTGGCTTTTTCTATAGTTTTGATGCAATTTCCAATTTTCACCTTTGCAATACTATTACTTCTTGGTGCAATAGCACTCTTCTTTAGTGGTATATCAAGGATAGTGCATGGTATTCGAGGTGATAGCAAAGGTCGATCCAGAGCATTACAAGTTGGTGTTGGCATCGTAAGTCTTGCAATATCAATTGTAGTAATGATTCATCCTGTCACCTTTGGTCTACCTTTGTTAGGAGTTTTGATATCAGTTGCGTTCCTAATAAGTGGTATTGAAATGATGACTTTAGGTATAGGTGGGAAATCAAAAGGCACAATAATACCAAAATTTGGTGATTGAATCAAACTTCAGTCTAAACTTTCACAGATATAGTGTACTACATTCTTAAATCGAATCGTTCCTTTTAATATGGCTCGACATAAGGCGATAATACAATGGTACTGTTTTCTTATACTTCGATATAGTAGATTGTTCTAATTGTTAGTGAATTACCAAACGAAATTGATGAAGATGGAGTATGGATCTAATAGTATAAGTATTACTCAATCGAGCCTTGAAATGTATCTGACCCCTCTATTACAAGAAGTGAAATTAGCCCTACATGCACGCTCGAAGAAGGACATCATAATCCAATTAGGCAAAGAACTTCTTGAGCGTATTGCCCAACCTTATGAAATTTGTGGATGGATTAAATACATATTAAGAAACGAAATTTCCGACAATATATCACTGGCAGGGCCATCGAGATTTCTTGTCCGTGAGATTTTAAAAAACAAACAAGACCACTAAAGAAAGAAAAAATTTCGTTTTCTATTAGCGATATTCAGATGGCTAAGGATAATCCGATGGAAAAGGGATCAAAAACCAATAATCCATAAAATTACCAACAGAAGATTGATGATTGTACGACTAAGTTGTAGATATGTCTGAGGTGAATAAGGAAAAACCTGTCATCTTTTTTGAAGCATCAGGGACACCGAGTGATCTGGACAAGACGCTAAATATTCTGAATTATTCTACTTACCTGCAACGAAAGTTCTTCCTATTGTGAAGAGGTGATTTAAATTCTGATAAAGTGAGTTAAGATATCAGGAAGGGATACAAAGGGATTTCTAATGGAAATGTGTCTCAATATAGAGGGCATTGTTATTAACAGGCAGTAACTAGGCACGGTATAGTGAGTTTAAAAATATTGTCAAGAGCCATGGAGATTTCTTGCTAGATGCAGCCGCAAGACAGATATAAAATTTGATTCATAATTGGGAGGAAAATGACTTAGATTGTGGTGGAGATGTCAATCGTTGATTCTATTATCTTCCATTTAGTATATCAGTTTTATTACGTCTATTTACTGTCAAATCATTTGGTCTGCCAGCAATTCAGATCATACACCACGGACAGGATACTGAGATACGCAGTTTATCGAGGGTGACTTGATTACAGACGCTTTAAATTCTGCTGCCCTGCAACACTTGTAAAGAACTAATATGCAAATTCGGTCACGATACGATGTCAAATAAAGGCTCTTCAAAAGACTAGGAGGATATTTGAGAATTGTGGACGTACAATCACTTATATGACTCTTCGAGTATGGCTGCCCTTCTTCTTATAGAATCCTGCCTAGATTATTTGAAATCATTTTTCAACTTAAGTATGCACTGGTTGATTCTGATGTTCTTATGTATTAATATTTATCTATGTTGACTAGAAATGTATACTGCTTAATTTTTCATTTAACTTAAGATTTCATCAAAATATCCGAATGGGATCTGTAGGTGAACTGAAGGAGGTAAATGGTAACTATCGAGATGAAAATAAATAACGATTTGAATCTTGTTTTTTCAGTGAACTTTTCCAAACTCACTAACGTAATCTGTACAAGAAGATTAGGTACGCCATCAATTAGTAGGTTCTCAACAGCGTTACTTGTTAAAAGGTACTGCTAAATTGGACTAAATTAATTTACATGACTTCAAATTGTGTCTAGCACACTCCGTCCTACAATATCCAATCTGAATTCACGCTGCATACGCGAACCATTACCATAGTTTAATACGATTTCCTTTGACAGACTCGTTGCATGCCCATATCAATAACCCACTTATTCTTCAATAAATAATTCGAGAAATGGATGAAATGAGATCTGCAACGTCTTAGAAAGTTAATTCTAAAGGTTTATTACAATGGTTAATTACTGAATTAATAATCAATCTATGAATTCAACTGCAATTATAGGCATAATACTTATTGCCGTATTTGTTATCGTAATGTTGCTTACCTTTGTTTTCCACGTATTGGTTTTTAAGGCACTTCTAATTATTCGAAATATTCCTGAAATTGACAACTATGGAAACGAATTAGCTAGAACAGTGTTAAATCAAATGTGGACTTCATAAATAAGTTCGGTTTTTTTCCTATAGTAGTCTGCCAGTACTTTTTACAATAACATAAAACAACGAGGAATCATCTTGATCCAGTTCTCAGTTTCTCCTCGGCTGGAGAATGATCACCTTTTTGTTAAGCTCTCAATCAACATCTCATATGGACCTAATTGGATTGTGAAGTTATAATAAAGGAGTATTCTATGTGCTGTAGTTTCACAAAGGAGATTTTCTGAATTATTCTATCAAACAAGTTAACATCTTTCTAACTCGAATTTGTTCATTTCTTGTGAATTGTTATTCTATGATAGATATGACCGTTAGTCATGAGATACAGAATTAAGGCTTGATCGACAGGGTTTATTTTTTGTACTGTGTCCAAGAATACTCAACCTAATTTATAACTTTCAAAATCCACTAAGTTATTCACTTTTCGTCAAGTGTATCCACATAAGACCAGTACTGTATATTCCTAATTGTATGTCATACTCCATAGCTTGACTTAAGAAAACAATAAGACTCATTTTCTGTGAATCATAAAAAATTGGGAGACTTACATCATTATTGGTTTTCGAAACCAGTTATCCATGTTAGTGGTGGTGATGATGGTGGTGATGATGGTGGTGATGATGGTGGTGATGATGATTATGGTCATGATGATTATGGTCATGACCTCCAGCGTATGCATTGTTAGTTAAGATTGGCATTGTAGCGACCATAGCTAGTACTACCATGACTGCAGCGACTGCGACTACTAGAGTGATTTGATTTTTCAAGTTAATTTATTCAGCAATTTGTAGTATATTAGATTAGATTAACTAGAGGAACTTACTATGTTAATCAAGGCATGGCATATTGATTAGGATTCTAGCTCTCATCGGGTGTACAAAAGTATTCAATTCTTAATACTACACAACGCATTTTACTCGACCAAACAAAATAAAGGGTAACACTCAGAGTAGGTGACAAGTCGTTCAATATGAGCACGACAAGAGAACTTTCCCTTACCAATCTCAAATACTGCTCTTTAATTTTTACAGTGGACCACATTTGTTGTCCGATTAAGAATTGAATTTTAGTGGTGAATACAAATCCAGTAAAATCGATCATATACTAGCATGTAAATTCAACCCGACTAGATATTCTAGAATTCTTTTTTTTGAGAAGGTTAATAAGAGATAGATTGTGTTTAAGTCTATGTCTCTCGTAGAAAATAAGCGTATAGCTAGGAATTTTATTGAGGAGATGTTTAATAAGGGCAATGTTGAAAGCATAAGTCAATTTGTTACACCAGACTTTGTATATCATGCCAGTGGTGAAGATATCACAGGATTAGATAAGTTTAAGGCTTGCGTAGTAAAAGATCATGCTATATTCCGGGATATGGTATTCACCTATATTGATGGAATAGCAGAAGGCACAAAAGTAGCTACTACGTGGATTTTGGAAGGAATTCAAGAGCAAGAATTCAGAGGCATACCTGCTACAAATAAGAAATTCGAAACTGTAGGTGTCATCATATTTCGCTTCGATGGAGCTCTGATAAAGGAGGCCTGGTCTGTCGTAGATGGACTTACGCCGGCTCTAGAACTAGGACTGGTAAGGACAAGTTTCAGTCCGGTAGAAAAGCAGTAGTAATCAATTAATATAATGATATCCATCGAGCTTGGGTAATTAGGTTTGATTAATGGCTATGGATAATATCCCTATTTTTGAACCTAAATACAATCTCTGATAAATGTTCGATAATCAATGAAGGTGAGGTTAGAATTAAGACACAACACCAAATATGACAGCACAAATTGAAGTTGAAAATGATCTAAACAATCTAATTCGATGTGAAAATATTAATGATATCCCTCCAAACATAATTACCGATGGGAAGTGACTTATAGACAACTAACTTTGACAATAACTTGTTACATCCATGAAAAATAAACACTTAAGGTCGTAATATTCAATATGTCGATTATTGCCTATTGAATTGCTGATGTACCCATTTAAGCAACTCTAGATAATAATGGTCTGCTAGTTGTCCCATGCATGACAATTCACTTGGTGAATCGTAGTAGGAAAGTACTAATTATAGAAACTATGATGACTATCTATATAAATAATAACAAATGATAATTGCCCGGCATATCTAAATTAGTTCCATAGAATAAATTTATTATTTGGGATTCTATTACAGCAGCTACAGCGTTTAGAGAAATGAGAACATGTGCGCGTTTACTGCTGCCAATTGTTGTGAATAAAGACATGGTACGCTTATGGTAACTGTCAGTTTGAATAGAATACATAAAAATAACAAAATAGGATTTGGATGGCTCATTTCAGTTTACAAATTAAATTGACTGAAAAAGGTTATTGTCTAATTATGAATTCTGATTTGCAATATCTAGCCAAAAGATTGAATATAGAATAATTACGAACACATCAGAGCCAAAATGCATCAATGTTGTTCCTGCTTGATTGGTTGAATCAATCTTTTCTAGTTTGAATAATAGCCTTATCTTTCAAAAACTTCCTAATGACTTATTATGATTTCAGATTATTGTAGCTGTAATGAGTAAAAGACCCTAGACTCCAATCACTGAATACATCAAACCTGTACCCACGTCGACCTTTACCAGTCATTATTATTTCAACATATATTTGATTCATTATCGAAAAGATTCCGAAGTTGGTCATGACTTCGGTACCATTTCTCAACATTTGCAATGTCAGGATAAGCATCAATTTCGGCTATTATTCTGGCAGTTTGAGCTAATACCAAACGCCTAATCCTATCTTTTGCCTTGGTAAGAGTCATATCCCTCTCCAATCCACGTTGGTCTGCTGTTTGTAAATAGGAAGATATGACTGAAAATAAAATATACTGTGCAGCAGCAATCCATTGGCCCGGCATACCAGGGAATTGCCTTAGTATCTTATTTACTATCTCAGCCTGGAGCTTTGCATTGCGAATTAGCGTCAATCTAGCATGTTGATTCAATTTCTTATGACTTCTAGATTCTTCCTCGTCGAGCATTTGCTCAAAATACTCGTCATCAGAGGGTATTTTATCTGAGGTCATATCATTGTCTATAGTAGTGTGTTTTATCTTATGCGAGTGTTTACCTTAACTGAACATTGTTCTTCACCCCCGACGGTCAGAAAGGTCAAGGGGTGTCAGCGAGTTAGATTCTATCTATTCTTTTATCTCTCCATTTTTTTGCTAGCGTAAGATTTGTTGTAAACAGCTCGTGGCATTTTGATAGCTAAAATCAGGATAATTGCTACATAATTTACGAATCTATACTCACTAACTCCTACTGCATAACTCAGTATGAGGATCTCAAGCCAGAAATACCGACAAATCTGTCAAATAATACGGATCGCATTAACCAATATAGGAATACCAATGCGCTTCTAGAAATTTTTAGACCTTCGGCCGCTAGATAAGTACAGTAAATCACTATTGATGTAGCTATAATCGAAAGAATATTACAGTTATTGCGTTTTGTTGGTACAACCCATCTACACATCAAATCAATTTATAAAAAATCTCGGCTTAGGCACACGTTGAGCAGATTATTATTTCCTAAATTTTAGGGTTCTACCGGGTCATTTGCGGCAGTTTAATTCGACCTAGATTGTTTATCTCGTGTTTTATTGACCAGTAGTGCTTGAATAGTTATCGCATTTCCAATTTGGTGTGTACTGCGGTAGATGATCTACGCGTCAAGAGGTGATCGATTAAAAGGATTAATCAAACACTCATAATATAAGTTATAATCAACTAATAATAAATTCAAAGATCTCTGTTGTTTATCACATAAAACTAATTCCTAGTGCTTCATTCTATCAAAACATAAAGTGAACCATTCTCTATTTTCGTCTGGTAAGTTTTTAACGACTCCTCTGCTGGTAAATTTAATGGAACACCGTCTGAGAGCCTGAAGCTAGACATATGCAAAGGGCAGGTGATTGTTCTCTCTTTTTCGTTCATAAATCCGTTAGTCAGATCAGCGTACGCATGAGTACATATCCTATCGGTTGCGAAAATATCTTTGTGTATTTTTATAAGCATTAGCTTTCTTTCATCACGATCATACTCGTAAGGCTCGGATTCCTTCAAATCCTTGATTTGACAGACCTTTAACCATTCGGCCATTATATTCAATCCCTACCGATATTTATAATGCTTCTCGAAAATATCTTGAGTTTCATGATATCGAGATTTTTCGACTTCTAATATTTGAGCCATTACCTCATCTGTTTTTAGCATCAAAGATTTTCCTTTCCACTTATTTTCAATCAAATAATTGATCCACGCCCTTATTCCTGATCCCATTTTCCTAGACAACGGCTCCAAGAATCCACTTACAATTTCACGCTTTGCCGATTCCATGTTCAGTCCCCTTGACATAAGATAAAATAATTGCGATTCATCCATCTGAGCTACAGACGCAGAATGGGTCGCCTTGACCTCGTTTGTTTCAATCTCTAATCCAGGAATAGCATCAGATTTAGCGCCCTTGTCTAATAGAATAGAATGACCAGCTAGATATGATTCAGAGCCTTTTGCACCCTTTCCAATTTTTATCATACCCTTAAAAAGAGACTTTGAAGCGTCCTTCATAACTGATTTAACTAATACTCGTCCTCTGGAATTATTCCCTTCATGTATCAAATTTGATGTTACGTCAAATGATTGGTTACCTACACCAAAAACGATTTCTACATCTTCTGCGTTAGAGCCCTGACCTTTCATTATACTGTCAATTTTATATCTCGAAAGCTGGCTACCAAACATCCCAGAGTACCAAGATATTCTTCCGTCTCTGCCAAGAAAAGCCTTCCTATTGGAGAAGTTTACAGACTTGCCATCCATTGCTTGTAAAGTTACCATTTCTAGAGATGCATTTTGACCAACATGACATTCAAGTAGCTCAAAGTATGCTTGTTGTGTCTCGTTACCATCTGTTGTAGCTGCACTAGGTGAGTAAATTTCCTGAACTACGGTAGCCTTTGAGCCAGAATCTGCGACGATAATGTTTCTTGTTACTGACGAATTACCGACGTTGTCCAGCGAGTTAATTAATTTAATGGGATGTTCTACTACTTGGTTCTTTGGAATATATATAAATAGTCCACCTCTAAACATAGCTCCCTCTAATGCTAGGAATTTATCCTCAGCGAAGCTTAGTTTATTAGTTGTAAGTTTTGCTTTGATCAGGTCGTTGAATTTATTTAGACCATTATTCAAATCTGTGATAATTATTCCACTCTGGGAATGTGCATTGGAAAGTGATATTTCATTGATATTAGTTCCTACTCTAAGAACACTGCTTCCTTCTTCTTTGTCCTTAAGCCTGTCATTTAGCTCTTCGAAAGGCGGGTATAATACATTCTTGTCTGGAATCTGAATATTATTTGGTTTTAATCGATTGGCATCAGAATATTTTGAATAAAGAGGCGAAACTTCAGCGGGAAGCGAAGAATATTCATTAAAGGCATCTTTTCTCATCTGTGTTAGCCATTGAGGTTCGCCATTTTCTTTACCTATTGCTTCAACATCATTTATGCAAATTGAAGATAGAGTTGCCAAAAGCTATCATCGTCCAATTCACAGATTCTTTGCTGAAAAGCAGGTTACCATTATCCTACTGAGCCTTCCATCTCGAGCTTTACGAGTCTATTTAGTTCAACAGCGTACTCCATAGGTAGCTCCTTTGTAAAGGGCTCCATAAATCCACCCACGATTAGTGAAAGAGCATCTGATTCGGAAAATCCTCTGCTCATCAAATAAAAGATCTGATCTTCGCCGATTTTTCCCACAGTTGCTTCGTGTGATACTGTAGCGTCATCCTCATTAACTTCCACGTAAGGATATGTGTCTGTCCTAGAGTTATCATCAAGCAATAGTGCATCGCATCTGACGTTCGATTTTACCTCCGTTGCACCTTTTGCTACATGCAGTAGCCCACGATATGTGGTCCTACCAGAATCCTTGCTTACAGATTTACTTGTTATTCTAGATGTTGTATGTGGAGCGAGATGAACTGCCTTAGCACCAGCGTCCTGATGCTGTCCAGATCCGGCAAAAGCTACAGATATGACTTCGGCATGGGCATTCTTTCCTAACATATAAACTCCAGGGTACTTCATTGTTAATCTGCTACCAAGATTTCCATCAATCCACTCTACCTTGGCATTCTCATAGGCGTATGCCCTTTTAGTAACCAAATTATAGACATCTTTACTCCAATTCTGGATTGTGGTATATCTTATCTTTGCCCCACGTTTTGCTATGAGCTCCACAACCGCCGAATGCAACGATTCTGTAGTATAAACTGGTGCTGTGCAGCCTTCAATATAATGAACCTCAGAATTCTCGTCAGCGATTATCAAAGTCCTTTCAAACTGTCCTATATTTTCCGCATTAATTCTGAAATAGGCTTGTAATGGCAATTCTACTTTCACATTAGGAGGTATGTAAATAAAAGAACCGCCAGACCAAACCGCACTATTTAAAGCGGCGAATTTATTGTCCTCTGGTGGAATTACTTTCCCAAAGTACTTTTTCAACAATTCTGGTTGTTCTTTAACTGCAGTATCAGTATCAATAAATATAACCCCTTGTTTCTGCAGATCTTCTCGCAAGTTATGGTATACAACTTCGGATTCGTACTGGGCACCCACTCCTGCCAGGAATTTCCTCTCTGCCTCAGGTATTCCCAGTTTTTCGAATGTATTTCTTACAGATTCTGGTACATCATTCCAATCTTTTCCCTGTTTCTCTGCAGCTTTGGCGTAGTAATATATATTCTGAAAGTCGATCTTTGACAAATCACCGCCCCATTCCGGCATTGGCTTGCTCATAAATGTGTCAAAGGCTCTGAGCCTAAACTCCTTCATCCAATCCGGCTCCCCTTTCAGCCGACTAATTTCCTCAACTGTACCTCTTGAGAGTCCCTTCTTACTTAGGTACACATATAACTCAGTAGAGTCTTTAAAATCGTATTTACTATAATCCATATTGAGTTCTTCTGTGGTCATATCAATTATATAACGCCGTTATGTTTTATATATATTTTGGGATTCCACTATCATATTTGAATTATCAGATACTATCCGACAAACTATTGGACTTATATAATAAAAACGAAAAATCTACAAGTAGAAATTAATCATGCCTTGGTAAAGTTCTTCCCTCTAAAACAGATTTCGCTAATTCAAAGGTACCTCTTATGGTATGTTCTGAGGCCTCGTTACAATGAATGTTCTTCTCCTCAAGCTTTTTTGTCGTTATTGGACCTATTGATATAATTGCAGTAGTAGTGAACGGATGTTGGCAAAGACTAAAACTGAATTTGCTCAAAATTTCAAAAAATGAACATACTGCTGAGCCACTTGTAAAAATTAGTGCATCGACTTTACCTTGATCGAATAGATTGACAAATTCACTCCATATTTGACCCGGAACAGCAGTACTAGTCGAGTACAAGAATAGTTCGGTAACAGTTAGTCCCATACTAAATAAGGCCTTTCTAAGAAAATCGTTTGACTTACCACTACGTGGAATTATTACCTTTTTCCCTGATCCAAGTTCTAGTCTCCTAAAAAGAGACACTATTCCCTCAGATGAAAAGTTATCTGGAATTTGCCCGACAGATATACCGTAATTTTGCAGTACTATTTTCGTAGCAGGTCCTTGAGCAACGACTGATTTAGTATTCAAAATTGATTTCAGTTTTTCCATACTTTTGACTTGGGTCGCGTGTGAGCAAAGCATACTTACCCCATTTGGACTCATGAAAATGCAAACATCATAGTCATCAGCAAGTATATGCCTAATTGCATTCTTGATAGCAGTATGATTAGGAACAATAGCAATAGTTGGTAAAGCAATGGCCCTTCCTCCAGCAGATGCTACTAGATCTAGAAATTCTTTGGCATCTTCGGATCTTCTTGTAATTGCAATAGTTTTATTATTCAAAGGTTTTCTGAGGATCAAGATATAGCTATTGAGAAAACCACGCTAGTTTTTTGCACAACCTTGTGACTTCACCTACTACGATAACTGCAGGTGAATGAATTTCTTCTTTTTTTACTTTTTTGAGAATATTTTCTAGTTTTCCGTGAACAAATTTTTGTTTTTTCGTTGTTCCCGCCTCAATTACGATCACATCTTTCTTCTTACATAAATCATTATTTTTTAATTGTTCGATTATTTGAGGTAAACGTTCCATCCCCATCAAAATAACAACGGTATCCACGGATTTGGTTAGTTCCCTCCAATTTATCCGTTCTTCGTCTTTCTCTGGATCTTCGTGTCCTGTAGTAATGACAACAGAAGAGGAATATTTTCGATGGGTTAGAGGAACGCCAGCGTACGCTGGAGACGCCAATGCAGAAGAAATTCCTGGTATTATCTCGAATTTTATATTTTTACTCTGTAAAAATTCTGCTTCTTCGCCGCCCCTACCAAAAATGAACGGATCCCCGCCCTTTAATCTCAATACCCTTTTTCCCTGTTTTGCATACTCTACCATTATCTTGTTGATATAATGTTGTAGTCCAGAGGATCCAATAGATTTTCCTACATACACCTTCTCAGTACCGATCGGTATTTGACTAATAATTTCATTACCAACTAATCGATCGTAAAGAACTATATCACAATTTCTCATAAGGTCAAGACACCTAACCGTAATCAGATTCGGATCCCCTGGCCCGGCTCCACAGATATATACAATGCCGTCGTTACTTTGCACGTTTACAATCTCCTATTCCATTGTTTTATTGCATTTCTCCATTCAGTCGCCAATTTCTCAACACCCATCTGATTAAGCCGATCTGCTAATTTATTTCCTATCTTGGTCGCATCAGCTATCGATCCAGTTTCCTTCAACCGAATATTTTCAGATCCATCTGAAGAAAAAACACTTGCATGCAATCTTAACTCATTCGTATTAGGGTTAGTTGTGGCTATCGCTCCGACTGGAAATCTGCAGCCACCTTGTATATTTCGAGTCAGGGACCGTTCTGCCATCGCCTGCTGTCTCGATTCGTAATCCTCTATTCTTTCCAATGTACTTATAAGGGACAGCTTGTCGCTTCTGCAGGTAACCGCTATAATCCCTTGTCCTGGAGCTGGCACAAAGGAGCTGATGCGAAATCTTTCAGAAATGTTACCTCGCATTGATAACCTATTCAAACCTGCCTCTGCTAGAATTATTGCATCATATTCACCATTCAGAGTCTTTTTGATTCTTGTCTCCACATTTCCCCGAATGGGTCTGACCTCTAAATCACTTCTCAAACGTATTACTTGAACTGCTCTTCTCAAACTACTCGTCCCGACAACTGACCCGGTAGGAAGATCTTTAAGAGGCAATTTCTGATTGTTAACCAGAACATCATTGGGTTTAGCTCGCTTAGGGATTGATGCAATAGCTAGATCCTCAGGAAGTTCGCTTGGGATATCCTTCAAGCTGTGGACAGCAAAATCAATTTTTCCGTCTATCACTGATTTATCAATTTCTTTTTCGAATATGCCCTTTTCATCCATTGTAAACAGTGGTCGATTTTCTACATCGCCTTTGGTGCTAATCTCCACAAGTTGAAGATCCATTGACGGTTCTTTCTTTAAGAGAGCTGCAATAACAAGTTCAGTTTGTTTTACCGCTAAACTGCTACCTCTAGTCCCAATTCTTAATCTAGTCACAATGGGTTTTAACCTCCTTTAATGCCTGTCCATATCCTTCCAAAGTCCTATCAATATCATCATCCGTGTGTACATATGACACAAAACATGTTTCAAATTGGGATGGTGGAATAAAAATATCCCTTTTCAATAGTTGATAATATAGTCGCTTGAACATCACTAAATCACTTTTCTTGGCAGTCGTCAGGTTCTTCACTTCATCGCATGTAAGAAACAATTGAAACATTGATCCAATAGAATTTATTGTGAACTTTAATCCCAGATCTTTGATTATATCGCTTATACCAGATACTAATGTGTCACAGGTCCTCGTTATCCTTGGATAAAGATCGTTACCTAAGTCCTCAAGTATTTGAATAGTTTTTAAAGCTGCTGAGACCGAGATAGGATTCCCCGCATAAGTACTAGCCTGATAGACATTGCCACTAGGTGATAACAACTCCATCAGGCTCTTTTTACCACATAGAGCAGCGACCGGAAATCCGTTTCCCATAGCCTTTGCGTAGGTAATGATATCTGGCCTTATGCCAAAAAATTCACTGGCCCCACCAATTGAGAGTCGGAATCCAGTGACCACTTCATCAAAGATCAAAACAACTCCATTTTGCTGTGTAATGCGTCTTATCTCAGAAAGATACTGCTTTTCAGGTATAACGAGTCCCATATTTGCTGCTACGGGTTCAATTATGACTCCAGCAATATCATCTCTATTCCGAATTAAATTCTCGAGACTTGAGATATCATTGTAATCAGCTAATAACGTTAGGGAGGCTACTTCGTCGGTGGTTCCCTCTGAAGAGGATACTCCTTCATAGTCTGAACCACTTCGTTTGACCAATCCGTAATCATGTGCTCCGTGATAACAACCATCTAATTTTACGATCTTTTTCTTTTTTGTATGTGCTCTTGCTAGTCTGATTGCAGTCATAGTTGCTTCCAATCCAGTATTTAAAATCCTGGTCATTTCGGCTGCTGGAATTATACTTGAAAGCTTTTCAGCTAGTATGACTTCCTTTTCGGTAGGGACACAAAATAACGTTCCGTCATCAAGCTGATCTTTGATGTGATCGATAAGGGATGGATAAGCATGGCCCAGTAAAAGAGCGCCGTAGCCCATACAAAAGTCAATATACGTCTTGTGATCAACCGTTACCATCTTACTCCCAAATCCAGAATTAACGAAGAAAGGATATGGTGGGTAATAACGAATCGGACTATTCACCCCAGATGGGATAACTGAGGTAGCTCTTTTGAATATTAATTCTGATTTATCGGACAAGATAGTATAATCACATTCGCAAAGTAAATAATAGTATCGTAAACCTGTCTAACGGTCTGTCTTTCGTGTACGAGAATACATTTTGTTCAGGTACTTTGCTAAATATTATTATTCAATAACGAAGCCATTTTCTTGGCATGGTAGGTTATTATGATGTCTGAACCTGCTCTCTTTATTGAAGTAATAAATTCGGTGATCAGATTGTTCTCGTCAATCCATCCCTCTGCTGCTGCAGCTTTTATTAACGAATATTCTCCTGACACACTGTATGCACAGATTGGTAAGTTCGTGATCTTTCGTGCCTGGTAGATAATATCTAGATATGGAATAGCCGGCTTGATCATGACTATATCTGCGCCTTCTCTAATGTCTAACTCTATTTCTCTAATGGCTTCCCTTCGATTGTAAAACGGCAGTTGATATGAGGTTCTGTCACCACTACGCGGTGCTGATGAGGAAGCATCTCTGAATGGCGCGTAGAGTGAAGACGCATGTTTTGCAGAATAACCCATTATAGCAACTCCAGAGAACCCGCTCTCATCCAAAGCGTTTCTAATGTGTCCAACTTGGCCGTCCATCATTGCGGACGGTGCTACGATGTCTGCTCCTGCTTTTGCGTGACTCACGGCCACTTTTGCCAAAATTCCGATGCTTTTATCGTTGTCGACATTGCCATTTGATACTATACCACATTGACCATGCATTGTGTACTGGCAGAGGCAAACATCGCTAATGAGTGCAACTCGTTCTCCAAAGTTCTGCCGCACAAGTTTAATAGAACGTTGAACTATACCTCTATTCGAATAGGCTGAATTTCCATCGTCAGATTTATTTGAAGGAATTCCGAACAGAATTACACCTCGGATGCCTAGGTCTATTATTTCCTGAATTTCGTCAGCCAAGTTCGAAATTGGAATTCTCTTGATATCAGGCATAGAATCAATATTTAAAGGCCCATCTATTTCATCCTGCACAAATATGGGATATATTAAATCTCTAACCGAAACACGCGTTTCTTGGAACAGGTCACGTATAGAAGAGCTCCGCCTAAGACGTCTCAGCCTGGTAATTGGAAATGCAGGCTCGCCGCCAGAGTTAATTCTGCTCATATTTGAATAACTTGGCTAGTAATCTCACTAATTCTTCCTGATCCTTGCCATCGATATCGATTTCTCTTCGCAAATTATTCATGGGAGCTGTTAGCATACCTTCTACAAGGGAATGTGAGAGCTGTTCTATCACCCTTCTTTCCATTGGGTTAATATCATTTCCAAGTATTGAAAGGGTTTTGAATAGCTCACGTTTTCTAATTGTATCTACACTTTTGAAAATAGAGACAACTAGTGGTTCTATTTTTTTTCTCTTGAGCAATACATCTACTGATTTCATTTCAGATTCTATAATTTTCTCTGCAGACATGATCTCCTTTCTTCTGAATCTTATATTTTTCTCCACTATCTCCGAAATCTGATCCAAATTCACCAGCTTGACTTTTCTAATACCTGCTACGCTTTCCTCAACTGTCCTTGGGTTGGACAAGTCCAAGATCATCATACCCTTTTCTCTATTCATCATTGCACTTTCAATTCTTTCATTTGTGATAAGAAAGTAAGGCGCTGTAGTAGATACGAAAATCAAATCTACGTCGCATAAAGATTCAAGGGCAGTGTCAAAGGTTACAGGATTGCCTCCTACCGTAGCTGCAAATGATTTGGCCCTATCAAACGTTCTACTTGTGACTTGGAACTTTATCGACCTCTGTTTTAGGGCCTTTGCAACCAGACTTGCACCTTCACCTGAACCAATCAACAAGATATTTTTATCATGCAGAGTATCCAAATTCTCCTCAGCCAAATTTACAGCCATTGATCCTATCGACACACTTCCTTTGTTAACACCTGTGTTACTTCTGACCCTGCTTCCAACTTTGAATGCTTTGTCAAACACCATTGATAGATCTGGGCCAACGAACTGATTAACACGTGAAAAGTCAAATGCCCTTTTCATCTGGCCCAATATCTGATCCTCACCTACTACTAAGGAATCCAAACCTGCAGCTAGTCTAAGCAAATGTAAGACAACTTCCTTACCAGTACTGATTTCAGCGACTTTTACCAATTCTTCATTCGACATTCCTACTTCTGAAGCCCATGTTTTCAACAATTTTTGTACGTTGATAGCAGTAGCTCCACCGTCGCTGGAACCTGCACCAAAGACCTCCACTCTATTACAGGTCTGAAGTATGACGCATTCCTCCAAAGCAGTCTGCTGCTTAAATAATTCGCAGGCAGCTTTTTGATTCTTAAATGCAAATTTCTCAAGTAGATGAACCGGCGCATTTCTAAAGGTAATTCTTACATTGAAAACTTGCAGGTATTTGCTTATTGAGGCTATACTCAATGAATGTGTTCATTACTCCATTTGTTCAATAAATCGAGAGCAGCAATTCGGGCTTCTTCAATTTTGTTCTCCTTGAGCAGGATCTGGATATCATTATTACCTTCGACAGAATATAGAAATTGCTTCCTTTCAGTCACGGTATCAATCTTAGATTTCGCAGCGTTTCTAGCGAATTCTTGCAATTTGGCCATCTCGATATCCGTCTTCTTTATCAGTCTTCGCAAAACTCTCTCAGCGCGTATTCGAATCCTACGAGCCATAATTGGACTTCGACCTGATGTTGATACTGCAATTTGCATAACGTCTTCAATATTAATAATCGAAGCATATGAAAAGTCGCTTACCATGGGATCATCTACGGCATAAACAAAGGCACCCATCGTTCGACCTTTCTTCACCAACCTTCTATTTAGTTCCTTGTCATCGGTTGCTGCGATGACCAGAAATACGTCTTCATAGTTATCTAAAATATTAATGTCTCGTACCTTTGACACAATAGTCATAATTTCTCCTCTGGATTCTAAATCTTTTAGATAACGATTCATTCGTGGACTTATAACTATAATCCTGCTGTTCTGTCCTACCAGACCTCGAACTTTTCTCGTGCCTTCAGTTCCTCCACCAATAACGATTACCTTTTTATTATGTAGGGTCAGGTCAACTAACAACTATAGCACCAGAATTGAGGCAATAAAAGTTATTATTATCTTTATTTATTTGTTACATATTATACAAGCAAGCAAGGGCAAGTATCACTATAGGTATTGATATCAATATTTATTTGACAAGACTCCCACACTTACTCGTAAATGGAAATCAGTTTAGTTATTGTATCGCTTAATGCTTCAGTATAAAAGGGAGACTAGAATTAATTTAATAGTCTTGAGACCCATATCTGATTGAAGGTCTTTGATTGAAGATAAGGGACGCGGACTCTTTGATTTGGGTAGCATAGAAGAGATTGGGACAACCACAAGGGATCGCCTTGAATTAGCAGGATTCAAATCCATCAAAGACTTGGTCGTTAGAGGCCCAGTAGAGGTTTCAGACGTCACGGGAATAGAGATAGAAAAAACGGTCAATATTTGTAACAAGGCAAGAATAATTCTCGAAGATCTTGGAATTCTTGACAGAAGCTTTGTTACAGCAACCATACTTTATGAAAAGCGCAAAAATGCAGAACGAATTTCTACTGGTTCAGAAAACCTTGATGAATTATTTGGGGGAGGCATAGAAACCAACGCGATTACTGAGATGTATGGTGAGTATGGAACTGGCAAAACTCAAATTTGTCACGTATTGAGCACAATAGCATCTAGGTCCAAATCTGAAGGAGGATTAAATTCGAAGGTACTTTATATAGATACTGAAAATACATTCCGGCCGGAAAGAATAGTGTCTATAGCGGAGACACGGGGAATGGACCCAGAAGGCTGTCTTGACAGCATAATAGTCGCAAAGGCATACAATAGCGCTCATCAAGAATTAATAATCGAGCAAACTGGACCCGTTATAGAAGAAAATAATATAAAACTAGTCATAGTTGATTCTGCAGTCGCACATTATAGAGCTGAATTCCTGGGGAGGGCCTCGCTTTCAGAGCGACAACAACGACTGAATAAATTTATGCATACTCTTATAAGAATTGCTGAGACATACAACGTCGCTCTTGTGGTGACTAATCAGATTCAGTCATCACCGGACGCTATCTTTGGGGACCCCTATAGACCCACTGGGGGAAATGTCGTAGCCCACACAAGCACTTACCGTGTCTACCTTAAACGTTCGGGAAAGAACAGAATCGCGAGGATGGTAGATAGTCCATGCCATCCGGAAAGAGAAGTGTTGTTTACCTTATCTGAAAAAGGAGTAGAAGATCCTCAACCAAATAGCAGATAATGTTAAATTGAAGACATTTAGTAGATAGTCTGTCATGCCTAAATCACACGGCCCGAAGAGGAAATCTCGCTCAATTTTAACCAAAAGTAAGGTATCACGTGGAATATCATATCTCCTTATCAATTATAAAGTAGGTGACAAGGTTGTCATTGACGTTGATCCGAGAGAACATAACACCATGCCACACAGAAGATTTCAGGGCAAGATCGGAGTTATAGCTGAAGTCGGTAAGAGAATCCTAAAGATCATAGTTTATACTGGATCAAAGCAAAAGACACTGCAAACACGGCCCAATCATGTGAAACCAATACCAATCAGCGAGAATATTAGCCAATGACCGATATCATGAATAAAGAGGTCATCACACTACCCGAAGTAAAGGCTTTATTGCAAGCAGTAAAGCCCGAGGAGATGGATCAGATCCAAAGATGGACCTATGATTATGTTGTAAAGTTTTCAAAGTCAGGCGACAACCATTCCACTAGAATGAAGAAGGAACTTATAGAACAATGCGATCTAAAAGAAGAGGAGGCAGCAGAAGTAGTTAACATATTACCTCAGTCTCTTGAAGAATTGAGGGCTTTTACATTTGGCTGGAAGAAACTCATTCTTACAGAGAATCTAGAAAAAATTTTAAATATAATTAAGGAACCTTCTGAAAGTTAAATAAAAAGTTATTCATACTACTATTCGAGGAAAGAGATTGCCAGATAACCTGCCTACGAGGCCCCAAGATGGTTTGGAAAAAGGTTCGCAATCGAGCTCAGACCTCTATCAACAATTGCCACAAAGAAAGTATGAAGAATATGCATATATTTTAGATTTCGTACCCAGGGGCAAATCTACTACTGTAAGAGGTAGGGAAGGGGTAATCGTACAGTCAATAGGCGAAGAACATCTGACATTGTTAGAACTACTAGGAGACCAGAATGCCAACTTTGAGATTGGAGAACGTGTATATATAGGACGAGATGGTCGAAATAAGGTCATAAGCGTCCTAGGAAGATTGGATTATGTCAATATTACTCAGTCAGCTAAATCGGAATTACCAACAATAGTTGAGAAAATAGTAACAACCAATGAAAAAAGATTTGTAGATTACATCAATATGGCACAAGCCCTTACTCCAAGAATTCATGCGTTAGAGCTCATTCCGGGTATAGGAAAAATATACATGATGACGATTATAAAGAAACGAGAGGTCAAAAAATTTGTCTCATTCGCTGACATACAAGAGAGAGTCGGTTTGCGAGATCCGGCAAAGCTAATAGCCAAAAGAATTATCGACGAGATAACTGGCACATCAAGGATGAACCTCTTTGTAAGGAAATGACAACATCTAGAAGGAAAAGATACGGTCAACATCTTCTTAAAGAAGATTCAATTATTAAACGTATCATTGACTCAGCTAAATTGATTGGAATAGAGTCGGTTTGCGAGATCGGTACTGGAACAGGCATTCTAACAAGCGAAATTTGCAAAAGGGCAAAATTGGTCACTTCTTTTGAAATTGACAAGAAATTCTTTGATAAGGCAAAAAAGTACCTAGGACATCTGTCCAACTTGGCACTTGTGAATGCGGATCCGTTAAAGTCACCTAGAATGGATTTTGATGTTTTTGTATCCAATATACCCTATTCCAGAAGCAAAACTATAATGGAATGGTTAGCTATGCAATATTTCGATCGTGCCATTATAATGCTTCAAAAGGAATTTGCGGACAAAATTCAATCACAGATAGGGGAGAGGGGATACCGTGCAATATCAGTAGTATGCCAGTATAGCTTCCAGATTCGGAATTTGTTTGCTGTCTCTAAGAAGGCGTTTTATCCTGCACCTTTGGTCGAGTCTTCGGTACTGCAGTTAGTTCCGAAATATACACCCAGACTAACTGCACCGATCATTAGAAATTTGAATCTGATCTTTTCTCAGAAACATCGCAAAGCATCTGTACTAAGAGAAAAATTTCAAGTTAATAAGGATGTGCGCAGCATTAGAATAGATCACCTTGATTTCAACCAGCTTGTACAGATAGCACAGTCTGCAGTAAATTAGAGTTCGATTCAGTATATTTCCTTAGTTTTTCCGTTTTCAGCGAAATTACCTACGCTAAACAGTAGGTAGGAAGTATTCTTATGATGTCAACATCATATAGGATTGTCAAAGCCTTAGCTTTTATAACTCTATAAATTAAATGATTAATTAATATATATTGTATATCCCGGCTGAAGATTCATATCTTCTCGCGGAAACTGTAAAGCTATACAGTGGCGAAAATGCTCTTGAAATAGGTGTGGGAACGGGTATCGTCTTAGATAAACTATGCAATAGATTCAAAGTCGTAATCGGTACAGATATCCACTTTGATTCATTAATTTTTTGTCATAACAATCTATCTAAGACGGTCTCATTAGTATGTTGTGATGCCGCTTCAGCTCTTACAGGAAAATTCGACTTAATAGTAAGCAACCCTCCGTATTTACCTCAAGACAATAGTGGAACAAGCGATCCAGCCGTATACGGAGGTTTGTATGGCTACGAACTGGTCTTGCACTTTGTCAGATCTTCGTTACCACTATTAAATATACAAGGAAAGATCTTGATTGTTGTTTCAAATCTGTCAGACATAATACAAATAAATTCACTAGTTGAACCGATGAACCTTGATGTAAGAATTGTAGGAAGAAGGAAGCTCTTCTTTGAAACCCTTTATGTGTTCGAGATTTCGAAGAAGTTTTGATTGTAGGTATTTCTACTTGCGTAATAGTCTGGATGCATTTTTTGCTATTTCTTCTGCCATTCTAGACAAACTTGCGGATCCCCCCATATCATACGTCACATATTTATTTTCATTTATTACAGATTCCGTTGCACTAAATATAGCATCAGATATGGAAATTTCTCCCAAATACTTAACCATCCAAGCCCCAGACAAGATTGTTGCTACAGGATTGACCACATTTTTTCCTGCATATTTAGGAGCACTGCCATGTGCCGGTTCAAACATTGCATAAGAATCACCATAGTTACCGGAATACACATTCCCAATGGATCCAACATTTCCTGATGCACATTCAGAAACAATATCCATAAATAAATTAGTGCTAAGTAACACGCTTTGATTAAACCTCTCTGGATTCTTAACTAGCTGCTGCGTGATATTGTCAATATAATATTCTTCAACTTGTATTGACTTATATTCCTGCTGCCATCGTTCTATTGAAGACCAAAATATCCCATCTGTTTCTTTCAGAATATTTCTCTTGGTGATCGCATATATTTTATTAAAGCCTAGATCATCAGCAAGCTGAAAGCCCTTTCGAGCTACTCTGTCACAGCACTTTTTAGTTATCTTTCTAATTGCGATTGCGGATTCGTCTGATGTTCTGAATTCGATTCCAGAATACATTCCTTCAGTCGCCTCACGAACACAGACGAAGTCTAGCTGTCGATTTGAGTTTGCATATGTCTTGATAGGTCGAACATTTGCATACAATTCGAATTTTTGTCTAATGCTTACAGCTACACTCCTAGGTGCATTGGGCATTGGTATAGTCGTAGTCGGACCCTTAAAGCAGGCATCACTAGATTTGAGCAAATCCCAAACCTCTTGTGAAATGTAGCTATCTCCATTATTCTGTTTCCACCACTCAGAGCCCGCATCACATAGAACAAGCTGAGAATTACTATTGCATTCCTTCAGTACAATTAACATTGCATTCACGAGCTCCGGGCCAGTACCGTCACCTCTAATGACAGCTGCAGTCTTGTTTACCAAATCAAACCAATCAAAAGCAAAATGCTTACTACTTATATCTATTTGGGAGATAATTGTACTCTTGCAAGTAACTCATTAGTGAATGGAGGGACACGTGACGGCGTGCTGACGTCAGTAAATCCACCTTTTTCGGAGAAGTAAGAATATTTGACAGCATAATTCGTCAGATTTATGACATTTTCTATCGGAGATCCTGTATGATTGTCCACTACTACTATTGTCTTGTTTGTAGGTGAATAAATCTTCATAAAGTCCGCCATTGTGAGCCTAATAGGTCTTATATATTCAATATGTAGTTTATTTCCTACCATATCGGTATGTATGATATGCAGACAGTCCTTGCCTGCAGTTTGAGTCTTTCCGACTCCATTCGGAAGCTGTTCTTGAGTACCATTGACGACAACCTGAACAGTCGGATATAGATTGAAACTGTCGACATTATGCGCCTTCAGACAAATTCTTGTAGGTATCGGCGGAGGAGCAAAATGAGGTATTATTACTAATGCTACTAATAATGATGCACCCATAGCAATCGGAGCTATCAAGATCTCCTTTTTACCCAATCTCTTTGGAGGTTTCTCTTCTTTTACCTTACGTTTAGGCATTCCCCTGTTTCATAGTAAACTCCTATCCTTATTGCTATTATTTCTTTACTTATGATCCACATCTTATTAATATCTCCAACAGTTAACGACTATTTGAAATATCACGTGAGATTGGTCCAAATATCTGATATTCATATTGGTGGCTTCTTCAGGCAAAATATATTTGACCTTGTCGTAAAAGAGGTAAATGAAATAGATCCAGATGCCATTGTCATAACTGGAGATTTAACCGATGACGGACTACTAGTTCAGTTTGAACACGCAAAGGATCAAATAGCCAGATTTAGTTGTGAGAATAAAATAATACTTGCTGGAAACCATGATTATCGTCACACGGGATACCTAATTTTTAAGAAGCTCTTTCCATCAAGGCTTATTTACGAATTTGATGATGCAGTAATTCTTACTCTAGGTACTGCAAGACCAGATAGAGATGAGGGCGAGGTCGGATACAGACAGAACCAGTGGTTAGAAAAAAGTATGAAAAAATATATCAACAAGGTAAAAATTGTTGCTATGCACCATCATTTGATAGGAATCCCTGATACAGGCACCGACAAGATCATTATACTTGATGCAGGTGATACATTGAGGGCTTGTCTTCAATCCAAAGTCGACTTGGTGCTCTGCGGTCACAAACATAGGCCATGGCTTTGGAAGTTGGGCTCTCTTAATATTGCCTATGCTGGAACAGCATCGTCATCAAGATTTAGAGGATATTTTGAAAATGCGTACAACATCATAACCGTCAGGCAAGGGATAGCAGCGATGGAGATCAAGATAGTAGGTGGCAACAGAATGCAATTAGTTCACCTAGTTGATAACTACAGACCATTTCTTGAAGGAGAGACTTAGATTTGATTCTTAAACGAAGACTTTTGAGATTTAGCGTTATTTATGTTAGAATGGAGTAATTTTCAGATGATTCACTGTTTGTCATCACTTAACGAAATTTAAGGACAGTTCTAACATTGATTACTGTGTATATTGACGGGGCGAGCAGAGGCAACCCAGGGTTATCAGGTATTGGTGTTGTATTAATGAAAGATAACTCGAAAATCAAGGAGGTATCGCAATTTGTCGGTAATCAGACCAATAACCGCGCAGAATATCTTGCATTAAAAAAAGCTCTTCAAGAAGCTATCGAATTTGATGATGAAATTATGATTTTTTCAGATAGCAATCTCGTCGTACAACAAAGAAATAAGCGGTATAAAATAAGAAATAAGGATCTGAAAATCTTATCAAGAGAAATATCTAATCTTGAACAGAAGTACAAAGTTATTAATTATAAATATATACCCAGGAACGAAAACAAGTATGCAGACAGTTTGGCCAATAGAGCTATAGATGACATGCTAAATATATCCAAAAGTGGCGTAAGTTCATTTGGCAGTGATGACGAATCAGAGTTAACCTGAAAACGATTTGTGTGGAGAAGGCATTTATCTGAACTGCCATAAAGCCTTAGTAATATAAGGTGGAAAGGGATCGGTTGTTAACATCATAGTCTGGCATAAATATACAAAAGAGCTCAGTTTTAGGGCGATTGTTTATAACTCAACTTTTACCTTCACATGACAGACGGTCATAGACAAGAATTATAAGCTCAGTATGATTAGTTGTAATTCAGTTGGTAGGAATACGTATTGAATCAAAGAGGACGAAATCGTTACTTATAATAGGATCTATTGGTGTATTGATTATCATAGTTGTTTATGTATCTTTGCTCGGAAATAATAACTCACCTTCAAGTATTTCAAGATATTCACCTACCTCCCTTGTAGCAAATTCTAAACAGGATGCAGTCAAGAGGTACCAATTACAATTTTGTGGGACTAATTCTAAAGCAAATACAAATCAATATGTCCAGGAATACAAACTTCCTCAATTTTGTGAAATGCCTTTAGCAGTATATTCAGGAGGCAATGGAAGTAATGTTTGGTACATTTCAACAAAAAATGGAGCTCTTGGAGCATTTAATTCTACACTAGGGAACTTTCAAAAGGAAAGACTCATTCCGATATGGAAATCGCGAGCTGAACCTATCGATTCGTCTCAGGTCTGGGATATGAAGAGCGATAAGAAGGGAGACCTTTGGTTTACTGATGAAAAGCAAAATTCGATTTGGAGATTTATCAAATCCTCGCAACAGTTTGAAATGTACAAAGTACCTGAAAATTCTAGTGCTTTTGGTACAACATATCCGGTTTCGGTAGACTTTGATAATAATGGCAACGTCTATTTTGTAGGAATCAGATCACCTTCGCTATGGATAGGAAACCTCTCAAAATTAAGAAACGGAACTTCCGAAGGAATAACCAAGATTCCCATCCCAATCAGTGGATTCAAAGGAATAGACCCCGATCTAATTAGCACTGGATCGTTGGCTGTAGATAACAAGAATGGCGTAGTTTGGATTTCTATGCTCGCGTTTAACACAAAAGGACAAATTTTAAAATACGACATAAAAGACAAAATCTTCAAGACGTATAATATGCCTTCGGAATTGACTTCTCCTGTGGGTATTGCAATTGACAACCATGGGAATCCATGGGTAACGGATCATGGTACTAGTTTGTTCTTTAAATTGGATCCTGCCTCTGGAAACTTGACAAAGTATTCGACTTCGATTGCTTCTGCCAAGATATTTGGTGCCAACAATGGTAGTATTCCGCAAGGTGCATACACTTTACCCTATTGGATAAAGAGTGGAAGTGACGGTACATTATGGTTTAATGAACATACAGGAAACAGAATTGCCAAATTCGACCCGGCTAATCAAACTCTTATTGAATATTGGATACCCACTCAGGATAGTCGTTGGGGTCAGTGCGTTAATCCTAATGTACCTTGTGGAATAGCAAACGCATTGCAATTGTCTGTAGATCAAGGTACTAATAATGTGTGGTTTAGCGAGTGGTCTGAAAATAAGATAGGCATGATAAACGCTTCCAAAGCTCCACCGATTTCGATATCAGTAGTGTCAACTGATCTTACTTTAAAACGGGGCCAGAGCAGCGATATCAAAGTTCAGATAAAGGCGGCGTCAGAGGCTCAGTTGAATATGATATCTTCATCATCACTGACAAGGAATGGTGATCTTGGAAATTCGACGGGGAGCTTCAGCCAAGATAAATTTAACCTTACAGCAGGCGATTCAAAGGAAGTTTCCTACATTTTTACTCCAGCATCAAATGTCAAGCCAGGCCAGTACGTTTTAATGCTAGGAGCGGATACAGGCCAGCTAACTGTCCTAAAGGCAGCAAGGATAAACATTATTTGAAGAATTTGGGATCGTAGTTACTTTTTAACTCGGAAGAATTCAGCTCAAGACGTACCCAATTATGACCTGTCTATAGAGTCTAATCCTGGCATCTCGTCACCTGCCAAGAACCGAAGCGTCGCTCCTCCACCAGTCGATACATGACTAACTTCGCCTTCTGATACACCGGATCTTTTCATGGCTTCGAGCGTGTCCCCTCCTCCTATAAGAGTCTTTGATCCCCTCCAGAATGCCAAGGCAACACTTTTTGCCATGTTAATTGTGCCATTAGAAAATAATGCAATTTCAAACTGCCCCATAGGTCCGTTCCAGAAGACCGTGCCCGAGCCATCCCCACCTACTTCCACAGAATAACGCTGAACAGTTTCGTTTCCTATATCAAATCCCGCAAAATCGTCTGGAATCTCCTTTGCTATACTAGCGTAGCCTTCGTTTGGGGATGCTGCCACGATATGATCTGTAGGTAGTAGAATCTTATCTCCATACGTAGTCAATGCCTTCGTAACCCACGGCATATGCTCTTCATCGATAGGTGAGATCCCAGTCTTGATCCCTTTTGCATTAAGAAATGTGTATGCCACTGCCCCTCCCAGGAGTAATTTTTCTGCCTTCGGGAGTAGATTCTCAAGTGCACCAATCTTATCCTTAATTTTGACTCCGCCAACTAGGATTTTCAATGGTTTTATTGGGTTTTCTCTCATCATAGTTAGGTATTCAACTTCCCTGCTGAGATTAAACCCTGCGAGTCGTGTATCAAATAATTTAGCAGCTCCATAAGTCGATGCATGCTTACGGTGAGAAGTACTAAAGGCGTCATTTACATAGATACTAGCTAAGGAGGCAAGTTGGCGAGAAAATTCCTCGTCATTTGCCTCCTCCTCTTTATGAAATCTGAGGTTTTCGAGTAATAGTATATCCCCATTCCCCATTCTATCGATCCTATCGCGCACCTCTTTCCCGATACAGTTGTTGACAAACCCAACATTTGCTGTTCGTACGATAGATGAAAGTCTCTGTGCAACCAACTCTAATGAGTAACCCGATTGCCATCCCCTAGGTCTGCCAAGATGTGACGCGAGTATTACTTTTGCACCTTTCTTGGACAAATATTCTATTGTCGGAAGGCTCATACGTATTCGGTAGTCTTCGCCTATTGAGCCGTTGTTAAGGCTGACATTAAAGTCTACTCTGATTAAAATTGTCTTCCCAAAATACTTCGAATCTTCGATGCTGGAAATGCTCTTGAGCATTGTATTTTTCTGACAATCAGACGAGTATAGTAGGGTAGAATAAATCTGTTCCTAATACGTACAATTTCGAGTCCAGTGACAATCTAGAACGATTGCCAGTTACCAATGGAAGAAGTTGTAACATTCTGACATAGTTCATGATTTGATTTGATTAGCTTGGGAAATTATGAACAGCTGAGTTCAGTCTGAAATTTTGATTAGAAAAGCCTTTCCATATGGGTCTGGTCTACTACAAAGCAATAAGCAGAAATATACATATTTAGACCAAATTACTGGATCTTATTCTTCCTCAGTAATTGTAGGTTCCCGCAATGGAACGACACGTGTTTGTGTAGGACAGCCCAGCTTGCTAGATGCAACTTTAAAACCTCGCTTTGCAAGTTCTAGATTACTGGCCTTTACATGGGCCTCCAAAATAACTTGTCCTGGTGATACCCTAGATGCAAGGCCCATAGCCTTCCCAAATGCTCTTCTCATGCCTTCTTGCAGTCTATCTGCACCAGCTGTAGCAATCATTTTGTTTTCTCTAAGGATCACGTGTGGATAAACTCTCAACATGGAGAAAAAGCTCGTATCACCGGCCTTTGCCATTGTCTTGTTGGCTGCAAGCCTAGCAGCCTCTAACGCATTGTGCCTAATCTGCATCTTTTCAGTCACCAAAAGTTCAACTTTGAAATCATATTCACCTTTGGCGGCACCAGATGAAAATTTGGCAATCTTTATCTGTGGTTTGCCTCTAATATATTCTCGTCGCACATAAGGCATACCACGAATTTCACGGTAATTAACTCCTTTCATAAGATATCAGACTTTTGAATACTTAAATGTGATTTAATGGCGTGATTTATTCGTTATGTCTATGACAAATTCTTCTCCGAAAAATTCCCAACCTGAGACAGATATTTCTTATATAATTCAAGCTTCGCTTATCGGTCATCGATCAAGAGTTTCCATCGAAGACATCAAGGACCAAGACCATCTGAGGACCAAAGGATTTGGAATAAAAGAGGGTTCAGAATACTTACTGAGGCCATACGAAGCATTGTATTTAGTTCACTCGGGGCGTTTGAATTTAAGTAAAAGAACTGAAAAACAATTGACGTTTAATAACATGATAGAAATTTTTTCCAAGAATGACAAAATGATATTAACGCGCTTCTTGATTTATCGGGATTTGAGAAGTAGAGGATATGTAGCTAAGGATGGATTTGGGTTTGGGATAGACTTTAGATTATATGAACGAGGGGAATTTGGTCAAAAACCTGCGAAATACATAGTTTTCGCTGTTAGCGAGGGCATAGATTTGGAAGCCAGCAAGTTGGCATTAATAATACAGCAGATTGAAAAGATGGGTAAAGAGTCCATACTCGCTGTAATTGAGCGACGAGGCGAGATTATCTACTATAAGGCAAGCAGCATGCATTTTAAAACTAAACCAAGCAAATCCCATTCAACTATCGGAGTATGGGAAGGGATGGAACCTCACGTTAATAGTCCCTAATGATCAATTCTAATATACTTAACCCAAGTATGATGTTATATGTCGTTTAAGGAAATTTACTGTCGCGACTGTGGAATTGTTTTAGCAAAATTTAACATTAAATATTTCTCCGACAATGCTATATCTGAATTAGTTAGAGTACAATATGGATTTCATATAAAGAACGGACATTCAGTATCAACAAGAAATATTGATTGATATATGTCCACTCTGAGTGTCATAATTTTCCAAATAAGATCAGAAATTAATTTTAACTACTTCGAAATCTGTATGCATGTGTTAGAATATCGCATTTTTCCAGTCGTTGGCTCGAATCATCATGGAAACCATATCTAATATTGATACTATATCATATATACCTCATTCAAGAGACAAGAAAAGATTTTTTACTAGGCGCCGAGTTTGGAGACTTTAAGACGATGAAGAGCGTGACAGTCCGCCTAATATTCCAAAGTTGGAATAGCATGAGGAGTTTTACTGGACTTCTGAGTCTTGCGAGAATAAATCATGCTCCGGCCGGGATTTGAACCCGGGATCGTCGCCTTGAGAGGGCGAAATGCTTAACCGAACTACACCACCGGAGCCTAGGAAAGTGCGTTATTTTCTGCATATAAACCTGTGTCTTTGATTAATTGGATATCCCAATTCATTTAAGGGTCTAGTTCAATTAATGGATTGGTTTCAACTTGTATTCGCATATATTCAAACTAGCTAGCACAAACTAATAGGAGAATTTGCTGCCATAATATGCAATTCAAACTTTCCAGTATTTAGATTAATTCGAAGGTTTAATCCAGAAGCTGTTCCTTTTTAGTAGCAGCTACTCAATAATTGAAGGCGATTCGAAAAAAGATAAGCTTCATTCAAGCTATTAATGCCGGTGGCATCGGCTCCAATTTCTTGGATCTTGATCTTAGCTTCGCTTTATATTTCAAATTACGCGGTTTCGTTCTAAGCCTGTAACCACAACACGGACACCATAATCCTTCCCAGTTTATAAATATCTCACATATCTGGCAACGTTTCTGCCCGCTTGCATAGCGGCCAAAACCTATGGGTTTTTGAGCCTTATGTCGCACACAAATGCCTTTACAAGTCATTTCCCTAATCCTTCATACGTAAGCTATATACTATTTAAAGATGTCCGAAAAACAATTATGATTAAATGTGTTCTGATTTAGCTAAGAAAACTGGAGAAAAAAAAGTAGCAAGCTCTTGCTAGCTAACTAACGTTTATACTTTTGGCTTCAAACGCCTCGTTCATTGTCAAATATTCTTGAAGCTTTGTCTTTATGTCTTCAGGTTCTGTGTCATCCATGCCGGAAGACCCAGCCTTGAAAGAGATCTTATTTCCTGACACATTTACATCCTCGATTTCCATATCCGCGTATACATTAACCAACTCATTGACCCATTCCTGAGCTTCATTTGGAGCTACACCTGAAGTATCTATAGTTACATTCAGCATCTTGGTCACACAAAATCACCTAACACCAAATTAGTGTAGGGATTAATAAAGTTGACGTGCATATGACTTGCTGTAATTCTTATAGATTTAAAGGATCCTCTACTCATGTCCTTGAATCTGGCAAACTACAATCTATTCGAATCCCCAATGCTTTATTAGCTCTTTTTCGAATTTGGATGATTGATCCTCACTTAAAGAATCTCCACAATTTTTGTGGGTAGGCACGACATTCATGCCTGCAAGTTTAAATTCAACCTCATAAAAATGGACCTTTGGACACTTGCACATTTTTAAGAAAATAAGTACTTCCCTTACTTATTTGCGTATCTTATCATTCTGAACAGACATATCAAAATTTATGACTCCAATCAAGTCATTCAAATTAAAATTGAAGTTCCAGATAGTATTAATGATATAAATATCTGTATTTCAACAGCACGTATGTCGGTGATTGGTAAAGCTCAACTATAATTATTGAAATTTCGAATCGCTAACTAACATTTTATTCTGTTAGGTTTTCACTTTTTCAGATCTTGGATATACACCATATCCATTAACCAATCAACGTATGACTTTACTTTATTGTCTACTTTACACCATAAATGGACCGATCCTGGTAGAATTTCCAATCTGCCATTCTTAGTAATAACTCTCACTCCCTCCTTTCCTTCATACATGTAAGCGTCTTGCACTCGAACTGTATCAAGTATATCAGACGCTTGTAATTTGACTTGCTCTCGAGGTATCGGAAAGGTTTTTCTAAATTTATTTACTATCAACCCCAAATTCTCTGTGCCATACGACTCTGTCTCAAATATCTTCTCATGTTGGGGGAATTGTAACCTGACCTCTATAAAATATCTTGAACCTACAAAATGGGTAATTTCGTTAATTTTTGCGTAGGCTAAACTTGGGCTTCTAATCAAGATAGATTTAATGGAATTCTCGTTTAGTCTAAGATTCCTAATGAGATCATCGTGCAAAGTAGAAAATATTGCTGGCAACTTGGCGTCAGTTTATATGAATACTTCCTTATTAATTGATAGCAATCTAGACCACATTTTTATTCAACTGCAGGTTTTCAGATATCATGTTCTTTTCTGATGCAGATTCGGAACGTGCATCTAGCATCGCAGATTATCAAACAACTTGTGTTGACTTTATTACTGATATTAGCAAAGATTATGGAGATTGGGTCGATAGATACAATCTAGGTACTGCCGAAAATAAAAACAGAAAAACGACAATAGAGAGTATCAGACATACCACGAACAAGTGGATTAGATCATATGGTGATACGATAAAGAAGATAGACATCATAATGAATGATGGGATCAATAAAATGGCCGAGAGCACTGCTGGTTACCCTTTCAAGATCGAAATTCGGGTTAATGATATGGTAGGTTATACGCACTACCCCAGAGGGGAAATTAAAGTGAACGTGCGAGCAATACCGCGTCCTGGCAGAATTGCAAGGATTGGTGATTATCAGAAGGGCCAGATTTTTTTGATAAACTCTGTGGATCCTATTGAATTCACAGTAAGCCCAGAAACCAGAAGTGGTGGCGATATTCTTGATGACTATGTTCTTTTAAATGCAAAGTCTTGCCACACAGGAGACCTAATTTCAATTACTATCATTATTGAAGAAGCTGATGCTGCTAATCTAATGGAAAGGAGAGGATCCACAACATTAATCCTATTATCTTAATAGCAACAATAAGAATGATGGGAATTGATCGGTTACCAATATAATCATTTTTCGCAGAACACCTTGACTACTAAAAAAGATTGATGGATGGATATCAAGTTAAAGCCAAGACTGCTGAATTTCGTACTAAAATTTATTTGTAATTAGGCTAGGAAAATCATTTATATTGGATATACCTTGCTGTATGGTGAATGGATTAGGGTTCAATACAAGTTATAACTGAATCTGCTTTGAAGTCTTATCCAGCTTAAAGTAAGGAAACCTAAGTGCGACGGTCGTCCAGTTTGGTCTAGGACATCAGATTGCCAATCTGGTAACCCGGGTTCAAATCCCGGCCGTCGCATTCACAAATTAACGAGTGAGAGTGCTTTCTACAAAAAATTATGCCAAAAATACTTATTAAAAAATTCTCTTGCTCCAAGTTTGGCACGACTAAAGTACACATATAAGAATGTTCTAAAAATTATTGTTTCTATTCGTATTTATCTAGCAAGCTTGGATTTGATTATTGAGATTGCATTTTCGATAGCATCAATTTTCGGTAGTTGAATCATAAATATGTTGTGGCCATCGTAATTTGAAGATGGCTCAGGGGCAATAGCTATTAAAGCCGAACTAGCCATTGCTTCGAAAAATTCCAGATGATCGTTAGCTGGGACTAGGAAATATTGTTCAAGACCCAAATTTAAGAAATTCATATATATGTCAACAAATACATCCGGTTTCGCAGGATCGTTGATAATATTTAGTATAGTATCAACAACAAATTTCTTTCCAAAAACATTCCCAATTATTTCTTCATATCTCTTCTGACTTACATATATGCACGGTACCTTTCTTCCCTCATAAGTAAATATTGTAATTCCCTCTTTGTGCAAAGATTCGAGGAGCTCTTTTTCGCTGCTAATGCGTCTCAATCAGCTCACAAATCTTCTTATTGGTTTTCCTTAATAGTTTCTGGAAAATAATCTTGAAGTTCAATATTATTGCGCATTCTCTTATATAGAAATTCATGCGATTTGCACAAATAAAACGGCATTTGATTCAATGATTCTATAATATTGTAATTACTCCTCTCCTTAATTAATTCTAACTGGACTATAAAATCCGCATCTTGACCGCATATATTACATCTCAATACTTCATCATCCGAGCTAAGGCCTATGCGCTCACCGTCGGTCGCGTTTTTATCCACGACGCAGCTTTTGCAATCCCCTCTTAAAAGAGTTTGTGGGATGCATTTAGCATATAACTTTGCCTACACGACAATATTGTCTCCGATCGCCCTCGGTCAACATAGTTTTATGGATCGTGCTAGCAATAATGCTCGCTTTTGGTCGTCTTCAAAAATGTCATTTCTTTCGTACTTGCCATTAAAATATATTAAATCAATCATTTTTGAACGATCAATGTTTACCACAGTTGCTCCATTACCCATTCCATTTGCATATGAATTAGTTAATATCAGCAATTTGTCAACTATCCCGCACGTTTTAACAGTATTGGATATTTGTTCGAAATTCCTTAGATGATCTTTACTCATTACAACTGACACTGATACTCTAGATCCTGTAGAGTCATTATAAAGAATGTCTCCTCCTTCCTTCGTAGTCGAATCAGAACTAAGTTCTGAAACCGATCCTTCGTCGTGTGCACAATTTACAAGATTGCGAACGGCGTCACGAACTTCGTCTTCTAATTCTTTTAAATCGTTACAATTTTTCTTTATTCTTATAAATTCCGAAAGTGGGATTGACATAATACTTCCCCTTACCTTTAATCCAGGATAGACATGCTTGATAGTATCATCAATTGCTTGCTCATCAATAACAGCACAGCTTCTTTTCTGCGCCGACTCTATAGCATGATAAAAGATGTTGATCATTGACCTAACGTTTCTAAAGTCCGGAAATTCATCGTATATAACCTTAATTTTGGAGGATAGATCTTTTTCAAGTTCGTTTGTGAAGGTTGAACCGGTATCATGGTGTCTAATATATTCTAGGATAATATCGTTAACTTCTTCGAACGTATTCGATCCAGCCAAATCTATCTTGTAATTTGCTTTTTCTAATCTATCAAATACAGAGATGCTTGCTGATCGTATATCCTCATATGCAGAGGGAGTCAAATTTAGTGTAACGATACTACTTGGTAAATGCGCATTAATAATTCCCTTTATTACGTCTAATGATACCTTGTCGCAATCGAATTCATCTATTTGAAAAATAGTTAGTTTCTTAAGGAATTTTAGATTTAACATTGCGATGGCTGAAAGGCTAGCGAGAGCATCCTCGAGAGTTTCAACATTGTACACATCATCTCTTAAACGATTTCGCAAAATCGAATTTGCAATGTTATTTTCGATTATAGACAATTTGTTTCTGAGCAATTGATCAGCAGCTGCATAGTCTGGGGTTAGCTTGTTATCGACAATTTGTTGGGCCTTACTGTGGATGCTCTTACCAAAAAAGGAATCGAATATGCTGAATCTGAATATTTTCTTTGCTCCTCTTACGTTATTCTCGGCTTCTTGTTTTAGAAAATATAGGATAGCCTTCCGAAGTTCTAGAATGTTTTGGTCATCAAATCCTGTCAAAATAGCATTGTACACGCTTTGAACTGTACGAGGAGAAATTTGTGACAAATCAGCATATGATATAACCGATGTTTTCGCCAAATTAGTTAATCCTTTTATATGTAAAGTTAGGTGCGTCTTACCAGTTCCAACATCTTGAATTATCGTAACGAGCCTAGAATCATTGTCTTGCAATCCATTGCCAATTCTGGAATGTAGATCACTGATACAAGATAACATAGCAGCCTTTGCTTCTTTATGTCTTTTTCCACCAAGAACTAAAGAGTCTGACATCCTTGGTGTGGGACTACCATGATACGGATTTTGCTTTAGGCCATAAGGATACAAGTAATTTATATGCACCTCACAAACCCGTGTAATAATCCTCTGATCATTACCCCGTCGTTACCTCCAGTAGAGAGCTCGTATTTATCGGTGTTACTCTCGACAAGTAATTTGACTTGATTGTAAAAATCTTCTTGTTGGTAGATATGTTTGTTGGAAAGATCTTTTCTGACTTTCTCCAATTCAACCCATCCTATTGAATTCGAATTATCTGCGATCGACTTGTCGAATTCCTTCACGAATTCAGATGAATCTGAATATGGGCTATTACCTGAGTAATCAGTAGAGATTGGTTCATTGCTTAATATTTCGGTTTTCGTCGTGTCGTCTGGAATCGGATTATGAAAGGTAGATTTTGTCATTGAATTTTCTAATGATCTTAATGATTCGTAAATTAATCTAAACTTAGGATCAGAGTTGAGGAGACTTTGCAAATAATTCTGCTTATGCCAACAATAATACGTAGTCCCTTTTTTCTCTATAACTACGTCACCAGAAGTTACTAGTTCATTTAATAATTCCTCGAGATCAATACCCGCAAATATTTTACGCAATTCGGCTTTTTTGATTCCTAGAGGCCCCGCAGAAAGGATCTTTGCGCTTACTTGTTCCTCTGTTGACATGTGGATAAGCTTTAATATCGCTATATAAGGCAGGAAGTAAGGCATTGCTTAATCTTTAATTAATATGTTTAAACCAAAAAAGAAAACGTATTAATAGATTAAGAAAGACTGTTTTCCCGGATGATGAATACTCTATCTGACTTGTGATGAAAGAACTAGGGTATCTGACATATCAAACCTATTTGTCAAACTTTAACTGGCCAGAATATTGCTAGACTAGTTCGCTCTTTTTTTGTCGAACCTTCCATGACTTTGTATAGGCACGACCCTATCTAGATAGTCGTGAATTCCTTGGGATTCCTATTATTAATTCGTTTGACTAGAACAAACATCCAGAATATGGCTGCGATCCATGCTACGGTTACCAGAATATTTGATACACTAAGATACAAATATGGTGTGATTTCAGCCAAATTATCTTCTATAATCTTGATCGACATACGTAAGTCCTGAAGCCCAGTGTTATAACCTGAAGAATCCATGCTTAAATTCGAAATCCTATTGGCACGGGATATCATTTCGCTTAGTTCATCATGAATCAATGAAAAATCGGTAGAAGGATTTGGAAAAATCCAAACTGGATTCCCCGAATTGGGCAACAGATCTGTAACTATCGCCAAATACTTCACCATCGCTTGTGGAGTTTGGGAAGCTTCAGACCTTGACAAATACCCCAGCGCCTTTTCAGAAGGATAGATAGTGTTTTGGTATCCGATGTAAGCTAGTCCAATGCCGAAGACAATCAGTACTACAATCGAGAATAATATGATTCTACTTCGGTCAAATTTCATAGTTAATGTAGAAATGCCGCTCCAACTTAATTTCTTCGATTTATTCCATCCAATTCCTGCATGTGGGACGATGTTCTGAAAATTACTCAAATAGGGGTCACAAATTAAATGTCTAGGGCTTGTGTGGATCGTCGATTCTACAATCGACGATACGTGTTTATTTTGCACGTCTTGGTGCAAGTCTTTATTGAATGAGTGAACAATCCCTAAGTATACTACATAAACAAATCCTAATGTCTGCAATACGATGAATGGCATGAAAACTGCATTTCTTGAAATAATCGATAGAAAAATAGCTATGCAGCCATAGATACAGAAAAAAGATTCTAGAAGTGTTGTTTTTGTAAACGGAAGTGTATAGGATTTATGACGCCAATCATCAGTGCGATTAATTACTCCGAACTTCGGAGTTCGTAAAAATTCATTCCTTTTATCAAATAGCGCATCAAAGACGGCAACAGTATTATTGACCGAAATTCCACTGGCAAACAATATTAGATAGAAATATTGCTTTGATTTTTCTTTCCACTTATGTCCCCATATCTTTCTTATTATGATAAGTTGCGCTACCGGGCCAATTAATACATAAATTAGCACTCCCACAATTGTGGTCCAACTAACTGTGTGGAGACTATCCATTGCAAGAAGTATTGGAAATATCAGGAACTGCATTAGAAATAAAGGATGTACAATGTGTCGGGTCAGCTGTATAACGGCCTGAAATTTGGTTTCCAATGAGATACTTTTTCTAAGCAATAATTCAATCATTAAGTTAAGTGATACCTGTGTAGACCCTTTTGCCCATCTGAACTGCTGCCTTTTTGCAGCGTTCATCTGAACTGGGAGTTCTCCATTTACTACTGTATCTTCTAATAATAGACACTTCCATCCTCTCATCTGGGCTCGAAAACTCAAATCTAGATCCTCAACTAAAGTACTAGTGTGCCATCCTCCTGCGTCTAGTATGCAATCCGTTCTCCAAATTCCTGCTGTTCCATTAAAATTCATAAAGAGATTGGTCATACTCTTTGCCTTCTGCTCTACCAAGAAATGAATATCGAGTGAGAATGCTTGTGCAGCGGTTAGACTAGAGTAGTTTTCGTTAAGGTGCCCCCACTTACATTGCACGAAACCTACTCGTGGATCATTAAAATGTATTAATGTATCTCTAAGAAATGAAGTAGAAGGAACAAAGTCAGCATCGAAAATGGCTACGAAGTCGCCCTTAACATATTTCATTCCACCATTAAGAGCCCCTGCCTTATAGCCTGGACGCTCTTTTCCGCGATGCAGATATACTATGTCGAATCCTTTGTCCTTATAATTTTCGACAACAGCTCGAATTAATTCGCCTGTGTCGTCGTCTGAATCGTCCAGTATTTGAATTTGCATTTTATCCTTAGGATAATCTAGGTTACAGACAGCGTCAATAGCACGTAGGGCAACATATTTTTCATTGTAGAAGGGTAATTGTATAGTAACTTTTGGTAGGACGGTCTGTATGAATTGATTTATGGTATGTCTATACCGTTTGTGTTTTGAATTATGACCTGATCGATAAAACAAATAGTAGAAATTGAGCGTATATAATGTCAATATCCAAGCGTCTGATATAAATATAACATACAGAAAAACTTCTATGCCGAACATAAACCATCATTTCCTACCCAACCCAATATTGATATTTTAGGTGGCGACGACAAACTAATGATCTATTGATCTATGAATTGTGCCGAGTGTCTTTCACTACCAAGAACTCTATTTTCCAAGTTTAGCAATAAAAGATATCCGTATTACTTATCTAATTCCTGATCGGATTTAGCTTCCCTTCTGGAATATCTTTACACATTGTGGAGGACAAACATTCTCACAAGCCATGCAGAATATGCAATCCTTTTCTCTTATCATGAATGGTTTCTTTTCTGAGGCGGGATGACCTGGCGTTTCCAACCATTCATACACATTAACCGGACAAGCTTCGATACATGCACCATCTGCTACGCATATATCGAAATCTACAGTTACTTCAGTACCCCAAATTCCTAATTGACCTGGTGCATCAACAGGTCCCCATACC
>JBEDUN010000112.1:0-9295 GCA_040414675.1 Nitrososphaeraceae archaeon | reverse complement strand
TCTATTTTACATATTAACTAGGACAATAAATATTCCCTCAATAGGAATACAAGATGATATAGGCGCGACAGACATATTCACAAAGGTTATGCAAGCAGCAATAGTTGCTTTATCTGCATACATAGTTATATCAATAATGAAGAGGAAATCGCAAACATCAGTACCCATATATGAATATGAGGAAAGACGATCTCAATCAATAGACAAAAATCAAAAGATAAACAGAGAATCAGATTTTTCTAGTTATAAATAAATTAGAGTGCTGGTAAAGACCAAAATAATGAATAGACCACCTTACAATTGGAAGCGGTTTATCCTCTTACCGTGCATAATCGGAACGCTATTTATTTTATTAATCGCAAATCAAAATTGGATCTTACCACATGCATATTCAGCAACAACAACCACATCCACTAATACGACAGCAACCCCAAACAGTTCGCCTTTAGCAGGTGTTATAATCATAACCAAAAATGATAAAGGAAATCTCATTTTCAAACCACAAACACTAACAATAAAACCTGGAGATGAAGTATTTATTGGAAATAATGATACATCTCCTCATAGCGTAACAAATGGCATATCTTCAACTGATCCACTTGCTGGAAAATTGTTTGATACTGGAATTATTAATCCAAAAGGATATGCAGAGTTTGTAGCATCAAATCTTAATCCTGGAAAGTATCAATATCATTCTATAAAAGACCCATCACTCAAAGGTGAAATAATAGTACTATCAGTAAAATAAACAACTGATACAGGAGATAATCCTGCCGATTCTTTTTATTGTATCGCACAAGAACTATAAGTTCCATTATCTTACGCTGAATTGAAACATTTCATCATTTTATCTTTTTTTATTATTGCCACATAGTCTTAGATTAGGCGTTGTACTTGCATAGATAGGTTACATTGTTAATTACCCACATGGGTTACACTTTCTGCTTAATTCCTTTATATGTACTAGATGTAATTAATCTTTGTAGGAGTAACTGCGGATAAGAATTTGGTATCTGTTTATCATTTATCTGATTGTGTGCAAGGAAATATCTGAATATTCTGGACGTAAACTGCTTTCCATTGTCATGCATTATCTTCTTAGGCCTTGCATCTCATATACATTCTGAAAACGAATTACTTCTTCAGCCCTAATAGATCTTCTAGGAGATTCAAAACCAAGTGTAGCAGGGAGGTCCGGAATAATTGTATGACAATCGTTTCATTGTGCTGTCTATATCTGCTATCAGATATGACATGAATAACAATTATCAATATGTAAATGGCTTAAATGGTAAATTTTAAAGATTAATGCCCTTAATTTATTTGTGAGAGACGTTTAATATTTGCCAAGAAATATATCTTGGGAATACGTCATCCATTTAAATACTAAAAAATCTAGAAACCTGACACAGAATGCCGATTGAATTCGAGGATGCAATATGACATTTTTACTTATGTCGGTAACATGCGGAAATAACCTATGCTATTGCCTGCTTAAAAATTTGACTTAACATCGTTAGATCAGATTAATATCCATTATAGACAAGATTATTTCTAATGAAAATTAAATGTATAACATTGATATTTATATGCCTAATAATACCTCTTGCTATAGGTCCAGGTTTACCATTTCTTAGAGACATATCGGCATATGCTCAATTAATTCAAGGTAGTTCCAGCGTATCACAACTACAGCGGTTAGGTACTACCAATATTCTAAATCCTCCAAATGATGTAAGCTTAGTATTTAGTAACCATAAAAATTCGTCACTAGACGAACAATTTATAATTCTAGGGAATAATTTAGGGACACGGCAGAAAATTGCAATATCTAATCCAGATTATGGATTATCTGCAGCCATTCCAACACTCATAGCTGGTGAAACTTTCAATATTAATTCAAGCACCGACTCAGACATAGTCTACACTACAGCGTCTGCAAAATTGGTTCCTATAACTTCTTCCTTTCCACCTAATAATATGCGCGTTGAAGATGTAGATCCTGAAAATGATATATCGCTTGGAACACCAGTCTCCATAGGAAATTATACAGGCAATTTAGGAACCTTCGTCGTACCACATACCGCAAGTTCAGGATATTATCTTCTATATGTTTACTTTTATTATCCTACTTATAACTTGACTGCAGTCTACAACACTGCAGTACAGGTGAAACGCAGCAGCGTAGGATAATAAATAAAATCGTAAATTCTATTACTCGACTGGCAAGAGAATTCATCAGTGTTGGTTAAGCGACTTTGCATTTTATGGGCATCACGGGACTGGTAAATATTTTCATTATTTTATGAGCAGAATTTCCATCTCCATAAGGACAGAAATTTTGTTTTTTGGGAAGTTCTCCTCGATCAATCCTTCCAATTGACTTCTTGACTTCCAATTGACTTCTTGATCTCATTGTACTCTATTGGACATATTATGGTGTGTCCAGACGCTACTGACTCTGGTCGTTCAGTAGAGTCGCGTAAAATTAAAGCATGTTTATTTATAAATGGTGAAGTTATCTCTTCCTGTATTCCACCTGAATCACTAATTACAAATAGACATGTTTTTAGGAGTGCTAATAAATCAAAATAACCAACCGGCTCAATTATCTTTATGGAATTTGAAATAAGATTTTCAAAACCAAATTCATGAATTCTCTTGACAGTACGAGGATGCATGGGGCAGATATAATAAAGTCCTGAAACTGCCAATGCACTTAATATTTGTCTTAAAGAATCCTGGTTATCTACGTTCTCTTCTCTATGGAGAGTTAAAAGAACAGATTTGCTTGGATCTGGTTTTAGTTTTAGTTTAATTTTACTTAAAAGACTATTAATACCATGAATATAAGAAGAACGTTTAGTACTCATCAGCTTCATACTCAACTTGACAGCATCTATTATGGTATTTCCCACCATGAATATCCTTCCTTGAACTTGCTATTTTCTTAGATTCAATTCTGATTGAATAGTGGGAGTGAATAATATGTTTGACATGTGATCTACTATTCTTCGATTATACTCTTCAGGCGTTCTCCAATCGTGACTTCTTAATCCTGCTTCCAAATTAACTAAGGGAATTTGGGATTTTATAGCTGCTAATGCAGATGCTACTACACTATTTGTGTCATCTTGGGTTATTACTGATGATGGTTCAACTTGCTTTAGTACACTTCCGATCTGTAATATCATTTCTGAAAGTTGATCTATAGGTCCGGAAGAAGGTGATAGCTTGATGTCATAATCAGGCATTCTAATATTGAATTCCTCAATGAATTTGAGGAATAATTCATAATCGTGGTGCTGACCAGTATGTATGAACTTGTAGTCAATTCCCTCATAATCGAATGCTCTCATAACTGGAAACATTTCTATTATTTCTGATCTTGTTCCATTGATTAAAGCAAACATCATCTCTATTGCAAGGTGACTCCTGTTGTGATTAATGTCGTAGTATTATAATCATGAGGTTCACCTGTAAAATCTGCTAGAATGAAACTGTCGTCACTACTACGATTGTTTCTCGGGAAAAAATTATTGTAGCTTGCAAAACTAATGGTATAAGAATGACTACTATCAAAAATCATTAGTTCGTACATTCATAAACAATCATGAAAGTAGGTTTTTTATTAAATCTTAATTAACTTAGTTATCTGAATAATCTTAATTAGTGCTTTGTTGCATTAGTTAACATAAGTTACTATATCAATCTACATATTTTAATAGCAAACCGTCGAAGTATTTGTCAAACTTGTTACTAGTTATTACGTCATCAGCATATATGCCTAATGCTATAACTCTTCCCTTCTGATATCTCAATTCATATGTTGCAATTATGTGCTTGTTATCGACTTGAACTTGCGCGTTTTTATTTACTAAAAGTCGTGATGGTGCCAATATCACTTGTGATTGGTTATTATTATGAATCGGCATTGATGCACCGTAATTAAGCAATATAATATCATGTGGATTTGTGATATACTGTTCTTCATGTTGTTTATATCCAAAAGGATTATTGCTAAACGTTATACCACATCGAAAACATAGATAGTTGCTGCCAATCCACTGTGATGTCTCTTCTCTCCATCTTTCAGAGACACTTTTCCACGCAGATTTACCGTTAAATGCCCATCCATGACCTTTTACTAGGGTTACGGTATGTGTATTTCTGTTATACTTTACTTCTGCATAAAAGACATTACCATCTAGTATAATCATCGTTCCACCACTGCTTACAAAGTGTTTGAGATTATCATATTCTTGTTGTGTTACGTACTCCTGATGACCGATTACTAGAATGTCGTATTTATTTAATCCATTTTTAGCTGCAAATATAGCACCAGCATCCACATCAGCATCTGTCAATATATCCATTTTTGATTTTGGAATAAGTGATTCAATATTTTTATACAAATAAAGCATACCGTGTGAAGAAGCTGAAGAACCTGTTTTCCGAGCAGTTACCTTTCTAGTAAGGAGATTGAGATCTGTCGTAACATTTTTTCCTGGAGGCAAATTTTGATATCGTGTATAAAAGACATAAAAAGAATTACTATATGCAGCCGCTGTAAAAGATGGTGTAATAAATGCAATTTTAGTTATCTTGTCCTTAGAACCTAAAGCATTATGAATCACATTTTTAAAAGCCGAAGACATTGGGCTTTTGGACAAATCATGATGATGATTTGAATCCATTAGCAAATCTGGAGAATGGGTTTTAACGAAAAGACTAGCTCCGCCATTTGATTTAGTTAGTGATGAGGACAAAGATCCTCTTAACAAAGTAGGTGCATTCGATGATGCATGCATAGAGGAAATAGTTGTAGATATTAGTGTAGTTGTTAGATTATGTGATGCTATTGCTGAATACGCTGGGGCAGCTGTAGAATTTCGAATATGTGGATTAGCTGCATAACTATTAATCGTAGTACCAGAAAGCAGCAGTACTGTCGAAAATATGAATACTACTTTGTAGTAATAATTGTTGGGCGATATTATCATCTTGTTAATTAATCTAGCGTAGTTAGTAGCGTTAGTGACAATTACGAAAGTGAGTCCAAAGTATTGATGAGCAACAGCCAATAGGATTTCTAAAAATTTGCTGTTCACTTTCCAATTACCATCGCTCAGTTATCGTCATATAATAAAGATAGCTTAACTAAGATAACTACATTTTATATCATTACCATTATGAACAAATAGATATCAATTGATTCACAAATCTTTACTATTGATCGTGACATTGATTATCTTAATAATACTTATTGCGTCGAATAGTCTAACTAACTTGTCATATTCACAAACTCGTAGCACTCCGAAACCGGCTATACATACGATGATGGCAAAATCCAAAGTTAATGGAATAAAAATCTCATTCCCCAAACAAGGACAAAGCATTCATGACGATAAAAATCTTACAATAACTGGAATATCGATATATGATCATCATACAACTTGTCTAGTTTCAATTGTTTTGAATAATGTGAGACCATATCAAATTGCTATTGCAACGGGTCATAACGGCTCAAATGATTATTCGACTTGGAAATTTCCACTTTCTTCTAAATATGCTATTATCAAACCTGGATTAAACAGGGTAGCAGCAAAGTTGACTTGCAGTACTAAACCGACTAACATAACAAGATTTTATGGTGTGAATTTTTATGGCCAATTGACCAGTAAACCTGTATCACAATTACAACTATATACTTCGAAAAACAATACTAATAGCACTAATTCTAACAGAAGCAATACAGCACTGTTATCTATAACTGGAAAGAAAGAGCCTAATAAACGAAGTACCTCTACGTCATCAACTTCTGAAATTCAAAACAAACTATCTAATAATAAACGAAAGATCCACACTACTGTCCAGCCCAAAATTATTTATGAAAACAAATCATCGATAAGCCCTGAATCTTCAGAGATATCCTCACTGAATAATACTAAGGAACCATTAGTCCTAACTTTACCTCCAGTTAAGGATAATTTATCATCCGCATCCACACCATTATCATCCGCATCCACACCATTACTGCCAGGCATGCCGTCAGAAAACCAGGCAAATAATAATGTTCAAGGTTCTAACCATAACAATAACTAATTTGCTCTCAGGCATGTCTTTTCTATCAAGTCTAACAATAACTATCTGAAAGATTAGATAGTCACTAACATAATGATAATTATTCAAATGACAACTGAAATCAAGTTTTTATCGTTGACATAGTTGATTGGCAATCTTGTAAATTACCTAAAGTCCTGACGCGGTAGTTGTGGTTAGCCTAAGTGATCCGAACATTTTTTTCGCTATCTGCGCAAGATCTGCATAACTCGATGGTTCTGCATTAAACGTAGCAGAATAAATCCTATTTCCGTAAATGGCTGCACTATCCATAGTAATGGTTTTTAGTCCGTTATATGTGCTCGTGTAAACCATTGTATAGGCCTTTTGTCCTGCAAGAATGGAACTGGTTGTTGAGTATAGTAATTTAAAATCTGAAGTATTATAATCATTCTTGATAGTGTTTATGGTATTTTTCATTAAATTATCCAAAGACACGTTTCGAACATTATTTTGCAAGTTAATATCTAGGTAAGTACTACCATCGCTTGGATCTGTATCAAATGATTTATGAATATCAAATGCTGGTGTCACTCGTATAATTGTGACGGTGGGCATGTTTAACATATTCCCAACCTCCTGTAGATCCCAATCAGATGGAACCTGCATTTTGATTCCAAAGGTAGAATTAACGTAGGTAAAAATATTCGATACTATAGAATTTTGTGATGCTAAACTGATATTAGTAATACTAGAGAGTATAAATATCAACATAAGCCCAGCTAGGAATACACATATACTAAAAGTATTCATCATATCAGTTCTTACTAGATTTGTGTGATTAATCAACATCTATTAAAATTTAAGGTACATATGACTAAATGTGAATGCAATATTACATTATTGTTATCATAATTGTAGTATCAATTCACTATATTAATTAGTTAAGTGTACCTTAAAAAATTAAACTCGGATATGGATATTGATTATAATATATGCAAAAGAAAAAAAGCATAGCAGTATACTCTATTCTAGTTTTAACTATAATTTCAATAATAATTACTGCAATCCTTATGTATCCAGCTTCATATTCTCTGAAAAATAGTCCCAAAAATAATGCCAACATGGTTCCTATATTCCTCAGAGGTAGCCGCTATAACAAACAGATCTTACTCCCTTTTTTAACATATCAAGATCCAATTTATGGAATAAAGATTCAGTATCCCTCAGATTGGGAAAAAGTACAGTTTGATGGGAATTTTATTGTTGGTTTTATATCTAGCTCTAAGCGAGTTTCAGGATTGCCACCTAATTGAATGATTGCTATTTTAAAATCACATTCCCCAAGCACATCCCTATTTGATGTTGGTAATGCAAGGATTTCAACCTTTGAATCGCATATCGTGATTTTCATCTGATAAGTTCTGGCTCTTTCATGACTTCATTAGGCTCGCCACTTTATAAAATTGAATATACCCATACTGATGACAATTTGCCGATCACTACGACTGAAACATGGTCATTGAAAGGAAATGAGGTCTTTATGCTCTTGGCTAATGTTGGTACATTTGAGTCGTCAACATATATGCCCATTTTTCAAAAGATGATAAATTCATTCAATTCATCTGATCTTATATCACAATCAATGAGTGAAAGGTTGTATGAAGATAAGGACCAATTCAGTCGTTCAAACTATGGCTGTTTATACATTTATATGATATTTGATAAAAGGTTGCTAAGATGTCCTATGATTTTATGTCAATAGACGTTAGTTATGCTTCGTTATGTCATTTTGGTAAATGAGGTATTGTTCTAATGCCATATCTACACAAGATTTTTGATACCATCTCTGATAGTACATCTATGCATATATTCAAAACTGTAGCAAATAGGGATAAAATGGTGATGGTATTAGAAGTAAGATAATAATGAGAGAAGCGAATATGAATCCTAAGCTGTATTGTCCATGAGTATCTAAATTATTGAAGACCGATTTTATCAAGAAGCTGCTTGATAAGCTAATGTCCATACGTTTTTGTGACGTGTTCTAAATCTAAAAATAATTGAAGATTAATAACATTAAAGAAGACTACCATCTATTTGGATACGTATGCAATGTCATTTATCAGATTATGTATCATTCAGATACTTCTTTTGATGTTAGGAAATTCACACAATGCATCTTTTAATGTCAGATATCAAATCTATAAAGACATACTACCAAAAAAATTGAGAGGAAATCGCATCTCTTAATTAAGTTGTTCGAATTTATGATCAATGGGAGCCGTAGTGATGATGGCTGTGATGGTGATGATGATGGCTGTGATGGTGATGATTATGGCTGTGATGGTGATGATTATGGCTGTGATGGTACGAATGGCTGCCTCCAGCTAGTGCGTTACCGGTCAGAATTGGTGTTGTTGCAACAATTGCAAGAGCAACTATTGCGATTGCTATTCCAGTTATTACGGTTTGATTTTTCAAGTTACTAGAATGCTACACGATAAGATATATTAAAGTTGTGATCGGTACCAATAGTGGAGATCTATGAATTAACTTTGTTAAGTTAGGCTTTTAAAGGTCAGAGTCACCTACTGGGTATTAAATAAATTAGCTGAGGTTAGAATGGAATATACATTTAGTGGTAACACTAAAAGATAATAAAATTATTAGTTGGAATTTGATTATATAATTTTAATAATTTAGTACTTGTGATATATCATAGTATTACATAATAAATAATAATATGAATAAAACTGAAGTATATTTAATACACCAGATTACAAATTACATAATTTAATATTTTAGTAAAAATCAACTAAACTTTTCTTCTACGTCAGTTTTATCTTTGGTATCGAAATAAGCATACAAGATCAATACAGTAAAATGTTCTTTTTTCTAATATTTAAGTGATAGAAGAACTTAGTTCTCTGGTACTAAACCAAAGTTCTCTCAATAGTTTTATAATATAAGAAAAGCTATTGCCCCTATGAGAGGAACTACAACATTAACTGTACAGCCTACAGTAAAGATTGCATATATTACTGTCGCTCTAATTCTTTTAACAGGCGCCATATACTTTTATGTTGCATCCCAGGATTATGCCGATATTTCGCAGTCAGCACATCAGCCTGCTGGTAGCAAGGATGCACAGGACATAATGGCAACAACTAATGAAATGATATTCTTTATTATAATAGGCCTGGGGTACACTGCAGTTGGAATTTACATA
>JBEDUN010000111.1:0-16923 GCA_040414675.1 Nitrososphaeraceae archaeon | reverse complement strand
CAGAATCCAATTTAACACGAGATAGGTCGATCAGGTTATCATCACTTTTAGCTTGAATATCGTGTCCCTCGTTGTACAACGTCTTGATGTCATTCCAATCCATTCGTGAACCCTCACCTACCATATCGCATGGTACGAAAAAACTTCCTTTGAAGTTATACTTGTCTAATATTGGTCTAGCAATGGCAAATTGACTTTTGTGGATGTCGCCAAAGGTCAATATAACCAGCTTGTGTGAAATTTGTTTTGGATTCTGTTGATCTTCGCTATTAGCACTAATTAAGTCAAAATCAATTTGCAACGAACTGTTCTTTTCCTTAGCGTACAATAAGTATTTGCTGGCAAATGAGGGATTAGGCATAAATACTAGGAACATGGCGATTGCCATAATCGTTATTATAGCTATTCTAACTACTGCAGAATGAGATAATAACCTTGATGTAAATAATGATTCTAACTTGGTCATTATCATTATTTTTAATTTACTTGATATTTTATACTATATTAATATTGGTAAGAAATAAATTTCTATATCTGATTGGCTTTTGTATATTCTAATACAATAGAGTGTACTAAAATGAAGTTCCATTTAAGACCATAATTGTCCACCAAAGCATACATTGCTATAATATTCAAATGACTAGATAAAATAATAAATTAATAAAACACCATGTGCATAAACTGCTTATACTTATAGAACTTTCAGACTTGCTTTTGAATTATATTGTTGTATAGTGCACTAGTCCTATCTAAAAATTTGAAAGTCTTTAATTGACACTTCTGGAGCTGGGACTTTGAAACCTACCTAGAATACAAGGGCTTAAGTTTTTCACGTCTTTAGGAAATAGTATCAATATATTATATAATTACAACATATTACTCAATATGGATATTCTACCCGTGTTCATTTAAAATATATATTCTCTTATAATACTAAATGCTATTTGTTATTGTGATACAATGAAAAATCGTCAACTAGTACATCGAGTAATAATGGATAGAGAAGCAAGACATAATAATTCAAATGACATAAAAATGAAAGGACTGATAAGTATAAGAACAAAAAAATCGAAGTCAGGGTACTAAAAGACTATCCGAAAATGCCTTCTGATTTTCAGTGCTTTGAAGCATATGAATTGATAAAAACATTGACAGATTGAATCATTTGGAACAGGAGCACATTTTGGCTTGTATGTTTCTGAGATGCCAATCACTCCGAGGTCTAAAAATAAATTCTTATCTGTATTTACATTTCGAATGATTTGCAAAGCATATTTTAGAATAAGCATTAATTTTATATAGATATAGAAAAATTTCAGTTTTGTATCCCGAGACAGATTTGATGCAACAATAAATAAACTCTCGTGTTTGATATGAAACTCAGAACAAATTAGTTACGGCGCATCAGGTTAGGTTATCTTCTAAGTATACCGCAATGTCAAAAAAAGTTATTTCTTGAAGGAATTCAAAATATGCATATACTCCTCTAGAGTATTGTGCCTGGAGAACAGATTTATCACACTTCCATCCTGAGAATCACTCGTAGATTCCATTTCAAAGTATGGAACATCCCGATCTCCATCAATATTATAACGTGAATTCGTCATTGGTATAGACATAGATTAATAACCCCTTGATCAACATCGTATATAACCACTTGCAAATCTAGGGGAACATTTACTAGGTGCTGGTGCAGACTTCGGATATGGGTTCGAGTTATTGCTTAAATAGTACCGTTGACAAGAACTCTTGACGGTGAAGTCCTCCGTACCTGACACCTAGATATTTTTGCTTAAATACTCCCTTGTAAAAAGCGGTTTGTCTATCAATGTAGCATGTCTTCATTTGTCAATGAATATTGACCAGTTCAATCGCGCAATTTACCTTCACGGCAGCCACGATCATATTATACTCGATGCAGCACTAAATTATCCCGATTTTAACTGTTATAATATCGCAAAGTACTTAAGAATCGAGTGGCATCTAAAATCTTCTTCCTTGTTCATGGATACGATCTTGAGGTAATCTCAAAGCTAACATACATTAAGCTCTTGGAATATCACAATATTTCAGATTAGTTATGAATGACATCGAAGGCGACATAGCAAGCTATTTGCATGAAATGGTTCATCGGGTGTTTAGGTAAGGTCGGTCTTAAATTACCGACTTCCTACAATTGGCATCTATCTATTCATTCGAATTGCTTCGAATTCACTAACCAATTGAACAAAAGTGTGAAAGCTTGAACGGTCACAACTGTTGGAGTGTTGCCTGTTTATTTTCCTGCTCGCATTCTTCTGTCCTTTAACAACAATATTGCCCCTACAATCAACACAATAATCCCAATCAATGATATTAATGGCCCAGCTATTGCAATTGCACTAAATGCAGTTTTAGGCTGACCGCCAGCATCAAAAAACTCAACACTACCATATATAGTATTTGCATTCACTTCTCGTGTACCCAAATTCGTAATCATGATATTATCCAAACTATCCTTGTTTGATACGAAATTGGTGAATAAGCTGTGAGAAAAGTTAAGATTTAATATTTTAGATAGATGCGATCGCTGTATAACTTGAATATTTAAGGGTACGTCTGATGGTTGATAATTTACCACTATTGCCATCTTCTTACCTGCTTTTACCTCCCAGGTCTTGAGCAAAGACTTGCCAGGCGAAATTGTTTCAAAACTTGAATTAATTGATAATGATTGTTGTTTTAATATAATAAATGTCGTTCCGACCAAAACAATACCTACAACAAGTATTACAGTACCCGCAATTATCAGCTCGAATCCTCGTCGCATGAGCCCTACGTCATCAACCTATGATAAAGAATATTTAATCTATCGAGAGTGTAATATAGTTAAGATTACAATAACGAAACAGAAAGGTTAATAGTCCAAATTTGGATCCAACATAAATATAGTAAGAATCCATAGATTTATGCTACCACTTAATAACTTTAATTACTAAGATGTTATCCTGGAAATAACTACCTCGCAGTATTGCATAAATAACAACCGGCCTTAAATTGTTTAGTCATTTAACGAATATCCTCAAAAATAAGACATTTGAAACAGGACTTCATAACCTTAGACATAGGGTAGTGACTAGAAAAAATGCGGAATCAGCAACATCAATCTAACCAGAAGTTTCCATAATTATTTGCACCAATTAACTTCTCTGCTATCGATGCTATATTCTGAATATCTACGATTTTATGTTACTCAGGGTCAGCTCTGAATATATTTGCAGAATTTATATTGTAGATGGGTATACCATGCGAATCATATTTATCTAGCAATCTCTTGACAGATGTTAATACAAGTTTAGTCTTTAGCTTTTACCACTGCCATAAAATGATTCTATTTTGAGAATAGCATATGATTTGAATGAATGTTGTTAGAACATGCAGAGAAGTATCTCTACAAAGGGAGTAATACTATAGCTAAGATTACCAAATTGTAATTTCTGCAATCCCACCAATATACTGTCTGTCATAATTTGTCTAGTCAGACTTGTAAGTAAATACGAATCGCTGCGATAATTTCTCTATCGCTCTCATATCTCTACCAATAGTGGATTGATCCACATTTAGTTCATACGCTATTTCAGTTTCTGTCATGGGATTATGCTAATAGAATATTTGTATTTGTTAGAATAACGTAGAATGCTAACTAAGCGACTAAATAACAAAGATACCCACCTAACATACTAACTATCAACCAATGTCTAGATTTATTTTTAGCAGGTCTGGATCGTCATCTATTATTAGTTTCCTAGTTTTTATGTCTCTACCAATAATAGTCGCTTTACCATTTCTGAGCAACTCTTTATCCTCGTTAGTAAGACTATTTTCTTTATCGACATCAAGGTTATCAAAATCTTCGTGATTGCTATTACTATTGTTGTAAATATTATTTTGATTATTATGATTGTTAATCTGTAATCTAAAGAGGTTGGCTTCTACTTCTGGTAGTAATTTATAGAATTCAGAAACACGCAATATGCTTTCTCTGACTTCAGAAAGTGCTTTTAGAACGATTAAATCGTTCTTACCTTTGTGAGTATTAGCAATATCCCATTGCTGCTTTATCAATTCATGTATCTGTTGCATTATTTCCAAAGTCAAGTATTTGTAGGAAAAGTCATCTGTTAACAGATTGTAGTATTGTTTACGTGCATCCTCTTTGAACTCTGCTTTTATCTTGTTTATCCAGCTTACTGTCAGGTTTGTGTCTAATTTTTCTTTAAGAACCTGCTGCGTCTGATAAGAAGACATCTTGGCCAGTGAACATTCGAAGATTAGTTGTTTAACCTGGTGCTGCTGCTTTGCTGTATAACCTGTTCTAGTCATTGTTATCATTATACCTCTTCTGTGTCTTCTATCCTCATCATATCTTTATCCACATTAGGAAATGCTGCAAATGAAGTGTGCAATCTTATTACAACTTCACTTTTTTTACTCTTACAATATTTGCTCATTTCAGTTTGCTATCTGTCAGTATAGTTAGTTGTTTTGAGCTTTAAGCTTGCCTTTCATCTATCTTGATTTGCCATTCTTTGCATTATCAACCAACCAGCCATTTTCAAGTTAGAAGATACCATTCGATATTATATGTGGTCATGCCCGACTGCTTATACTCTTTCGTCATTTTTGAAATCAAACAAGTTTACTTGTCCTTGTTCTCATCTGTTATCATTAAATATTAGAACTACAGAAATTATATCACGTAGTCAACAATTTATAGTGATCGTGAATTATACAGGCAAAACATATGGACTTGTAATCCTATTAGATGCGCTCGGAACGAGTAAAAGAATTCGTGATGATATTGATAGTTTTCTTTGTGACTGGGATTCGGTTCTAAACAGATTAGAGCATGATGCAAAGAATTTGGAATTAATACTTTCAAAATACGGTTTTCAAACTGGTATGAGGATAAATGACATATTTGATAATATTCAACTATTCTATCCTACAGACGATCCTAATACACAATACGTTGATTTAACAGGAGCCAATCCTCTATGGTGGACAATTCAACATTCAGCAGAACTGCTAACAGCCCTTATTCGCTATGCAACTACAAGAGGAATATATTTTAGAGGTTGCATAAGCATGGGCTATATACAGGAGTATAGAAATGGATTATTTAGTGCAGCGATGATTGAAAATTCGAAATTTGCGGAGAGTTTGGATATGATAGGAATTGTTGCAGGCCCTTCAGCTATGTGGGTTCTAAATAATAAGAGTTATTCTTCTTCTCCTAGATTCTATCGCTTTATCAAACGTGATGCACTAATGAGAAACCCTTGTATCAACTTAAGCTATGACAATCTTAAGGGCTTAGCAGTCTTAAATTTGACTAGGCCGAGCAGCATGTTCGAAAATATATCTGATAGTGTATTTAGTAATATTATTCAATTCCAAATAGAACATCAAATCGATGAAAGTATTAAAAGAAAATGGGAAAATACTAAGGAATTTATCAATTTTGCACCTGAGATTTCAGATGAAAATCTTTTTTTATGAATGTGTAAATCAGCCAATTTAGATGGGTAACGATCATAATTTCGGAGGTATTAAGCGGATACAATTTTGCGATTTATTATGGGCGAATGCTACCTTAAATAATCAGTTGAACATGTGAACCATATTTGTTGTGTAATTAACTCTGTTTGATCAGCCATTTATCAGTGCCTAAGACACCATCATATACTTCACTTAGATACTCTTTCTTGGGTAGCAAAATATTTTTCTCTAATGCCTCGCTATCAAAATAATCTTCTATACCAAGATCGTAGATTTTCTTTGGCAAAGTTGCAGAGATATCTGCGAATCTTCTATAACCTGTTCTCGTTAGTTTTTTCTGCATTAAAATCTGCTTGATTTCATCCCATTCTTGCATATCTGGTATCAAAACTATATCTCGCTCGTTTTCAAGGACATTATCTAAGACATGATTATTTATGAATTCCCATATTCTATCAAAATCAAGCCTGGAGATGTGATACTCTAACTCACTAGAATAATTCTCGTAGGTTTCATTCTTCTCTGAAATGGATTTATAGTATTGGGCTAATGAGGAATATAATTGGGTGGAATCTTTGGCTTCTCTTAGTATTTTTTCTGATTCACTTAGTTCAAGCTGGCTATAAGGTCTAAACTCATTATCGTATTCGAACACTATTAGCCTGGCCTCATCAGCTTCTGCCTCCCGATTAAGCCTTCCCATTACTTGAATTATACTATCAAGAGGAGATTTTTCTCTGAATATATGTGAGAAACTTATATCAACTCCAGCTTCTACAACCTGTGTTGAAATCAACATATATTGTTCTTTAGATCGTTCCTTTTCATGGATTTGAGATAGAATCTTGACCTTATCCCTTTTTCTTATGCCTGATGAGAGATATAGCTTATCTGGTAAATAGCTATTACATTTACAATTTCTAACAACACATTCTAACTTTTCTTTACTGGCACTATTTTTATTATGGGCATTCCTTTCGTGTTGACATTTCGAGCATCTCACTAAGGTATTAAAGATATTAGCGGCTTTTCTTCTGGTATTAGCCATCACTAGTGTCCTGTCCTTTTTCGATACTTTTTTCAATGCTCCATGATCTAAAGTTAACCAGTGTTGAAAGCTGAGTTGTTTTTTAGTCAAATCCAGATACGCTTTCTTAGTATCTTCAGAAGGTTGTATTGTATAGACTGCTTGCAATTCATGTGGGATTGTTGCACTCACAAGAATTGTTCTTGTTCCAAGAAATCTGTGCATACTCTCTAAAACTTTGACTAAAATCCTGAGTATGTATTTTGGAATGGTCTGAACTTCATCAATTATAAGAAGTGAGTTTCTAAATGATGCTAACTTTAGCTTGTCTCCGTGATTATTTGAAAAGATTGTATACAGAAGTCTTTGAGTTGTAGTTATTATGAATGGCCTATTAAATGATTCATTCTCAAAGATCCATTGCGATTCGTAAATCTGACTACCTTCAGAGGTTCTCCTTTTCTCCTCAATTGAGCCTGAGAAAAGGTGATTGTAAATAAGAACTTCATCTAAATCATGAATCGTCTCCACAAGTTTGTCCTCAAAATCTTCAGTTAATGCAAGCAATGGCGAGAAGTAAAATATCCTCTCTAAATCCTTATATTCAGATTGAAAATGTTTTATCGAATCCAGAAATACCTTAGTTTTTCCACTGCCGGTTGGTGCATTCATTATGACTATTGGCTTGTCATACTTGATATTGCTAAGTAGTCCTTTCTGAATTGTATCCCTCATGGAGGATAGTTTAGATTCGATATTGATTAGTTTGGATGTATCTATTTCCTTGTTGAACTTGGAATATTTCCAGTCTGAAAAGCTTCCTCTGTCAGCTTGCAGTAAACAGGAAAATGCAAATGATACTTCCAGAAAGTCATTGACAGCATCATGTTCTGATTTTGACCTTAGTTGTATTTCAAAACTAATCGGATCCAAAAAGCGAGATAAACAGCGATTCCACGATAAGGTTGAAAATTCTGGTCTTCGGGAAGACATCTGCCAGAACCTTTTCAGATTGTCATGCATCTGTTGCTGCGAAATGTTAAACCTTTCAGACTTTTCGATCTCTCCAATAGATTTTCTAACTCTAGAATGATGTCCATAGATTAGCATTATAATCTTATCAAGCAAAACATAATCGATATGTTTGTCCATTTTTTTGAGCAGTTTATCTGCAATCCATGCAGAATATGGAGAATGGACTGGCGCATATTTCTGGATTAATTCATTTTGCTTAGCTTCTCGTTTTGATTTATCTGTCCTAAAAAGAATTTGATAGAATGGGTTTAATTTACCGATATCATGCAGAAGACCAGAGAAGTATCCCAGCTCAGGGTTTTGAAAGCCGGTATTAGATAACAGCTCTCTTGTTCTTACTGCAACTTCTATGGAATGCTGCAAGAGAGAATGTTTTGGTTCTTCGATGGGATGAGACAAATATTCATCTTGATCGTCCTTAGCATTACTGAATTCCATTATTCTCATCACGGAGAGTCATCAAAACATGCAGACAACTTTATCATCTACCTTGTAGAATCTTGAAAGATCTCTTTCATCATCCCTATCTATTATATATGAAGAGAAATTAACTGGGATCCAATATTTCAATACCCTGCTTTCCAGACGATTATCGACATGAAAGTGATGTAGATGTCTTTCTATCATCACAGTTGATCTATGTTTGTCATCTGTTGCGGGACGAATTATTAAATTAAAATTTGGATTATATGTCTCGGATTCATCAAGAATTACGCAATCTGTAATCTCATCCTCACTATCCATAACTAGATCTACTGGATACGTTTGTAGATCAGAGATCATTGCTGGGCAGTATGCATGTCCTAGGTAAGGAGAATAGACAAACCTGTTTTTAGATAGAGAAGTTTCCAATTTCTGAAATTCTCTTGATGCATTGTCAATAAGAACAAATATTCTATACTGCGGGTTTTCCAGTAGTTCTTTCTTGAATGGTTTCATATTTGCATTTTCGAGTGATCGGTGATTAGTAAAGTATGTTATTTTTCTTGGCTCAGATTCGTATCTCATCCCTATACTTGTTTTTGAAAAAAAATCGATGTAGTTGTGTCCATATGCAGCTCCCAATGAACTATTATCTCTCTGTATTCCAATCAATGCACCCAATAGTCCTATCACTGCACTCTTTGATGGAACATGGTATACAGTTTGGTTAGAAGTTACCGAAGGATCTCTAAACGCAGCATATTTACCACCTAGACTAAAAGATATTATCTTCAACTAACGATCTCTTCAATAACATTACCTTTTTTGCCGTTAATACTCTTAATCAATCGTTCTATATCTGAGCCTATTTCTGGGCAACCCTTAACTCTAACTTTACTTATTTTGGTCTTTCTTTTATAGACTGCAGAGATTAATTTATCAAATTTAAAAGGAGATGCCCCTAGGGAACAAGTCCTTTTCTTAAGATTCTCATTTTCTTCAACAAGAATCGGAAGGTCATTATAGATTGTATTTTTATAGGTAATCTCGATATACAGAATACTCCTTTGGGGGAATTTTGACCTAGTAATAAGCTCATTAGTGCCATTCCATAAACACTCAAAAATGTGTCTTTCAGCCTCTGTAAAACTCTTCTCTATATCAGGATCACCGAGGTATTTATCGAGGTTTTCTGGGTTTAGTGCTCCATGTATTTTTATCAAGGCATATTCAACCGAATAGAATCTTCCAAAGGTAGAGAATTGCTGTTCCCTATTCTCCTTTACCTTGCCAACGAATCGTGATGAGATTAAGGGATTAATCAGTTGAACCTGATTTATGCTTCTACCTATTCCAAATTGTAATGGGCCAGTCAATTTTTGTGAAGCTCCTACATCTTCATCCGACTTGTTCTTATCGCTTCTAATTGGAAGAAAAACCCCAAATAATGGAACATCAAATGTTTTCTTCAGGAGAGATTTTATGGCATCTGCCTCCAGTTTCTTATTCTGTGGATTTATGATTTCTTTTGCTCTCTCGTCAGCCTTTACTGGATTTCCATCTTTATCAAAATCAACGAACAGTATTTTCTGCCAAGTTTTTTTTGCATAATCTCGCATTGTCCTTTTTATTCTGACATCAGTGACCATTATGGTGCCGTCAGGCATCATTCTAGGCTGATTTTCAAATCCAGGATCTCCATTAGGGTTTTGGCGCGATTCATAATAGAACAAGATCTCTTTCTTTTCTTTAGCCATATTATCCGTAGATGTCATTTAGTATCAGATCCTCTCTGAAAAAATCCCTTGTAGAAAAAATATGAATAATCATTGTATGCATCTTGCTCTGCAATTTCGTCATGAGGTGTATACTTTTCTAATTGCTTAGTAACCTCTCTTTTCTTGTCTTCTTTAGCTTTTGAAAGATTAATGCTCTGACCAATTCTTCTATACACAAATTGTAATTTTTCCCTGTCATATTTTGAATAGACTAGCATATCCCTCAGCGAATTGTTTTCCTCTCCAACTTCATTCTTAAAGTCAATATACAATCTGGCTATTGCACCGATGTTATAAGCAAAAACTTCGTTATTATTCACAGGTTTATCCACTTCCTGTCTTATTGATAAAGCTTTTAAGCAAAAATCTGTCGCGTTAAAAAATTTAATAGCATCATCACTATTTTTATTTTTCTTCTTGTCTTTCCCTAACCAATCAAAAACCCGTATTTTAAGAATTCTTGTAAATGAGGTGATTAGGTATGATTTAGGAATCTTTGTTTCACTTAGAAAACTCTTAATTCCATAGATATAGTTATTTCTTAATGCAACCTTACCGTCCTTGTAAATCAATGCCTCTTCAAATGCCATATGAGGTATTGTTATAGAATCAAAATTAGAGAATATCCTTCTCAATCTATCCATAGTGAGATTGTCATCTACGAGAATTTCTTGCTTTGACTGTTGGATTTTAAGACATATAATCTTGAGTAATGATTTTTCTTCTCTGGTCTCTCCTAACGAGTCTAATGTCCTAAAATTCTGGTATAATTGAAAAATAATTCCGCGGGATGTTTCTTTGAATTTCTCTTGAAACACATTGTTCAAATCCATAAAAAGCCATCTTAAACCTCCTATATTGAAAAACAGATCAGGTGGGAGAAAGATATGTTGTAGAGATTCTTCTCCAATACCGATATTTTGGTAGAAGTCATTTCTCTGCTTACAGTTAAGTGTGAATGCTTTCTCATCGAAGGAAAGGAATTTAGCATTTATCGTAGTGTTGGAAGCATATTTTGTGACCAAACTTCCAAAGGAATCTTTAAAGCTTACCTCTTTCTCATTATTTTCCGTTTTGATTTCTTCCTTGTTGTTATATTCAATTTTTGAGTCAGAAGGAAGTAAATATATTAAAAAGGGTAGCGAACCGTCCTTTACTATTTGCAAACCACTCTTTATTGCGAACTTGAAAAACTTCTTAGCAATCCTTATAAAAAGATCTTTAGAGAAAAAACTGTTGTTTGTTAATATTCCTGATTTTACATAGTCATTAAACACATTTACTTTGGTTTCCTTCCCATTATTCTTATTATAAAGAAAATAATAATATTGTGTATCTATTCTTAGTGGAATATTATTTTTAGCCGTTATTGACTCCTTATGATTCACAAGATCGTATTCAGCTTCTAATAGATTTGCAAAGTCAGTTGATCTAGTCTGTAGGATTAGTTTCAAGATTGTTTCTTTTTTTAATTTCTTTAGAGTTCCAAAAATGTTGATATATGGACTTGGTTGGTTTGTAGAGGTTCTATAGTCTGGAAGGTTAAGAAGATCTCTATCTCCAGTATTCAATGGCATGGTAAGAGATTCTTGCAATACTCTATATCTATCAGAGATTTTGGAACCATATTCATCGAGAGTTTTAAAATCAATTTTGATAGTTTTTCGCTTTATGTAAATCTTCTTGATTGGTTGTTCTCGCAACCTCGTTACATTGCCATGGGAATCCTTATTTCTGAAATAAAGATCATAGGCAAGCATTATGTATAAAGGAAACAGGTAGTTAATAATCTCTTTGACATATGAAAAATTCTTATCTCTTTTTGCACATTAACCTATGAAGTTTCAATTTTTCTCTAGATGCCCCAAATCCTGGTTCTTAATAAAGATTTACTAACTGATTAATTAGAAAACGTGTGTTTAGATTCTGACTTAGTCAGATACTAATAGCAGTTGGATTCACCTAGGGAACCACAACAGCGGGAGTCGAGGTTCAATCCTATCTTAGTCAGATACTAACTTCGGCGCAATTGGCTTTAAATATCCACTGGCAGCATAGTTTCAATCCTATCTTAGTCAGATACTAAAGTAAGGAATTCCAAAGCAGTTTGCCCCCCAAGCCCATGTTTCAATCCTATCTTAGTCAGATACTAACGCTAACATCAGGACAGAAAGTTCGAATCCAGAAAGGGCAAGTGTAGTTTCAATCCTATATTAGTCAGATACTAACACTGATGCGGGATATGAGTAGAGGGAGTATGCCAAAAGGCAAAGTTTCAATCCTATCTTAGTCAGATACTAATCTATACTTTTTATTCATGACATTCCTTAATATTTGCGATCTGTGTAGTTGATCTATATTTGTCATGTTGGTATATAAAGATCCGCACTAAACCTGATTAGTGAATTGCAATAACAAAGTCAGGCTCTTTGTAGTCGTGCTATTCTTGCCCCTTCTTCTACATTAAGAAATCCCAGCCCAGAGCTGTTTCTTTCACCAAATCCAGTATCGAGTGCAAAATTCAACAAGTCTCTATGATCATCATTTAAATTGTTGAAATTAAATCTCCAAAAGCTGGCAGGAATCTTGGCAGTATATCTATCCATTGGCAAGTGAATAACGACTTCCTTAAGGAGAATAAATAACTGAATTGCCGATTCGAAATTACTGGCATCGATGTTAAAATAATGTTTGAATTTAGACTTTATATTGTTTAACATCATCTTCATAAAAATATCGTGTGGGAGATTTGAACGCCAGTATATAAACTTCTTTTTTCTATCATGTTCCTGTATATTGTAAAAAGGGTAAGCCTTTTCAGGAATTCTAATCGTTATCGGTGTAGAAGTTCGAATTATACAACTCTTTCCTACCACTCTAGTTTCAAGAAGCTCAAGAGATTTTAGATGATATTGTTGATCGCCGATATTTATTATTCTGTTATCAATAAGATTGTCTTTAGCATATGTAAATATTGAATTTACCAAATCAATATTTGGAGAAGAAAACAAGAGATGTCTAATCTGTCCGCTTTTTACTATAACTGGGGGATAAATGTTGGAGAAACAAAAAAACTTGTAAGTATTAGAATCATGCATATCATAGAATTTTGTATTTGCTATGAGCTTGTCGTAAACAAATCCCTGAACCTTGTGATACTCACTGGCATCCCAGACATTCTGATCATTTATTGCCTTCAGCTCGAAAAGTATGCGCACGACATCTTATTGAGTTCTGCAAGATTTATCATTATTGATATGATAAGAATTACAGTGTATCAATCTACGCTATGAGTATTAATGACGGCTCTTTTACGCTCTGAAAAAATTTGGAAATACTGTGGCCTTATCGCAAATTCGTATAACGCATTTAGGATAGCACCGATGTTATAAGCAACGCCAAAATATGATGGGGTATGAATCCAAATCCGACTCAGTAACGAAGAAATTTACTTGACAGAAATACTAGAACTAACTTATGGCATTCCATTTTCTGGAACGTTCTTCAATCTCTTTATGCCTTTGGATAACTTCTTCATCTTCTATTCTTCCATATTCAGGATAATATCTACACTCTGGAATACATTCGCCGTTGTTACAGCCTTGTCCATCATAGCCGTTATCATGACGCATACACCAACTTGATTCATGAAAATACCACGCCTTTTTCTTGTGTTGATATCTATCTTCTGGAGAAGACCTCAGATTCATTTTCAAATAATAATCGGACTCGTCTTGGGTGATACTGTCCCAAACATCTTCAAATGTCTTATTTCCAAATGCATCAGTAATCTTGGCACGTGCTGCTCTATACTCTGCAAACCCTGGAGGTTCAGATCCTTGTTCAAGGTAGTAATCATCGTCATATTCATTATCGTTACCACTAGAAAAATTGCAGTTATCTAATATCTTGAATAGATCTTTAACGTATCTGTCTACTTTCAATTTGAAGATAATCTAACCTATCTTGTAACTGCTTTAGATACATTACAGAAGGCCCTTCATCGACCAGGTTGAATATTGCCTCATTGCATTCCTTGGCTAATTTCAAAGCAGATAGACGCTGAAACCAATTTATTTTGTTATCGTCTGATTGATAAATATTCCAGCACTCTTTCAAGATGCTTCTAATTCCTTCGATAGATGTTTGATACATGAAAGGGAGAGTTTCCTTGGCCAGATCATTCAAATAATTCTGCGACTGTGCAGTCAAGAATTTGATATCTCTGCTTACGGTAGAATGATCCGTGTTAAGCTCTTTGGCTATTTCATATGCCTTCATTCCTTTGATTAGTAAAGTCCAAAGTTTCTGTCTTCTATCTGCTATAACTGCGGCTGTATGTTTAGCCATTGCACAATATCACGTATATTACGCCCAGAGCTTTAGGTTTTGTGCATAAAACGTTGAGAAAGCTTGGATGGGCTGTCCGCACATCTACAATAACGATGAGTGATCCATATATCGTAACTTTATATCTAGCATCATGAATGTAATATGTTTTCTAGTAAAATTATACCTCAAGCAAGTATGAAAGATTTAACTTTTACATTCTACTTTATAATGGTTAGATATAACAACACCATTGCATTGTTGGGTAGTGGATGTTAAATGCTGTGCGATTTGTCTTTTGACCGACGAGTGGATTCGTCGGTCATTTTATTACTTAATTTACTAGGGTATTCCCCTCTAACCCTGGATTTGAATCACCATATTGACTCTCATTCGTCATTCGATTACGGCTATTTCGGATAACAATCGAATGGGAATGGCCTTCGTTTAGTAAAGGGAGCTTGATTTGAGCTCCGTCGCTCGCTCGTCTGGGATATGTCCATTTGAGGAATTTTTTTATTTATGGTCTCCTAACTATGCCTGATCCTGGGTATGGATCTTCATTGAAGCAGGATTTAATCTATTTCTTAATCTTTGCCGTTGCTGCAATGCCACCAAACACGGCTTTCCAAGGTATTGGTGTGTTATTATTGTCATGCTTCATAGCGAAGCAATACTTTACCACATTCGAACGCTTTTGATTCAATCAGAGTGTATTTTTGAATCTCGTTAAAGTCCTTAAATATAGTCATACCGTTTCCAATCGCAACAGGATTAATAAATAAATAAAATTCGTCAATTAGTTTTTCTTTAATCAAGGAAGTATCAAATGACGCACGGCAATCCAGTATTGGTATATCTCAAACAAATACATTAATGAACACAAAAATGCGAGTCCGATTTAGCATGCTATTTGAACAATGTATTGACTGGATAAAGGAAATCGAGGGCAGATTGTTGAGATAGATAAAGATCGCTTTGAACGATGGAAAAAAGTCAATACAAGAAAAGGAATCATAATTGATAGAATTAGGATGATACAATGTAATTTCGAGTTTCCCGATGAATTCATCTACATATATACACTATACTAGCCCTTAGCCCATTTTTTCATCCAATTTAATAGATAGATGACGGACTCAACTAACTCTTGTCCCTTATTGGTTAATCTATATTCCACCCTCGGTGGGATTTCGTTATATGCTTGTCTTTCTAGAATTCCGCTTTCATCAAGTTCCTTTAGTCTTTTCGCTAGTGTTTTGCTGCTGAAGCCTTTCATCGTATTCCTGAATTTTATATATCTGACAGAACTGGTAGTGCAACATAATGGAATCAGAATTTCAAGAGTTCCTCTCTTTGTAATTATCTTACGTAGTTTAGCAGTTTCTTTCATAAGCGTATCTGCATTATATCCATGAAAATCGCAATTTTGATTAGTCTGAACAAGTGGTAATTCTGTTTTGGTTATTCTTGATGCTGTTATTGATGCTATTTTCCTACTTTTTCCGTTTCCTTTTGTTTCCATAACTACACTTACTTTACCTAGGTTCTCTTGACAACTTAAATAGTTTCTCTTGTAAACAGTAGATGTGAAAGATGATTTAATTAAACAAAAGGTAAAGGAAAGATATGGTAATATTGCATTAGTGGGAAGTTCTTTAGATGGTTGTTGCGCACCCGGAGAATGTTGTGGTAGTGGTGGTAGCGGAAGTAGTAATGGCAGTCAGACAATGAAGTCACCGTTGCAAATTGCGAAGCATATTGGCTATACTACTAACGATTTGAATTCTATTCCGGAGTCTTCCATACTTGGTGTAGGCTGTGGCGCACCAGTAAATTTTGCAAATATTCAGGAAGGGGAAGTAGTAGTCGATATTGGTTCCGGTGGAGGGATTGATGTGTTTTTATCAGCAAACAAAGTCAGGCAGACAGGAAAAGTGATTGGTGTTGACATGACAGATGAGATGTTAGAAAAGGCTGCAAGTCATGCAAAACAGAACGGATACACAAACGTAGAATTCAGAAAAGGAGACATAGAAAAGGGGATTCCAGTTAACGAAAATGCCGCTGATGTGGTAATTAGCAATTGTGTTATTAATTTAACTATAGACAAGATAGCTGCATTCAAGGAAATTTACAGGATCCTAAAAACTAATGGTGGAAGAATGGTAATATCAGATCTTGTAACAAGTAGGGAAGTCGATTCAGAATCGGCAAATTCGGATAAATGGTGTAGTTGCATAGACGGTGCATTAACAAAAGAACATTATCTTGATAGTATTGGAAAGGCAGGGTTTTCTGACATAGAAGTATTGGAAGAGAAATTGTATATGGACAGCGGTGATAATATCGAAGGCAGACGAATTACAAGTTTGGTAATAAAAGCAGTAAAGACCTGGGAGCGAAGTGATTCATGAAATTCTCATTTGGTAGCAAGAGTAAATCTAAAGAAAAGCAAACGATTCTTTTTATATGCATACAAAATGCAGGCCGTAGTCAGATGGCTGAGGCCTTTTTTAGAAAATATGCTCCAGAAGATTATGAACCATTAAGTGCTGGAACCAAACCTACTTCAGAAGTCAATCCGCTCGCAATAGAAGCGATGAGAGAAGTGGGTATCGACATCAGCAAACAGAGACCCACGGATATTACCGAGGACATGATGAGAAATTCATCAAAGATAGTCAACATTGGATGTATGGAAAAGGACTGGTGTCCAACTATGTTTGTTCCTAATTTAATAGACTGGGGAATAGAAGATCCAAAGGGTAAATCAATAGAAAAGGTTAG